>NZ_JBCMNM010000069.1:0-7005 GCF_050459865.1 Rummeliibacillus pycnus
ATGCAGAAACCAGATTAATATTTGTATATAAATAATTTTTCAGTACTCTAGAGCGGAGTGAGTGAGGAAGCTTTTGAAACCAGTAGACTACATAGTCGTCTAAAGATAAAATAATGGTTATAAAAATGAAAAGTAGGTTATCACTTGGAATTAATAACAAACAAACTAATTATGATCGCAATATTCATTCTTATTATTCACTCTATTGAAACACTTGCTTATGCTGTTCGTTTATCTGGGGCGCGTGTTAAATTACTTGCCTCAGCTCTATCGCTTTTTAATGTGATGGTAATGGTATCGAGATTAGCAAACATGATGCAACAACCATTTACAGGTAGTTTGGTCGACACCGCACCAAAAGAAAATACGTTAGTCTTTGTAGAAAATCAGTATCGTATTATTATTGGTGCTGCGTCATTAGGAACTTTGATTGGTATGTTATTATTACCTACATTTGTTGCCATATTTTCACGGGCGATTATTCATTTAGCTGAAGAAAGAGGTTCTATCCCTGCTCTAGTAAAAAAAGGATTCACATTTGAATATATGAAACGCGGGATTAAACACATTCGTATGCCGAGTTTCTCCTATCTAAAGGGAATTGGGTTACGAGATATTCCGATTAAATTATTTATCATCAATATTCTAATTACGTCAATTTATACAATAGGTGTTTTATCAGCATTATATGCAGCACTTTTAGTACCAGAAAGAGCCACAACTGCAGTAATGGCATCTGGTTTAATAAATGGTGTAGCAACGATTCTTTTGATTATCTTTATTGATCCTAAAATTTCAATTCTTGCAGATGATGTAATAAATAAGAGAGGTAGTTATCTTGATTTAAAACGAGCTTCTGTCATGATGATGACATCAAGATTTTTAGGAACTATTCTTGCTCAAGTTTTATTCATCCCTGGCGCGCATTACATTGCTTGGTTTGCTAAATTTATAGCATAACTATTGGGAGGTTAATTTCGCTTATTATTAAAGCGCAAAAAATAGCATGAGAACACTTAAATGTTCTCATTCTATTTTTTTTATTTATTATTAGAATTTAGAAGTTTGAGCTTATGATTAATCGAAAAGTATATTTTATATTAAGGGCACCAAATTTTCTTCAATCTTAATATGCCTTTCTCAATTTGTTCGAATGATAATCCACCATATCCTATCATCACCATTGGCTGATTGGATGGGTGATGATACGAAGTGGAAATTGGATAGATTTGTACTCCAACAGAAGATGCCTTTTCAATTGCTTCGTCTTCACGTAAATAGTTTGGTAGCTTTAGTACGATATGAAGGCCAGATTTTTCACCAATAATTTGAAATTTTTTTGATAAATGAGTTTCAATTGATGAAATGATTGCCTGTTGCTTTTTACGATAGAGTGTTCGCATTTTAGCTATGTGTTTGTCATATAAACCTTGAGAGATGAAATCTGCTAGAACTAGTTGATCTATTTTTGAAACAACTGTTTTCTGTTCTTTATAAAATATTGAAAATGCATCTACTAGAGTTATAGGTAAGATCATATAGCTAATTCGAATGGTTGGAATTAGTGTTTTTGAAAAAGTGCCAAAATAGATGACACGCTGCAATTGATCCATTTTTGCTAAAGAAGGGATAGGTAGACCTTTGAATCGATACTCTGAATCATAGTCGTCTTCAATAATATATGCATTTTCTGTTAAAGCCCATTTCAATAAGGATGCTCGACGTTCAGCAGACATAACCATCCCTAAAGGAAACTGATGTGCTGGTGTTGTATAAAGTAAGTTAATCTTTTTAGCTGGCACTGTGACTCCCAATTCATCTACTGCAATATGATGTGTGTGAAGACAATTTTGTGTGAAAATAGCCCGAGCTCGTTTAAAACCAGGCTCCTCAATGCCTGCACTAATCGTAGGTCCGAAAAAATGGCAAATTGCCTGTAGTTGATGTTGTATTCCTCCATAGATGAAAACTTGGGAAGGATCGCACTGAACTCCTCTAGAACGATGAACATAGTTGGCGATTTCATAGCGAAGAGAGGGTTCGCCTTGAGATGTGTTATTTATCAAATTTTCTGGTTGAAAATGTTTGTTGTATAATTTTCGCCAGCTTGAAAAAGGAAAAGAGGCAGTATCAATATGACCGTTATGAAAATCGATATCTATCTTTGAAAAGTTGGTTTCAATGGAAGTGGAAGGTGGCTTCGTATTATTAGATTGTTGCCATTCAAATTCAAAAGGTGCAACAAAATACCCGGAACGTTCCTTACTGTATATAAACCCTTCCGCATCTAGCTGTTCGTAGGCTTCTTTTACTGTATGTACACTGACTCCAAGACTTTCAGCTAAAGTACGTTTGGAAGGTAGCTTACTATGAGATGACAAATTCATCGTAACAATTGCTTTTTTAATCTGTTCGTAAATTTGAATATATTTCGGATAATTATTTGTGAGAGTGATGGAGATTTCCAAATGAATTCACCTCTGGTATGTATGATTTCTATAGATATGTATAAAACAATCATATCAAAAAATAGAAAAAAATTGCTTTATATATTTTAGAAACAATTTATACTAAAATTATAGATTTTTTAGAAGTGCTAAGGGGTGTGCAATATGTACAAAGAAGTGGATGCTTCAATTTGGAGTGGGAGAACGGATCATTTGGATCGACGAGATAGTTTTAGATACCATCAAGCGGTAAAATGTATCACTACGCAAGAGTTAAAACAAATATCTGATAAGAAAATTTCGATAATCGGATTTGAATGTGATGAAGGTGTTAGAAGAAACAAGGGAAGAATTGGCGCAAGAAAAGCACCAAATGAAATTCGAAAACAATTGGCGAATGTTCCTTGGAGAGGAAGCGATACTTTTTTATTTGACGTAGGGAATGTCACATGTGAAGGTGAGTTATTAGAAGCAGCACAACTTGAGCTAGGTAATCAGGTAAAAGATCTACTAAATGCGAATTCAAAATGTATCGTGATTGGTGGAGGTCACGAAACACTTTATGGGCATTATCTGGGGGTAAGGGAAAGTGTAGGAAAAGAAGCTATTATTGGCTTACTAAATATAGACGCTCATTTTGACTTACGTGAATATGAAGATCAAACATCATCAGGGACCATGTTCAAACAAATTTTAGATGGAGATCCGAACGCGAAATATTTTGTTTGTGGTATTCAACGATATGGAAATACAACCGAATTGTTTAATCGAGCAGATGAATTAGGTGTAACTTATCTACATGAGGATGAAATGACACCAGAATCTACTGTTGAAGAAATCCGAACATTTATAGAAAAGTGTGACGTGATTTTATTTACATTATGTATGGATGTTTTAAGCGCTGCGCATGCTCCAGGGGTTAGCGCACCATCGCCATTTGGTTTAGAAGCTAACACTGTTAGGGGTATCATTCGATTTGTTTGTGAAGATCCTAAAGTTTCAAGTTTTAATATTTGTGAAGTCAATCCAGATATTGATGAAAATAATAGAACCGTAAAACTGGGAGCTAATTTTGTAAATGAAGCAGTAATTTCTTTTCAAAAAGGGGAAATTAAATAACGAATAATCTGTTGGGGATGTCATTCTAATGTACAACGATTCATTTATATTAAACTAATTCATTATACAGCCAGCAAATGTACATCCACATTTGTTGGCTGTATTTTTATTAAAGGATTGCGAATATGGAGAATAAATAGAAAGGAGTTCAATTTATCGTTGGACTATAACAGGTGTTTTACTTCCTTTAGAATGAAAGGCAATAAAGAACCAAATTATGTTCGTAATAATTGCTAAAACACAAACAATGAATACATTCATTAACGATGGAGTTGTTTTCGTGAAAATGCCAAACACAATGAAAGCAAACAAAGCGGAGACAAAAATGAAGATACCAAAAGCACATAAAAAAGTCATGATATATTTCATCCATGTCAAACCTGTAAGATACATAAATAATGGAATTGCATAGAAAAGGAGTATCATTCCAATTGAAGACCACATACCAAGGGAGTTAAATTGATTTGTGTTTTTTCCATATTCAGATATGGGTGATAACGAACTTGCAACGATTAATGCACAAAATAATAAAGCTGATAGGATGGTTGTTACAGTAATGCTCTTTTTGTTTGTCATTAAATCCTCCTACATTTAATTTCTTTTGTTTTGAACTAATTTTCGGAAAAACATAAATAGTAGTATAAATGCGAGTGCAAAACTAAGCAATTTAAACATTTTTGAATGTTCTTTTATATAAAATGGAAAGGAAAAGGATTGTTTATATTCAACAGCAGCTTTAAGATACTTATCACCATCTTTTACAGCGATGACTTCTTCCGTTTTTTCACCAACGATTTGATAATACTTTGTGCCAATATCAAAGATGTTAGAGGCATTGCCATTGTAATCCCCAGTCATTTTATCTGGTATTGTATCGACTTCACCAATTTCATTACCAATTTTTTCGACAGGAATCTTTTCATCTGATACTTGATAGACATAGCCATGCCATGATACAAAAGAATAAGCCCAACTCAGTGCAAATACAGAAGATGTGAATAACAAAAAGAATATAATAATAAAGGGTAGCTTTAGGAACAGACTTCTTGACAAAGCTTTTCTTTTCAATTTCATCCTCCTATATGTATTTATAGCCATAATATACCATAAATGGTTTGGGTGATGAAGTTTTTATGAGGATTTAGGGGAGATATGTTACTTCATTAAATAGTAAGTTACATCATATCTATACGCTGATTTAACTTAAAAAATTTCAATATTGGAATAGTAACCTATCCGTAAAAAGACATCAAATTATCTTTTGTTACGAATAGGTTGGAAAAAAAGAGTACTACTATATTTTAAAGACTTCACACCAAATTAAAATAATAGTAGTTACTTATTTTTTAACTTTATAATGCAGAGAAACAAATTGATTATATTTCCGAGTTCCAATTAGTGATAAATTCATTTGATCCTCACTATTTAAAAATAGTGGAATTCCATTTCCAATAATAACAGGTGCAACAGTTATGATCATTTCATCGATTAGCTTCTTTTTGATAAACGAATGAATCAATTCGCCTCCGCCAACAAGCCATATATTTTTTCCATCAGCTTTTTTTAGCTCATTGGTAAAAGAAAGTACATCCTTATTAATAAATTTTACATATTCAGTATCTTCAATTGAAGACTTTGTAAATACATAACATTCTTCGTTTTTATATGGGAATTCACCCTCAATATTTTTCATAACCCAATCATAGGTTTTTCTTCCCATCAAAATAGTGTCTACTGTCTCCAAAAACTCCGAGTATCCAGTATCTCCTTCTCCCTCAACATTGTCTAACCATTCAAGTGATTCATCCTCTGTGGCGATGTAACCATCTAAACTCATAGCAATAAATAAAATCAATTTACGATTCTCAATCATCATTTTCACCTCGAAATTATATTCCAATCAATATCATTGAGTAGTGTAACAATAATTATATTAGACTTCTACAAATAAGATTGTTCGTCTAGAAGACAGAAAAATGATAAGAGTTCTTTGTTAACCCTCGCAATTAGTGAATACTTTCTATTTCTATAAAACAAACCAACCTCTTTCTCCAATATTAAAAAATGAAATCTACCAAAATACAAATATTTTTAAATGGTTAGACATAGTGTTTATTAATGCGGTTAAGGAGAGGGAGTGGGATGGTGAAAATGAATGGTCGAATTATTTTTCATGGCACCTTGTTAGCTGGTTTACTCATTTGCACTTCAATTGGACATCTAATTACTAATTCTGAAGCAACACCATCTATGAAAGCTATGGAGATGAAACAACACAATCAAAAAACGACAATCAATATGAAAGAAAAAATTGATCAAGTAAATTTTATCGAAAAAGCGACAGCTCAATTAGAGAAAAATGGATATCAAGTAGGATTTGTTCTTTCTATCACTTCAAATGACCAAAAGGAATTAAAAGCAGTTGTCAGATCACAAATTAAGGATAAAGAAACTGCCATACATGAAATTACTCAAATGATTGATGATCTTGCGAGTGAAAATAAATTAGGAATGTTCACTACAACGGTGAATTTTCCAGATGACTAAAATCGATGAATTTCAAATGAAAGGGGCAGCAAGAAAATGCGCTGTCCTTTTTAAAATTGGCTTTGATTAATATTATTGATAAATGCGGCGATTTCTGCGGAAAAGCCAACCAGACCATCCCCGCAAGTGAGCGAAGGTGACCAAGGAGTCTCGTCAATTCACCAGCGTAAAGGGGTCGCCTGTAGAGAAAAAATTTAAATATCTATCATCTAGTAAAATATAACCTTAAAAATTAATGTACTAAAATTAGGATAAACTTGTTGACTTTGAATTTAAGGATGTGTTAAGATTACCTCGAATTAAAGATATTAGAATTAAGGATAATAAAAGTGGTGATACGAATGAACCTAGAAAATAAAGAATTAAAAGCTTTAACAGTCATTCTTCGTGCCTCCCAAGCTATTCAAGAAGTGATTCGAAAAGATGTAGCTTCATATCAACTAAATGCAACTGAATTTGCGGTGCTTGAATTGCTTTATCATAAGGGTGATCAACCGATTCAAACAGTAGGAAAGAAAATTTTGATTGCAAGTAGTAGCATTACGTATGTCATTGACAAATTGGAGAAAAAACAACTTGTAACACGTAGAGATTGTCCAAATGATCGTAGAGTAACTTATGCAAGCTTAACAATAAAAGGAAATCAACTCATGAATCAGATTTTCCCTCAACACCAAGCAATCGTAAAGAAAATATTTGGGTGTATTGAAGAAAACGAATTAGATAAAACAATAGAATTGATGAAAAGAATTGGATATCAAGCAGAAAAATTATAATTTTTTTAAATTTATATCTTGAATTCGAGATAGTTGATATTTTTTTGAATCTTTCTATGCACCAGTAGTCAATTTTCTCATTGTGGAGCGAAGGAAGGCGACTCCTACGGGAAAAG
>NZ_JBCMNM010000070.1:0-8375 GCF_050459865.1 Rummeliibacillus pycnus
CGGAACATCCAAATCTGATTATTATTCTTTTAAGGAGGTGAAAAATTAAAAATGGGTTTCTTTAAAAGTTTATTTGGAAATAATAATGATGAAAAACAAATTGGAGGAGATAACATGGTTAAAATTGGTATCATTTTAGGTTCAACTCGTGAAGGTAGAGTAAGTCCGCAAGTAGGTCAATGGGTAAAAGAATTAGCAGACAAACGCGGCGATGCAGAATACGAAATTATTGATATCGCAGAATTCAAATTACCACTATTAGGTGAACCAGGATTAGATGCATCAGGTGCAGCTGGTTGGTCACAAAAAGTTGGAGCTTGTGATGGATTCGTATTTATCGCACAAGAATACAACCACTCAATCACAGGTGCATTGAAAAACGCATTAGATTACTTACGTGAAGAATGGAATAACAAAGCAGCAGGTATCGTATCATATGGTTCAGTTGGTGGCGCTCGTGCTGCAGAACATTTACGTGGTATTTTAGGTGAATTATTAGTAGCTGATGTACGCGTTCATCCAGCATTATCACTATTCACTGACTTTGAAAACGGTTCAGTTTTCAAACCAAAAGATGTTCAAGCTGACTCAGTAAATCAAATGTTAGATCAATTAATTCCGTGGTCTACAGCTTTAAAAACAATTCGATAATGTTTTGTCACAAAAAAGATTTCAGCTTCTCAGGATGCTGAAATTTTTTTTTATATTTTTTTGAGAAATGTACTGAAACAATGCTGACATTCATATGGTTATGAGTCTAACAATTGGTACGGCCTAAAATTATGAAATTGGTTATGTTAAACATACCAAAAATGAATTAGTTTAGAGAAAAGGAGTGAGTGAACATGGAGTTTGTCCCATTACATAATGATCAAGTTATTTTAAAACCGATGGAGGAAAGTGATATTGAAGGTGTATTTGCAGTTGGGGCCTATCCTGAAATTTGGCCGTATATATCAATTACAATTGAAAACTTGGAAGATACGAAAAAATATATGACAGATGCTCTTACCAATAAAGAAATTGGTGTGGAATTCCCGTTTGTTGTTATTGATCCAAAAACAAATGCAATCATTGGTTCAACTAAGTTTATGGATATCGATGCAAAGAATAAACGATTAGAGATTGGTTTCACTTGGCTAACGCCTACTTATTGGCGTACTGCTGTGAATACAAATTGTAAATACCTTTTACTTCAATATTGCTTTGAAGTTTTACACCTGAACCGAGTTCAAATAAAAACAGATCATGAAAATTTACGTTCTCAAAAAGCAATTGAACGGATAGGTGCTCATAAAGAAGGAATCTTACGTAATCATATGATTCGTAAAGACAGCACAATAAGAAACACAGTGATGTACAGTGTAACAATTCAGGATTGGCCAGAAGTAAAAAGAAGATTGGAAGAAATGATGAAGAGATAATACATGTAGTCTTTTCTAAAACAAGAAACTCAGAAGAGAGAATCATTTATAAGAACATGTGGTGTCTAAAAAAGTGTTTAATGACTTTTAAGACACCTCTCTAATTTTTACTCCAAATATTCTTATAGAGGTTAGTAACAGATAAATAGACGATACCTTCTTCATCTAAAGTGACTTCTTTTGTTTCATAGGCATTATACGGGAAAATATAGAAAGAAAACTCATCGCCATCTTTAAAATTTATTCCCCCTAATTTGGACCAAGTACTAATATAGGATTTGCCGTTATAATGTGCTTTCATTTTTGCTGTGATTAAGTCAGTGGATTCTTTTTCATTTAGTGTAACATGTTGGATTCCTGAGATCAGTGTTGCTTTTGATATTGAATATTGACCACATGATCTAAAGAAGATTTCATATCCTTCACTTGTTTTATGAATCCAAGATACATATATTTTGTGATGCCCATCATTATATAATTCTTTCCCGATATTGCTTTCTAATTTTGAAAGGTCGATGGCAATAGAGGATTCACCATTTAAAATATGACTTTTCTTATCATTAAATGTATGGGTGTCGTCTGCAACGGATGCAATACCTTTCGTCCAAAGTCTGAATAAACCGATTGACCAGAAAAGTATAAGAATGATGGCAACAGATAGTAATGTGAAAAATAATATCTTCTTTTTTTTGCCTTTCATTTCACATTTACCTCCTCTCAACGCACATTGCTATAAGCTGTAATTTATAAATACCAATAAAATATTTATATGTAAATAATACCATAATTTTCTATTTATTGAACCGAATAAAAAGAAGTTCATTTATTCTCCAAAAATGATTGTACGATTTCTATTGCATTGGAAAATAGAAATTCTGCATATCTAACAAACGGTGTTCGTGGTTTAAGTAGAAATTAATAAAACCACACATAGTAGAGATGATGTCTAAAATGTGTGGTCCTTTTAATATTAAATTAATCTCAAATTTATACTTATCTAACCTAAAGATAACCAAAATACGCTCTTTGCACTTATTAAATATATCCCCAAATCATACACAGTATTGTCCCGAAAACTGTAACGAGAGCAATGATTAATGCGTAATAAATGTTTGTAAAGATTGCTCCTTTATCTTTCGTTTCACCTGCATGCATAAACACAACCAATTGAAGGGCTGCCTGAATAAATGCTGTTACAAGTAAAATAGTCATAACAAATGGGAAGGATACATCAAGAAAATAAACACTAACAGCAATCAAAGTTAGGATTATAGAAAGTACAAAACCTATTACTTGTTTACGAGGGAATATATTTTCCATTTTAGACCATTCCTTTCAAGTAAATAAAACTGAAAATAAAGATCCAAACGACATCCAAAAAGTGCCAATAAAGAGAGAAAATAAACGATTTATTAGTTGTTTCTGGTGTCAACCCACGTTTTTTAAGTTGTAGAATAATTAATAATCCCCAAAATGTACCAAAAGTGACGTGAGCTCCATGAGTACCTAGTGTTGTTAATAGTACAGCTGTAAAAGCACTTGTTTGTAATCCGGCACCAATATGAACGTAGTGAACAAACTCAGAAACTTCAAAACCTAAGAATCCGATACCAAGAAGAAGTGTAATAATGAAGAATGTTATCGTTAACTTCTTGTTCCCATTGCGCATGGCATGTATTGCTAATCCAATAGTAAAACTACTTGTTAGGAGGATAAATGTTTCAAATAGAACTGGTACAATTTCGAAAATTTCTGCCCCAGTTGGACCGTTACCAGTTCGATCAAATAATACAAAGTATCCTGCAAAAAGCGTTCCGAAAAGCATAATTTCGGCTCCAAGGAAAATCCAAAAACCGAGAATATTTAATTGATTCTGTTGTGTACTATATTCGAGTGGAAGTGTTTTATCAATCTTCATTATTTAGCACCTCGCAATTTCGCTTCTGTTTCTATTATTTCTTCTACAGATACGTGATGTCCGTGATCTTTTTCTAAAGATCGTAATGCCATGCATACAAATATCCCAATCGTAGAGATAATTGTTGGAATCCACATTCCGAATATAAAAGAAAAACCCCAAACAAAGAAAATACAGCCTAATATAAAAGGAACTCCGCTATTATTGGGCATATGAATTTCTTCATTCTTACCTGGGAATAAATCATGATTATTATATTTAGCATCCCAAAAAGCTTCAGTAGAGTTAACATGTGGTAAAATCGCAAAGTTATATGACGGTACAGGATTTGGCGTAGCCCACTCTAGAGAACGTGCATCCCAAGGATCTGAATTAATATCTCTTGATGCATAACGAATACTGTAGTAAACGTTGTAGACGATTAAGACAAATCCAATTGCGAGACCAATTGCACCTACAAACGAAATCATATTCCATATTCCAAAACCAGTTGATTCAGAATATGTGTACATACGACGTGCTTGTCCATCTAGACCTGAGAAGAACATTGGCATAAACGCTACTAGTGTACTAATAGCGATTATCCAAGCTGTCAATTTACCGATTTTTTCATTTAGCATAAAGCCAAACATTTTTGGCCAATAGTAATGTAAACCTGCTAACATAGCGAATACAACACCAGGAATAATCACCATATGGAAATGTGCCACCAGAAACATTGTATTATGATATTGATAGTCAGCTGCTGACATACCAAGCATAACCCCGGTTACTCCACCTATGGTAAAAGTCGGGATAAATAGTAATGAATAGAGCATTGGGGTTGTAAATACAATTTTTCCTTGCCAAAGTGTAAATAACCAGTTGAAAATCTTAACCCCTGTCGGAACAGCGATGGCCATTGTTGTAATGGAGAAGATGCTGTTAGTTAAAGCGCCTTGTCCCATTGTAAAAAAGTGATGTGTCCATACTAAGAATGATAGGAAGGAGATAATCACCATTGAGCCAACCATTGACTTATATCCATAAAGGTTTCGGCGAGAAAAAGTGGCGATAATCTCACTGTAAATTCCGAATGGTGGTAAAACTAGTATATAAACTTCAGGATGTCCCCAGACCCAGAAGAAATTGGCCCAAAGCATATCCATACCACCATTTACTGTTGAGAAGAAATTAGTTCCAAATAAGCGGTCCATAGTCCCCATAACAAGTGCTATTGTTAATACAGGAAAAGCGAAAACGATAATAACATTAGCTACTAAAGCAGACCATGTAAACATTGGCATTTTCATTAATGTCATACCAGGTGCTCTCATTTTAAGAATCGTTGTAATCATGTTAATACCAGTCATTAATGTACCCATACCAGAAATCTGTAGAGCGAACAAATAATAGTTCGTTCCTACTGATTGACTATAATCGTTATTCGCTAGAGGGAAGTAATTTGTCCAACCAGAATCAGGCGAACCTCCAATGACAAAAGAAATGTTTAAGAGCATTGCTCCCATAAAGAATAACCAAAAGCTTAATGCGTTTAATCTAGGGAAAGCTACGTCTCGAGCTCCGATTTGAAGTGGAACAACGAAGTTCATAAATGCCATAATGAATGGCATAGCCATAAATATGATCATAACAGTCCCATGGGTAGTGAATACTTCATTATAATGCTGAGCATCAAGTAACTTATTTTCTGGTACAGCCAGTTGAGCTCGTATCATAATCGCATCCGCTCCACCACGGAAAAGCATAAGTAATGCAGAGACTAAATACATAATACCAATTCGCTTATGATCAACTGTTGTTAACCATTCGCGCCATAGATAACCCCACTTTTTAAAATAAGTTAAACCTGCAATGATTGCTATAACCGTAAGTCCAATAGCAACCATTGATGCATAAATCGCTGGACTTGGATGTGGTATAGCAAATCGTTCGAAGAAATTCATACGATTAATACTCCTTTCCAGATGAGTTGTATAGTAAAGTAGTGGAATTTTAATTATTTAATGATAGATTAGATCATTCATAATCAGATAGAATTAACTTCTTATTCTGATGAACTAGCAAATCTGTTTACTGTTCGCCATTTTCACCGTCTGGTGCAGGACGAAAAGTTAAGTGAGTTCCATTAAACGAAGCTTCACCAACATGACCTGGCTTAAGTAAAGTATCAAATTTCTCTTCTGTTATTTCTTGAGATGTATTTTTAACTTTCTTTACCCAGCTATCAAATTTTTCCTGATTCACTGCTTCAACTTTAAAAGTATTTTCAGCGAACCCTTTACCACTAAAACTTGCATTTCTTCCCATATACTCACCTGGTGTGTTCGCAGCTAAATGCAATGTATTAACCATATCTGACATTGCATATTTTTGACCGCCGAGTTGTGGGATCCAGAAACTTGTAATAGGCCCAAATGAGTAGAGTTTAAACTCAATCGGACGGTCGACAGGAATATACAAATAGTTAACTGTTTCAATATTTTCTTCAGGATAACTAAAATGCCATTTCCAGTTTGATGTTGCAGCATAAATGATAAGTGGTTCTTTGTCCTTGTATATTTCTGGTGCTGATTCTACTTTATAGTTGCTTTGAACTGAAATAATTGATAGAAATGTTACGATCAATACTGGGATTCCGACGCAAATTATTTCAACCTTTGTACTCCCTTTAATGTAAGGAGGTTTATAATCTGCACTTTGTTTAGATGCGCGGAATTTAATTAACATATAAGCTAAGATTACGAAAACAATGATAACGATAAAGGACATAATCCAAATCGATAGCATGATATCTTTAGCTTGTATTTGACCTTGAGGTCCCTTTGGATCCAATACTAACAATGGGTCACACCCTGTTAATAAAGTGACAATAGTGAAAAGGCTTATTAAACTGATCCATCTTTTTTTCATAGACAAACCCCTTTCAAATATTCATGGAAGTGATATTTAGGCTATTAATGGGTTTGAATGGAATTTGATTCACAATTGATTTTCATATTAGTTGCACAAGATTTGAAAGGCAAGAAAATATGAAATCTATCACAAAATGTTCTAAAACGAGAAAAATAATTTTGGGTTTATTTAAAGTTGATAAAATCCTCACAATATGGGGCTTTAAGTGATGAAAATATATTAAAAAGAGCCTAAATATGAAAGTGGTTGGTTAAAATACTAATTAAATGGATGGTTATTTATGAATGAACTTACTTTAGAATTTAATATTTAAAATGGATTGCTATTTTAAAATAATAAGGAGTGTTATATATGGATTGGAAACCAGATCGAGAAGCAAAAAAAGCTATATATAAACAACTTGCTGAATATATTGAAAATGGAATAGCAGATGGTACATTTCCACCTGACAAACCATTACCGTCTGAAAGGTATTTAGCCAAAGAACTAAATGTAAATAGAAGCACAGTGATTGCTGCATATGACGAGTTGGAATCAATTGGCTTGATTCAAAGAAATAGAGGAAGTGGCACTATCATCAGTAAAGATATATGGGGGATTACCAAGAAACGTATTCCAAGCTGGAATAGGTATATTGAGGCGGGTTCTTTTTTACCTAATTTACCTGTTACACAAAGAATAAGAAAAGAAGCAGTTGAACATAAACTAATTAATTTAGCTAATGGAGAGTTGTCTGAAGATCTTTTCCCAATCAATTTCTTAAGAGAGATTACTTCGACACGTTCCTTTATTGGAAGCTTAGGATACGATCATCCACAGGGGAGCGCAATTCTAAGAGATACTCTGACAAAACATGTGAAAAAGTATCTAGAAATTGTAACCAATCCTTCTTCAATCCTTATTACATCTGGAGCACAACAAGCCTTACACTTAGTAGTTCAGTGTTTGTTAAAGCCTGGAGATGCAGTTGCGATAGAGGACCCTTCATATAACTATAATCTTCCTATTTTTAAATCTGCCGGCTTAAAAACCTATAATCTATCTGTCAATAAGGATGGTGTAAATCCGGACGATTTGATCTCATTATATAAAAAACATCGAATTAGAATGATATTTTTAAATCCTTCTTATCAAAATCCTACGGGTTCTTTACTCAACGAAAAGCAACGGAAAGCTATTTTAGACATATCCTATGAACATGGAATTCCTATAGTAGAAGACGATCCTTATAGTTTGACTTCTTTTACGGGAGAAAAAATCCCTACACTAAAATCAATGGACGTCAACGGAAATGTTTTATATATAAGCTCATTGTCAAAAGTTGTTGCTGCTGGGTTAAGAATTGGTTGGATTATTGGACCAAAACCAGTAATAGAAAGATTATCTGATGCAAAACAACAAATAGACTTCGGTCACGCGAGCTTTACACAATGGATTGCCAATGATTTTTTGGAATCAGAAAATTTCCATTCCCATATAAGAAGGTTAGTAAAGGAATTAGAAAAGCGGAGAGATAAAATTGTCACAAGCCTTAAGTTTTATTTAAAGGATCAGGTGGAATTTTCTGTTCCACAAGGAGGCATTCATATATGGTGCAGGATAAAAAAAGACTTTAATGAAATCCAATTACTAGAGGAGTGTATTAAAAGGGGAGTAATTTATGTTCCTGGTTCAACAATGGGTTCTAAAAAGGATTTCATCCGTTTTACTTTTGCAAGGGAAGATGAAGACTCAATCGACGAAGGAATCAAAAGGTTTGCAGAAGCCCTTCATTCTCATTAAACATCTACATTCCTCTTCTACTTTTATCTTAAAACTCTTTTAAGAATCATGACTTGTTCATGATTCTTTTTATTATTTCATACATTCGCATTTCGTTCGTGTGATGTTCATTCATATACGGAAAAAGCTCTAGCTGAAAGCCCTGCAGGAATTTATAGTTAGGGTACTGAAAAAGTGTTTAAATACAAATATTAATAATACTGTTTTCTGCATGATGTGGAATTAGCTTCGCTTTCCGCGGGCGAACTAACGAGCCTCCTCGCTACGCTGTGGGGTCTCGTCTGGCTCGCATTCCCGCAGGAGTCTTCGCTAATTCCACATCAACAATGATAGCT
>NZ_JBCMNM010000071.1:0-36564 GCF_050459865.1 Rummeliibacillus pycnus
GAAGCTAATTCCACATCATGTATAATGCAGCGACTGTAGCGAAATTCGGAAAACTGGATACGTATTTATGTTTAATTTTCGTATTTATTAAAGGATTTATAAAATTGATTTATATTAATTTGAATAAAAAATAGTTTTTCAGCGGACTGGAAATCTATTAATAGGAGTTGAATATTATGAAAGACGTATATTTATTTAGCGGATTTTTAGGTAGTGGTAAAACAACAATGATGGTAGATATTATTCGCCAATTGAAAGAACAAGGATTAAGACCTGCAGTCATTATGAATGAACTAGGTAAACTGAATTTTGATTCCCAAGCAGTGGAAGAAGGAATTCCATTAAAAGAAATGCTCAATGGTTGCATTTGCTGCTCTGGTGCAGAGAAAACTGAAGCTCAAATCCAATCATTGTTAGCAGAATCAGAATTTGATGTAATAATAATTGAAACAACTGGTGCCGCTCACCCAGTAGAGGCATTAGATGCCGTTTATTCACCTTTATTTGCTGAACAATTGAATATCAAAGGGATTATTACCATTGCAGATAGTAAACGTTGGTTAGAAAGAGATAAAATGTCTCCTCAAACACGTTCTTTATTTTTAGAACAAATTCGGCATGCGCACTTAATCTTGGCAAATAAGATGGACTTGTTAACAGAAGCTGAAAGAGCTCAAGTTACGTTTGAATTACAAAACTTAAATCCACATGCACAAATCATACAAACAATAAATGCCAAAGTACCATTAAAATTTTTACAAAGTTTACACGCAACTACGAGACCTTCTGAAATTCATAAAGCTGATTTAGGACATCATTTGCATCTAAGTTCTCGTCTTGTCACTTTTCCTGAATCAGTAGATTTTTCTCAAGAGGAATTTGAAAATTGGGTACGTACAATTCCTGAATCTATTTATCGAATGAAAGGATATGTGCCTGTAAAGGGAATAAAAAATCCGATGCTTTTCCAATATGCATATGGATTAACACAATGGCTTCCGGAATATGTTCATATGGAACCAAAGCTTGTAATAATTGGAGAAAATGTTGATGCATTAAAAGTGATTGGTCTAGTAAATTAACGACGAAATTTAGTAACTGTCAACCCTAATAAAATAGTAATAAGCAGATAGACTTCAAGTAAATCCCAAATGAAATGCATTAATACTGCCCAATGAGGCCCCCTTTGGAGAAAGTGGTAATCGTTGGGCAACTTTTTGTCGCATATGTACGCTAAGCTTGATGCAGACAAGGAGGAATGCAAGATGAAAAAAATGACGAAATGGGCATTACCATTAAGCCTACTAATGATGGTGGGAGTTTCAAGTGGAGCATTAGATGCTTCGGCTAAAACAGTCAATAATGATGCAGCGAAGCAAACTTCAGTGTCAGATTGTGATTGGCAATATGGACAACAAGCTTATGATCAAGCTTATGGACAAGCTTATAATTGGGTGAAAGTTTATAAGAATTCACAGACTCCAATTCAAGTAAAAACATTTACAAAAGCTGAATTAGATAAGTATTTAGCTTCTCTATACGGCTCAAATCAAGGAACAACATCAAATCCTGGCTCAAACAAAGGAACAACATCAAATCCTGGCTCAAACAAAGGAACAACATCAAATCCTGGCTCAAACAAAGGAACAACATCAAATCCTGGCTCAAACAAAGGAACAACATCAAACCCAGGGTCAAATCAAGGAACAACTTCAAACCCAGGGTCAAATCAAGGAACAACTTCAAACCCAGGCTCAAATAAAGGAACGACATCAAATCCAGGGTCAAATCAAGGAACAACATCAAATCCAGGATCAAACAATTCAACAACAAATTCTAATAGCTCATCTGCTTCACAATTTGAGCAACAAGTTATTTCATTAACAAACGCTGAACGTGCAAAAGAAGGATTACCAGCATTACAATCTGATACAAAATTAATGCAATCAGCAAAAGCAAAATCAGATGACATGGCTAAAAACCACTATTTCGATCATACGAGTCCAACATACGGTTCACCATTTGATCAAATGAAATCTCTTGGGATTTCATATAAATCAGCAGGTGAAAACATCGCACAAGGACAAAAAACACCTCAAGAAGTGGTACAAGCTTGGATGCAATCACCAGGACACCGTGCTAACATTATGAATGCTTCATACACTCATATCGGCGTAGGTTTTTCAGCAAACGGTAACTACTGGACACAACAGTTTATCCAAAAATAATGATAGATTCATAATTTCATATAAATATAAAAACCAGCCTAAAATTTGGCTGGTTTTTTTGTTTGAAATCATGATTATTTTTCCATACTAGAAGAAAAAGGGGGTACTATTTTGCTATTCCTTGAATCCATGGTCGATAAACTAAAATCTACCTTTTATAATTCTGTTGATTTTACAGCAAAAGAGATTTCATGGCCGAACGAAAATTATGCGATTTTATGCTATTACAGTTCAATGGTTAACAAAAGAGATGTTCAAGATCAACTTAACGTATTGAAACTTCAAGCAGCAGTGGATGAAGAAAAATGGACAGAGACAATGGCTTCTGTGAAGGAACCTTTCCAAATGGAAAAATTCGTTGATTATATTTGCCAAGGTGAAACCATCATTATTTTAATGACAGAACAGCAGATGGTACATCTTACTTTACCAGAGGTACCACATCGTTCACCTGATGAACCTATAAACGAACATATAGTTCGTGGTTCTCATGAAGGGTTTATTGAGAATGTTGATGTAAATATAGGATTAATTCGTAAAAGAATTCGAGTGCCAAATTTAGTTGTGAATAAAATGGAAATTGGTGTAGATACAAAAACGGATGTTTACTATATGTACTTGGATCAAGTTGCTAATATGCAATCAGTGTCGGAAGTTGAAAGAAAATTGAAATTGATGCAAGAAAGAACCCCAACTTTGTATACAGCTGGTGAAGTAGGTGACTATTTGGAGGAGTCCGTATATTCCCCGTTTCCCCAACTTTTAAATACAGAAAGACCTGATCGTGTCTTGGCAAATTTAGTTGAAGGTAAAATTGCTATTTTAACAAATATTTCACCGACAGTACTAATTGGACCAGTTACATTTTTCTCATTTTATCAATCACCCGATGATTATAACGGGCGTGTTTTAGTTGGTTCTTTTTATAGAATAGTTCGTATATTCAGTTTTTTGAGTGCGGTATTTTTGCCTGCATTTTATATTGCCATTGTCAGCTTTCATTTTGAAGTATTACCTTTGGAGTTAAGTAAAAAGCTTAAGTTAGATATTGGCGAAATTCCTTATCGACCGATTATAGAAGCGTTGTTACTTGAAATTATTATTGAATTAATCAGGGAAGCAAGTATTCGGTTACCTCAAGCTGTTGTACAAACAATTGGAATTGTTGGTGGCTTAGTAATTGGAACTGTTATTGTGACTGCGGGACTTGTTTCTAACATGATGGTAATAGTTGTGGCTTTGACTGCTATTTCAAGTTATGTGGTTCCATCTGTGGAGATGAATATGTCCATTCGGATTTTACGTTTTCCATTTATGTTAGCTGCTGCTTTTATGGGCTTTTTCGGGATTGTCATTGGTAGTTTAGTTTTATTCGTTCATTTATTAAATTTAAGCTCTTTAAAGTCGCCTTACTTTTCTCCGGTAGTGCCTTTTGAGCCTAAAAAAATAAAAACAATATTTGTCCGTGGGCCGTTTGTAAAACCGGAACCACAAGTGAGTTCATTTGACCCAGAAGGAAATATGAAATGAGTTTTAAGTTAACAAAAGTCCAATTCTTTATAATGTTATTTTTTATCGAAACAGGTGTGGTTTACATTTCGTTTCAGCAGGCGCTCATTATAAAGGGAGGAAGAGACGCTTGGATAATGTTTGCTGTTGCTACAATCATTGCATTTATACAGTTGCTTTTTTATGAAAAATACTACAAAAGATTCGAATTAGGTAAAATTACATCTTGGCTTTATATTTTATACTGGCTTACGCTTATTATTGGCTTTCTAGGCTATATGCAATATACCCTAAACACTTGGGTTATTCAAAGCACTCCTCCCATTGTTACTTTAGTCATTATGCTTCTTGTCTCTTTATATATCAGTTTGAGTAGACCATCAACAGTAATAAATTTAGGTGTATTAATCATTCCATTTGTGATTATTTTCATTATCTTTATATTACTTGCAACACATGAGTTGAAATTTAGTAATATTTTACCAATTGGTGATAGTACAGTACCTCAGTGGTTAAGTGGTGTGCATAGTAGCGTATTAGCATTTATTGGAATAGAAAGCTATTTAATATTAAGAAAATATGTGTTGGAAAATGAAAAAGTAGCTGGTAAACCATTATTGATTTTTCATTTAATTGTTTCTATTTTTATGGGTGCTTCTGTTATAGGAACAGAATTTTACTATGCATTAAAAGAAATCAATTTAGTTCCTGAGCCTATTATCTATATTTTAAAATCACAAAAAGTTACATTTGTTAAACGACTAGATATATTTTTTATTTACATTTGGCTTGCTTGGAGCATTTTAACAATCAATCTATTTATTTTTAATATTCGTATTGTACTTTTTTCTAAAAAAAGAAAACATCCGAATCTAATGATGATTATTTTACATTGTTTTATTTTAGTCGTAACTTTGTTCTTAGTAGATGTATATCAAGTAAATTTTATTCGAAAATATCTTGGCTACTTATATTATCCATTCACTATTGTTTTACCTGTCATCATCATTTTGAAGAATAAAAGGAGAGATTCCAAATGCGACAAGTCACAATAGTTTGTATGTTAAGTGTTGTGTTACTTGCTGGCTGTTGGGATGAACGATTATATAAAAATCTGGCAGTTATTTCAATTGCAGGAATCGAAGGCCATATGGGTGAATTGAAAGCTTATTACGCATATCCGAGTTCACCAAACGATCCTACAAAAGTTGCAATCGTTGAATCAGAAGGGCTAACACCAAGGGATGTTCGAAACAAAGCAGATTTAAAGACAGCACTAACGCTTGATTTGTCAGAACTTTCTACCTACTTAATGGCAGAGGAAAGTGCACATGATGACATTTATCCTTTTTTAGATATTTTCTTTCGTAATGCTCAAAATCCAGTTACTACTAAATTTGCCATTACAAAAGGTTCGCCCAAAGACTTTATTGATGTCAAAAAGCCTTTACCATCTGGATTAGGAGCATATTATCAGGACTTTATAGAAAGTGTAGAGAGGGATTCTGTTTTTCCAAAAGGCTTAGATATCCAACAAGCAGGATCAATGTTATTTGAAGAAGGACAGGATTTAGTTTTACCTTATTTGAATAGAGATGAAAAGAATAAAACACCAATAGCAGAAGGTCTTGCTCTTTTTAATGGAAGAAAATTTACAGGGACAACCCTAGGTTTAAGGGATTCCTTATTATTAGTCCTAGCAGCTTATGGAAAAGCGGATTATGCTCGATTGTCGTATATATTTGAAGAGAAAGATAAAAAAACACCTCTAACGGTTGATATTATTCGATATAAAAAGAAAATTAAAATCCAAGAACAAGGTAAATCAGCGAAAGTCTACCTAAATTCTACATTTGAAGTGAATATAGATGAGTACCCTTTAGATCATATTAGTGAAAAAAAAGTGAAAAACAAATTAGAAAAATTTCTGGAGAAGAAAATAAAAAATGAAACATTAAAAATGATGAAAAAATGCCAGGATGCATCATCAGATCCTATAGGTATTGGAAAAAAAGCAAGAATTAGTAGATCAAAAATTTGGAAGGAAGGTCATTGGAAAGAAGTCTACAAAACATTAGATTTTAAAGTGAATGTGAATGTTAAAATTATTCGTTCAGGAATTTTAAAATGAGTAATCAGATCATTAAGTATCTCATGTTATAGGTTTACTACTATGGGCAAATATCATCAATTAGTAGATAATTCCTATACAGATATGGATGTTCCGCTACAGACAGGCGTTTTCCGCGGGCAAGCATCAGATGTTTCTTCCTCGGGGCAACAGGATGTTGGTCACGGAGTCGTTGTCACAGGACGTGGCGTTCTTAGACTCCGTTCCTTAATTGCGCTACGAGGTCTTGATTCGCTTGCTCTTCCCTCAGGAGTCGCCTGTCTTCCGCTTTGTTGGTAACTATTCAATCATATATGGTATCAATCTTGGAATATCTAAATGAATCAATTTATCTATATCTATTTTCGGATTTAAAATACGAACATTTCAACATATTACTTTTCACTATTCAGATATGGATGTTCCGCTACAGACGGTGGTTTTCCAAGGGTTTGGCTTTAATCTCCTTGTTGAAGTCTGGCACGATTCCATAGCTTCACTTAGTAGCACTACGTTGAAGGCGCTTAATAAGTAAAAATAGATGAAAGATTATATAAATCTTATATAGCTATCTTTGTTGATGTGGAATTAGCGAAGACTCCCGCGGAAAGCGAAGCTAATTCCACATCATGCAGAAAACCGATTAATAATATTAATATTTCTATTTAAACACTTTTTCAGTAACCTTCCTACTATCTGCGGAGCTTTCTGCTTAAGCTTTTCCTGAAGGACTATTAATGAACCTCATTGAATTAAAATTGCACAAAGGAAATGTGAATGCATTTTCGGTGCCTCGAAGTCTTTCTCTCCAGAATGAACAAAAATGGATATCATGAAATGTTCGTATATTTCATATGAATTTTTCATTATGAAATTAATTCTTATATAAATGCAACGAAAAAATCCCCCTCATTCAGAAGGAGATTCCATTCGTTGTATTTTTCGTTGGACAAAAGCAAGTCGAAAACTTAAGGTAATCGCTCCTGTAGCAAGTCCAGAGATTAGACCAATCCAGTAACCGTATGGACCAAGATCAGTTAAATTAGCTAAAGCATAACCAAGCGGTAACCCTATAACCCAATACGAAATTAATGCCATCACAAATGTCATGGTAACATCCTTATATCCACGAAGTGCACCTTGTATTGGTGCTTGAATCGCATCAGAAAGCTGGAAGAAGGCAGCGTAAGTTAGAAAGTGTCCTGCAAGCTTTACGACAGTTAAATCATCACTATATATGGCGGCAATATGTTCTTTAAAAGTCAGTAGGATAGTTAAAGAAACAAGACAAAAAGATATAGCTGTTGCAATACATAATAAGCTATATGCTTTGGCATCTTTGAATCTTTTTGCTCCAGTTTCATAGCCAATTAGGATCGTTGCGCCCATCGAGATACTTAAAGGAATCATATACAACAGACTTGCAAAATTCATCGCGATTTGATGAGCACCGATGACGGATGTACTGTAATTACTCATTAATATCGTAACGACTGCAAAAATACTTACTTCGGCAAAAATAGATAAGCCAATGGGTAATCCAAGTTTTATAATTTCCATACATTTAGACAAGTTGATCTTTGGTATTTTTTTATATAATACAAATTCTGAAAACGGGGTACGTTTTAAAGTAATGAAAATAGCGATTCCACAAATAATCCAATACGTTATGGCAGAGGCCACTCCAGAGCCAACGCCACCAAGTTCAGGAAAACCAAAATGACCGAAAATAAAAAAATAGTTAAATACTATATTGATTGGCGTAGCCATTAATGTAATCATCATCGAAACCTTAGTTTGACCCAATGCATCGATGAAACATCGTAGAACACTATAGATAAATAGAGGGATAAGACCAATGCACATAGCAATTAAATAATGTTGAGCGACTCTATGTACTGCAGGTTCTAATGACATTTTGGATAATAAGGGATTAATTGCTAAGAACATACCTCCAAATATTAGTAAGGAAAGAGCTATTGCTACATAAAAACCTTGTTGAATTGAAAATGTTGCTTCTTTCTCTCTTTTTGCACCGACTAAGTGTGCTACAATAGGGGTTATAGATAAGAGAATGCCTGATAATCCTGTATAAATAGGCATCCAAATCGATGAACCAATAGATACACCTGCTAAATCAGCCGTACTATATTTACTTGACATTAAGACATCAAAAAATGACATTAAATATAACGCAATTTGGGTAATAAGAATAGGAAATACAATTTTTAACATGAGAGTCCATTTTGCTCTTATCGTAGTTGTTGCATGCATATTTTTTCATCTCCCGTTGTGAATACATTTTTATTTATGTAGTATAGTATAATAAGTCTTGATATCCAGTTGTGCTTTTTTGGTCCAGAACGAGCGCCTCTTTATTTTATCCAGCTCCACACGCCAAGCCCCTCGAGGGTTCATTGGAGTGATCCAGATAGTCGCTATGACCTGATGTTGCACACTTAGGCTATCTTCCTAGAATCATCCTCTTGGTCGAAAGTTGAAAAGACACTTCCGATTAGGGATACATGTAGCTGTCGGAGCTAAGCAGGCGTGTTTCGTTTTTAATAGAATAGGAGAATCATATAATGACTAAAAATACTGTAATATTAACTGGTGGCGGTACTGCAGGCCACGTTTCACTCAATCAAGCTATCATACCATCTTTTTTAGAAAAAGGCTATGATGTTCACTATATAGGATCAAAAGAGGGGATTGAAAAAGACATTATCGGTCAGGCTTTCCCTGAATTACCATATCATTCAATTTCGTCTGGTAAACTAAGACGCTATTTCTCTATGAAAAACTTTACAGATCCTTTCCGCGTACTTGCTGGAATTTCACAAGCATTATCCATCATGCGTCGTGTGAAACCAATCGTTGTATTTTCAAAAGGAGGCTTTGTTTCTGTACCAGTTGTAATGGCAGCTAAACTTACTGGCATTCCGGTTGTATCCCACGAATCTGACGTAACACCTGGTTTAGCAAACAAACTTTCATTACCATTTGCTTCACATATTTTCACCGTGTTTAAACAAACATTGAAACATTTACCACCTGAAAAAGCGACGTGCACTGGCTCGATTATCCGTCCAGCATTATTTGAAGGAACAAGAGAAAAAGGTCTTGAAATGTGCGGCTTCCACAATGGAAAAGAAACCATTCTAATTATGGGAGGTAGCCAGGGGTCTAAATTTATCAATGATGCAGTTCGTTCGAATATGGTGGAATTATTGAAGGACCATAATATTATTCATTTGTGCGGAAAAGGTCATTTAGACGAAGCACTTGTTGATATGCCAGGCTATAAACAATTCGAATATGTAACAACGGAATTACCTGATTTACTACATGCATCAGATTATATTGTCTCTCGTGCTGGATCTAATTCTATTTTTGAATTTTTGGCACTTGAAAAACCGATGCTGTTAATTCCATTATCTTTGGAAAAATCTCGTGGAGATCAAATTTTAAATGCGAAATTATTCTTTGAGCAAGGTATTGCAGAGGTTTTACAAGAAGAAGAGTTAAACAACCAAAGCTTTATGAAAGCAATGGAAACGTTAAAAGCACATAAAGATTCACTAATTAAGAATATGCATGAAGCTGAGTCTCCAAAAACACCAAATGAAATGGTCGAATTAATCGTCCAATACGCAAAAAAATGATTGTAAACTATATATAAAAGAAATCAAATCCAAATCCAAAAAGACCATCTAGTTACCTTCACATGGGCGACTAAATGGTCTTTATGGTTTATAAGCGGAGATTTCTCTTTCAGACCCGTTAATTTCCTGGGTTAAATAGAAAATGGTTTTAAAATAATCAACTAATGGACTGAAATGACTCGAGGGTACATCGTCCGCCGATGAATTATTTAGTTTTTGTAGCAAGTCAACGTCCTCACTTTTCTTAATTTTACATTGCCTGTTCTTCTGAAGCGCTTTTTTGATTTGCTAAATATAAATAGAAAGTATCTTTTTGAATTTTCAGTAATTCAAATTGTTTCTCGCCTTGGTTAATCTCCTCAAATAATGATGGATGACTTTCTTTAGCATCCATTACATATCCAAGTTTAGCCGCAGCACGAATAGATTTTGTGTTTTCTTTTCGTATTTTAAGAAAGACACATTGAAAATCTAATTCAAAAAATAATTCTTTCAAAAACATTTCTTTTGCTTTTTGGTTATAACCTTTTCCTTGATAAGGAATACCAATCCATGTGCCAAGGAATCCAGCACCATCTTGAACGTCGTATAAAGTGATCGTTCCAATTGGTTGGCCCCAATCATCCGTGATTGTACGTGATACGACCTTACCGTTTTCTTCATCTTCCATCAATTGGCTTGTCATAAACCAAAATTCGTCTGCTGTCTTTGCCTTTTGACGCACAAAAGGGAAGACAGATGGGTGACTTAACAACTCAAAAAGCTCATTACATTCTTGCAATTCACGTCGCTTAATCATGCTGAACGCCTCCTTTTTAGGGTGAACTTCTAATTCAGTTCTATCCCCGCTCGAAATTTTTCATTTAATGTTGCATAAAAAATTTCGGGGTGGGAATCGAACCCACTAGAACCAGCGATCACTGGTGGCGCACCATTTGCCTTCCCTATTGACTCTATAAAAAATAGGAATCACTTATGAAATTATTTTGCACTTTTACTATACTAAGAAATGAGCAAATTGCAAAGAGGAAAACGTTGTTTTTTAAGAAAAAATAATATTAAAAATTAGCAAATGTGAACAAAATTTAAATACAAAAAAAATTTTTACAATGTGTTTCATAGTTGAAATTTATTAGTAAAAAGAAATGCTATATTTTCTTCTAACCAAAAATTATCAAAAATATACTTATTTAATAAAAAATAATATAATATCCTTAATAACTACAATAATTCATAGATAAATACGACTACAGTCAATTAATTATATAGAAATAATTAGTCATAAAACACGAAAAACATAATAATTATTGCACTAGGCAAGAGTAACTGTTCAGTTGTATGCTTGTCTGAATAGAATTATGATTAATGTATCGAGAACGGGGGAAGATTTGATGTTACTAAATTTGTTGAAAGTTCATGGATCTGGAAATACATTTTATTTATATGAAACAAACGACGAAACGTTACACAATTGGGTAAACTTAACAAAATGGCTTTGTAACTTTAACAATCATGGAGGAGCTGACGGGTTATTATTAGTTGCCCCTTCAGATGAAGCGCTAGCCAAAATGAGAGTAATTAATGCAGACGGTACAGAAGCATCGATGTGTGGAAATGGTCTTCGTTGTGTCGCTCGCTATGTCTTAGAAAAGAATGGTGTAAATGAAGGGCTTATTGAAACAATGAAGGCTACTCTTCATGTTGCAAAAGAAGAACCATTATTCGATGGTGTTCCTACATATGGAGTGGAAATTGCACCCGTTTCCTTTGAACTTTCATCACTACCTATGAATGTTGATGGCAAAACAACTTTGATCAATGAGATATATGATGAATTATCGAATGATGTTACATTTACAGCTGTATCAGTACCAAATCCTCATTTAATCAGTTTTGTATCAAAAGAAAAGATAGAAAATACAGAACATCAAGAAAAGTTAGCCACATCCCTAAATAGTCCAAATCCTATTTGTCCTGACGGAGTCAATGTAAGTTACGCTTATCCAATCAGTAATCACGAGATATATGTACGAACTTTCGAAAGAGGCGTTGGTTTTACAAATGCTTGTGGTACCGCTATGACAGCTTCTGCGTTAGTATCTAGAAAATTAAACTTTACGTCAGAGGAAAAAATTACTGTATTCAACCCTGGGGGTTTTGTTCAATGCCTTGTTCAACAGGATCAAAATGACTACAAACTAAAATTAGTAGGTAATGCTACATTTATTGCTACGTATATATTAGAAGTTGATGGTGAAAATTATTCTTATCATGAAATTCAAGAAACGAATGAACAACACTCATATAATTCTTTTATTAAGTATGCAACAGAGAGATTAGCATCACAGTTTACTATTTGATAATGAGGTGGCAAGATGTCAGATGTTTTTTTAACAAGAGAGCAATTTAATGCACTTTATCAAATCAATTCGGGTTTTGTTTACTTTATGGAATTAGTAGAGAATGATTTTCAATATATTTATATCAATCAATCAGCTAAACTTGTATTTCAAACGAATCCAGAAGGTCAATTTCTTTCAAATGTTATACATTTAGATCTTCGAAACATTATAGAAGAAAATTATCGGAAGGCAATAAATACGAAACAACAGGTTACCTATCGTGATTTTTATTTGTTCTCAGAAAATGGATATACAAATGAAACGATTTGTACTCCCATTTTCCAAGGAGAACGTACATATTTATTAGCCATAACGAATAATATTTCAGATCAAAAAACACTTGAAGAAAAATATGTGTTTTTACAATCGTTATTTGAAGATAAGATTGATCCTACAGTTATCTTATTGAAAGATTTTACAATATTTGAAGTGAATCCCATTTTCAGTAAAGTGTTTGGTTTCATCTTGAAAAAAAATCAAAATCTAATGGAATCAGATTTTATTAATACTGAGAATGAAAAAAAGTATTTACAATGTATAAAAGATACCTTTAAAGGGAACGGCTCATCTTCAGTAATTTTTACACAGAAGAAAAAAGAAAAGGAATTGAGTAATTTTCTTGTTAGTTTCTCACCTGTCTATATGGATCAAACTGTTATTGCAATTAGTATTCAATGGCAAGAGTTGAAGAGTACAGTGCAACTAAAAAATGATTTGATTCAAACGACACTATTGCTAGAAAGTTACAAGGATGCTTTAAATGTAGCTGCTAATATATGTATAACAGATAAGAGTGGAGTAATTGAGTTTGTCAATGAAGGATTTGAAAAACATACTCAATATGCATCTAATGAGCTGGTAGGTAAAACCCATGCAATCCTTAGTTCACGAGAACATTCCGATGGATTTTACAAAAAATTGTGGAATCATATTTTAAAAGGTGAAATTTGGCGTGGAGAGATGTGTAATCGAACAAAATACGGAAGAACCTATTGGGCAGATACAACGATTGTACCTATCAAAGATTCAAAAGGTGATATTACAAATTTCATAGGAATCAGTTTTGATATTTCCCAAAAGAAATCAATTATGACGAATCTACGCAACATTGAAAAACTATTTCGTTTGATTACTGAACATACGAATGATTTAATCGTCATTACAAACGAAGATGGCATTATCCAATACATTTCACCAAATTATGAAGTCGGTTTAGGTTACTTTAAAGAAGAGTTACTCGGAAGATTCTTTACTGAAATACTAGAACCAACTAGTTGTGATCTTTTGTATAAAGAGTTTGATACCATTTTGAAGGACAATGGGAATTCGAAAATTGAATTAGAAATTTTATCGAAAGATGGTAAAAGTTATTGGTTAGAGGCGCAGGTATCAGCGGTAAATGATTCGGAACGTAAGGATGTATATCAATTTGTAACAGTTGCCCGTGAGATTACAGAACGTAAAGAAATGGAAGAGAAGCTTCGATTTTTGGCCTATCATGATAGTTTAACGATGTTACCGAATAGACGATATTTATTAGAAAAATTTGATGAAATAGCTAAAAAAGCGGATTCTTCAAATAGTTCAATAGCTATTTTGTTTATTGATGGAGATAATTTTAAAGGTATCAATGATGTATATGGTCATGATGTGGGAGACGAATTTATTAAAGAGTTTGGGAAGGCACTCTCTTCTAGCCTAAGAGACAGTGATATTGTCGCGCGCATAGGTGGAGACGAATTTATTGTCATGTTAACTAAAATGTCCAAAAATATAACAAAACGAACGCAACAAATTGAGCAAACAATAAAGAGAATTCAAGAAATCCTCCGTGTAGGATGGGAAATTGAGGATAATCATTTCTCTGCAACTTCTTCAATTGGAGTGGCAAGTTATCCTGAAGATGGTACTGATATTACATTATTATTAGATAAAGCAGATTCAGCATTATATTATGCAAAAAAAATATCAGGAAAAGATTCCTATCATTTTGCTAGTAATTAAGAATGGCGGCGAAGTACGTGACTAAACATATATTATTGGTAGAAGATGAAAAAAATATTGCACGTTTTATCGAACTTGAATTAAAGCATGAACAATTTGATGTGACAATTCGTTATAACGGGCGAGAAGGACTTCAAGAAGCACTGAAAGAGGAAAATCATTTTGATGTCATTTTATTAGACGTTATGCTACCAGAATTAAATGGTATTGAAGTTTGTAGAAGGATTAGAAGTCATTCACAAGTGCCCATTATCTTAATAACTGCGAGAGATGCTGTAATGGATCGGGTAGCAGGTCTTGATGCAGGAGCAGATGATTACATCGTCAAGCCTTTTGCAATTGAAGAACTACTGGCTCGTCTTCGCTCTATTTTAAGAAGAGTAAACCCTGAGAAAGACCAAACATTACTTCAATATAAAAATATCAAAATTAACCAAGATGCCTATTGCGCATATGTAGATGAGCAACTAATAGGCTTAACAAAAACCGAATTCGATTTATTAAGTTTACTTATCCACAATAAAAATCGAGTTTGCACACGTGATCAAATATTAGAAAATGTATGGGGTTACCAATCAGATGTTGAAACAAATGTAGTAGATGTTTATATCCGTCATCTACGATCTAAACTACCAAAAGAAACAAGTTCTTACATTGAAACTGTAAGAGGAGTTGGGTATGTGATGAGAGAATGAAGAAACTGAATATCAGTTCGTTTAAAAATCAATCTTTAAAAACAAAGTGGGCGCTTACATCTTCTTTTGTTATTTTTGTTAGTTTTGCGATTATTTGCTCTGTCTCATATTGGTCGATTTATACGTGGTTATTATCGGACCAACAACAATCCGTTAATCGAACAATGGATGACTTAACCGTGTTTTTTGAAGGCCAAGGAAGTGGGATCACAATTGATGATATACGTTCCAATAAAGGATTGATGAATTCAATTGTAGATAAAGATCAAACGGTTCGAATACTAAATAAAGACGGTATCGAAATTTTACGCATTAACGATACCGTATCTAAAATTCCCGATGTGCCTGCAAATATCCCGCCCGAAGGATATGTTGTACATAAAGAAAAGATTGAGGGAATGGACAGTTTTGTAGCAACAGGTAAAATTCAAATAGGATTATTTCGTGGATATATACAACTTGCCCATCCCTTAACGGCATTTGATTCGATGATGAATTATTTATTGATGGCAATGTTCATACTAGGCATAGGAGCGTTGGTGTTATCTGCATACATTGGTTATGCACTAGCAAATACTTTGTTAAAACCTCTTCACGACTTACGAATGGAAATGACAAGCGTTGCCGAAAAGGGATTTGAAGCTCCAATTCAAATGGAATATGATCAAGATGACGAAATTGGCGATTTGTTGCGCGTCTATCGCAAGATGATGGGGGAACTAGAGCAATCCTTTCTATTGCAACAACAATTCATTTCAGATGCCTCTCATGAGCTTAGAACCCCTGTTCAGGTTGTCGAAGGCCATCTATCCTTAATACAACGATGGGGAAAAGACGATCCAGAGATTTTAAGTGAGTCACTTGAAACGTCATTAGCAGAAATTAAACGAATGAAGACGCTTATCGAAGAAATGCTGGAACTTGCTAGAGGTCAAGCAAAGGATAAGGAAGAAAAGTGTGATATAAAATCCATTACAAACGAAATCATACAGGAACAAACAGTTCTTCATCCAGATGTTACAGTCAAAATGAATGATCAGAACCTAACGATTCCTTATGCAGCTATTTCACCAAATGCATATGGACAAATCCTACGTAACCTATTACAAAATGCAATTCGGTATTCTGATGAAAATGCACTTATTCAAATTTACTTGACAAATGACTTGAAGCATTGCAAAATCGAAGTCGAAGATAACGGTATTGGCATCGCTGAAAATGACTTATCACACATTTTTGAACGGTTCTATCGTGTAGACAAAGCACGTTCAAGAGATGAAGGTGGCACAGGCTTAGGACTAAGTATTGTGAAGATGTTAGTCAATAAGTATGGCGGTAATATAACTGTATCTAGTAAACTGGGTACGGGAACAACATTCAAAGTAATACTACCATCAGAAAAATAGCATATTTCTTAGGGATTTATTCAGTAATTTCATCATTCAAGAAAAAAATTGCTCAATTCTCTCAATAATATTGAATTTTTTGTGAAGAGTAGTAAGATTGAAAGGAAAAATGTTCTTCCAGCTTACATCAATACATACGTGTATCTTCAGCAGGAAGAATGGTAAAATATACAGTGGATTTTCAGAATTATACTTTGTAATTAATGGAACTGCCACTTGGCAAAAAAGTTGGAGGTAATACTCATGTCAAACCCCGTTTCACTTGCAAGCTCACCGTGGTCTGCTTTTTCTGGTCCAAACCTTGGCTATGTAATGGATATGTATGATTTATATTTAACATCTCCTGAAGAAGTAGATGCTGAACTTGTGGCATTATTTGAACAATACGGAGCTCCGGTTGTAGAGTCAATTGAAAGCACTACAACTGTTGATTCAGGTAATATTGAAAAAGTTTTAGCTGCTGTACATTATGCTGATAGTATTCGTGCTCATGGTCATTTAGCAGCGGATATCTATCCATTAAATAACCAACCTTTAGACTCAACTCGTATTGAAGCCTCTACTTATGGTTTAACTGATCAGGATTTAGTGAATATACCTGCATCGGTTTTATTAAATGATATTCCTGTAAACGTTCACAATGGTTTAGATGCCATTAATTACCTTAAAGCAATTTATACTAGCAAAATCGCCTTTGAATTCAATCATGTTATAGGTAAAGATGAAAGAAAATGGATTCAATCTAAGATTGAAAGTGGTTCACTTAACGGAAAACTTTCAACTGAAGTGAAAAAAGAAATTCTTTCAATGTTAAACAAAGTTGAAGGATTTGAACAATTCTTGCACAAAACTTTTGTTGGGGTTAAACGTTTCTCAATCGAAGGTGTCGATGCATTAGTTGTATTAATCGAAGAAATTATCAAAGGTTCAGAAGTCAATGGCGCTAAAGACATTATGATTGGTATGGCTCACCGTGGTCGTTTAAATGTACTTACACACAATGTACACAAACCATATCAAATGATGTTAGCTGACTTCGCTCATGTACCAAGTGAATTATTCGTACCGAAAGACGGTTCTTTAGAAGTTACAAAAGGTTGGTCAAACGATGCGAAATATCACCTTGGTGCAACTTACAAATCACCAAATGGTACAACAATTAAATTAGCTTACAACCCATCTCACTTAGAAGTAGTTAGCCCAGTCGTTACTGGTCAAGCTCGTGCAGCTCAAGATAATACTTCTAAACCAGGTTTACCTGAACATGATGCAAGTAAAGCTCTTGCAATCTTAGTCCATGGTGATGCAGCATTTGCTGGTCAAGGCGTTGTGACTGAAACACTAAACTACGGTCGTACTAAAGGTTTCAATACAGGTGGTTCAGTCCACATTATCGCTAACAATATGATTGGTTTCACAACTGAACGTTTTGATTCTCGTTCTACAGTTTATTCTTCTGATCCTGCTAAAGGTTATGAAGTACCAGTTATTCATGTAAACGCTGATTCTCCAGAAGCAGTTGTTCAAGTTGCACGTTTTGCTGTTGAATATCGCGCAAAATTTGGTAAAGATATTGTAATCGATTTAATTGGTTACCGTCGTTATGGTCATAACGAAATGGATGAACCAATGATTACAAACCCAGAAACTTACAATATCGTACACAATCACGATACAGTTCGTGCATTATACGGAAAACAATTAGTTGCTGAAGGTACTGTAACAGCAGAAGAAGTTACGAAACTTCAAAAAGATATTAAAGATGAATTACAAGCTGCTCTAGATCATGTTAAAGAAGTTGGTAAAGGTCAAGAAACTAGCCACGAAATGCCTGATGCAGTGAAAAACGGCTTCCCAGAAGGTATTGAAACAGCTGTTGAAAGAGAACGCTTAGAAAAAATGAACGAAGAGCTTCTTGCATTCCCAGAAGACTTCAATGTATTTAAAAAACTAAGCAAAATCTTAAACCGTCGTCGCGATCCATTCGAAGGTAAAGGTAAAATTGACTGGGGTCATGCTGAAACACTTGCTTTCGGTACAATTCTACAAGATGGTTACCCAGTACGTATTACTGGTCAAGATGTTCAACGTGGTACATTCTCACAACGCCACCTTGTAATTCATGATGAACAAAATGGTAAAGAAATTGTTCCATTACACAACATCTCTGGTTCTCATGCTTCATTCGATCCAATCAACAGTCCATTATCAGAGGCTGCAATCGTTGGTTACGAATATGGCTATAACTTAGAAAACGAAAAAGCTCTTACAATTTGGGAAGCACAATATGGTGACTTTGCAAACATGGCACAAGTAATGTTCGATAACTTCATCTCAGGCACTCGTTCAAAATGGGGTGTTAAATCTGGTGTTGTATTATCATTACCACACTCTGCTGAAGGTCAAGGTTCAGAACATACAAGTGCACGTCTAGAACGTTTCTTACAATTATCAGCTGAAAATAACTGGACAGTTGTTATGCTTTCTAGTGCTGCAAACTACTTCCATTTATTACGTCAACAAGCAGCAGTTCTTGGAACAGAATCAGTACGCCCATTAGTTATGATGTCTCCAAAATCTCTTCTACGTAACCAAATCGTAGCAGCTGATGTTGAAGAATTAACAACTGGACATTACCGTACTGTAATCGAACACCCAACAACTGGGGAAAATGCGAAAAAAGTTGAAAAAATCGTATTTGCTTCAGGTAAAATGGCAATCGATATTGCCGAAAAAATAGGTGAAGGTGAAGGTTATGAACACTTACATTTAGTTCGTGTTGAACAACTATATCCATTCCCTAAAGCAGAAATTGCTGAAATTCTTGCAAAATTCCCTAACGTTAAAAAGCTTGCATGGGTACAAGAAGAACCTAAAAACATGGGTTCATGGTTCTTTGCAGATCCATACCTACGCGAATTAGCAACAGATGCTCAAGATGTTGTTTATGTAGGACGTCCTGAATTATCTAGCCCAGCGGAAGGTGACGCTGACTCTTATAAAGAAGCACAAACAATCGTTATCGACGAAGCAGTTGCTCGTTAAGTAGCGCAATTACCTAAAGGAGGAAAACAAAGTGGCAGACATTATTGTTCCAGAATTAGCAGAATCTATTACAGAAGGTGAAATCGTACGTTGGGTTAAACAAGTTGGTGACCACGTAGAAAAAGGCGAATTCATCGTTGAATTAGAAACAGATAAAGTTAACGCTGAAATCATTTCTGAAGAAGCAGGTGTTCTTACAGAAATCTTAGCAAATGAAGGCGATGTTGTTGAAGTTGGCTCAGTAATCGCAAAAGTTGAAGAAGGCGCAGCTGCACCAGCTCCAGCTCCACAAGAAGCTGCTCCAAAAGCTGAAGAACCAAAACAAGAAGCTCCAAAAGCAGAAGTAAAACCTGCAGCTGCACCGGTAGTAGAAGAAACTTCTTCAAACGAACGTGTTATTGCTAGTCCAGCAGCACGCAAATTAGCTCGTGAAAAAGGCATCGATCTTGCAGCTGTTTCACCAGTAGATCCTCAAGGTCGCGTACGTGTTCAAGACGTTGCTGCATTTGGTAATGCTCCTGTAGCACCAGCAGCACAACAAGCAGCTCCAAAAGCAGCACCAGCTGTTGCAAAAGCTGTAGATGAATCACGTGTTGAAGTTGTTAAAATGACTCGTCGTCAACAAACAGCTGCAAAACGCTTACTTGAAGTATCTCAAACTACTGCAATGCTAACTACATTTAACGAAATCGACATGACAAACGTTATGGCACTTCGTAACCGTAAAAAAGATGCATTCCAAGAAGCACATGATGGTACTCGCCTAGGCTTCATGTCATTCTTCACAAAAGCAGTTACAGCTGCTCTTAAAAAATATCCAGCAGTAAATGCTAAAATTGTTGGTGACGAAATTCACTACAACAAATTCTTCGATGTTGGTGTTGCTGTATCAACTCCAGACGGATTAGTTGTACCAAACGTTCGTGATACTGACCGCAAAAACTTTGCAGAAATCGAAGCTTCAATTTCTGACTTAGCAACAAAAGCTCGTAACAAAAAATTAGCACTTCAAGATCTTGAAGGTGGTTCATTCACAATTACAAACGGTGGTGTATTCGGTTCATTAATGTCTACACCTATCATCAATGGCGACCAAGCTGCAATCCTAGGTATGCACAACATTGTAAAACGCCCAATCGCAGTTGGAGACGAAATCCAACTTCGCCCAATGATGTACGTAGCATTATCTTATGACCACCGCATCATCAATGGTAAAGAATCAGTTGGATTCTTAAAAATGGTTAAAGACTTAATCGAAAACCCAGAAGATTTATTACTAGAAGCTTAATCTAACGGGCTTTATAGAACCTATCGCTTACACTCAGACCACCCTTTAATTAGGGTGGTTTTTTTGATTTTTAAGCTCCGTGACTCCCGTATGACTCCCGTAGCTTTTTTTTGTTAGTTCATTTAAGTAATTTATGAGCAAATCTGTGGTTTTTTCGATTTCTTCGGTAGTCACGTGAGTATAGATGTTCAAAGTTGTTTCAATATGAGCATGTCCCAATAATTTTTGAACGACTTTGATATCTGCACCTGCGGCAAATAGTAGAGATGCACAAGAATGACGTAGACCATGTACAGTTATACGAGGTAACTCAAAACGCTTGCAAAGCTTGTTTAAGACTTCGTTTACATAAGAGTTGCGAAAAGGTTCAAAGGAAGACTCCTTTATGAAAATGAATTTATGTTTTACCTTTTCTCCTGATATAAGACGAAGTTTCTTATTTTGTCTAATGAGATCCTTGAGTACAGAAAAAGTTTCTAGGTCTAAATGAATATCGCGAACTGATGAAGAGGTTTTAGGCTTTAATAATTGGTAGTTACCATCTTCGTCATAAAAGTGTTTTCGTAATACTAATACTTTGTGTATCATCATGCATATCATTTTCTTGTAGAGCTAGAAGTTCACCTTTACGCATTCTTGTTAAGAGTAATGTACGGAACAGAGCGTATCGTTTTAGTGTATCGGTTGCCTTTAGCCTTTCTAAGAAGTAAAGTGATTTTTCTTTATCCCAGAATTTTTCTAGTTTTTCATCCTCTTCAAAGATAGTAGTCTTAGGATATACAGTGTTATTGAAAGGGGATGACTCAATATAATCATTCCGTACTGCATAATCAAGTACATTTCTTGCTTGGATTACAATGGGCTTATATGACTTCAATTGACTGGACATAAAGTCTATATATTTTTGACAATCTTTTTTTGTAATTTCTTTTAATCTTTTTTCTCCAAATGTAGGAAGAATCCATTTTTTATAATCAACAGACTTTCTATAAATCGTAGAGGGTTTAAGGTGTTTTGAATACTCTTCTTCAAATTCTATAAAGATGTCTTTATAAAAGTAATGAGACATCTCAGGTTTAGATCGCTATGAATTATATGTAGATGCACGAGATGTTGAAGAAACAAATACAGATGATGATGGTAACGAAACCCCTCGTTCAGTTACTGACATTGAAGCTGACTTATCGAATCGGGGAAATGAAAAGTTAGACGAACACAAACAAGAAATATTTCTAGGTGGTCAAATTCTCACAAAGTCCCCTTTCAAATATGAAAGGGATTGGGACTTAGGCGATATCGTAACTGTTATGTACAAATATTGGGGCGTGTCGATGGATGCGAGGATTACCGAAGTTAAAGAAATTTACGAAGAATCAGGAATGCGTATAGAAGTTGTATTTGATAAAGATAAGCCTGATTTTATCAGTGTATTGAAACGTAAATTTAACACACTAAATCCAGTAGTAAAGCGATAGATAAGAATAAACACAGTCAATCGACTAGCGTTATTTTTATTTCAATGAAAATGAATACTCGCCTTCTATTAGCAATAACATGTTATCTTAAGGGGGAGTATTTTTTGAAATTTGAGGTAAGATTTAAAAATGAATCAGACGAAACCTTAGCAGTTACAAAATTTGAAAAGGATTCGCTCCAAGAATTAAGCGAAGAGATAAAAAAGTTATTAGATCAGGATTATATTACAATTCAACAAAGAGAACTTTTTGGAACTATTATTGTAAGTTCAAAGATAGCGAAAGTTTCAATAAGTCATTCTATTCTACCTTAACCTTCCACAATCTGTGGAGGGTTTTTATTATGCAGAAAAAGAGGTGTTAACATGCCTGAAGAAAACAAATTAATGCTCGATATATATGAGCGACTTGGTGGAATTGACGCTAAATTAGATGGAGTTAATGAAGTGAGAATAACGGCTAGTCGCGCTGAAGAAAAAGCAGACAAAGCACAAGATATTGCTGACAAAGCTTTAGAAAGTACAAAGAGCGCTCATCATCGCTTAAATAAAATCGACAAGATTATTTGGTGGGTAGCTACTACCATAATTGGTGCTGTGATCGTTGCATTACTGGCATTAGTTATCAAAACAAATTAGGAGGTTATAAACATGACAACAGATAAACTAAAACAATACATTTCATTATTTGGAGGGTTGTTATCAGCAATCCTTTTATTTTTTCAAACATTAGGTCTTTATTTCAATTGGTTTAACACAGATTCAATTGATGCATTTTTTAATGTTCTATTAGCTGCTGTACCATTCATCTTAGTCATTTATGGAGTTTGGAAGAATAGTTATATCGTAACCAAACAAGCACGTGAACAAGAACAACACTTAAAAGAAAAGAGGTTAAAATAATATGGGTAAAATCATCGATATTTCAAAATGGCAACCAAATGTAAATTACAAGGCTTTAGCTACCGAATGTGATTTAGCAATCCTTCGTGTACAAGATGGATCCACAATAAAAGATTTGTTTTACCTAACACACGCAAATGGGTGTGAAAAATATAAAATTCCTTTTGGCGTCTACGCTTTCATACGTTTTATTAGCGTAGAAGATGCAAAAGTTGAAGCCAGAGACTTTTATAAGCGTGCCACAACTGGTGGTCTTAAACCAAAGTTCTTTGTTGCAGATGTAGAAGTAGCAACAATGAAAGATATGCGTGCAGGTACAAATGCGTTTATTGCTGAAATTCTTCGGCTAGGTGCAAAAAAAGTGGGTATTTATGTTGCACATCATTTATATGAATCATTTAATTTAGAATACTCAAAAGCCGACTTTGTTTGGATTCCTCGATATGCTGCAGATGGTAAATCTATAATTGAACCAAAGTATCCATGTGATTTACATCAATATACGGATAAAGGAACAATTGCAGGAATCAGTGGTGGAGTGGACTTAAATCGATTAACAGGAAGCAAATCACTTAAATGGTTTACTGGAGAGGAAAGAGTTACTCAAGTAAGCAAACCAGTCACAAAACAAAAAGCCCAGCTTGTAAAAACATCAGCTACAAAAACAACTAATAATGTACACACCGTTAAAAGTGGTGATACTTTAAGTGAAATTGCATCGAAAAATACTACAACTGTTGCAAAATTACAGATATTAAACAAAATTAAAAATCCAGATTTGATTTATGTTGGTCAAAAAATAAAAATGAAATAAGAAGATAAAAGCCCCTTACCAAAATAGGCGAGTGGCTTACTAAGGGCTAAGTCACATATACAAATATTCATGTATTTATTCATTTTTTCAATGCCTCTTATTGCTTAAAGATTCTAAAATAGAAAAAAGACTAGTGCGATTTTATTATGCACCTAGTCTTTTTGGCATTACAAATGTACATGCAATGAAAACTGATACTTTTCAATGCTACTGATTAGAAACATTAAGGATATGTAACTGTTCCATATACATTATATTCAACAGGATTTATTTGCATTCTACTAACTAAAACAGCATATGTATTTCCAGATTTAACAGGAATATCAAATGCTACGCTACGATTACCGTTGAACTGTTTCAATATAGTGGTATCAAATCCATTCTCTGTTACTCGATAAAAAGTACTGAATGCACTAGTGCCAGATTGATATTGGTAACCTTTTAGAGTCGCTATTCCATCGTTAGTAGGAGTAAATGATACTACTTTTATAAAGGCTGTGCTTCTACTAGGAAAAGTCACATCATAACTTGTTGATTCTGCAGCGGATGCAGTTGTAACTGTTCCTATAATCATTAAAGCGAACATTAAAATAGCTAAAGATATCTTTTTCATATTTTCACCACCCTTCAAAAATGATTATGACATAAATTATAATATAATTAAATACAAAAATATAAAATTATATAAAATATACAAAAATTTGTTAAAAATTATAGAAAGTTTCAAAATAAAAAGTATGCAATTTTACGGGTGAAGATATTTTCATAAACATAGATTTATATCTTAACATTTTTTATACTTTAAATAAGAACGAACGTTCTATATAACGAGTTAAATCGAACGGGTGTTCTTGTTTTGAGGAGGTAACATCATGAAAGAACAGTTAATAAAAGCTATGCAGTATCATCAATTGGGTTACGATTATGTACATTTCAAAAAGTGGTGAAATATCACGAAAAGGCGTGTAAAGCTTATTAATATCAGTGGCGATAAATTTCAAGCATTCTGTTTTACAAAACATGCAAAGCGAACTTTTATTATCGAGAATGTTCTTGTGGTGTTTCCTGTGATTAGAAATGAGCGTGAAGTTATATGATGAGTGGAGAACAAAAGAAATTAGTCCATAAAACAAATCATTTTAGATTTAGCTATTAGAACACTCGAACGTGATCGCAAAATGATTGATAGCCTTAAATCAAAAATCGCATTTGAAATATGGTTTGAATTAAAAGTAAATGAAGCTACAAAAGATAAAATAAAAGTAAAAAGGCTTTTATCTGCACAAGGTATCAGAATAGAAAATGAGAAAAAGGAAGATGAAATAATAACTTTTTATGAAGTATTGTACCGTGGTGCAACTGAGCTTATAAGATATTCGAACATTGCTCTTAGAAATTGGACGAATCAGGAAATTAAGCGATTGTTGAATATTGAATATAAAACAACAGATGCACATATAACGCCGACATACCATGAATAAAAGGATTATTATCGAAAATGTCGAATCTCTTCATAAAATAGGAGGGATTTGATGAAGAAGTATTATTTACGAGCAACATCCCCAGAGAGCAGAAATACAATTAAACTACACTCGAAGAAGGATTTTAGAAAGTGTAAAGAAATTGAATTAACGGTAGGAGATTGTTAGTTGTATTACCTGAAAGAATTGTCAATTTAACAGGAGCTACATTAGTACTCATAGGAAAAGAATAGAGTTAAGTGTTAATTAAGTTAAGAATAAACATTGAAATTGAGTGTAAGTTTTTCCATTGATCGAATGGGGTAATGTTTATATTTCTTGAGCTAAAATGATATTAGACAAATGGGAATTTAAAGTATATAATGAACTTAATAAAGTCCTTTATAGGAAAAAAAGTTGAATTCGCATATTACAAAGAGTAATCGTGTTTGTTCGGTACTTTTTGTAATATGTGAATTTTTTTCTTTTAAAAAGCTTATATATTAATAATTTTTTTAATGGAGGTCATTTAAATGACACAAGGTACTGTAAAATGGTTTAACGCAGAAAAAGGTTTTGGTTTCATCGAAGTTGAAGGCGGAGCAGACGTATTCGCTCACTTCTCAGCAATCCAAGGTGACGGTTTCAAATCTTTAGAAGAAGGTCAAAAAGTTGAATTCGAAGTTGAAGAAGGCCAACGCGGACCACAAGCTGCAAACATTGTAAAACTTTAATTTTAATTAGTTAGTTTTAGAATTATCTAAAAAACTAGAGGAATCCTTTCAATAAGGTTCCTCTTTTTTATTTAGTTCGACTCCAATGTCAATATACATAAAATGCATGAATTGGGGGATTCATTTTTCATTAAAATAGATACAATTTAAATTAATCTTCAAATAATTCATTAGTTAGATTTTGGTCAAATGGACTAAAAACTACACTCGAATAAGGATTTTAGAAAGTGTAAGGAAATTAAAGTGAACGGTAGGAGATTGTTAGTAGTAACACCTGAGAGAATGGTTGATTTAACAGATTCAACAATCGAGCTTATGGACAAAAAATAAAAAAGGTTTGATTAACCCCTCAACCAACAATGTATGAGGGGATTTTTATAATTTACCAAGATGCTACTATTATGAGTTGGATTTCTTCTTTAGCGAAACGGGCAGGTGAGTTGAAGAGTGTTGTTTATAACTTGTGTTCAACAATCGGGCCATTTAATTGAATAAGACTACACAAAAAGTCGCTTTCCCTTACGTAAGGAAAGCGACTTTTTAGATTGATTTTTCCCTTGTTATCAAGCTTTTTACTTTAAGTTCCTTTGACTAATTTTGAAATGTTGTTGACTATTCAGTTGAACTGTATTATGTTGTTATTAAGTTGAACTATATAGTCAAACTGAATAGAGGGTGAGGATATGAAACATAAATTATTACCGTTGTCTGAAACCATGCATTATATTTTATTAGCTTTGCGTGAGCCACTCCATGGCTATGCCGTAATGCAGAAGATAGAAAAGATAAGTAACGGTACTGTTATTTTAGCAGCTGGTACATTATACGGTGCGATAGAAAACTTGAATAAGCATGGTTGGATTGAACCTGTTGGAGAGTCAGGTCGGAGAAAAGTTTATATGATAACTGCGGAAGGAAGCGCCATTTTGAAAATGGAACAAAACAGGTTATTGCATATTTTATCCCTGTACGAAGGAAGTGAATCGAATGAAGAAATTTAAGATGTTTTTTGATATTGAAAAAGAGGAGCAATGGCTGAACGAGCAATTACAAAAAGGCTATCGTTGTACAAATATTAGTGGATTAGGAATATACACTTTCGAAAAAAACGACAAGAGATATGTGATGCGACTGGATTATCAAGATTATTTATCAAAGAAAAAGTTCAAAGATTACAAAGGGATATATGAAGACTTCGGTTGGATTTATATAAATGGGACCTGGCTTGGTGGAATTCGATATTGGCAAAAAGAAGATGATGATCAAAATGAAATCTTCTCGGATCGCCAATCAAAGAGTAATTATTATAAAAGATTGATGGGTTATTCATCTGGTTTAGGTATACTGTTATTGTCTTTTTCTTATATGCTTTACAAGGATTCAGGTTTATATTTAGCTGAAGGTCTTTGGAGTATGGAAGGTGCATTATTTTGGAAAGCATTTTTATTTGAAACTCCATTTGCCCTTTTGAGTTCGCTTCCCGCCCTTATGGTTGTTTTCTTTGGTAGCAGTTTCTATAAAGCTTATCGAAAGTATTCAATGTTAAAAGAAAAATAATGCGCGGAGGTTAATTATGAACTTTTGAGGTGAAGTCTGTTATTAAACTAAAGGGGTACGTTAGTTCAACAAGAAAATGTAGTTAAGATCTTCAACAATCGGGCGCAATTCCAGAGGTGATCTGCGCTTTTTTCATGAAATGGCCATACTTGAACAACAACTTTAAAGAAATCTGGGTTTCTATGTTAAAATTTTGGTGAGATGTGAAGAAATTTAATTAAACTATCGGGCAGTAATGTTTAACACTAAAATTTTTAAAAAGGATAAAGAGTAATAGGTCAGTCTATGTTAAATCGATAATGTAATTATTGAGGAGGTATATAATGAATAAAATAAAAGGGTTAACACTGTATGATACGTATACACAAAAAGAAAATAATGTTACCAAAGCACTTATTGACCTTTTGAGATTTTCAGATGTTCAATTAACCTTTCAGTTTATAAAACAGTGTCTGGGTATTTCTGAAATCTTATTAGAGGAACCTAATGAGAGGAGATATGCCCTACAAGTTGGAAATAAATTAAATGAACGTTCTGGGTATGGTTACGTTATTGGTATTTCCGATAGGATTAAAAATGATAATAAGAATTCTATTGTGGAAAAGGACACTATTCCAGATGCTTTAATCAAGTTAAACAATATAACTTTGTTAATTGAATCTAAAGTTGATGGCAACAAAATTAATATGCAACAGATAAAAGATCACGAAAAAATGTTTGCTGATGGAGAAATTATTCAACCTTATAAGGAAATTTCATGGGAAGATATTTATGAGTTCTTTTTGAAATTAGACAGAGGTTTTATTGAGAATGGTAGTGTGACAGAACTATTATTAGATCAGTATATTGTTTATTGTGAAAATATGGGGTTTTCCTCTATAAAATCCAAAGAATATATTTATACATGCTTTGCGAATAAACCAAAAGTTTTATCTATAATAAAAAAAATTGACAATTATTTAAATAACCTTGATTATGTCTATTTTAACGAAAAAATCACTGATTGTTTTGGGTATAAAATTAGAAAAAGAAATGGAAAATTCACAAATAAATTCTTTACATCATCTACATATAAACAAGGTGCATATATTTTACATTTCTCATCTTATAAACTTGCTTCGGAGATTCAAAAGGAATTAGATAGTGTATTTCAAGGGAATAAGAGAATGAATGATACAAAAAGTGAAGCACAGATTTATATGGATTTGGTTGATAGTTTTCAACAATTGAAACCATACATAGATTTAGCTTATCGTGAAAGACTTACTGAAAGATAATTAAATATCATTGTCATATATTCTACTGAATAAATAAAAGAAGTTTTATGCTGAATTGGAATAACCTTATTTCATTAACGGAGGATTTAGTTGAAGAAGAATCCTCCACAATCTGGCGCAATTCTTGAAAAAGGAATTGTGCCTTTTTCAGGGCCTTTTTGTGGTGGAACTCTTGTTTTTGAAAACTTATTTAAAATTTAAGGAAATGTTAAAATAAATAAGAACGGGAAATTAAACATTTAACAATTTATACTTACGGAGAATAAAAAATGGGAAGAAAATTAACTGATGAGAACAAATTGATAAATACTCATCCTGAATTGGCGGAAGAATGGCATCCTACCAAAAATAAAAAGGTTACACCCGAAAATATTTCTTTTGGATCTGAAAAATATGTTTGGTGGAAATGTCCGAATGGTCCAGATCATGAGTGGGAGATGATGGTTCTTACTAGAACTAAAGGAGGCAAGTGTCCTTTTTGTATCAATAGAAAGGTATCAGTTACCAATAGTTTAAAAACGCTATATCCTGAAATTGCGTTAGATTGGGATTACAACAAAAATGGAGAATATCTTCCCGAAAATACTTTAGCAGGTACTAATGAAAAAAGATATTGGAAATGTCATGCATGTAACTTTGAATGGATAACTAAAGTATCTAAAAGAACAAAGGAGGGCAGTGGCTGTCCTAAATGTTCAAAAAAGAAGGATAGTAAAGAGTACGCTCTAGTAAATAAGTATCCAGAACTATTAAAGGAATGGAATTATGAAAAAAATAAAGGAATAGATCCGACTCATTTTCATTATACTTCAGCTAAACGCGTTAGTTGGAAGTGTAAGGAATGTAGTTATGAATGGGATTGTATGATTAAAAGTAGAACTATTCACGAAGATAAAGGATGCCCTAAATGTAATTCAATTTATACTTTATTCCCTGAATTAACTGAAGAATGGTGTTTTGAAAAAAATACAAACCATTCTATTTTTGAAACAGTACCTGGTTCAGAAAAAAAGGTATGGTGGAAATGCTTAAATGGTCATGAAGACTATAAAACTACACCATATTTAAGAACAAAAAAAGGTTCTGGGTGTCCGAAATGTGGTAATCAAAAAGCTATAAAAAATAGATTGAATACCCTTATGTATAAGCAAGGGGCGCAAACAAGAAATGAAATACAGGTTCAAAAAAATAACACTCTACTTAATAAATATCCAGAAGTAGCTATGGAATGGCATCCTAGGTTAAATGGTAGTTTAAAGCCTGATAATTTAACACCAAAATCTAATAAAAAGGTATGGTGGTTGTGTAGTGTTTGTAAGTATGAGTGGATGAGTACTGTAGGTAGCAGAAGTAGTGGTCGAGGTTGCCCTAATTGTGCTAAGCAAAATAGAATAGAAAGTTTTAAGGAGTATAAATTAAATTCAGGTTCCGCTTTATCAGAAAAATTTCCAGAGTTAGCGAAAGAATGGCATAGTGAAAAAAATGACGGTATAACGCCAGATGCTATTAATTATGGCAGTAATGAAGAGTATTGGTGGAAATGTGAATTCGGGCATGAATGGAAAGCATCTCCGAAATCTCGAAGTTCCAAAGGTACTGGTTGTAGACAATGTAATTTTGAAATGAAAACATCGTTTCCTGAACAAGCTATTTATTTTTATTTAAAAAAGATTTTCAATAAGGTAAAGAATAATTTTATATTACATCGAGACACTTCAAAAATAGAAATAGATATATTTTTACCTGATTATAATTTTGCTATTGAGTATGATGGTGTTTTTTATCATAAAAATAGAGTACATCAAGACAATAAAAAAAATAAATTATTAAATGAAATGGGTATTAAAGTAATAAGAGTAAGGGAAGAAAAATTGCCGCCTTTAAATGATTTTTTTGGAGTTACTATAAAGTCTGAACCAAAAGCAAAAGAAAATATTTTAAATATTTTAAGTGGAATCATGTTAAGTCTTATTGAGGGAGAAAATCTAAGTGAAATTGAGAAATATAATTGGCATAATTTAAACATTAATTTAGAAGAAGATGAAGCTATAATTAACTCTTTATATATCAGTTCTAGGAAAAAGAATTCTTTGGAAAAGTTATATCCTGATTTGGCAGCTGAATGGCATCCTGAAAAAAATGGCTATTTAAAGCCTTATAGCGTTACTCCAGGGTCTACTAAAAAGATATGGTGGATATGTTTGATATGTGGAGATGAATGGATAGCACCTGTTTATACCAGAGTAAATGGTATGCATAAATGCAAATGGTGTAATGAAAATAATTTAATTAAAAAGAAACCAGAACTATTAAAAGAATGGGACTTCGAGAAAAATAAAGACATCGATTTTTTACGAATAACAGTTGGTTCTGGTAAATACGTTTGGTGGAAATGTAAAAAGGGCCATGAATGGAAGAGTACAATTGCTAATAGATATAACGGAAACAATTGTCCTTTCTGTGCTGGAAAAAATCATACAGTTGAACTCTCTCTAGGTATATTAAAGCCGGAAATTTCAGCATTTTGGCATCCTGAAAAAAATGGCGAGTTAACTCCATATGACGTTAAAATAAGCAGTGATTTAGTTGTGTGGTGGTACTGTGAAAAAGGAGTAGCTCACAAGCATGAATGGCAGTGTTCTATAAATAATATGAAACAAGCAATATGTCCATATTGTGCTAATAAAAAAGTAGGATTAGATAATTGTTTAGCCGTCTGTTTTCCTCAACTAGCTGAGGAATGGGATTCTAAATTAAATAACTTATCATCCTTTGATGTTCTGGCAAGTAGTAAGAAAAAATACTGGTGGAAGAATGCATTAGGTGATGTTTGGTTAGAATCTATTGAATCAAGAATTAGGAAATATAAGAACTAATAAAATGTGTATACAGATAATAAAGTTGTTTAATTTTTATTAAATTCATTTATAAAATAATAAAGGTATATAAAAATTTTTGTTGTTTTATTCAACAATCGGGCGCTTTTCTGAAATAAGGAAAGCGTCTTTTCTTCATGAAAAGGGCCAAATTGTGGAAAAGAACACGGTTAGAAAGTAATTAAACTTTTTTCAAAATGGATTTTTTTAATCTACCGAAAAATGCAGATTCATCCGATATTTTTAAAAAACTTTTTTCAAAGATACAATATCCCTAATAGGTTTAATTTACGCAAAAAAACTCGCCATCTGTTGTTATAAGAACAGATGGCGAGTTTTCTCTTCATCAACCAAAAAGACAAGGTGGTGACACTATTAGTTGCTAACTATATTATGTTATTTAACCCCCAATAATTATGGCCACGGTTACAGTATAATTACTTTCATAGTAATTTAACGTAATTACCGTTCATTTTTCACATAATGTGTAATTGAAAAAAGCAAAAAAGAAAAAGAGGGGAAATTCTCCTCAGAACAGTAATAATTTATTTTCGCAATCGCCCGTCTTTAAGGTTAATAATATCTGTATAACTTTCATTCCCTGCAACGTCTATTAAGGTGATTTGGGCAGAATACGAATTAAGTGGCGCATTATGCAGAGTATATTGCTCTTGATCTGCAATATGAAAGCCAAAATTAACTCTTATTGCATCGTTTTGAGAAATCTTTATAAAGTTATTATTGCTGATTTCTTTCCATACAGAGGTAATTTCAGGAATAAAATAATAAATAAGGTCAAGTTTGGCAATCTCCGTATCCCCAGAATATACTCTAAGACTACTACCCGTAACCAGATTTATTCTTGAACCTGTATTGAGGACATTTATTAAACATTCCCAAGTAACAATGCTTCCTGAGACTGTAGGATTTATGATAAGTTGGTTACCACCATTAAAAGGTTCTAATCGATAAGGGGGAATTACAATCCTTTCACGTTCGGTGTACATTGAATCAAGGTCATATTTATCTGCTGCTTGCGTTCTAGTCCCTTTCCTTATAGGAATGAACATTTCTCTATTTTTATATAATCGGAGCATATGTGGCTTATTATAGGAACGGGGGATATGAACAACTATTATATTTTTTTTATCCACCTGAATTTCATTAAACTCAACAGTAAAAGGTTCAAGTACCTTGCGGTTGATCATATTAGCTAAAGTGGCAGCATCAAATGGAAGTGTGGTATGGTGCAAATCTCCTGTTTTACCGTCAATGCCTACTATAATGTTTCCAGCACCGTATTGTGAATTTGCCATAACAGTTAAGTCTTTTGCAAATTCATTTTTACCATCGTCATTTGACAAATCCCAGAATTCACGTTTTAACTCTATTATTGGGTTCTCGTATTGTGCCCCAGATTTAATTTGCTTACTAATATTTTCGATTTTCTCAGCATTAATATCTCGATCGTTATCAAACAAATTACAACACCTCTTTAAGTATTTACTAATAATTTATTATAACACTATGGTAATAAACATTTTACAAAATATTACATAGTTGTTGGACTAAAGGGTCGATATCTCAGTGATTACCTTCAACAAGCGGGCGCATTTCTGTAATAAGAAATGTCCCTTTTTTATTTTGGGGATTGTCCAAGTTAGAGGATTTTGAAATAATTGGTATTAAGTTAAAGGGCAGGATGCTGGAATAATGGTACATAGCGGTTTGAATAATAGGAGGTATGTTGAATGAAAGGTTGTTAATGTCATTAGGTATATTATCAACTATTATTTTTGGTGGAGGGTTTTTAATTCGTTTTGTTCGAGATGGAGATTTCTACATTGCAGAATTCATGGGAGGAATTATAGGGATTATTTTAATATTGATTAGTATGTTTGTTGTTAAAAAAAGTAGTAAAACAGAGGATGCCTTATTTAAGTAATGAGGGATTTTTTGAAATATGAATGTATGGTTATTCAAGAAAAGGGCGCAATTCCAGAGTAGAAATTGCGCTCTTTCTTTATGTATAGGGTCAGATTGTCGAATAAAGAGTCGCTTATTTAAAATTTACTAGAATAATACGAGGAGAATTACCAAATATTCGAAATGTTAAAGAACCGTCACTAAAAGCTAAAAGATCGATTTGGTTTTGTTCATTATTTAGTTCTGGCACAGAAGTATTCATCCTATTGTTTTATTCTTATAGGGACTCCAACGTCTAAACGCGTTTAATATAAGATAATACAGATATTGTAAAATCCATACCAAAAACGGCGGGAAATAGTTGTTTTGGTTAATTGACTCCAGTATATCTTTTGAAAATAGCTAACTAATCTAATCAAAGTTTTTTCTTCTAAAAAGTAGCCAAAAACTTTCTTTATTGTTGGAAAGTAATAAAATCTGCGTTTTGTCGGCTGGACGTCTATAAAAAGGATTCAGAATAAAATAGAATTTTTTTGCTTTATAACTAATTTTTATTAAAATAGTTTTGGAGGACGTCCTTTGCTTTCTACAACTTTACGAACATGTCCTTCCCATTTACCGATAAGTTGATTCCATTCAGGATCTTTTAAATAATCATCTATTGGTCTGGACAGATCAAATTCAGGAAGGTAAGTTCCTGTAACCCCTCTTTCTAAAATTCCATCCTCTATTACTCCTTTTTCACGAAAAATCAGAATTGGGAGTCCTATCTGAAATGCCATAGCTGGTTCTATATGACAATAAGGACTAGTAATCCATTTTCCTGATACATCATATGAATATGTGTCTGGAATGTCAGTACCTGACTTTGCCTCACCTTTCTCTATTAAAGTCCTACGGAAGGCTATAGTAAGTAAGCCGTTAGATTCCATCATCAGTCTTCTAATAGCTACTAGAGGTTCTTCCATATCATAATCTGTAACTCCTAGTGTTCGTGGTTGAAATCCTCTTTGTTCTAAATAATTTACAATAGTCGTAATGAAATCTTCTTGTTGTTTGAGGTGTGGTTTAGGGTAACTTAAGAAAATTGATATCTTCATAATTATTTCTCCTTACAAGTTGAATAAGTATATTAAGAACTATGTTTAGTATTATTTTATAATTTTTCTCTTAAAAAAAATAGTATATTTTGGGCGGATCCCATAAAAAATGGGGTATATTTAAGGGCCATTTAACGGAATGAGACTCTCAAGCAAAGTTGAATATTTATGTCATCATCATGAAGTTTGTTGAAGGATTAACTATAGGTTCAATATAGTTCAATAAGGATTTATATTATACAATTAATAAAAACAGTAAGTGATGATAAGAAAATGGCTGTTGTTTTACGAAAAAGCAAGAGTAAAGAGGACAACATTCTATATGCTAGAGAAAGAGATCGAGGAGCAAGAAATATGGGGAAATTAGACGATATTGAAAAATGTATGTGTGAAGGATGTAAAAGTTTAAATAATTGGTACAGTATTTACACAATTAATCGTAAAGGTGGAAAGATTGTACAACAAATCTTGAGTGATAGGACAAAGGCAATTGAGGCTTTAAAGAGGTATCATAAAAACGGTCATTTAGATGTTTATTTGATAGAGGGAAAATTGTCTTGTGACCACCGAGTATCAAATAAAGAAATAGATTATGTTATTGAACAGATTTTGAATAAATCATACTTGTTTGAACCCCCATATGGAACTCGTGAGGGTCGTAAATATCTTACACCCTACCCATCTTTGTACAACGCAGAAAAACAAAGGTGTATTTCTTCCAGTGCTCATTCACAATCGCAGCGAAGAACATCAGTACCATGTCAGAGGTGTGACCACGGAAGTCATAATGTGTATTTAGATAGAGTGTATGAGCGAATGGTAAAAAGAGGATTTATTGAGAAAAATCCAGAAGTGGATAATGATGGATATGTGAAAATTTGAATAAGCAAATAAGGATATAACTCAGTCAGTATTTTGTAGTAATTACAATATTAGACTTTTCTGACTTTTGACGTAATCAGAGGAATATGAAATACCCTCGCTCATTTTTGTTCATTATCCTAAACCATAATTCAACGGGTAGCTTTACTTCAATAAAGGTATTCAGCAATCGGGCGCTATCCTTGAAAAAGGATAAGCGCTCATTTTTCATTTAAGGGCCATATTCTTGAATAAAGGTTAGATTGTATAGCGAAGATTGTGTAAGAAATATACTTAAGCTAACGGGCAGTTTAATTGAAGTAGCATGTTTCTTTTAGAAGGGCATAGAAGTAGTTATTTAATCGAGGATTTTAGCATCGCTAGAATTTTAAATGGGGGAAACATCGTTATGAGAATTACAAAAGGAGTTATAGTTGGAATTATTTTTGGTTTGGGTTTATCGTTTTGTATTTCCTTTATGTTTATGTTGGTTGCACAGGGGTTAGCAGGTGGCTTTACATCTTCATTTGGTGAGAGTTGGTTATACTACGCAACGATTATTCCCTTTATATTAAACTTTGCTATATTAGGATTTTATTTCACAAAACAAGAAAACGTTTCGAACAAAAAACTTTGGTTATTAAGCCTAATATCGGCATTATTTATCACTCTATTCAGTGGAACTATCGGTGCTTTATTTGGAGAGTATGTTGTAAGGGGAGGAAGTCTTAGAACTTATACAGCAACTGGAGGATATACAGGTGTTAATGTAGAGGGTGTTTTAATTTGGGGAACAATTTATGCCTTTATTTTGCTTCCGTTCACTACACCACTGGTACGTCTGATAATCCAAGCATTCTTTGAATTACTTAAAAAATATAAAATAGCTTATTGAACTAAAGGATGCTAGAGTGCAATAAGCGCGAGCCATCATCAGCAGCCACTGACTTTCAAGATACGGAGTTCAAACAGTGGATGTTGTACATAGCGGTTGTAGCAGTGGGTGGAGCAGGTGTATTTTTGGCAGCAAAGAACCCTAACTTACTCAATAAACGTTAAATCTTAACATATAAATATCTTTATTTTGCCAGCAATTATTATTGTTAATCCATGTATTAACTAATGAGAGATTTAGTGAGAGAAGAATTAAATGATAATAAGTTAGGTATCATGTTTTAAAGTTATTCCATTAAAGGGCGCTATCCTTGAATTGAACTGCACCCCAAATGT
>NZ_JBCMNM010000072.1:0-14845 GCF_050459865.1 Rummeliibacillus pycnus
TTATTCAGTTGTGCTTTTTTGCGTTCAAATTTATTGAAAATGAGAAATTGCTATTAAATTCTAATCAACTCTTTAAAAAAGCTTCGTTAACTTTTCATCGCTGGATGTCAAAATAGGGAATGTAAAAAGCTTTACTATAAATTTTAGGAGGAATAAAAAAGAATAATAAAACAGTAGTTCCAGTTTTAGCAGTAACAATTGTCATTTCCTTGATTATATGTATGGCTGTTTTGCTATTTGCCAATCAGAAAGTCAAACTTAAAGGGGGAGAATAAATGAAAAAATTATGGATTTCTCTTGCACTTTTCTGTTCTCTCTTGCCATGTCGGTAAATAAATTTTCATTTGAATAGGCTCCAATTGATATTAAGATCTAAAAAGTAGATAATAAAGAAATAATCTGAAATAGGTATGATTTTGCAGGGAAAATAGGTTTAAACCTCAATGAAGGGTTTATTAATAACAAATGAAAGTAGGATTCACAGCATGAAATTAAAAGGCTATTTGTTGAGTGCCTTCTTAGTGGCATTATTTTCACTTATAGGATTTAGTAGCATAGCTATTTTAATAAGTGATCATAAAATTGTTCGATTTGATCAGACGATTATTTCCTTTATCCAAGGGTTAGAGTCACCGATGCTCACGATTGTCATGAAGTTTTTCACATATTTAGGTTCTTTTCCAATAGTAATGGTTCTATTTATTGTCGTTTCGTATTATTTATATATAGTGGTAAAACATCGAGCAGAATTTCTATTGTTTGGGACGGTAATTATAGGTACCGTTATCTTAAATCAAATATTAAAACTTCTATTTCACCGAGCACGCCCAGACTTTCATCGTCTAATTGAAGCGGGCGGTTATAGTTTTCCAAGTGGACATGCGATGAGTGCATTTTCTTTTTATGGAATTGTGGCATTCTTATTATGGAGACATATACCAACTCGCTTAGGACGTACAGTTCTGGTTCTTATAAGCGCTATATTCATTCTTATGATTGGCATTAGCCGAATTTATCTTGGTGTACATTATCCGAGTGATATAGTTGGAGGCTATTTTGCAAGTGGCTTATGGCTGACAATTGCTATTTGGTTTTTCCAAAGATATAAAGAAAAACAATATGAAAAAAGCCATCGTTCTTAGTGCAAAGGAATTTTATGTTTCTTTTAATAAATTGGATTTGAAATTAAGAGGAGGGCTAATTTGGAAAATTGGATTATTGAAGTGATGAATTCATATGGATATTTTGGTATTCTCCTCTTGATTGCTTTAGAAAATATTTTCCCACCTATTCCTTCTGAAGTAATTTTAACATTTAGTGGTTTCCTAACAACAACATCGGATGCAACTGTGATGGGCGTTATTATTTTTTCTACGCTTGGTTCGGTAGTTGGGGCAATTGTTCTTTATGGCATAGGATTACTACTTGATGTTCATAAACTAGAAAAAATTGTAGATAAGTGGGGGCATATTTTACGATTAACACGGAAAGATATTCGTAAAGCAGATGCTTGGTTTCATAAGTTTGGAGTCTGGGCGGTATTAATAGGAAGACTTGTCCCCTTGGTTAGGAGTTTAATTTCTATTCCAGCTGGTATGGCACATATGAACTTTGGTGTATTCTTATTATTTACGACAATTGGTTCATTAATTTGGAATAGCATTTTAGTAAATGTGGGAGCAGCGGTAGGCTCTTCATGGAGTACAATTGCTGGCTATATGGATACATACTCTAATGTTGTGATCATAATTTTAGGTGTACTCTTTCTGTTATTTGTTGTTTGGTTTATTAGAAGTAGAAGGCAATAATGGAATCAATATTAGGATGTTCGCTTTAGTACGTTTCTTGTTGAACGTATCTACAGTTTTTATTTATTTGGGGGCACAAAAAGAAGGAATTTCAAGCATGGATGTATGTTACGGATATGGTAGCCGAGAAGAGTAAATGATTTAAATATGATTTTCTGAAATTGATTTTTGTTAATATAAGAGAAACGCACTTTCCAAATAATGTGTGTTTCTCTTTTTTTAATCAAACAATTTAAAATTCCTAAAAAAGTTGAGAATAAAATCATATTGCCTTCGTTGTACTTAGTGGAAAAGCTTTTTCAATAGCAAAAGGAGACAAGTGTATGACATGTTCTACGAAAAATTTTATCGTGCGTTTAAAAAAACAAAAAGAAGATGCCCTTGAATTTGTAATCGATGTCTATATGCCACTAGTTAAAGCAATTGCCTATAAGATCTTACAGCCACTAGCTAAAAGTGACACAGTGAATGAATGCGTGAATGATGTATTTTTATCGGTATGGCAAAATGCAAAGCAATTTAGTGGAGATCAAGAAGATTTTAAGAAATGGATTGGGATGATTGCGAAATACAAGGCGATTGATCAGTACCGAGTGCTAGAAAAACAGCGGTCACGTGAGGAGCAGCTTGAAGTGGAGAAGGCGTATACAGATAAAAAGGATTTACAGCAACAACTTTTGCAACGTGAGCAAAAGAATGAACTTCTTTTTGCATTAAGTAAGCTAGATATACTCGACCGGGATATTTTTGTCATGAAGTATTTTTTAGAAATGAAAAATTCGGAGATAGCAGAAAGATTGAATATAACAAAAGCAGCTGTTGATAATCGCCTTTATAGAGGAAAGCGAAAACTAGCGAATACTATTCAGTTAAGGGAGAGTTTCATATGACAAAAAATTATAAAGACTGGACGGGTCTAAATATTGAAGATATTGAGCCAGTTGAAGTGTCGGAAACAGAAAAACAAAGGGTTAAGCAATATGTGCTTGGATCAAAGAGTAAGAGAAAAACATCTACGCTATACCGTAATATTGTTGCGGCAGCTGTTATAACAATTGGTGTAGTTACGACAACAGGTTTTGCATTTCCTTCAGTTGCATCTCAAATCCCATTTATGAAGAATGTGATCAGTTATTTTCAAGATGAAGATAACTTCTATGAAAAGTATGATGAGTTTTCTACAACTATCGGACAGGTTCAAACCAGTAACGGAGTATCTGTGATGATCGATAATGCAGTATATGATGGTACTTCTATCACTATTTCATATGCAATTGAAACAAAGAAGGACTTAGGTGACAACTCAATGATAGCTAGTTCACCTTCAGTAAAGAATGCAATCGGAATGTCAGGAAGCTCTTCTTTAAAGAAAATTACTGATACCAAATATGCAGGAATAGATAAAATAACGCCAATTTATAAGGAAGACAGCAAAGGATCGAAGACTGTACAAGTAAGCTGGCAGCCAGAAGCATTTACTAATATTAGCTCTGGTACAAAAGTAAAGGGAGATTGGTCTTTTGATTTCTCTTTAGATAAAGTAGAAGGTAAGACTCAACTTGTAAATCAGACAAGTGAATCGAAAGGACTCAAAATAATTATACAGTCATTTGAAATGACAGATGTTTCGACTGTTCTAAATTACCAACAAACCGTTGATCCTAAAATTCTTGAAAAGTGGAAAGACGTTTCAACAATTCTAGATGTTGTAGATGATGTTGGAACGACTTATCATATAGAGGGGAATGGTGGAACTAGTCATAATCAAGGGGAGACATCTCAATTTAGTGACACGATGAATGTTATTAACGAAAAAGCAACAAAATTAATCATTACACCAACTGTTATTCTAAGCCTGGGTGAAGGAAAAGGGCATGAAGAGAAGAAAATGAAACCTATTGAAATTGACTTGAAGAAGAAAAATTTGAATGAAGAACAATGATTTAGTTAGTATTTAGATTAAATTTTTAAAATCAGAAAGTTAAAAAGCAAAAATGTAAGAATGTTTAATTTTAGCATTCTTACATTTTTAATTTGAATTGATGTTAAATCAAATCCGTGAAGCGAACTCATTTCTGCTGAATCTCCTCTCTATATTGTACTTTAATAATATAACAACCTTTTCTCTTATTATTATGAAAAATCTATTTCCAAAACTGCCACCAAGATTTTTTCTTCTTTTTTTCATTCTCTTTTTTTTCCTCGGCAGCAGCCAATTGTCTTCGCATTTCCATGGATTCTTTTATGGCAAACATTAACTTTCTATCTCTTTGTTCGATGCTGTATTTTATATAATTCTGTTGTTTTTGTATCAGTCCTACCAATTGTTGGTTAAACTGCTGTTGCTCATTTTTAAAGGTCGTAAACTCCCCTAATAGCTTGTTATAATCAGGGTTTGATATAGGTTCTACGGCAGATATTGTATCTATATTGTCTATATCAGATTCAAGAATTGTTTTAACAGATTCATTTAACGTCAACGATCCTAAGTTCTTCAAATCCACAATTTTTTTGATAACTTCAATATCCTTTTTATAAAAGGCACGATGCCCCATTGCATTTTTATTGAACTCATAATTGTGCTTTCCCATTAAAGCACAATATTTTCTTAACGTCCTTTCATGGACACCTAACACTTTACTTACAGCTGCAGTACCATAAATTAGTTCTCCATCTATAGATGTATCCGATATAACGGAAGTAGAAAATATATTTGTTGTATCAGACATAACATATCCCCCCTCTAATACATACAATTCGCAAAAATATATTAAATTCCTTCCACTATATAGAAAATATAGATATATCCGATATACCTATAAACATTAAGGCGGGGGATATTATGAACGTTTCCGTACTTGATCAGCTAAAAAGAACTACGATATGGTATTGAAAAGGGACTAAATTCAAATAAAAAGCCAAATGTATGGAATAATCCGATACGCTTGGCTTTTTTATAAGGAGGATTTATCAATAATTATTTAATTTCTATTTTATTCTAGTAAGCAGACCAGCCAGCATCAGCTGCAATTACCTGTCCGTTAATGAAACTTGATTCATCAGAACCTAAGAATAATGCAAGTTGAGCAATTTCTTCAGGTTGACCAGCACGTGGCATAATAGATATACCTAGATTTTGACGAGCTGCACCAAGTTCACTCATATTTGTCATAGTTGATCCGATATTTGTTACAACGCCACCTGGAGCGATACCGTTACAACGAATGTTTTTGTCAGCATACATAAATCCAGTGTTTTTAGTTAGTCCAACAACAGCGTGTTTTGAAGCAGTGTATGCCGCACCAGCACGAGCACCGTAAAGACCGCCTGCTGATATATTATTAACGATTACGCCGTGACCTTGTTTTAAGAAGATATTCGTTGCGATACGCATTGATTTCATCACGCCTGTTGTATTAACAGCAAATACAAGATCCCAACGAGCGTCTTCTACTTCACCAATTGGTTGCATTCCATCCATAATACCTGCATTGTTGACGATAATGTCTAGTTTGCCATATTTTTCGATGGCTAAATCGTACATAGCTTGAAGATCCGATTCTTCTGCTACATTTGTTTTAATCGCAACAGCTTCGCCACTATTTTCTTTAATACCTGCTACAACAGCTTCAGCACCTTCAAGGTTTAAATCAGAAGCAACAACTTTTGCACCTTCTTTTGCATATAATTCAGCAATTGCTTTTCCCATACCTGAAGCTGCTCCAGTGACGATGGCTACTTTATTTTCTAAACGCATATCGATCTCTCCTTTTGCTTTTTAATAAACGATTGTTCAATAAATATTGTATAATACATAAGAAAACGGTTTCAATAAGCAAAAAGAAGAGAAAAAGTAGGTTATTAAACGGATTAAGTAATAAGTGTTGAATAAGTTAGGAGGCCTAATGATGAACAAAAATGATTTACGTGTCATTAAAACAAAAAAGGCTCTTCATCAAGCTTTAATTGAATTAATCAATGAAAAGAATTTTGAAGATATTTCAATCACTGATATATGCAAAAAAGCCCAAGTAAATAGGGGAACCTTCTATGGACATTATGTACAAAAGGAAGATTTGTTTAACGAAGTGATGGAAGAAATTATGAATGATTTGTTAAAGGCTTATTATGAACCATATATTCATCATCCGATACTTAATACCGCTACATTGAGAAGTGAGACAATCGGGATTTTCCAGCACATATGGGAGTATAAACAGTTCTACCAAGTGGTTTTTTCCTCTGAGAGTACCATAAAACTCCATAATATTTTTAGTGAAAAAATAAAAGAATTGATGAAAGAAGATACAGCCCAGTATAAACATCTAGAGATTGATGTGGATCTATACGCTTCTTATCAAACTTATGCAATTATCGGTATGATTGTGGAATGGGTAAATCAAGATTTTGTATATCCTGTTTCCTATATGAATGAGCAGTTGACGAAAATTTTACGATTGAAGGGTTAGAATAGAAAGCAATTAATCATAGTTATTAGTGGATATAAAAAAACGAATTGTTGATATGCAAACAATCCGTTTTTGTGATTATTAATAATTGACTAAGTTATTTAAAGAAATAATCATAAACATTTTTTGCTAACAATGAGCATGTAACAATGATAAATAACACCCGTACATAGCTAGTCCCTTGCTTAAGGGCAAATTTAGATCCAACAATTGCACCGAAAATTTGAGCAATCCCCATTGGAATACCATATGCATAATTGATTTGACCTAAAGACATGAACATGAGCAATGCTGCAATATTACTTCCGAAATTTAAGAATCGAGCATTTCCAGCTGCTTTTAGAAAATCAAAGCCCACCATTAAAAAGGCGAAGATTAGAAATGATCCCGTACCAGGTCCTAAAAAACCATCATAAAAACCACATGCGAAGATAACTACAATAAATAGAGCAAGTTTAGATGGTGATAACTTTTTATATGTAGAAATGCTTCCCCAATCTTTTTTAAAAATCGTATATACTGCAACTCCTGCAAGCATGATAAGCATAAGAGGTTTCAATATATTTGGATCCATTAAATGAACAATCCATGCCCCAAGAGCTGAACCGACAAATACTAATGGGAAAAACTTTGCAACTGATTTGAAATCCATTTTCCCTGAACGGTAGAAAGTAATAGTACTTGTAAGAGATCCCATCGTACCAGCAAGTTTATTTGTTGCAACGGCTGCAGCTGGAGAAAGACCAACGAACAATAATGCAGGCAAGCCTATCAATCCTCCACCACCAACTACGGAATCGATAAAAGCGGCTAAAAATCCAAAAATCACAAGAATTAATAATAATGAAAAATTAATATCTACATCAAATGACATCAAATCAACCTTTCTAATTAGTGACTACTAAAATAGTAACTAAAATAGTTTTGATTGTAAATAGTTCAAAAACATTTGGTATGATAAAGATAGAAGAAAACGGAGGAATGCAGAATGGAAACCTTAGTGCAACAGCTAAAGTCAATGGGATTTACTGAATATGAAGCAAAATCCTATGTCTCTCTGGTTAAACAAGGGACTGTAACGGCTTATCAAGTAAGTAAAGATTCTGGTATACCACGAGCACGAATCTACGATACTTTGAAAAACCTTATTGAAAAAGGGATTGTATTAAAAGAGGAAAAAACGGATGGCACGGTGTATTCACCACTACCTGTAAATGTTTTTCTAGAAAGAGCACAATCCACTTGGGAAACCAATTATCAAAGTTTGAGCAAAAAGCTAAAACTGCTTGAAACGACAGAAGAAAAACCAGACAATCGAGTTCTTACATTAATAGAAAAAACGACAATCATTAGCTACTGTAAATCACTCATTAAAAAAGCTGAAAAGCGAATCATCATTTCCATGTGGGATGATATGTATGAAGAGTTAAGACAAGATTTAGAAGAAGTAGATGGAAATGTCCAAATACAAGGTATTACATTGCATGTAAATCACCCTGTTAAAGGAGTAGATTTACACAGAATTACGCATTTTACAGAATCACCTACAAGTACAAAATGGTTTGTCCTTTCCATTGATGCAAAAGAAATGATATATGGTTCTTCCTTAGATGATCGTGAATTGGCATTTTATACTGATGATCCTGTACATATTTATTTATTGGAAGATTATGTTTGGCATGATGTATTAGTTAATCGATTAGTTAGAAGAAACGAAGATGATCTAGAACAGTGGGTTTCCACTGAACGCAAAAAATTTTTTATGGAAGAATAATTTGTGGATAAAAGAATGGAAAAAGTTATGCACATGTGAATAGTAAAAAAGCTTATAAAATCTTTTAAAGATTTTATAAGCTTTTTATATTGAAAGTTAAGTATTTATAAATTATAGCGGAATCAAAAATTTTCATACTTCTTGAATCGTTTTGAAATGATCCATGTTAAGATAAGCTGAAGTTGATCTGGCAGTTTTTATTTCTACAATTTTCCCTACGACATTATTTAATTTTCCTATATAATGAATTTCTTCACCGTTATTTATAACAACCAGCTTATATTGCATTTTTTCTACTTGGGATTCTAAAGTATTTGGTAAGGGTTCATTATTAGGTAGAATATCAAAAGTTTTCTCTGCTAATTCGTATGGCCTTTTATTAGAAGAATAAGGAATAAGCCATTTCAAATGTTTTAATGCAATATACAGCGATTTGTATATTGGCGATTGAAATACAATATAATCATCCATAATATTCGAGATATATCCATGTAGTGGAAGTCTGCCGGTTACATAAATTTCAATGTACATACCTTGTGCTTGGGTTAGAACCTGAGTTAGGGTTAAATCTTCTTTATCAATAATACTAGGTGGTTCTGAAGGCTCGTCGATTTGATCCTCATCATCGTTATTCACCTTTAAATTTTGGATATGATCTATAAGAATGTAAAGATAATCTGTTCCGTTAAATAAAACCACTATCTCATCGCTTATATCAATGATTGAACCTTTAAGAAATTTACCACCTGATACCTCAATCTCCACTATTTCTTCATCAAAATTTTGAAGCAATTTATCCAAAATAATCATCCTTTAGTTAAATATTCTTATTCTATGAAAGGATTTAAGCTAACGAAACCAACAGCTAAGGTTACTAATGTATGAAGTGAGTGTTCCTTTTAAATGAAATCCCATCATTTTTCCACCATGGTTCTTTAAATATTATTTCTTTAAGCGCTCATTCTTCAACTGCAGGTACATTCTTTCCGCATGCTTCATTAATGCAAAGTACTGTTTCTCTAAAAAGTTCTTTTCTTCTTTTGGACTGCTCATTTTGAAGGTAGCAGGATCAGCCGGCAAATGGTTATATTCTAGATTATTAGCTAGAATATTTGAATTCTTATCAAGCTTTTCTTCTTTTTGAGACATATGTTTTGGGACACATAATGAGTTAGAAAACAGTGGTTTAGTATGTTGATTATTTGAATCTACATGATAAGAATATACTCGGTAATCTTTATTTAATGAATTATGTTTCGGTTTTAAAGGTTTTTTATTAGTGAAAGAAGAGATTGTAGATGTTGCGCTTTTCATTTCTTTTTGGCAAGAGTTAGATTTGGTTAGCCTAAATTTCCTTCTAATTTTTCTCTTTTTGTTCATCACAACAGTATTTAGATTTTCTACTGAAGTATCATTAGATTCTTCACCATACTGAAATTCATTCGTATCTATGGGGGAAACATAAGTATTTTGGATTGATTCTTCTTCTATATGGATTTGTGATTCATCCATTTCTGGATTTTCATCATCTGTTTCATTGTTAAAATGACTTGTAGTGATAGAATCAAGATGATCTTGTGGGAGCATTCCATTTTTAAATATATTATGATTTTTATCAATAATTTGCTCTTTTTGAGAGGTCCTGTTTTTATTCGCTATTGGAACAAGCTTAGGTATAAAAAGTAGGACAGAATCAGGTTTAGAAGGTTGAACAAATATCGGATCGGGAGATAGTGCAGGTTCAGGTTCAGAGGCTAGAACAGGTTCAGGATGTGGAATTTGAACAGTTTCAAGGTTAGAAAGTTGAACAAATTCAGTTTCAGGAGGTAGTGTGGATTCAGGCTCCGGAAGTTGAATAGACTTAGGTTCAGAAACCCGAACAGGCTCAGATACAGGGATTTGAACAGACTCAAGGTTAGAAAGTTGAACAAAATCGGTTTCAGGAGGTAGTGTAGATTCAGGATGTGGAAGTTGAACAGACGTAGGTTCAGAAGCTAGGACAGGTTCAGGATGTGGAAGTTGAACAGACGTAGGTTCAGAAATCCGAACAGGCTCAGATACAGGGATTTGAGCAGACTCAAGGTTAGAAAGTTGAACAAATTCGGTTTCAAAAGGTAGTGTAGATTCAGTCTCCGGAAATTGAACAGATTTAGGTTCAGAAATTCGAACAGGCTCAGATACAGGGATTTGAACAGACTCAAGGTTAGAAAGTTGAACAAAATCGGTTTCAGGAGGTAGTGTAGATTCAGTCTCCGGAAGTTGAACAGACTTTGGTTCAGAAATTCGAACAGGCACAGATACAGGGATTTGAACAGACTCAAGGTTAGAAAGTTGAACAAAATCGGTTTCAGGAGGTAGTGTAGATTCAGGCTGCGGAAGTTGAACAGACGTAGGTTCAGAAATCCGAACAGGATCAAATACAGGGATTTGAACAGACTCAAGGTTAGAAAGTTGAACAAATTCGATTTCAGGAGGTAGTGTAGATTCAGGCTGCGGAAGTTGAACAGACGTAGGTTCAGAAATCCGAACAGGCACAGATACAGGGATTTGACCAGACTCAAGGTTAGAAAGTTGAACAAATTCGGTTTCAGGAGGTAGTGTAGATTCAGTCTCCGAGAATTGAACAGATTCAGTCTCTGGAAGTTGAACAGACGTAGGTTCAGAAATTCGAACAGGCACAGATACAGGGATTTGAACAGACTCAAGGTTAGAAAGTTGAACAAAATCGGTTTCAGGAGGTAGTGTAGATTCAGTCTCCGAGAATTGAACAGATTCGGTCTCTGGAAGTTGAACAGACGTAGGATCAGAAATTCGAACAGGCTCAGATACAGGGATTTGAGCAGACTCAAGGTTAGAAAGTTGAACAAAATCGGTTTCAAAAGGTAGTGTCGATTCAGTCTCCGAGAATTGAACAGATTCGGTCTCTGGAAGTTGAACAGACGTAGGATCAGAAATCCGAACAGGCTCAGATACAGGGATTTGAGCAGACTCAAGGTTAGAAAGTTGAACAAAATCGGTTTCAAAAGGTAGTGTAGATTCAGTCTCCGAGAATTGAACAGATTCAGTCTCTGGAAGTTGAATAGACGTAGGTTCAGAAATTCGAACAGGCTCAGATACAGGGATTTGAACAGACTCAAGGTTAGAAAGTTGAACAAAATCGGTATCAGGAGGTAGTGTAGATTCAGTCTCCGGAAGTTGAACAGATTCAGGCTGTGGAAGTTGAACAGACGTAGGTTCAGAAATCCGAACAGGCTCAGATACAGGGGTTTGAGCAGACTCAAGGTTAGAAAGTTGAACAAATTCGGTTTCAAAAGGTAGTGTAGATTCAGTCTCCGGAAATTGAACAGATTCAGGTTCAGAAATTCGAACAGGCTTAGATACAGGGATTTGAACAGACTCAAGGTTAGAAAGTTGAACAAAATCGGTATCAGGAGGTAGTGTAGATTCAGTCTCCGGAAGTTGAACAGACGTAGGTTCAGAAATCCGAACAGGCTCAGATACAGGGATTTGAACAAAATCAAGCTCAGAAATTTTAACAAACTTGGTTTCAGAAGATAGGACAGATTCAGGCTGTGGAGGTTGAACAGACTTAGATTCAGAAATCCGAACAGGCTCAAAGTCATGGGTTTGAACAGACTCAAGCTTAGTTAGTTGAACAAACTGGGTTTCAGAAAATTGAACAGATGAAGGCTCTGGAAATTGAACAGACGTAGGTTCAGAAATCCGAACAGGCTCAGATACAGGGATTTGAACAAAATCAAGCTCAGAAATTTTAACAAACTTGGTTTCAGAAGAAAGGATAGATTCAGGCTCCGGAAGTTGAACAAACTTGGTTTCTGGAGGAAGGGCAGATTCAGGCTCAGAAAGTACCGGATCAGAAGGCTCAATTGGCTCTTCTTTTGAGGATTGGGTTTGTTCAGTATCTTCTACTTCATCACTCTTTTGAGGCTCATCAATACTTTCATAAACCCCTTTATAGATATTGGATATATATGATTTTTGTACAAATAGCTTTTTTGAATTATTTACCAATATGATATGGTCTTCATAAATTCTACTTAATACTCCAGCAAAAGCCTCGTTACTTAAGCAGTTGATGGTGACCCAGCTGTATTTTAAGTCATTCAAAATATCTGTTAGATGATCTTTATTAAGATATGGAATATCTTGAGGCGAAACACGAAAGTCTTTTGCGTTTTTTGAAAATGCTCGAATTTGATTGAGTGCAAAATAAATTACACTCTGATTTACATTTACAATAAGGTGATCTCGTTTAACATCTAATAAGATGCCTTCGATAAATTGGGTGTCGTATAGATAGAAACCAATTTTAACACCTAAAAGACCCCCTATTGATTGTTTAAAGTTACCCTCCATCAATTAGGGGGCCCCTTTCATAGGTTATTTTTTCAAACAAAAATAAACCATAAAATAAGGTGCTAAGTCCTATATAAGTGATAATATGGCGATAATTAGCGATTGTATTTAACTATTTTTTTGCTGATCCTCTAAACTTCTATTTTGCTGTATTATTGTTTTTGGAAGATGACTTAGTTGACTTTTCTTCGTCTTTTTTCTCATCTTCTTTTTCAATCTTCAGTCCGTAGCTAATGCTTCGGATATGGAACATTGAAACACGAATAATTTCTTCGTTTAAGATGATTGTTAAATAATCATCAGTTACTTCGTCTAGAACACCCTCTAATTTTTCTGGGCCGCCACGGTTAATTTTTACCCATTGATATTTTAGATTACATAGACAAGATTTGAAGTCTTTTTCTTGCATAAATTCAAAATCCTCAGGAATAACAGTATTGAAATTTAATCCACCTTTAGAGTCATGTGTGATGCTTTTGATATGTTGTGATTGATAATAGATGACACCGTCGTCTTCAGTAAGTACTATAATATGATCGTCTGCAGCACCTAACAACATGCCAATATTAGTTTCTGGTCCCCCCCTGTCTACTTTTATAACTTTATTTAACAAAGAACTTGCCATTTCTTTATTCATTCCTTTAACCTCCTTTTTTTGTGGTCTATCTATCCATATGTATCAAGAATTCATGAATAGCTGGCAAAAGCCCAATTTAAATAAATAAGTTTTTGTGCCATTTAATGTTCGTTAAAAATTGATTCCTATTAAAGATTATGTAAGCCTCGTTTTTATTTCTGGAAATTCCCGACTAATCGATACTTGCCTGATGCAGGAGCAAAAAAATCTTCTGTAACGAAGCTAGCGAAGCGATACAGGAGCAAGCACCGGAATGGATGCGTAAGATACTTTAGATGTTTTACTACAACTTTTAAAATAGGGAAAATAAAATTATTCAAACATGTGTTGTGGGCAAAAGCTTTGAATGTTTTAGTTCCCCATTTAGTATTAAATACATTTAGGATGGATTTTGTGCATGCCTAGAACATAAAATTTATTAACATTTTGCGGTGAGACCTTAACACTAGGCAAAAAAAGTCTAATACTTAAAAAGGAGTCTAGATGATGCAAAGTGTTAAAAATTATTGGATGTGAAGGGGAGTATTATTAAAATTTATTGGTTTATGTCAAATTTTGATGATAATTTAGCCCGATTTTTGGAGCTATATGGTGGATTCTTTTATATCGTATTATTTCTAATGGTATATTTAAAGACTGCTTTCATCGTCTTAACTTTTATTCCAGGTGACTCATTAGTATTTGCAAGTGGAGCGTTGGCAGCAATAGGTGAGCTAGAACCTTGGATATTACTGATACTCTTTTTTTGTGCAACAGTTGTAGGGGACAGCCAAAATTATTCGATTGGAGCTTTCGTGAGAAGGTGGAAGCATAATAAGCGAAGGTTAAACATCCTTTCTGAAGAAAAACTGAATTCGGCTCTAACATTCATCGATCACTATAGTCATATTTCTATTGTAATGGCTAGGTTTATTCCACTTATGCGTACGACAGTACCGTTTGTAAGTGGATATACACATTATCGTTATTCTGAATTTCTAAAATTTAATAGCATAGGTGCAATTCTATGGGTATTCTTCTGGTTGAATTTAGGCTATATATTAGGGAGTATTGAATGGATAGAAAATAATTTAACTATATCACTGGTGGTTTTTTCTATTATTCCATTAATCATTTCTATTGTATTTATGATATTAAATAAGGTTTATAAAGCCATAAAGAAAAATAATATAGATGAAAGATCTAGTTGAAAAGATTTTGCCTTTATACAGAAAGAACTTACTTGCCGAATTTTGGGCTAAAGTTAATAGATGAGTTATTTCCCTTGTAAATATCAATTGTGCTCTTCATAACAGGCGATAATTATAGTACAACTGTTGTCTTTGAATAGAGAAATATTAAAAGAAATTATTGATATGGAGTTCAAAGTGATTTTAGTAGAATTGAACTCCTATTGTTTTGCTGTTAATTTTGATTGTAGAAATATTTAACTGTGGAGTCGTTCTTTCTTCAGTATAAGTGAATTGATTATAGAGTTTTCTATGGAAAAGTTGGATTTATATTATTCATTTTTAATCTGATAAAAACTGTTGACGGATATAAATATACATGATAATATAATCAAGTCGCTAAAACGAAACGACAAAAATGATATAAATCTTACAAATGAAATAAATATTTGTTGACAATGTATATGTTATCTGATATACTGTCGTCTGTAAAAAAGGATGATAATGAATTAAATCTTTTATAAAAAAGTTGTTGACAAACAAAAAGAGATTTGATATTATATAAAAGTTGCTTGATAGCAACGAAATAACATGAACCTTGAAAACTGAAC
>NZ_JBCMNM010000073.1:0-32187 GCF_050459865.1 Rummeliibacillus pycnus
GCGAAGACTCCTGCGGGAAAGCGAAGCTAATTCTACATCATGTAGAAAACATATTAAATATGAATTTTGCATTATGAAATCGATTCATGTAACTAAAACTACTAAATCACGTTCTGATCATTCTGCCTTTTTGAAGAAATCTATAAATAATCTAGGTATCTAACAATTAAATACATTAACACCATCGAAATAGTGTAAAAAGGCTAGAGCGACTGTATTATGCCCAGTCTCTCTAGCCTAGTTATAATTTTAATGTATTATCGTACTTCTACCCAGCCGTTTTTAATCGCTGTTACAACTGCTTGTGTACGGTCGTTTACGTTCATTTTTTGAAGAATGCTTGATACGTGGTTTTTAACCGTTTTTTCTGAGATGAATAATGTTTCACCAATCGCTCTGTTACTTTGTCCATCTGTTAAAAGTTGTAAAACTTCACATTCACGTTTTGTAAGTAAATGGAATGGACGACGAATTTCTGTTTGGTGGAATGATCCTTTGTTTTCACGTTCGCTTAAACGACGATATTCAGCTACTAAATTACGTGTCACTTTTGGATGTAAATATGAGCCACCAGTTGCAACGATTTTAATTGCATCGACAATTTCATCTGCGTCCATTTCTTTTAGCATATAGCCTAGTGCACCAGATTTTAGAGCATGTGAAACATAAGATTCATCATCGTGGATTGAAAGGATAATCACTTTTGCGTCTGGATATTTTTCCAGTAATTCAGAAGTAGCCTCTACACCATTTTTTTGTGGCATATTAATATCCATTAATATTACATCTGGTTGATATTCTTCATAAAGTTGAATTACGTCTACACCGTCATCGCCTTCTGCTACTACATCAAAAGTATCTTCAAAATCTAAAATTCGTTTTACACCTTCACGGAATAATTGGTGGTCATCTACAATAATAATTTTCGTCATATATAGTTCCTCCTAAAATGGGTACCTTTAATTTTTCTGTTCTTGATTTAATGGGATATTAAACATAATTCGCGTTCCTTGATTTTCAGAAGATGTTAAATTCATTTCGCCATTTAATAATTCAACTCTTTCACGCATGCCAATTAAGCCAAAGGAATTGTTTTTTACAATATTTGTATCGAATCCAATTCCATTGTCCTTAATAGTAAAATTGAATTGTTCTTTTCTCCATTCAAAGTTTACCCATACATCGCGTGATTTACCATGTTTTATTGAATTATTTACACATTCTTGAACAAGTCTGAATACAGCTACTTCGTAATTTGTACCTATACGGACTTGTTCACCAATTGAATTAAAATGAACTATAGTTCCTTCGTTGTATTCTTCTACTGAACTCAAGTATTTTTTCAAAGTTGGTACGATGCCTAGGTCATCTAAAGCCATAGGTCGCAAATCATAGATAATTCGTCGAACTTCATGTAAAGCATCTCGTACCATAACTTTTAATGATGATAATTCTTTTAACGCTTGTTCAATTCCTCTTTCTTGATATGTGCGATTGATTAAATCTGTACGTAACAATACATTTGCGAGCATTTGAGCAGGGCCATCATGTATTTCTCTTGAGATACGTTTTCTTTCTTCTTCCGTAGCTTCAATGATTTTAATCGTATAATCTTCTTTCATCTTAGCATTCTCAAGTGCCGGGCCAATATGCTTAAGATCGAACGTTAAATAATTTAAAACAACATTTACTTGGTTTACAAGATGATCCGCTCTCTCAATGGTATCAAGTAGAGTACGCATTCGTCTTTCTAAATCATCTCGTTTTTCTCGTAATTGTTTTTCTTCAGCTTGAAGAATTGAATATCGAATCTGTATTTGATTTGCTTGATCATAAGCTTTGTGAATTTCTTCTTCCGAAAATATCTTAAAATTCTTTGATACTTCTGCTAAGCGTCTTCTTGAAAGTCTTGATTTTGTTTCAAGTACATCATTTTCGGATATTACATTCTCTATTTTAGAACGAACTTCTTCAAGTTCAAGTTTCATCTCTTCAAATGTTTGTCTGCTTTGTTCACTAATCGTAAAGATGTCATTCTTTGATTCATCTATCGTTTTAACCATACGATTGAAGATCAAATCTAATGATTTCAAATCAATTTCATCATTTAACATTCACATCACCCTTACATTTTGTGCTACATTTAAAATAAATAATACGCATTAAAGAAACAAAGGAAAATATATCTTTCCTACTGTGCCCATAAAATATTATATCATTAGTCAGCCATAAGACTATTAAATTATGATGTCAAGAAGATGTCAAAGGTTTCATTAGGTAATACCTATATAAAGAGGAGTGTAACATGAGAAAATATTATTTAACACTAAAAAGTTTTGGAACGAGCGAAATCGTTATATCAAAATCCAGATTTATCGCTAACTGTAAAAGAGTTGAATCTGAACAAGAAGCGATGGAATTTATCCAATATATAAAAAAAGAACATAACAGCGCCACTCATAATTGTTCTGCGTATTTAATTGGTGAGCATGACCAAATTCAAAAGGCAAATGATGATGGTGAACCAAGCGGAACAGCTGGCGTACCCATTTTAGAAGTGCTAAAAAAGCAACATTTACAAGACACTGCAGTTGTAATCACTCGATATTTCGGAGGCATTAAATTAGGGGCAGGAGGATTAGTCCGTGCTTATGGTAAAGCAACTACAGCTGGAATTGATGCATCTGGCGTAGTTGAACGTCAGGTTCACCACCTTATGAAAATCGATGTTGAATATGTTTGGTTGGGTAAACTTGAAAATGAAATTCGAAACTCTTCCTATTTAATGAAGGACGTAAATTATGCCGATCATGTGGAATTTTATGTTTTTGTTCCTGAAGAAGAAGAATATAAATTTACAGAATGGCTTACAGAAATGACAAACGGACAAGCTAATATTACATGTGATGACAAGTTATTTTTGGAATTTGACAAAGAATAGCGAAAAATTGATTTTACTGATGAAACTCCTCATAGTATAATTAAATTTGTCACACGAAAAAGTGGAAACCTTATTTTTGTTGCTGGCGTCTAATACAAATACAACATGTAAATTAGTATTCCTAATTTAGAGGAGAATATATATGACAAATTCAAGAATACAGGCGAAAAAGGAGAGAAAAGCACCTAAGAAAAAAAAGCGTTTGATTTTAAAAAGCTTTTTAATATTGATTACTTTAATGCTTGTTTCTGCTGGATCCTATGCTTTCTACCTTTACAAACAAGGAGAAAAAGCTGCAAATAAAGCTTTCGATAAAGATAATACACGCGTTAAATCCGAATTAAGGGATGCAAAAGTCGAACCTTTAAAAGACAATATTTCCATTCTATTTGTTGGAATCGATGATAGTGAAAAGAGGGAACAAGGTTCTGACCACTCACGCTCAGATTCTCTTATGCTTGCAACATTAAACAACAAAGATAAATCTGTAAAATTACTAAGTATTCCTCGAGATTCATATGTTTATATCCCTTATGTAGGTCGTAATGATAAAATTACACACGCTCACGCATACGGTGGCACTCAAGCGACAATCGATACAGTTGAAAATCTACTAGACGTTCCAGTAGATTATTATTATCGTTTAAACTTTGATTCTTTTATCCAAATTGTAGATGCACTCGGCGGAATCGAAGTAAATGTACCGTATGAAATGCACGAACTTGATGAAAATGATAAACGTACAGTTAACTTAAAACCAGGAATGCAAACATTAAATGGTCGAGAAGCATTAGCTCTTGCACGTACACGCCATCAAGATAATGACATTAAACGTGGCGAACGCCAACAAATGATTTTAGAAGCCATTATTAAAAAAGCTTCTTCTGTTTCATCACTTACAAAATACGATGATATTTTAGCTGCTGTAGGTAACAATATGAAAACCAACATGACATTCGGCGAAATGAAATCACTTGCAGCTTACTTAAAGAACGGTATGCCAAAAGTCGATTCCCTTTCTTTAAAAGGTTACGATGATATGTCAACTGGCGTTTACTATTACAAACTAGATACCAACAATCTTGCTGAAATTAAACAAACACTGCAAAACCATTTAGGTCTTACCAATAAAGATATAAACAAATCAAAAACAGATTCTAACAATAACTCAACAACAAACACGAATAACAGCGGATATGGTTCTGATTATCAATCCGGTTCAAATAACAATTATAGTGGCTCTGGCTCAGGTAGCAACTTTAACTCAAATTACAATTCGAATAATAACTCGAACAATAACCAATAATATAAAGGCATCTAAAAGCATATAGCTGATAGATGCCTTTTGTTTGTTATTATGAAGATGAGATTGATTGGTTGCTGAGGATTATGATTTAGTTCATTAAATGGATATAGACGATTGTGCTTTTTTAACTTTCGCATCATTTTTCACACAAATTTTAGTCAATCTCTTTATCATATAAATTTCATTTATAAATAAAAAGAGTGGCGCTAAAAGATCGTTATCTAAGGATCTTTTAGGCCACTCTCATTATTTTTTCGTTTTATTTCTTCCGAACAAGGTTTAACAATGGTCGATAATTTTGTCCAGCTAGTCCAATTACTTCAACGAATAACTCGATTGAAATCAAGATTACTGTGATTAGAAGGATAGCACCCCAAAGTTTTGCCATTGTGAAGATAATCGCTGCTAATCCGAACATGGCAGCAATACCATAAATGATTAATACTGTTTGACGATGTGTAAAGCCAATACTCATCAAACGGTGATGCAAGTGAGATTTATCTGGGCTAAATGGTGGTTGTTTATTTAACAAACGACGCACAATAGCGAAGAATGTATCTGAAATTGGAACACCTAACATAATAATAGGAATTACTAAAGAAACAAATGTTACGTTTTTAAATCCGAGTAAGGCTAAAACAGAAATCATAAATCCGAGGAACAATGCCCCAGTGTCACCCATGAAAATTTTAGCTGGGTGGAAGTTATAAAATAGGAATCCAGCTGTACTTGCTGCAAGAATTAATGCCATTGCAAGTACGAATACGTTCCCCATTGTTAACGCCATGGCAGCAAGTGTTAGCAATGAAATTGTTGAAACACCGGCTGCAAGGCCATCTAATCCATCTATTAAGTTAATCGCATTCGTAATACCAATAATCCAAATTAAAGTTAATGGAATACTTAAGTAACCAAAATCTAATTTTCCATCAAATGGTAAATTAATAGAATCAATTCGAACATCCCCAAAGAAAATTACGATTGCTGCGGCAATTGTTTGCCCAAACAATTTTGTTTTAGGAGAGATTTCAAACATATCATCAAGGACGCCTGTCACTATAATAACAAAGCTTCCTATTAAGATTGCAATCATTGATTCATCCATAGGTCGTGCAACCACTACACCAATAAGGAAAGCTAGGAAAATAGCTAACCCGCCTAATCGAGGCATAACATGGTCGTGCACTTTACGATAATTTGGTTTATCGACGGCACCAATACGGTATGCGAGTCGTTTAACAAGCGGAGTCAACAGAATTGAAGCGACGAAGGCTACAACTAATGCTAGGTAATTCATATATTACCCATCCTCCTTATAAACTCTACATATATTAAAAAATGCGCAATAAAAAACGCATTCAAATGTTTATCATCATCGAATACAAAAAGTATTATAGCATGATTTCTTGAAAATAACACTCGGTTTCAATTAATTTCTTACCATATTACTATTTTCGTACTTTTTATTCATACTTCTACCAAAGACGATATAAAACCTTAAATTGTTCCAGAATCATTAGAAATCTCCTGGCGCGCGTACTGCCAGGAGATCCTTAATCCTTACTTAGTATGTATCCATTTTCTTGAATTTTTAATCATTTTTTGTTTATGACAAACTGAATTTCTCAGTCGTTGTATACATACCTTTTGTTTGCTCATGTACGTCATCTACTAAATGAGAGAGCTTTTTAACAGTTGAATTATTTTCTAACAGAATTTCGTTTGTATGCTCAATATGAGCAGTACTACTAGTAATCGTATGATTTAGATGTTCGATAAATTCTATTGTTTTTGTTTTTTCTTCTTCAAGCTCCGTAATTTGATTCTCCATATCTGTGAATTGTTGTTTTGTGTCTTGAATATATGCCGTGATGGCTTCCATTTCTGTTGCTATTTTCTTCACAGCTTCTCCACTATTTACGGATGTATCAAGTCCTGCATTAAATGCATTTTCCATTGACTTTCCTTGCGTAGTAATCTGATCAGATAATGTATGAATCGTATTTGCAGCATTTGATACTTCATCAGCAAGCTCTCTAACTTCTTCTGCTACTACCGCAAATCCTTTTCCAGCTTCACCAGATCTAGCAGCTTCAATCTCTGCATTTATAGCCAATAGATGAGTTTGTTTAGAAATTTGTTTTACTAATAGAGAAACACGTACGATTTCATCAGTTCGTTCTTGTAACAGTTTTCTCTCTTCTTCTGATTCTAGTAATAACGTTTTTAAAATATCCATTTGATCTACTGCTTCATGCATTGATTGATTGCTTTCATATATTAATTTCTCAGCATCATTACCTTTTGAAGAAAGTTCATGTATTTCTTGAATCATAAATTGCAAATTTTGCGAAAAATGATCCATAAATTGAACAATCTTATCTGATAATGCTTGTTGTTCTTTTGCATTTTTTAGACATTTTTCTAATAGTTTCGAAACATCATTAGTACCCTCAACCGTATTATATGAATATTGCTGTAAAACGGCACTATCTTGTGAAATCGTATCGGCGGATTGCTTAATCATTTGAATCATCTCAGTAAGTTGATGCTTCATATGATTCATTCCCTTTGATACTTGTCCAATTTCATCATTTGTGACAATTGGCAAATCTTGTACTTCAAGATGCCCTTTAGAGATAGCACGTGTTGTACTTGCAACACGTTCAAGTTGGTTACGTATTTGATGATTCGTTCTAAGTAATAATAACAATGAGATTGTCATTGCAAGCAAAAATGATCCACATAAAAGATAAATAGTTTGTTGCTGACTTTCTTTCATTTTTGATAATATCACTGTTCTTTCTTGTGATTTATTTTCTTGAACTAAAGTAAGCTTGTCGATTATTTTCCCATATGAATCATAAACGGAATTCAATTGTCTACGTTTTGCAATATTGTCTTTTACAGCTACTGATTTTTTTAATCGAACTGTAAAAAGCTGTTCAATTCGCTTCTGTTCTTTTAAAACTAACTCTTGATCATCAACAGATAGATATGAATTGGCATTTTTTAGTTCCTTATTAAGCATATCTTCCGTTTTATTATAATCTTCTTCATATTGAGGTAATGGATCTCCAGTATAATGAATAATTGAAATATAGAGTGCACTAAAATCTTTTGATACTTTATCAATATCCTTAATATGTTCAGACAAACTATTAAGTTCTTCAGACCATCTTTTATTGTTATTTACTTGAAAAATCAACATTACACTCATTATAGCGAATAGTATAAACGAACTACATAAGGTGAGTAAATATTTTTTACGTAATGACATTTTATTCCATTTAAACATGTAAAAACGCCTCCTCAGCAACAATTTATCATAGACATATATGACTTTGTATGGACATACAAACTTTTAATAATTTTTTACAATATCTTTACAAAAATTTTATTCTTAATTTTCATTTATTTTAGAAAATTCTACCCTCTAACTTTACGATTTTATTTTTTTATTAAAATTAAAGGTTTCATTCTGTACATTTTCGTGTTAATCTATTCAAGTAACTTTTCACAACCGTTTTAATTAGAATTTTCAGATAACAAAGAATATTTAATTATTAGCGTTCTAATTTCATAAACTTTTTCAGAGATTATTCGCAAGTACATTTTAAAGGAGTCTTTTTTATGCAAAATCAAAATCTTTCTCTTTGGGAAAAGATATCAGTTGGGTTCATGCTTTTCGCGTTGTTCCTAGGTGCCGGTAACATTATCTTCCCGCCACAATTAGGTCAAGAATCGGGTGAACACTTTGCCATCGCTATTATTGGTTTCTTAATTACTGGTGTTGGTCTTCCATTATTAGGTGTAATCACCGTAGCAAAATCGGGTGGTGAACTTCAGGATATGGCTGGTCGTATTAGCCCAGCATTCGGTATTATCTTCACAGCCATTATTTATCTTGCAATTGGACCATTCTTCGCAATGCCACGAACAGGTACTGTATCCTTCGATTTAGGTGTTAAACCATATTTAAACGAAGCTATGTTGGACAGTAGATGGCCATTAATAATCTTCTCAATCCTTTTCTTCGGAATTACAATGTTCTTCGCATTGAACCCAAGTAAATTAATTGACCGAGTAGGTAAAATCCTAACACCTGGATTATTAATCGTAATTGCAGCACTTGCCATTAAATCAATTGTTACACCGATGGCTGGTCATGGTGAAGCAAAAATTACGAATGTTGCTGATTATGTACACAATGCATTTTCTTCAGGGTTCATCCAAGGTTATCAAACAATGGACTTCCTTGCTGCATTAATCTTCGGGATTGTAATCGTTGAAGCTTTAAAAGGTAAGAATGTAACTCATCGACCAACAGTTGTAAAAACAACCATCTTCGCAGCAATTGTTGCTGCTATTGGACTAGCTCTAGTTTATATCTCATTAGGCTACATTGGTTCATCAAGTGTTCAAACAATTGGCTTTATCGGTACTGGATCAGAAGTTATTACAAAATCCGCTTACGTCTTATATGGTGTATTTGGTAACTACTTATTAACAATTGTTATTATGTTAGCATGTCTTACAACTTCAATTGGTTTAATGACTGCTTCATCTGAATTTTTCCATAAAATTATCCCTGGACTTCCATATAAAACTTGGGTATGGATCTTCGCGATTTTCAGTACAGTAATTTCTAATTTTGGTCTTGAAAAAATGTTAGCTGTCTCAGGTCCTGTATTGAACATGATCTATCCATTAGCTATCGTACTAATGATATTAATTCTAGTTTCTAACCTATTCAATGATGCACGTCCTGTTTATATCGTTGCATTAATCTTCACAGGACTAATTAGTGTTTATGACGGACTCAAAGGTGCAAAAGTGTTAGACATAGAAGCTTATGATAAATTCCTTAACCTTTTACCTCTTTACGCAGAAGGTATCGGCTGGTTAATTCCTGCAATAGTAGGTGCAATTATAGGTTACGTGATTACAATATTTACGGAAAAAGAAAATTAAATTATCAAAAAGTAAGACGATTAGAGTTAATTTGCTCTGATCGTCTTTTTTTATGAATTAAAACAGAGCATTGGTATATGAGGTACCCAGAGTTGTTAATTAGAAGATATTCATATTTTTATAACTAGAAAAATATTTATGAAATTGACTTATATAATAGGTGTTTTTTTCCTTCTTATTTAGAATCAATTGATTCAACCCAATAACATCTTTAATATTGATATTTTAATAGAAAGAGTTGGATGAATCTCTTATTTCTGGATATAAATATTCTGTTTAAGGTAAACGTTTACAACCTTTTCCTAAAATATTTACATTTTTTGTTTTAACCACTTGAATTCATCTCACATTGTGATATATTTAATACGCAATTGAGATGAATTCACGAATTCGACACAAATATACAAAGGGTGGCTATTATGGAAGGTCATAAATTAGTTTTTTCACTATTACTAATATTAATCACTATATTCGTTGTAATCCCTGGTATTACAATTTTAGTTTTATATTTTATGGATCGACATCAAAAACAACATGCGATTCTACGAAACTTCCCAGTTCTTGGTAGAATGCGCTATATTACTGAAAAGGTTGGTCCAGAACTTCGACAATATTTGTTTGATGATGATCAAAACGGCAAACCATTTAGTCGAGAAGACTTTTTACATGTCGTATTACCTGGGAAATACTTAGGTAGTGTCATAGGATTTGGCTCCAAACGTAATTTTGAAGAAGCAGGATTCTACATACGTAATGCAATGTTCACTAAACAAGTTGAAGAAATGCGTGTAGACCAAAGTCAGACGGTTGATACTCAAAAATACGTAATCGATTCTGATGGACTTTTCAATCGTAAAGAACATACTGAAAAGATAACTGTTAAACCTTGGTTGCTTCAAGAAGATGATGCAGTTGTCATTGGGCCGAATTGTCGAGAACCATTCCACGTTCGTAGTTTAGTAGGTCAATCTGCAATGAGTTACGGAGCACTTGGTAAAAATGCCATTTCTGCTCTATCTAAAGGGATTGGTATGGCTAAAGGTTCATGGATGAACACTGGTGAAGGTGGTATTTCAGATTATCACTTAGCTGGTGGTGCTGATCTAATCGCTCAAATTGGTTCAGGATTATTCGGTTATCGCACAAAAGAGGGCGAATTTAGTATTGAATTATTAAAAGAAAAAGCTGCTATACCACAAGTTAAAGCTTTCGAATTAAAACTTGCGCAAGGTGCAAAAACTCGTGGTGGACACGTTGAGGCTGATAAAGTAACAGAAGAAATTGCAAAAATCCGAAATGTAGAACCACATAAAACCATCAACAGTCCAAACCGCTTCCGCCAATTCGATGATTTCCCATCACTATTCGATTTTATCGAACAAATCCGCGAAGCTGGTGGTCTTCCAGTTGGCATTAAAATTGTTGTTGGTAGCCCTGAAGATGCAGAATCACTTGCTGCATATATGAAAGAATCTGGCAAAGGTCCAGACTTCATCACAATCGATGGTGCTGAAGGTGGTACAGGTGCAACATTCCAAGACCTAGCAGATAGTGTCGGTCTTCCAATTCACTCTGGAATTGTTCTTTTACACGATGCGCTTGTTAAATATGGTGTGCGTGATCGAGTTAAAATTATCGCTTCTGGTAAAATTATTACTGCAGACCGTGCCGCTGTTATCCTTGGCTTAGGCGCTGACCTAATCAATGTAGCACGTGGATTCATGATTTCAGTTGGTTGTATTATGGCTCAACGTTGTCATACAAACGAATGCCCTGCCGGTGTTGCGACAACTGATCCAAAATTACAAAACGGACTGATCATCGAAGAGAAAAAATACCGTGTAACCAACTATATCATCACAATGCGCGAAGGATTATTCAGAGTTGCCGCAGCTGCCGGTCTAGATTCTCCAACTAAATTCAACAGCCAACACATCGTTTACAAAGACGACTACGGCCGAGTGTTCTCTGTTGAGAATTTGAATGCGAAATAGAATTATATAATGGTAGAGTTGCTTCCCCTGCTTTCGCAGGGGTTTTTTTATTGGATGAATTTTTAACTCACGTTATAGAAGCATCAACTCGTCATTTTCGTACAAATTCCAGTTAATTTCATTTGGAAATTGATTTACTTGTCTTTTTTACTTTCCGTGACCAGTTCTCTCCTATTACTCTGCTTTCCCATCGAACAATATAGACTATTTTCGCCAAAGAAAAAAAGACCGTCCAATCGATCTTTTTCCAATAGTTTCTTCTATTTGAATATTGAACTGTTTCTTAGTTCATTTCCTTCAAGGCAATTCGTTCGACAGCTTTGGCAACGGATTTGTGGACGTTTGGATCCAGAGGATGTGGCACTAGATCGCCATTATGTGTTGCATCTACGATTGCGTTTGCTGCAGCTAAAAGCATTGGATATGTGATGCTTTTGGCATTCGCGTTTAATGCCCCACGAAATATGCCAGGGAAACCGAGTACGTTGTTTACAAGGCGGCCATCTGCTGCGTAGGCTGCTCCTGCTTTGAGTGCTTCTTCAGGTGTGATTTCTGGATATGGGTTGGATAATGCTAAAATAATTTGTCCTTCGCGTACCATTTCCGGTTTAATTAGACCTTTTACACCTGTGGTGGCAATGACGATATCACAATGTTCCATCAATTCTTCAGTGGAATTCATAATTGTACCGCCAATGTTACTTAATCGAATAAGTGAACTTTCTTGTAAGTCGCTACCACACACCTCTTTGACACCATATTCTATCAACATACGGCAAATCGCAAGCCCTGCTGCTCCAAGACCAATTTGACCAACAACTGCTTGATTTATATCAACACCAGCATAGCGACATGCTGATAATACTGCAGCTAATGTTACTACGGCTGTACCGTGTTGATCGTCATGCATGACCGGGATTTGTAATTCTTTTTTTAAACGTTCTTCAATTTCAAAACAATGAGGAGAACCGATATCTTCCAATAGGATCCCCCCAAAACCATTTGCAATATGTTTCACAGTTTCAACTACTTCATCTGGATCACTAGTATCCAACAATATCGGAACACCACTAATTTTAGCAAATTGGTCAAATAATACAGCTTTCCCTTCCATTACTGGCATACCTGCAACTGGACCGATGTTTCCTAAACCAAGGATAGCTGTACCATCTGTAATAATAGCAACTGTATTTCCAATACTTGTAAAGTAATGTGCTTTTTCAGGGGAACGTTGGATTTCTTGACAAACGCTCGCTACACCAGGTGTATAGATACGACGCAAATCGCTGAGTGAACGAACGTCGATTTTACTCGTCATATGTATTTTTCCACCTTCATGTGCTTTCATTACATCATCTGAAACAGCACGAACAGTAATATAATCAAGTGCATTAATAGCTTTAACGATTTCTTCTAATTGATCTAAGCTTTCGCAAGTACAAGTAACATCTCGAATTGTAGATAATGTACCAATTTTTAATGTTGTAATATCACCGATATCTCCACCTTGATCTCCAATTGCTTTTGCGACCTTACCAAAATTCCCTGGTTTTGAAGGTGTTTCTACAATTAAATTACGCATTATATTTGCCGACATTCTGTTTCCTCCGTTCTTTATCTTTTTATGAATTTTTTGTGTCCATTAGAAGTTCATTCTACTACTATGTACTATAAAGGTAAATATTTATATCATTGGGGAGCTGAAAAATCATAATTATCTGTAAAAATCATGTGTATTTGATTTGAATTCTCCCTTTTCGGGTATACTTGAAATATAGAACTCAAAAGTAATTTGTTTACATTTGTTTACATTTTTTACTTAATCATTTTCAACATATGATTTCTAGCTTAAATCGTTTATTTCAATATTGAAATATATTCTCTTTGCAACTCGGAACAAATAACCTCCTCAGCTCTTCAAAGACCGCTAGCCCCCTTTGTTAGCGGTTCTTTGCGTTGTTTTAAAATTATATTTTCCACCTATTCTTCTTCAACTAGATATACAACATTTTCATTTCACCTCTAACTATTTACGATCCATAAATTTCTAAGTCTTCCAAAACAAAAAATTATATTATATAATATTCTAAAAATTCAGAGTTTTTATAAGGGAATCAATTTCAACACACGAACTTTTCAATATTCAGATTTGGATGTTCAGCTACATACGGTGCTTTCCACGTGCTTGGTTTCAATCTCCTCTTTGAAGTCTGACACACGTAGCAAATTTCGACTTATTAGCACTACGTTGAAGGTGTTGAAAAAGTAAAAATAGCTAAAAATTCTATGAATATCTTGTATAGCTATCTTTGTTGATGTGGAAAATAGATTAATACTATTAATATTTGTATTTAAACATTTTTCAGTGTCCTCTACTACGTTCCCGCGGAGCTTTCATAAGTTTGATCTATAAGGAGCACTGTATAGTTTTTCTCTCAATGAAATTATTAATTAACATAGACAAAGGAGTGATAGCATGAAAATAAATAGTATGATTAAATACTCAATCGTAATCGTCGTTATACTTCTAGTTTTAAATGGCTTGAGTTTAGGATATTTGGTGAAAAGTATATCCCAACAATCCAATGCATTAAAAATTGATAAATTAGATGGGTCAATCGGCATGAGCTTGATGAAAAATATCGAAACAAAATCTTCAAATATTCGTACATACGCTGAATCAGGATCGGATCGTTTTTTAAAAGAGTATGAACAAGAAGAAAAGCAATCGCTTAATCCAGACAAAACACTTAAACAACTTAAACGTGACCAGTTACCTGAAGACACTTTAGCGCTTGCCGAATATGCACTTCAACAATCTACTCATCTGAAACCGATTGAAGAAAATGCTATAGCGCTTATCCAAAAAGGCGACTATGAAAAAGCGAAAGAAATGCTATACGGAACTGATTATAGTTTACTTAAAGATAACGTTAGTAATACTATTGATTCTTTCGATAATAAACTATCCAGTTGGACAAATAAGCAAGTAGAAAAAGCAAATTCACAAGTAAAACTTAGCGTAATCGTCATGTCTATACTGCTTGTACTTTTACTGATTAACATTATAACAATCCTTATTTTATTATCTAGAAAAATTCGTCCACTATACAGTATGACAAATTTTGCATTCGAAATTGCAAAAGGTAACTTAACATTAGAATTACTAAAACATCATTCTAAAGATGAAATTGGTCAACTAGCTGAGGCATTTAATCATATGTACAGTAATTTAAAGAAAATGATTACGACTATAACTCAAACTAGCGATCATTTGGCCGCTGCTTCTGAAGAACTTTACGCAAGTACAGATCAAACAAACCGTGCAACTAAAGGAGTAAGTGACGAAATTGATCAACTTGCACATGATACGAATGTTCAAAAGCAATATGTGTCTGTTGGAACAAATTCGATGAATCTTGTTGCTAGTCAAATCCAGTCTGTTGCATCTTCAGCAGCATCTGTAGCACAATCTGCTACCTTAGCAACTGAAAAAACAATTTCAGGTAGAGAAAATCTTGAAACTTCAGTGAAACACGTTAAAGCAATACAAGGTTCCATTGTGCAGACACAAACCTCCCTTTTGGAATTGGCCAATAGTTCTCAAAAGATTAACACGATGGTTACTACTATTACTGAGATATCTGAACAAACCAATTTACTTGCATTAAATGCAGCTATTGAAGCAGCACGCGCCGGTGAACACGGAAAAGGTTTTGCAATTGTTGCAGATGAAGTACGCAAACTCGCTGAAGAGTCTGCTCGTTCTGCAAACGAAATTCGACGAACAACTGAGAATATTCATCAAAATATGAAAAAAACCGTAAAGCAAATGGAAGTTGTAAACGAAAAAGCACAACTTGGATATGAAAGTATTCAGAATACAGGTTCGGTATTCAAAGAAATCTATGAAACTTCTTTATCACTTTCAAATGAAATTCAAGAAGTATCCAATGTAACAGATGCAATGGCTGGTGCCTCACAAGAAACTGCTGCATCTCTAGAACATGTCAACTCCATTTCTCAAAGTACAACTGACAAAACACAACATATAGCAAGTCTATCTGAAGAACAGTTTGCAATAATCGAAGAAATTACAGCTTCTTCTGAAGAATTAAGTCAAATAGCTGAATCTTTAAGTAATAGTATTCAAGTCTTCAAATTATAATATTTTACAAAAAGAGCACAATTTTTAACATAAATTGCGCTCTTTTTTCATATTATGTTTTCTATTTTTATACAATTTTTAAGGCATTTCAATAAAATCACTTAAATTAAATAGTCTATTAGTAATATGAATTCGATTTTTTTAATAGAGTTATATAATTACCAATCTATCAAATTTACCCTTTTTCTTAAGTAGATTGTTTTAACTTCTTTTTTTCTTTAAAATATAAATAACGACATTCGTACGATATTATCCAACAAAAAAGGAGTGATTTTTGTGAAAAAAGCTTTATATTCTGTTTTGTTCATAGGTACCGCTACGCTGGTTGTAAATGCACATGATACAGAAGCAAGCTCAAATACATATAAGGTCAAGAGTGGTGATTCTTTATGTGTAATTGCACAAAAATATAATACATCTGTAAGTCAGCTAAAAAAACTGAACAACCTTTCTTCCGATCTGATTTATGTTGGACAAAATTTAAAAACAAACAGCAAATCTATTTCAAAGGTGAGTAACGTCTCTGTTACAAATCAAGCAACTACTGGAACAAAAAAGGCAACTACATATACTGTTAAATCAGGCGATTATATCGGGAAGATTGCTGCAGATCATCATGTTTCACTACCATCACTTATGAAAGAGAATAAACTTACTGATGATAGGATTTATGTAGGCCAATCCTTGAAAATACCTGGTACTTCAACCGTAAAAGTTGCTAGTACTCCTAATACAAAAAAGACAACTTCTACTAAAAAAGCGACAACGACGACATATAAAGTAAAGTCAGGTGACTATTTATCTAAAATTGCTGTTAAATTCAAAGTAACCGTCGCTTCTATTAAAAAAAGTAATAATCTAAAAAACGATTCAATATATGTTGGACAATCATTAAAAATTCCTGGAAGCAGTTCTACTTCGACTTCTAGTAATTCAAAGAGCAACAGTTCAACTAATAAAACATCATCATCAACAAAAGCGACAAAACATACAGTAATTGCTGGTGATACACTATCAATCATCGCTCATCATTATGGAATTACCATTACACAACTAAAATCATGGAATGGCTTAACATCTGATATAATTCGTGTTGGACAAGTGTTATCTATTAAAAACAGTGGTACAACTAATAAACAACAAAAAGAAAACACAACATCTATTTCAAAGCCAAATGGTGAAAAACCATCTTCAAAAGTAGTAAAAGCAGCTTTGGATCTAGCTCTTTCATTCCAAGGTGTTCCTTATGTTTGGGGCGGATCATCACCAACTGGCTTTGATTGCAGTGGTTTTATCTATTATGTATATAGTCATTCTGGTTACAATAATATGCCAAGAGTAAGTGCTGCTGATTACGAAGCACGTTCATACTATGTTTCTTCCCCTAAACCTGGTGATTTAGTTTTCTTTAGAGATACGTATAAACAAGGTATTTCTCATATGGGGATCTATTTAGGAAACGGCCAATTTGTTCACGCTGGTGGAGATTATGTACAAGTTTCCTCCGTTAATAACTCTTACTGGAATAGTCATTTTGATAGTTATAAACGATTCTATGATTTAACATACTAATTAATTCATATGTTCAAAAGTAATCTATGGAACTGACATGAGACCTTGCCAAGTAATTTTGGCAAGGTTTTTTCTTATTAATAGATATTTTGTAATAATACGTAATATTATCTATCTAGATTAATACTATTCTAATAAAATGACATAAATTATATATATCCTTTCTTTCAAATTACGTCATATTCTTCTTTATTTTATCTAAATATATGATTATTTGAAAAAAAACCTGTAATTTTGGGGGATTTTACTCAATTAAAGTCGTAATCTCGGACATCTGTTACATAACTGTAATATAACTGTAAACGAAATTGCGTTGTCATTTTTTCAGATTTTTTATAAAGTTATAAATGTAAATATAACAAATACAAAAACAATCGTTTAAATACTATATATACAAAACATTGTTGAGAATAGTTGGGGGAATTTGATGAATAAGAAAGCATTATTTACAGCAATCGCATCAAGTGCACTAGCATTAACACTTAGCTTTGGACATGTGAAAGCTGCAGAAAATAACGAAACAACATCTAATGTGACTAAAAACACAGAAGTAACAATGGTAGCTGATTCTAAAGCTACACCAATGAGCGGAAAATATCATGTTACTGCAAGTTCATTAACTTTACGTGCTGATTCTACAACAAGCTCAAAAGCATTAGCATATTACAACAAAAATACAACAGTAAATGCAAAATACAAAAAAGTTGCCGGCGGAAAAACTTGGTATAAAGTTACCGTTAAAGGTAAAACAGGTTGGATGTCAGCAGCATACTTAAAAAAAGGTGCTGGCGTTAAAAAAACATCTGAAAGTGCTGAAACTAGTGATATCGTAAGCACTGCTAAAAACTACCTTGGTGTTCCTTATGTATATGGTGGTACAACCCCTTCTGGTTTTGATTGCAGTGGTTTTACTCGTTATGTCTATGCTAAACATGGTATCTCTTTACCACGTACAAGCCGTGCACAACGCGAAGCTGTTAAATATACTAATAATCCACAACCAGGAGATTTAGTATTCTTCAACGTTGGTGGTGGCGCAATTACTCACGTTGCTATTTATGCTGGTAATGGCATGTTAGTACATGCAGCAGGTGATCATGTTCAATTCCAAACAATGAGCACTTACTGGAAATACTACGTACACAGCTACGGCACAGTACGTTAATTAAATTTAAAAAGCCCAACTATTCATACAACAATCAAAACCCTAAGCAAAGGCCTTATCTGCAAAGTCTTTTGCTTAGGGTTTTACTTATACTTTTTATAGCGGATCTTTAATTTCAAGTTCTATAAACTTTATTAAAGTCTTCCAACTCAACTCCCCTAATGACAGTCAGATTTCAGCACGCTTCCTCACTATTCTTACATTCATTCTATCAAGATGGTAATAGATAAAAATCACTTCCATCCTTACTTTCTTCCTTAATGCTCTAACACGGCTCCTGTAAGTTCCCTAGCTGATTCAGTAAACACTATAGATCAAATTAAGTAGATTTAGTTTAATATGAACAGAATAAGCCGAATAATCTCTTCAAACCTTCAATTCCTTAAGCCTCAAATAATTTTACCCAGGTGATAACATGAGACTTGGTTAAACAAATACTCTGCAACTTCTTCATTACTTTCTGATCCACTTATATAATGATTCACTGCGTTTCATGTATTTCCACTGTAAATTTAGACATAAAAACACCCCGTAAATGTTAGTTGGCGTCTAACCTTTACGGGGCAATTCATAATTTGGTTTTCTATTGTTATTTGTTATTGTGGGATATTTGATTCACCATTTGATGATTCAGGCGGTAGGTTATCTTTAGCGGTACTATCTGTATTGTCTGTACTGTCTGTACTGTCTGTACTGTCTGTATTCCCTTTTACAGCATCTTTATTTTTATCAACGCTTTGTTTGTTAAATATTGTGCTGTCGCCTTCAGTAGTGCCCTGATTCCCATTTGTATTACTTGAATCATTTGTTGATTCAGTTTCTGCATTCGTCGGTTGATTATCATCGGATGAGCTTAAAATATCTATTTTTGAAAACTGATAGTCACCGTAGTCATCAATCACAATTGTATAACGGATTGTTTCTTTTAGTTTGTGTTCCTGTTTTGTCTTCACATCAGTATAAATAAATGTTGAATTGACATCTACTGTTGCGTACTCATCATAGATATTAATTTTACCGATTGTATGTTGTAAATCTTTGTATTTCTTATCATCTGCTGAATAATTCTCAAGCATTTTTTTAACTGTATCAATCGCACTACTTCTTGGTAACGTATATGTTTCGTAATATTTTTGCGAATTGTCTTTGATAGTTAATGGGAACAAATCATAATAACCATCGACGAATTCTTTTGCTAAATCTTTTCCTAGATAAGCATCTTTTTTATGATTATCTTCAAAATTTTGATTGTCATCGATGTTGATTTTAACGTCTTTGTTTGACCATTTTGTAATGAGAGACATGACTTTACTAATTGGAATTGCATAACCAATTTCAGGTTCATCCGTAAGTATTATTGAGTTAATCCCGATTACATTACCTGTTTGTGCATTAATCAATGGGCCACCACTTGATCCTGAATGTAAGCGGGCTGTCATTTCATATAATCCATTATATGTGTATTCATCTGTGAATTCCGCGCCTATACTAGTAATTTTACCTTCTGTTGAAGTACCACCCTTATTGTTTGGACTACCAATTGCAATGACTGGTGTACTCACTTTTGCAGGTGCAGTATCTAATACAAGTGGGTCTTTTCCAGCTAGTTCAGGTACCCGAATTAAAGCAACATCTGTTTTTTTCGAAATCCCAATAACTTGACCTTGAAATTCTTGACCGTGTTCATTTGATACTAATACATAACCAGCATCTTTTGCAACGTGTGCATTTGTAATAATGTCTCCTTTTTTATTGAAAAGAAACCCTGAACCTTGTTGTAAATCTGTATATACTGTATATACTTGTGTTTTTGCATTCGCAATGATAGCATCCGTATCATTTTTTGGCATGGTCACATCTGTAGAATCTTTTGTCGTTGTATCTTCATCATTCGATTGAATATCATTTGTTACAGTACCCTCTGCACGACTGGTAGAATCGGTACTCTCTGTTTGATTTGAATCCTTTTTAGTTGTTGGATTTTCCTTCGTTGTTTTATGAACGTTTTGAACTTTAATATGATCATTATTTGTTGCTGCTTTATCGTTTTTCGTTAGGAGCATATACGCACCCGTAATAACTGCAATAAACAAAACAATTGAAACAGCTATTCTTTTTATGGATGCTTTCTTAGGTTGATATCGTCGATTATTCGTCACTTCACATCCACTTCCTATCTTAAAAAATTCTCTACTATATATAGACGTATGAATCAAACCTAAAGTTTCAAAAATATGTTAAATAAATCAATATTATAAATCCATTTTCAATTTTTAAATACGAACATTTCAACACATTAATAATCAGATTTGGACATCATTAAATGTTCGTATATTTTATATGAATTTTGCATAATGAAATTGCTTCAAATATCATCTTATTTATCATTTTTCACAAAGATTATCATAGCACAAATTCATTAGAATAGAATGAGAAATTTGGAATTTTATTTAGGAAAATTCTCCTTTTTTGGTCTACCCCATTTTTGTGATTGTATGTATGAAATTAAATAAATATTTTATGGAGATTTATCCACATTTTTTAGTTAGTGGTGCAGTTTCTTAAGGAATCTTTTTTGAACTAACTTCGTCTATTGTATTTTAAAAGACCATTAAAAACTATTACTCTTTCAGAAGTTTTGTTCGTTCAATTTATTGTACGTGTTTTGAACATAGGTGTTTGTAGTATATAATAGGAAGAAATATTACTCACGAACGTGGAAAGGTTAGATTATGAAGAAGATAGATATATTAGGGATTCCTTTTGTAGATACGACGAAAAGTGATTTTGTCGATCATGTTGTGGATGAGTTGGAAATCACTAAAAAACCAATTTGTATCGTCACAGCGAATCCTGAGATTATAATGTTAGCAAAAGAAAATAAGAGTTACGAAAAATGTTTATTAGATTCAAATTATGTAGTGGCTGATGGAATTGGCGTTGTTATCGGATCTAAAATGGTAGGTACTCCTTTAAAAGAGCGTATTCCTGGCTATGAACTTGTCCATGATTTTCTGAGAACAGCAAAAGAAGGTCATAATCGATTCTTCTTTTATGGTGGCAAGCCAGGTATCGCTAAACAAGCTGCAGAAAATGCTAAAGCTATGTATCCACATATAAAAATTGTTGGCACAGCAGATGGTTATGGAGGCAATGGTGATGGTAATGAAGTTGCAGAAATGGCCGCTGAACTAAACCCTGATTTTATTTTTGTAGCAACTGGTGCTCCAATTCAAGAAGAATGGATTGCAAACCATCGTGACCAATTTTCAAACGCTGTCATGATGGGAGTCGGGGGAAGCTTAGACGTACTGTCAGGAAATGTTGATCGTGCACCTGATATCTTCATCAATCTAAATCTAGAATGGTTCCACCGCTTGATCACTCAACCAACTAGATTTAAACGAATGTTGAAAATTCCAGTATTTTTAATGAAAGTAAAACAATCGAAGAAATGATTTAGAAAGTCAGCATTAGTGCTGACTTTTTGTTTTTTTAACTCAGAAAATTTCATTCTATAAAACAGTTTATACACAATCTCAAAACTAAAAGTACTTCCAAACTAAAAAATCCTAACCTCCGAAGAGATTAGGATTTTTTGTTACTCTTTAGCTTTCGAAATTTCAAAGAAGAAAAACTTCCCTAATTATTCAGCTACAGTTACAGTCATTTTTACTGGTTTTTCGAATGTTACAGTTACACCGTCAGCAGTTAATGATTGGATTAATACTGTTACAGTACCAGCACCATTAACTGAACCATCATTACCAATTACAGTTTCATCAGTTGAAACTAGTTGTACTGTAGTTACTTCTGAAGCTGAAGTTGTTAAACCATTAAGTTGAGTAGCTTTAGCTAATGAAGCTTTAAATGAAGCTTTATCCTTTGCAGAAGCAGTTAGGCTATATGAAGTAAAGTCAGCTTTATTAGCTACAGTAGTATCAATAACAGATACATCTTGTGATTTAATAACGATTTCGCCAACTTTTACTGTTACAGTGAATTTGTCGCCAACTTTAACTTTAGTCGGATCTACAGTTACTTTATTGCTTGCAATTGTAAATGCTGTAGCATCTAATCCGCTAACAGATACAGTATAAACTTTTTCATCATCAATTTTTAATCCTTCAGCATCAACTTTATTTACTGCTGGTGTAAATGATAATGTGTTTGTATTTGCTGTATTTAGGTCAACTGCTGTAGGAATATTTACAACATCGTATTTAGAGAATGCGCCAGGAGCTTTAACTGTTAATGGTAATTTAACAGTTTTTTCACCTGCAGTAACTTCTACAGTGTAATTACCTGCAGTAGTTTGAGTTGGAACTGAGAATGTATATTCACCAGTTTTATCTGCTACCGGTGTAGCGGTAATAGGAGCTGGAGTAACATCTTTACCTGTTGCATCTTTAACAACAACTGTTGGGTTAGCGTTAAATGCATTACCATATTGATCTTTCACGTTGACAGTTACTGTTTTTGCATCGCCAGCAACGTTTGAAAGTAATACAGATGATTGATCTAAAGTTACAGAATCAACAGCTTTAGCAGCTTTTACTTTAACTTCTACAGTTTTAGTGAATAATACTTTACCATCTGTACCTAGTACTGATACTTTTACAGGTACTGTTCCATTAGCTAATACAGTGATTGCACCAGATGTTTTATCAACAACAGCTACATCAGTATTTAATGATTCATAGTTAAGTGTAAAACCAGTAGAAATAGCAGATCCAAGTTGATCTTTTACTTGTGCAGCAATTTTGTATGATGCACCATTATAAACTTCATCAGAAACTTGATCAAAATTTGGAGTTGTACCAGTGAATACTGTCCAAGCTGAAATTGAAGTAGGTTTTACTGTTTCAGCTTTGATTGAAACTTCTTTACTTTCTGCAAGAACTTTTTCACCATCTTTAATTACAACTTTAGCATTAATAGTTGAACCTGCTGCTAATTTAATAATACCTGTTGAAGAATTAATGCTGTTAGATGAAGAAACGAATGATACATTAGCATTTGGTGCTTGGTAAAGTGAAGTTACATCAACGCCGTTTTCATCTAATGCTTTATATTTGAATGTTGTATCAGTATTATCAGCAACTGTTTGATCAGCAACTTCGATAGAAGCAGGAACAAGAGATCCAACAACTAATTCAGACGATAATGTTGCATCAGTAACTTTTACATCTACTGAATAAGTAGTTTTTGCTGAAACAGCGTTGTAGAATTCTAAAGTTGCAGATTTTTTATCATTAGCAAGTTTAATATTTTTAACGACTTGTTTTTCACCAGTTACTTTGTTTGTTACAGTGAATGCAGCTTTATCAATTGATTCTAATTTTTGGTTAAATTCAACTGTTGCTGTTGTAGGGTTTAAAGCTTTTACAGATTCAACTGCAAGATCAGCTTCGCCAACTACTACAGTCAATGTTGATGCTGATGTATTGCCTGAAGCATCTTTAGCAGCATAAGTGATTGTGTAAGTGCCAGCTACTTTAGTGTCGATTGCTTTAACTTCTTTACCGTCTTGGTCTTTGATTTCTGTAACAACTTTAACTTTTGAGTCAACGTTATCTTTTACAGAAGCTTTTGGTGTTGCGAATTCTGCACCGTTTTTAAGTTCGATTTTGTCGCCAGATTTGTGACCGTCGATTGTAATTACTGGAGCAGTTTTGTCAGCTACGACTTTACCGTTTTTGTAAAGAACGTCTACACCTTTAACTACGACAATACCTTCAGCACGTTTACCGTTAATGTAGAAGTAACCATATGATGTTGTACCGTTGAATTTTTTACCGTCTTTGTAGTAAGTACCATTAGAAGTTTTACCAGTGAATCTCACACCGTCTTTGTAGTAGTTACCATATGATGTTGTACCAGTGAATGCTTTACCTGCTTTGTAGTAAACACCTTTGTATGTAGCAGTAGCTTTTACACCGTTTTTGTAATAAGTTTTGCTTACTAAACCAGTGAATAGTTTACCTGATTTATAGTATTTACCTTTGTAAGTACCAGTGTAAGCTTTACCGTCTTTGTAAAGTACTGATTTGTAAGATTTGTAACCTTTTACTGCTTTTTTAGTTTTTGCGTCTACTAGTTTACCTTTTGAAACTTTGTAAGTAGTTTTTGCAGATGCTGTTGTGTCAGCAGCAACTACTGCAGATGTGATAACAGAAGCACCTAGAACTAATGCAGTTGCAGATTTAACGAATTTCATTTTGTAGTTTGTCATTTTCCATTCTCCTTTAACAGATGAACTATAATTGGATCACCATATTTGCATTTCATACACGAAGATATTCCATATATCCCCTGTTAGTAATCCTTACTGACTATACTATCATAAAATATTTGTGTTTTTAATAGAATTTACATTTTTTTTATTAAAATTATGAATAATAATCAATTATTACTATTAATTTTATATTATTTACCTTTTATAGTTATGATTATTATACGATTAATTACTTATTATTTATATTTAGGTAAATAATGTATGTTAAATAGTTTGAATTTTAATAATTTTAATATAAATCATTGGTAATCAAGGATATTTTAATAAAAAATTAACAATTAGTAGTGTCATTTGTATGTATATACTTACTGATATTCACTTAAAAATATTTGGAATATATATAGTTCTACTATATTAATTAGCATTACTTTATAACTAAATGTTCGTTTTTCATACATTTTACAGTGGTTTTTTTCGACAAAACAAGCTAATTATTCGTGTTTTGAGTTATCAATATCTAAAATAAGGTAAAATGTCATCTGATAATTTTTCGAATCCTGTTTTTCTATTTAACTTTAGTCTCATTTACCCATAAACACCCCAAAACACTTTCATCATTATATTTTCCATGTGCAAATACTCATAATTCTATGTATAGACAATTCTTTTGAATATATTACTTGAATCAATTTCATAAATTCATAAAGAATATACGAACATTTATTGTCCCATATTGTTCACTACTTCGCTTTCGACGATAAGTCCTCGAAAATGCATAAGTTTAAATTACGAATAGTAAAAGAACGCCACGTCCTGTGGCGACGACTCCATGACCAACATCCTATTGCCCCGAGGAGGCTTGCATCTGACATTTCACTTTCGACGATGCAGGAAAACACTGATGCTTGCCCACGGAAAGCGCCTGTCTACCCAAATCTGAATACTTTCATGTGTTGAAATGTTCGTATTTTAAACCGAAAATAGATTATGAAATATTAAAATCCATAAAAATATGCCTAAAAAAGTCGGCGAACTATTTAAATTCTAAAAAAACTTTATGTATCAAAAAAACACTAATCTACTATTAGATTAGTGTTTTCTCTCTTTTGAATTATTCTTGCTAAAGTTTGTTACTAGAAAATTAAATACCTGCTTTAAAGTTCTTTTATGGATTGAATGAATTTGGTCTGTTTTATTTTTGAACTGGTGTAGCTTTTTTCACTTCTACAGAGACTAAGATTGCATTTGCTTTATTAGAAGTAGCATCCTTTGCAGTGTAAACAATTGTGTAAGTTCCAGCTACTGTTGTGTCGATTTTTTCAACTGTTTTACCTTCTGAATTAGTAATAGAAGAAGCTACTTCAATACTATTACCTAGATGATCTTTTGCAGTTACGGTCGGTGCAGTAAAAGCTTGGCCATTATTAATTTTATAAACAGTTTTACCTGTTTCCAAAATGATTACTGGAGAAGTTTTGTCGACTACAACTTTACCTTTTTTGAATTCTACTTGTACTCCATTTAATTCGTAGATTCCGTTTGCTAATACTCCATTAACGTAGTATTTTCCATTTGGCATTGCACAGTGAATCTTTTTACCATTTGCGAATAGTACATTGTGATATTCCCCAGTAAATGGTTTACCTTCCTTGTAGAACTTGTTGTGAAGTTCTCCAGTGAACGGTTTTCCTTGTTTGTAGTAAACACCTTTTACAGTAGCAGTAGCTTTAACGCCTTTTTTGTAATAAGTTTTCGTTACTACTCCAGTAAATAATGTACCGTCTTTGTAATATTTACCTTTGTAAACGCCAGTAAATTTTTTGCCGTTTTTATAAAGTACAGATTGATAAGTTTTGAATCCTGCAATTAATTTATGACTTTTAGCATTAATTAGCTTGCCATGAGATACTTTGTAAGTAGTTTTTGCTGACGCAGTTGTATCAACAGCTACAACCGCAGAGGTAATTACAGATGCGCCTAAAGCAAATGCAGTGGCAGATTTAATTAATTTTTGTTTGTAGTTTTTCATATTCATTTCTCCTTTAAATGTTAAATGTACTAGGATTACCTTGTTGTATAATTCATTTGTTTATATTCCATATTTCCCCTTAAGTAATCCTATCAAATATAGTAGCACAAAATTTTACCATTTTTCTTTACAAATAGCGTTTTATTATTAAAAGTACATTTGGAATATTTTAATACTATTATTTTTATATATTTTAAATTAATAAATTGTATCGTTTTATTTAAAGATATTACAAACTTAATTATCTTACACCTTATATGTCAAAAGTATTACTTATACCTTAAATTCCTGTTAAATATTACCCTCATTAGTTTTTTCACTATAGTTTTGTGTTTTAATTATTAGAAGAGAACGAATTATTCTAAGGATAATTAATACTTAACTAGCTAAAGGAGTCATTTACATTGAACAAACTGTCTACAGAAAGTTTGACAGAACAGATTGCAAATCAAGTGATACAACACAAAGAGACAATTCCCAGTAAAAAAAGTTATCTTCAACTCTCCAATTTATTCGAACAATTAGAACAACCAAAGAAAGCAGTAAACGTTTTACACGAAGGTCTTCAAGTTTATCCAACAAGTATTCAATTGCATCAAGCTCTATGGACTTTATACACTAAACGTAAAGCAAAAAAAGAAAAGATTTTGCATTTGCCAAGAACATTAAAAAGACGCTTTGTAAAAAGACCCATTATATTTTTTGATCAATTACAAAATACATTACTCAAAAATAATCAATTGGAAACATTCCTATCCATCTCTAAAATGCAATTACAGCAAAATCCTCAGCAAATTGAATTACAAAATAAAGTAATACAGCATTTATTGAGTATCGGTCAATTTGAAGAAGCTATTCCTTATCTCGAAACCCTTAAAACTTTGGAAAAAAATCCAAAGCAGCTCGTCAAAATAAATATGCAAATCGGCATGGTTAACATGCTATTTGGTCATTTTGATGAAGCAGAAAAATACTTCTCATACTGCCAGAAAGAGTTTGCCGATATTCTCCCTGAAATATATCCTAATAGCTATGAAAAACTAGTTATTTTCAATAACGGTGAAAGCTCAATCGAATTTTATAAATACATATATCCAACAAAACATGTTGTTGCAACCTTTGATGCAATCGACAAAACAGATTCGGGAAAACCTTTTGCTTTTAAGGTTTTGAAAAAGAAAGCCGTCGATTTAATTTCTCTTAGACGTGGTCACATGCAAAATTATCATCAAGATATATCAAGAGAAGAATATTTCCAAGCTATTGAAAAGTTAGTACCTTTTTATGAAAAAAGATTTGCATATGGTACTAGTCTAGGTGGATATAATGCTTTGTTTCTAGGTTCCATGATTCCAGATTGCCAAATACTATCCTTTGCCCCTAGAAATCCAGCTCATCCAATTTACGGTACGAAAGAAAGAAAATACACTAAGTTTGTACATCCAGTATCACATCCTATAAATAAAGAGATTCAACCTATAATTTGTTTTGATCCAAAAGACACAATAGACAACCCTTATACTACAAAAGAAATTATGCAATCCTATCCAAATGGGATTTATAAACACTTCGATTATGCCGGTCATCGTGTCCCAACGTATTTACGTGAAACAGGGGAATTAAAAGAGATTGTCTCATCATTTTTGGAAGAAAAACCATTTCCAGATTACGATCATAAACTACGGAGTAAATCTGCTGAATATCATCGTGTCTTAGGAATTCACTGTCGGAGACATAACAAATTGCGTTGGGCTTTAGAATTAGCAAACAAATCTATAGAGATAGCACCAAAATATGACCGTTCACTAGCTCTTCGTATTGAGATTTTATTAAAACTAAAACAATTTGATGAATGCATTACTTATGCCAACGAAGCAATACAATTACACCCAAAATCAGCTAGGTTTTATATCCTATTAGCAGATGCTTATAAAGGAAAAGGTAATACAAATAAAGCTGTAGAAGTTCTAGAATCAGCTTCTAAAAAAGTGCAATCCATTAAGCTAAAAGAGAAACTTGCTACTTTAAAGTAAAAATATGAGTATATTACTTATTTATAAAATCAATAGCGGTATCTGGCAAACTATTAGAATGTAATTTCTTAGCTTTAATTCTTATTCATTAATAAAATAAAAGAGGTTGTCTCAAGAATGAGTACATGACTCACTTTTGGACAACCTCTTAATTGAAATATTGCTAAATTGCGCATCTTACATTTTATGCAGGGTAAGGATGCTAATAAAAATGTCTATATTATTTAAGGCCTTATTATCCCCTCCCCTTTTTAGATCTATTTTTTATGTATCTTCTATTATTTTCCGCATAAAAAAACCATCCTTATAGGAAGGATGGCCTTTTCATTATTCAACTATTGCAATCATGCCTTGTTCATCATCAATTTCTAGGTGAATACTCGCTGCATATGGATCAACATTCATTTCTTCTTGTAGGAATATGCGAATAGCTGCTAACATATTCGCAACTTGATAAATGTCTTTTCTTCCATTGTAGTAAGCTTCTGCAGAAAAGCCTTCATTATCATCGAAGCAAAGTTCGATTTCTACGTTTTCTGGCATTACATTTATTTGACGAGCATGATAAACACATAAAGCATTGATCAAATTATCTTCTGAAACGATTATTGTCTCCACGTGTTACGTTCCTCATCTCTTCGCTTGTTGCGTGTAAACATTTGGAAAATTTTCATTACGATCATAATTAATGCTAAAATCGCAATCACATTGATAAGTAGACCAAATAGGTTCCCCATTGCTCCCATATTACCTAACATACCACCAAATAGCATACCTGCTAAACCACCGACCATCATTCCTTTAAGGAAGCCGCCTTTTTTCGTTGTAGGATTTCCTGTAGTTGTTTTGTTATTTGTTGATTTATTATTGAAACTTGAATTTTTGTTATCTTGTGTGTTGCTATTTGTATTTGATTTATTAGTGAATGAATTATTATTTGAACTTCCGTTTGAATTAAATCCACGTTTTCCTGATTTGTAACCTTTGGCTTCAGCTGTTATTGTACCTTGATGACTATCCATAACAATGGGGCCAACAGTTGAGAAAGCAAGTGTTGCTGCAAATAATGCAGCTGCAAGTTTTTTCAATTAAAATACCCTCCGTTAATAAATAATGTTTTTTAACTTACTATTATATTATCATCTCACCGAAGATTAATAAAATGAAACGCAAGGGATTTCAGATTTATTCTTTCTCATTCGACACAATTTATAGTTTTTGATTCTTCATCGCTATTACTAAGTCATTAGATTGTGAGATAAACGAAGTCATCTCAGTAGATAAAAAGAATTTATCTTGCGCAAAGGAATATAATTCTTCAATCTTCTCTATAGAACCAGTAGATGTTTCAGCAATGGATTCTAATTCTTGACGGAATGCTACAATCTCATTCATCGCTGCATCCGTTGCGTGATTAATACTTGACATGCTATTGAATAACTCGCTTTCAGAAGCAGAAATTTTTTCAAAAAAATCACTTGTATAACGTGTCATTTCTTGCGTTTTTGCAACATCTTCAGATTTTTCCCTAATGTCTTTAGCTAAAAGCTCAACTTTTTGTGTGATTTCTTGTACTTTTTTATTGATGTCAACAAGCGCACTTTTACTTTGCTCAGCAAGTTTTCGAACTTCTTGTGCAACAACAGAGAATCCTTTCCCATGTTCACCTGCTCTTGCCGCTTCGATTGATGCATTTAATGCGAGCAAGTTTGTTTGATCTGCAATATCGCCAATCATTTTCGTAATTTGAGTAATGGCGTTCGTTTCTTTTTGCACATCTTCAATAGAGACTTCGAAACCTTCAAATACATTTTTGACATAATCCATTTGCTGATCTAGTTTGTCCATATTCTGATTGCCCTCAATAACAAGTTGAATATTCTTTTCTCCTTGTTCTTCAACAGCAGAAGTAATTGAATGAATATTTTCTGTTTCGGTAACTATTCTTTGAAGATTATCATTAGATGACAGGATTGATTGTCTTTCATCTTCTAATGCGTTTTTTATCTCTGTAATTCTCTCGATAAATACACTATCGCCCTTTGCATTTTTTTCATTTGATTTTTTTAATAAAGCCATTAAATCCTCAAGTCCAGTAATCACTTTTTCCTTTTCTTCTACTGTTAATCCTTCAATTTCCTTAACAACTTGCACTTCATCTACCGGTTGTTTAAATAGTCTTTCGAACATAATCTATCTTCCTCCTTTTTCTCCAAAACCTAATAATACAAGTGTTTGATTAATTAATGATTTATTTAATTGTTCGCCATAGCTACAAAAGCCAACTAAATTAGGTAATTGTGAAAGCTGTCTGTTTAGCGCTGGGAACAATTGCTGATTTTGAAATTGTAGTTTTCGTAAAATACAGTTACATGCTAGTACACCTTCAATTTTCGAAAACTGAGAAGTAAATTGTTGTATTGTGCTTTCTAATGTTTTGACAGGATCCATTGGTTCTAAAATTTCTACTATAGAATCCAAAAATACTTGGCAATAAAACTGGATAGCCCCATCTGATAAAATTTGGAATGGTGATGCGATAAAGATTTCATCATTGAATCGTCGACCAATTGGATTGGTCATAAAATAATTAGGTAAATCAGCTTCAGAAACACCAAGTTTTTTTGCATAAACTGTAGCAGCACGTTGTCCATCCATTTCATAAACAATACGTGATTCTGTATCCACCTTTGTTATTTTCATCGTCTTTCCTGTGCTTCTAAAAATATTTTCCTTAATTACACTGAATTCAATTGCTGGTTTCATAAAAATGACAATCCCACCAACACTTGAAATATAATTATTTACACTTACATAAGTAGCTTCAAATTTCGCATCATCCCCAGCTGTTCCACCGAAAAACGGAAAACCATCCTTATCAAAAATAGAATTTACTATCGATAACATTTTTTCTTCCGCACCGATTAAGCCGTTTGGAAAAACGAGTCCGATTCCTTCTTTTTCAGGCTGCTTACTTGATGTTTGAATTCCTACTTCTTGTGCTGCAGTTTTCAATTGTTGACGTACAAATACAGGATACTTCCCGATATCGTCCATTAAGATTGCCTTTATTTGCCCAAAGTCTTGTGAAAAACTAATGGCTGATAGTCCAGAGTCTTGAAAACCCTTGGGTCCTATTTCGCCAGTGGTTGTTAATCCTACAACTTGTGCTGAAGAATATTGATCATTAAATAATTTTGAAACCTCTTCAAATGAATAGACTGTACTTGAAAAAAAGAGTACAAGTGCTGGGGAAGGATGTAATTGATCCGTTATTTCCTGAATAGCTGCTTCAACATCATGGTGATTACTTGCATAAGTTCGTATCGTATCCAATTCTCATTCTCCTATCAGTCAATTAGGCAATAATTATGTATTGTTAGAATATACTTATTTTTACAAATATCTATTATACCCCTATTATCGACAATGTCAGTGACTTTTTTCATATTTTTACATAAAAAAAATAAGTCTCCAATCCTACATTAGAGAATCACAATATATTTCGGCACTACGTTTAGGGTAATAAAAAGTGTTTAAATGCAAATAATAATAGTATTAATCTGCTTTATGCATATGTGGAATTAGCTTCGCTTTCCGCGGGAGAGCGTTGAGCCTCCTCGGGGCAACAGGATGTTGGTCACGGAGTCGTTGCCACAGGACGTGGCGTTCTTAGACTCCGTTCCTTAATTGCTCTGCGGGGTCTCACCTGTCTCGCTTTCCCGCAGGAGTCTTCGCTAATTCCACTTCAACAAAGATAGCAATAC
>NZ_JBCMNM010000074.1:0-33145 GCF_050459865.1 Rummeliibacillus pycnus
AGACTCCGTTCCTTAATTTCACTGCGGGGTCTCACCTGTCTCGCTTTCCCGCAGGAGTCTTCGCTAATTCCACATCAACAAAGATAGCTATATTAGATTTTTTATATAATCTTTCATCTATTTTTACTTTTTAAGAGCCTTCAACGTAGTCCTATTTAGTCGAAGCTAGCGTATCGGAATCTCATTAAAATCGCTCAAATCCAATATTTTATGTTCCCTATTTGAAACGGCTAACTAAATATAGATATTTTGTGAACTCACATTCAAATATATATTTCCCCGCATATTTCTTCAATGTCCTTGGAGATGTTGTAATATAGTATTTTTGTGTCCAACATAGATTTCAACTATATTATAGCGTCTACAAAAAATTTATCTTTCTAACATCATTTCGTACCTGTAAATCATATCATTATAAATAATAATAAATTTTATCTATTTTAATAGAGGAATTCTCTAATGTTAAAGAGTATGTTTAATAGATAAGAATTGTCTATACAACTTGTGAATCTTAGGAGGCTAATAAATGTTCCAACCCTATGAAACGAAAATATATTTTGATGAAATGCTTGAAAATAATAAACCAAAGAGTCATTATAAAGCTTTCTTTGATAAATTAACTGAATTTTCAGACCTCGAATTACAACAGAAGAATGATTCAGCGCAATCTCGTTTTTTAAAACAAGGGATCACTTTTACTGTATATGGCTCAGAAGGTGGAACAGAAAGGACCATGCCTTTTGATTTTGTTCCCATAATAATTACACATGAACAGTGGCAAACGATTGAAAATGGGATAAAACAACGTGTTGAAGCACTCAACCATTTTTTACATGATATCTATCACGAACAAAAGATTATAAAAGCCGGCATTATCCCCCCTACTCTTGTGCATAACAACCCTTATTTTTATAGAGAAGTGATTGGTGCGAAGATTCCACTAGGTAATCATATTTTCTTAGCAGGTATTGATTTAATACGTGATGAGCACGGTACTTACCGCGTTCTCGAAGATAATTTACGAAATCCTTCAGGTATGTCTTATGTCTTCAAAAATCGTGCCATTATGAAACAAGTCTATCCAGAATTCTTTTCAAAATATTCGTTACACACATTTGAGCATCAACTTGCAATCATGCGTGAAGCTTTACTAGCTCATCGTCCAAAGAATTTATCACAAGATCAAGAACCGCATGCCGTATTACTAACTGCTGGCATTTATAATTCAGCATATTATGATCATGTATTTCTAGCAAAACAACTCAATATTTCGCTTGTAGAGGGAAAGGATTTAATCGTCCAAAATAATTTTGTTTACATGAAAACAATTCGGGGTTTAGAACGAGTTGATATCATTTATCGCCGGATTGATGACGATTTTTTAGATCCCTCTGTTTTTCGTAAGGACTCCCTTCTTGGAGTACCTGATATCATAGCAGCGTATAAAGCAGGAAATGTAGCGATCTTAAATGCAGTTGGCAATGGAGTTGCAGATGATAAAGCGATGTATTCATATGTACCGGATATGATTCGTTATTATTTAAATGAGGAGCCAATGATCCAAAATGTAAAAACATATATGCTGAACGATCCAAACCAGCGCAACTGGGTTCTAGATCACCTACATGAATTAGTTGTCAAAAATGTTGGTGCATCCGGTGGCTACGATATGCTAATTGGACCTCATGCTTCTCCTAAAGAGATTGAGATATTCCGCGATAAAATTCTAAAGGAACCTCATCAATATATTGCACAACCAACAATTAAGTTATCTCGTGCACCTGTATATCAAAATAATCGTTTCTATCCTTGCCATGTAGATTTACGTGTTTTCGTTATGAAAGGAAGCGAAACAACTGTATTACTAGGTGGATTATCACGTGTTGCACTGAAAGAAGGCTCACTTGTAGTTAACTCTTCTCAAGGTGGAGGCGCTAAAGATACATGGGTGTTAAAGGAGGCAATTCAATATGCTAAGTAGAGTGGCAGAATCTTTATATTGGATGGCACGAAATAGTGAACGTACAGCTGGGAATGCACATATTATTCATACACAACTTTCGAATATGTTAGAGGAATCTGGATTTGATTTGACTTATTTAGAGGATTGGAAAGTTATTCTAAATATTTGTGGCTCTTCAAATCAATTTCTAATGACCTATAATCGTTTATCTGTTCGCAATCTAAGTGATTATTTACTGTATTCTAAAGAAAATCAGAATTCAATCATTGAAACGACTTGTAGAGTTCGTGAAAATGCACGAATTACTCGAGACATTATTCCACATGCTTTATGGGAAGAATGGAATGAATTATATTTATCAATTAAAGATGTGCCACAAGGTAAGATGTTTTCATTATTAGAAACAAATGATTTCTTAGAAAAAGTTTATCATACATCCCTTACAGCAGCTGGCATTATTAATACACTCATGCCTCGTGATGAAAGTTATCATTTTTTCAAGATTGGTCGCTGGATTGAGCGTGCAGAAAAAACAACTATCATTTTAAATGAATTGCTTCAAAAGAAAGAACATGAGGTAAGAAAATGTACTGCAACATTTAGTCTTCAATTCACACAGTCGTTATATGATTACTCCAAAAAACATCGCCTTTGCAACACTGATCTTGTTTTAAATTACTTAATAGGCGATGTGACATGCACACATTCCATCACTTATTGCATACAACATATTAAGCAGAGCATTGCGATCATTGAAAAAAACAATAGCAATAGTCGTATTTATCCACTTATGCAGGAATTAAATGCATTACTACAAACAGCCTCCACTGACGCAACAACTTTATCAATCGAACAAAAGCAAAAGTGGATACGTGACTTATTAAATCGATTGCTTTCAATTGGCTCAATATTTAACGAAACTTATTATTTAATTGAGCCCAATATCCATATGAAAGTGAGTGAACATCGGTAACAAGACACAGCAAGAGGAGAATCACATGCAATGAAATATAAAATTACGCACAGAAATACTTTTGAATATGACAGCCCTGTTGAACAAAGTTTAAATACTATTCGTTTAAAGCCGCGAATAAACGAATGCCAAAGAATATTATCCTATGAGATTCAAATATCGCCAAATTCAGTAACAAGAGAATATACTGATATTTGGAATAATCCTGCTGGTACCTTTTATATCCCTCAAAAGCATGACAAGCTAGAAATTAAGACAACATCAATCGTTAGTATTCAAAAAGCACCTCTTATGGATCAGCTTAGTTTTTCAGCAAAAATGAAAGATATTTTTGAATCACAACTTTTCAAAGAACACTATTTACATTATTTACAGTCTACTAAATATACACATTTAACAGATGTTCAAATAGCGGAAATTAATGATGTCATCGGTTATCGTAATAATCCTATAGAATTTTCATTAGCACTTATGACCTATTTGCACACCCATATTCGCTATGATGTTGACGTAACGAACGTTAAAACAACTGCACAAGAAGCATATGACTTGAAAGCAGGCGTATGTCAAGACTACTCACATATTATGATTGGCGTATTACGAGCAAATGGCATCCCTGCACGTTATATAAGTGGCTATTTATATGTTGGAAAAGACGATGACTTAATTGGAGATTCCGCTACACATGCTTGGGTAGAAATAATGGTACCAGGTGTGGGGTGGGTTGGTTTAGATCCCACAAATGATATCGAAGCGCTAGAAAACCATACAATACTCTGTGCAGGTCGTGACTACACGGATGTCAGCCCTATCGAAGGTGTATATACAGGTGACGGCCATCATACCCTTACAGTAAAAGTAAACGTTACAAAGATAAATCATTTGTAAATAAGACTAAATTGAAATATTTCGAAAAAAAAATAAAGCCCTTATTACATTTCATATGGACCAATGTAATGAGGGCTTTATAATAAATCAATCTCTTTTGACGATGAAAAACGATTAATAGAAAAAAGCCTTCTAAATAGAAGACTTTTCCTTATAAAATTATTACTAGATTATTAGTTTACGCCTGCAATACGACCATAGCCAACTAAATACTTATTCCACCAATCTAGTGACTCGACAACTACACCGTTATTTTGTGCATCCAGCATTCTTCCTCCACCTAAGTAGATTCCAACATGTGCTACACCAGAGCCATAACTAAAGAACACTAAATCCCCAGCTTTAGCTTCACTTGCACTTACTTTTTTCGTAGCTAAATATTGTTGTGCTGCTGTACGAGGTAGTGAAACACCAGCTTGTTTAAATGACCATTGTGTTAAGCCAGAACAGTCAAAGCCCGTAGATGGATTACTTCCTCCCCATACATAAGCTCGTCCTAAAAATTTGCTTGCTTCAGCAATCGCAGCTTTTGCAGATCCTGATCCTGAAACGCTTGGTGCTTTTTGATCGCTATCTGTAACTTTAGCTCCATTTGTACCATTACCCGCATCGCCTAAATTTTGTTGTACTGAATTACTAGTTTCACTTATAGAAGCCGCTTTTAATTTTTTTGCTTCCAAAAATTGTTTTTCTTGTAGAGCTTTTAAACGTTTTGCTTCTTCTTCACGTTTTTTACGTTCTCTTTCAAGTTTTTCTTGTTGTTTTTTTGTAGCAATTTGTTCTTTTAATTTTAAAGATTTTGCTTTATTTTCTGCTTTTTTCGTTTCTAAATGATTTTCTTCATCTTGCATTTCTTGGAATTGCTGTTGTAGTTTTGCTTGTTTATCTTGTAGTGCTTGCTTTTCTTCTGCTAGTTTCTTTTTATCTGCTTTTTGATCATCTAGTAAGTTTTGATCTGCATCTAAAATTGTTTTAACTGAAACTGTACGACTTACAGCATCAGCAAAACTATCTGCGCCAAGAACTGCTTCTACATATGGACTAATTGTATTATCTTGGTTTTGGTATGCTTTTAAACGATCTTCAATTATTGTCGAACGCTCTTCAATATTTTTTTCAGTTTCTTTTATCTCTTTATTTGTTTCGCTAATGTCATTTACAGTTTTTCCGTATTCTTGTTGCTTTTTATCAAGCTTTTTTTGCAATTGTTTAATTTCTTTGTTTAACTTTTTGATTTTCTTATCAATTTCAGCTTTCTTTTGAATCATCTGTGCTGATGTTTTAGCATCTACTTGTAAAGGTTCTGATGTATACATAAAGCCACAAGCTAGTGCTAGAGTAACAACTACAGTTCGAGCCCATTTTGAACGCATATTCAATCTAAATCATCTCATTTCAATTAATTATTACTATGTATAGTTTTTAGTTTTTAAATTCTATTTAATGATAACACTAATCATATATTTGTATAGTCTTTTTCTCCTGTTTTAACAGAAGCGTAATTGCTGTTACACAATTGTCATAATATTTTCTCTATGTCTTTTATTCTACATAATATGACTGTTTCCTCTAGACAAAATCGTTTCAGGTCGCTACATTTTGTGATAAACTCTTACATATATTTTTTGAAAGGACTGTTAGCATGCAATATGCAATACTTGGCGATCTTCATTCCAGCGTATCAGATACTAAAGCTGTTCTAGCCGATATTAGTGAAAATGCTGAAAATGCTGAAATTATTGGACTTGGCGATTTATTTGAATGTAAAATTGGTAAAAAGAAAGCAAAGAATATTGTTGGTATTAAATTAGATGAAGCTGCTGAGTTATCAGATGAGTTTACACAACTATTGAACTTCCCTTCGGTTAGAGGTAATCAGGAAGAACGAATTATGATGGTAACGGGTTTAGATACATTCTCAGATTTGCCAGAATCAATAGAAATTGAAGGCGCAGAGGTTATTCATGGGCACCAATTTAAGTGGTCCACTGATTGGAAGCCTTTTTTGGATCAACTTGAAGCACCTATCGTCTTTTTCGGACATAGCCATGATGCTGCAATCTATAAAAAAGGAAATAAAAAGGAATTTGATTACGGACAACCTTTTCATTTAAAGAATAAAAAGTATGGTATTAATGTTGGCTCTGTTGTTGATAACCGCGAATGGTGCTTGTATGATTCGGATGCTCGTACAGTAACATTTATGAAAGTACAAAAATGAACACGTAAGGGATCATCCCTTAGTGTTTTTTTATTGACTTCAAAAGGTTTGTTATTTATGATTGGAACCAAAATGATGTAAAAAAGCATGATTAAAGGAGAGAAACCCAAATGGAATGGCAACAGCTAGAATACTTTCAAGTACTAGCGAGAATACAACATATGACAAAGGCCGCTGAGCAATTATCCATTTCTCAACCAGCTCTTAGCCGATCGATTGCCCGTTTAGAGGACGAGTTAGGCGTACCTTTATTTGAAAGACAAGGACGCTCAATTATATTAAATCGTTATGGAGAAATATTCGTAAATCGTGTTCATAACATAATGCGCGAATATCAAGATGGATTGCATGAGATTCAAGAGATAGTTGATCCAAACCATGGTGAAGTTTCACTTGGCTTTTTACATACACTAGGAACAAATGTCGTACCAGACTTAATCATGCGGTTTAGAAAGCAACATCATGATATTCATTTTATTTTAAAGCAAAGTCATACCCACCTTCAGCTTAAACAACTACAATCAGGTGAACTGGATTTATGCTTACTTGCTGAAATGGAAACAGAAAAACCGATTCAGTGGACAGAGCTTTGGCGTGAAGAATTATTCGCAATCGTACCTATTTGTCATCCTTTAGCTACACATCAAACGATTACAATGAAAGAGTTGGCAAATGAATCATTTATCTTATTAAAAAAAGGATATGCTTTAAGAATTCAATTGGACGGTTTTTTTAAAAAAACTCACTTTGAACCGAAAATTACATTTGAAGGCGATGAAGTAGCCACTGTTGCTGGATTTGTAGCAGCCGGCCTCGGCGTATCAATATTGCCTGATGGAGTAGAAATCAATCCACAACGAATTGCCAAAATACACATAAGTGATTTGAAGCTTGAACGAGTAATCGGCATGGCTTGGGCTGAGGGGCGTTATCTTTCTCCAGCAACAAAGCAATTCCAACAATTTATTCTTGATTATTTCAAAAACAGCTAAAAAATATCCTCTTCCTTCAAAATTTTGGAAGAGGATATTTGTTTTTTACATAAATCAAGATTTGGTATGCAAACTTACCAAATTACAATTAATTACTCAATTGTAATTATTACATGTTTTCCATCAAAATTAGACAACCATTCAATACAATCAAACTCTTCGATATCAAAATCATTTGTAAATTTATCGCCACCATAACCATCTTTACCTTCAAAATAAAAAATTTCAGCAATGCCCGTTACTTTTTTTTCAATATCAGGTAATTTAAAAGTTACAGTTACTTGTTCACCATCGTAAGGAGAGAGCTTTTTAGCTAATGGTTCATTATCTAAGAATAATAAGCTCGGACCTTTCATTAATTGAAGATCTAATTTACCTTGAATAATCAATATTCTCTTTCCCTTCTCAAACCAGCTTTTAACTGAGATTAGAAAAGTGAACTATGTTTCATTTATCAGATCACTCTACTAAATTTATTAAGCTAATGTTTCACCAATAGCTGCTAATCGTACTTTCACTTCTTGTGCAGTTAAGCCATTGCGAGTGATATATCGGTTTCGTGGATGTACTCTACATTCATGTGTACACCCCCCTAAATATTTATGTTCATTTTCTTCAGAACATAGGATTTGCTTATTACATTCCGGATTTGCACAGTTAATGTATCGTTCACATGGTTCCCCGTCAAAATGATCATGTCCTACAACCACATTCTCTACTTGGTTTACTGGTACAGAGATTCGTTCGTCAAAGACATAGCATTGACCATTCCATAATTGACCTTTTGCCACTTCATCTTTTCCGTATGTGACAATACCACCATGTAATTGACTAACATTATCAAATCCTTCTCTTTTCATCCAACCAGAGAATTTTTCACAACGGATACCGCCAGTACAATAAGTAAGAATTTGTTTACCTTCAAATTGTTCTTTGTTTTCGCGTATCCAGTCAGGTAATTCGCGGAAATTTTGAACATCTGGTCTTACTGCACCTCTAAAATGTCCTAAATCGTATTCATACGTATTGCGCGCATCGATTATCACAGTATTTTCTTCTTGCATCTTTTTATAAAATTCAGCAGGTTCTAAATAATTTCCTGTTAATTCATGTGGGTTTATATCATCTTCTAAACTTAAATTTACTAATTCATTTTTAGGTCTTACATGCATTTTTTTGAAAGCATGACCTTCTGCTTCATCTATTTTAAAAACAATTCCATCAAATTTTGGATCTGCCTTCATATATTCCATATAAGCATCCGTTTGTTCAACCGTTCCCGAAACTGTCCCATTGATCCCTTCAGTTGCTACTAAAATACGACCCTTTAATTCTATTGATTTACAAAAAGCTAAATGGTCTGTAGCAAACTTTTCTGGATCTTCAATTATTGTATAAAAATAATAAAGTAAAACACGGTAATTCATATTTATCACCTATCCTATAATATTTGCAAGATATTAGAGATAGACTCTATTTTCAGTTAATAAAATTGAAAACTTATCATTGCAGATTTTATGCTTCAAAACATAAAATATCCTTCAAATTATATCTTTCCTTCTCTTTTTATGCAAAAAAAATGCCTGGATAACAATTTGATTTCAAAAAAGAACTACTAGATAATTTTCATATATTATTTCATTTTTTATGTTTTACTTTCCCGGGAAATAAAGCTCCTTCTTTAAAAAGATAAAAGTTACTATGTAAAGTGTTTAGTAAAACTTAGAGGTTTCTACGAATCATATGCCTCCCATTTCCTCCAAGCCTCCTCGTTTGGTCATAGATCACTACGCTAGGTTCGTCGCAGAAGGATTGCCAAAGTAAAAAAGACTATCTCTTTTTTTAAGATAGTCTTTTAATTTATATATTTTATTCATTTATATAAGTATTACGTTGTTTTATAATCCATTTTTTCATATTGGAGAATAGCAATAACACAATTGTTGTTAAGATAACCCCTTTAATAATATTAAATGGTAGAATACCTGTTACAATTGATTTTGTTAAAGCCATGCCCGTTTCTGTAGGTACATTTAGGAAGTAGTTATACATCGGCATAAATACGAAATAGTTCAAAACACTCATACCAATTGCCATGGTTAAGGTACCAATAACTAAACCTGTTGTTAATCCCTTTGCTGAGGATAAACGTTTATAAACAAAGTAAACTGGAATAATAAATAATACACCTGTTGTAAAGTTTGCAATTTGACCAACTGGAACACCTGTTGGACTACCAACATAGAACCAGTTTAATACGTTTTTAATAAATTCTACTAGGATCCCTGCAACGGGTCCCATTGTAATTGTTGCTAAAAGTGCTGGAACATCACTAAAATCAACTTCTAAAAATGCTGGAAAAGGCGGTAGTGGAAAATTAAAAATCATCAATACAAATGAAATACTACTTAACATTCCGATTGAAACCATCTTTTGCAATTTTGTGTTTTTCATTTCTTTCTCTCCTTTTGCGATTCACTTCAAAAAGAGGAAAGGTCCGGGATTAATGATATGCAATAAAAAACCCTTAAGCTTTGTCAGCTTAAGGGAGAAATAGGCATAGTCAAATAAACGCCTCTTTACACTATTAATAAAATAGTATAGTAAATAGACGACCGTACCTTCACCTTCTCCCATCCAGACTATACTGTCGGCCTTGGAATCTCACCAAGTCCTGCCTTACGGCTCGCGGGCTCAAGAGTAATACATAGTTCTCTAATACCGCCGATCGGGAATTTCACCCTGCCCCGAAGATGAATCAATATAATTTTTTAATTACAATGTAACTATATAAAAAAAAGAAGATTTTGTAAAGGCTTTAATCTCAATCCCCCTCAAAATTTTAGTAATCCTACGGAAATAGTCAGCTTTAATTATTTAAAATTCTATTAAGAAGGTTCAATGTAAATTGATAGTTAAGGCTTTGAAAAAACTAACGATATCAGATTCTGCCCTCTCCCATTTCGCTAGTTCCTACGGTTTCTCTTTTCAAAAACCCTTTCACTATGGGGTCTCGGCAGCTAGATTTTTCAACAAATTTTTATTTTTACTGATAGCGTTAACTTCAAGAACAGGTTTAATCCTGCTTATTGCTTCAAGATATTTTATGAACATCCTCAAAAAAAAAGAATGCCCAACAATTTAAGAAAATAATTGTTAGACATCCTCATAAACATTAAGCTTTCGAATTTTCTTGATTTACTTCAAGAGGTAAATAGAAAATAAAGTTGGTTCCTACATCAACTTCACTTTCAACTGTAATACGACCTTTATGTGCCTCCACTATATTTTTGGCTATAGCAAGTCCCAGGCCTGTACCACCTTTCCCTCTTGTTCTTGCTTTATCCGCTTTATAGAAACGTTCAAATACATACTCTAAATCTTCTTTTGGAATACCTGCACCAGTATCCTTTATTTGAATACGAGCGTAAGTAACTTGTTGGTCTACAATTACTTGTACTGTACCGTTTTCTTTTGTATGGCGAATTGCATTATCAATCAAATTAGTTAATACTTGTTCAATACGGTCTTCATCAATACTAATTGGTATTAGATCATCAAATGTTGAAGAATAGGTCAACTCTACACCTTTCTCCTTTGCAACTTGTACAAATTTTTGCGTAATTCGTTCAAAAACTGGTGTTATTGGTACTTGATCTTTGTATAAAGTGATATTCCCCGACTCCATACGAGCTAGATCCAATAAATCTGTTACTAGTCGACCCATTCGTTGTGATTCATCATAAATAATACGTATCATTTCATTACGTTCATCTTCACTAGATACTACATCATCTATAATGGCTTCACTGTAACCTTGTAACATTGCTATAGGAGTTCGTAATTCATGTGACACATTAGCGATAAAATCTGATCGAAGCTTATCTAAGCGATGTTCTTCCGTTTTATCTCGCAATACGGCAACGGCTCCCCGTACAGAATCTCCGCTATAAAGTGGACTAATTGAAATCAAGAAATACGTGCCACCCAACTCAAGTTCTTCCCGTAATTCTTCTTCCAAGTCAATCACATGCTCTAGCATATGAAAAATTTCTGGTGGAATTGGATGTTCACTATCAGAGCCTTTATTAATAAACCATTTTTGTAATAATAACTCTGCTGGTGGATTACTTAATATGACTGTTCGATCACTGTTGAATGTTATCACAGCATCTGTCATAGATGTTAGAATACTTGAAAGTTGTTCTTTTTCTTGATTAATAACTTCCATATGATGCTTTAATTGACGCCCCATTTGGTTAAATGCAGTACCTAATTGGCCAATTTCATCATTTTGTAATACTGGAACTTTTTTATCGAAGTTTCCTTTTGCTAACTCGAAAGCTGCCTCTCGCATTTTACGTAATGGTGATGTAATTCGAGTTGATAAGAAGAAAGCAAAGAAAGTTGTTAGTATAAAAGCAATCGCTGCAGCTAGAAAGACAATTTTTGTAGTCTCATTAGTTGTACGATGAATTGCATCAGGACTTTGATAAATGTAAACAACACCGTGATTAACTTTATGAGAATTTAAAGGAAAAGCCATAACTATATAGGATTCCACATGATCCTTTTCAGTTGATGATGGTAGCATCATTTCTTTGACTACCGGTTTGTTTGAAGTAAAAACTTGATTAAATGATTTTTCACCAATAATTTTATCCTTAATCTGATCTTGGTTTAGACCTTCTTGAAGGGAAAATGCTAATTTACCTGTATTATCAACGATTACTGCATTCGTTTCATCACTCAAAATATCACTGATAATCGATTTTGTGGACGTTATTGTCTCATGCTCATCTACTATTCTTGCAATTGTAGTCGCTTCTTGGCGAAGTAATGCTTCAGATTGTTGGGTATGGTATTTAGATAGAAATTCTAGCATTAATACTGTAAAAACAAACAATACAAATGAAACGAGAAGCAAAATGGTTACCCATAGCTTCCCGACAACACTGTTCCATATTCTAGTCATTGACTACCTCAAATTTATAGCCAACGCCCCATACTGTTACAATCATTTTCGCTGCATTTTCAGATACTCGATTTAGTTTTTCGCGTAAACGTTTAACGTGGGTATCGACAGTTCGTAGATCACCGAAGAAATCATAATGCCAAACCTCTTTTAATAGTTGCTCTCGATCAAATACCTTGTCTGGTGCTTTCGCTAAGAAATAAAGCAATTCATATTCTTTTGGCGTTAAGTTTACTTCAACACCATCAGCAGAAACACGGTGTGCATCATGATCAATTGTTAAATGTGGGAATACTACTAAATCTTTTGACGATGAAGAGACAGAAATTGGAGAAAATGCAGCAGAACGACGTAAAATCGCCTTTACACGTAAAACTACTTCTCTTGGGCTAAACGGTTTCACTATATAATCGTCGGCACCTGTTTCAAAACCTTCAACTCTATTTGCTTCTTCACCTTTAGCGGTTAATAAAATAATAGGTGTTGTTTTTATATCGCGAATCTCTTTACAAACTTCTAATCCATCTTTTTCTGGCATCATAATATCTAAAAGAATACAATGATATTCATTAGTAAGAGCTTTTTCTACTGCTTGTTCACCATTTTCGGCTTCTTCTACTTCATACCCTTCACGTTCTAAGTACATTTTTAACAAACGGCGGATGCGATCTTCGTCATCTACCACTAAAATCGAAATTTGTTCAGTCACAATATATGCCTCCCAGTATTCTATACTTTTATTGTACAATCAGTCATACAAAATGGAAAGAAAAGAAAAGCCTTTTCCTCATATTAAGGAAAAGGCTTTTTTTAATAATACATTATCCAGCGTATGAGTGTAGACCAGCGATAATTAAGTTAACAGCAACAAGGTTGAACATAATAATAACAAAGCCTATTACAGCAAGCCATGCAGATTTTTCACCTTGCCAACCTTTTGATAGACGTAAGTGAAGAAAAGCTGCGTAAAATAACCAAGTAATTAATGCCCATACTTCTTTTGGATCCCAGCCCCAGAATCGAGACCAAGCTTCTTGTGCCCAAATCATTGCAAAGATTAATGCCCCTAATGTGAATACTGGGAAACCAATTAATACTGAACGATAACCAATTTCGTCTAATAATTGAGAATTAGCACGTTTTGTAAGGGGTTGTACCATACGTGAAATTGGTTTACGTACGATTAATCGAATTAATCCATATAGAATTGTTCCAGTTATTATAGACCATACTACAGTAGTTAATTTTTTCGCATTGACAATAGCAGGCATCTCAGCTAATGGTTCCATCTTATCAGGTGACTTTAGCTCGTATTTATGCATACCAAATAATGCTGGAGTGTTGTATGTAATTTCTTGTTGTGCACCATTCTTGTCTACATAAGTGAAGTCTGCTTTATATCCCATAATCTTGAATGTAGATGAAACAATTACGAAACCAAGTACTAAGACAGCTGCATACATTACAACTTCTAACCAAATACTACTTTTTGTCCGTTTCGTTGTATCAACAGTTTTCATCAAATAGATTAATCCGGCAACAGCACTGATTGCTAAAATTGATTCACCAATTGCGGCTGTAATTACGTGAACTGTTAACCAATAACTTTTTAGAGCTGGAATTAATGGACTAACTTCTTTTGGGAACATACTTGCATAGGCAATGATTAAAATAGCAATTGGTAATGCAAATAGTCCAAGAGCAGGTACTCTATAAATGAAGAAAATTAAGATAAAAGCACCGACAACGAACATACCGAATGCTGTTGTAAACTCGAACATATTACTAACTGGTGCATGTCCAGCATAAATCCAACGAGTGATAAAATAGCCAAGGTTGGCTATGAAACCAATTATTGTAATCGTGATAGCAATTTTACCCCAGTTTTTGTTAGAATCTGATGCATCTTGTTTTGCACCTTTAATTGCTCCACCGAAAAATAGGGTAGCTACTAAATACGCGATAAATGCGATAAATAGTAAAGCGCTACTAATATCAATTAAACTCATAATGTGTTGTCACCTTCCTTTTTATTCTCTTGGTCTTTATTTTGATTTTCTTCATCCTGTTGATCAACCCAAACAGGTAGATGGGCAAACTCAGTTACTGTAGCTAAATCTTTTTTCATACTAAACCAGTTTTTGTTTGTATGTGCAGCCAATAAAAGTCTTCCATCTTTTGTTTTTTGAAGCCATAAACGACGATGACTCCAATAAGACCCCATTACAACACCTATCATAAAGATTATTCCGCCAAGTGCCAGAATAGGAAGTGTCTTATCTTTTCGAATAGTTAAACCTGAAACGTTACGTGTTTCAACATTTGAAAATTTCATTTTATATTTTGTTGTACCAAGCGGTTCTAAAGTTTGTCTGATAGCAACAAAACTTGTTTCGCCTTTTGGTGTTTCAGGTGTATACATTTTAAAGATAAATGCTGGATTGTTTGGTATCGGAGAATCAGATTGTGGCTCACCATTATCAAATCCAGAGAATGTTGGATAATAACCTTTAATCTCAACTTTGGTTTTGTCGTTTAATTTATATTCTTTTTTAGGATCTGCTAAATCAATATTCACTTCCCCTAAGGATTCACCTGTTTTTTTATTAACCAAGTTAAAATTCATCGCTTTAAGTTCATTTAAACGGAAATCCATTTGATAAAGTGCATATCCATCATATTTTAATGGTTCATTTACTTTAATAGAATAATTTTTTATTTTTTCAACATCTTTTGTATCCCCAGCAACTGCGCCTTCTTTTGCTTTGTATAAGACAACATCAGTTTGGTAGTTTTTCGCTACAGAATTAACAGCAGCTTTAGATTGATTAAATTCTTTTGTTTGCTCATCTTTTTTGTATGTTTCGAAGGTGAATTTATTACTATGTAGGTAATAACCTTCCATTCCTGGGATTGATGCAGTTTCGCCTTCACGAATCCAAAGTGATTCATCGATATAAAATCCAGGCATTAGGCGCAACATAACACCAAATAGAAAAATGATTAATCCTATGTGGTTAATATATGGACCTGAACGAGCAAAGCGGTTTTTTTCAGCTAAAAGAACGCCGTCTTCTCTACGAACTTTGTATTTTAACTCTTTCATTTTCTTTTCAGCTAAGTCTAATGATTCATCGGCTTCAGCTGAAGTCATATCTTGTTGACCAAAAATACGTTGTCGTTTCATAAAACTTTCATGACGTTTTACACGTTGATTTTTCAACGATTTATATAGTGGAATCCCGCGATCAAGACTTGCTACGATGATTGAAATCGCTAACATTCCGATTAACGTTTGGAACCACCATGAACTATAAATATCGGTTAATCCTAAATTGTAATAGATTTTACCGAACGTACCATAGTTGTCGATGTAGGCTTGTTTTATATCTTCACCTTGCGTCACATTTACATAAACTACTTGAGGTAAAAACGTACCAATTGCAGCTGCTATTAATGTAATCACAATTATAGAGACACCAACTTTTACACTTGAGAAGAAGTTCCAGACTTTATCAATTATCGTTTTGTTATACGTTTTCGAACGAATCGCTCTTCCTTCGTATCGCATATCAACGATCTTTTGATTTTTTTCTTCTTCTGTAAGAGGTCGTCCACATTTTTCACATAGATGCGTTCCTTCGGGATTAACATGACCACATTCGCAAGTTATATTTTTCATCCTTTAGAACTCCTTCTTATGGTTTAATACTTGTTAGGTATTTTTTTATATCTGTTTCCGTCATTTCTCCAGTAATGATTTTCACTATTTTACCGTTTTTGTCTATTAAAACTGTAGTTGGTAATGGATCAACGTTATAAACCCTCATAACACTTTTTGTTTTATCAAGTAAAATTGGAAACTCGACACCAAGTTTATCTGTAAAGCTTGATACTTCTAAATCAGGTTGAGCGATATTAATACCTAAAACTTGAACCCCTTGGTCTTTGAACTGTTTGTATTGCTCATTAATTGCGGGCATTTCCTTCTTACAAGGCTTGCACCATGTTCCCCAGAAATTCAACAAGACACCTTGTCCTTTATAATCAGATAATTTATGGGTCTCACCATTTAAATCTACTAATGAGAAATTAGGTGCATCATCTCCCACTTTTAATAACTGTACATTATCTTTGTGTGCAGCTGTATAAATTGTATAAACAATTGCTGCAACTAGAACTATTAAAATGGCTGCTCTCAGATAAAATCTTTTTTGTTTTTTTTCCATTGTCGTAGTAAGCCTCCTAAATAACGACAGAAACAATCCACTCTATTATATCAAATTATGGCTTATTTACTTTTACATATATGGATGCTTTGTGAATCTTTTGTAACATAAAGCAACAATTAGCCGATTCTTCCTGTTTCGGAAAGAACTCGAAGTTGTTTTACTTCATGTGCTGTTAATTCACGAGATTCTCCTGCATTTAGACCATATAACCCTAAAAATGCAAATTGTTCACGTTTTAGCTTTTCTACTGGGCAACCAATTGCTTCAAACATTCTACGTACCTGTCTATTACGCCCTTCGTGAATTGTAATTGCAATAATAGATTTCCCTTGTTCACGATTTGATGAAAGTACTTTTACTCGAGCAGGAGCCGTTTTACCATCTTCAAGCATGATTCCTCGTTCTAATCTCTTCAAATCTTCTCTTCTTGGTTCCCCTTTAACTTTAGCCACATACGTTTTATCAATATTATAACGTGGATGCGTTAATATATTTGCAAAATCGCCATCATTCGTCATTAACAATACACCCGAAGTATCGTAATCTAATCGACCCACTGGGAAAATTCGTTGTTCAACAAGCGGGAATAAATCAACTACAGTTTTACGACCTCGATCATCTGAAACTGCTGATATAACGCCTCTTGGTTTATATAATAGATAGTAAACCTTTACTTCCTGTTCAATTTTAACGCCTTCTACTTCGATTGAGTCCGAAGCAGTAACTTTTGTACCAAGCTCTCGTACCACTTGACCGTTTACTTTTACCTTACCTTCTGTAATTAATTCTTCCGCTTTTCTTCTTGATGCGATTCCTGCATGAGCAATCACTTTCTGTAGTCTTTCCATTTGGTCACCTCATTAATCTTAATGCTAATAGTCTTCAAAAATTATTGCATATTTTTTCTAATAATTAAAGTATTAGAAACTACATTTAAATACTTAATGCGCCCCTGCGACAACGCAAAATTCAAAAAGACTGCTTATTCAGCAGTCTTTTATTTCCAAATCATTTGAACCGGTTCTTCAATCAACGGCTGTCCGTCTAAATAAAACGACCAAATCCCAATGTCACCTTGTGCAATGCGTGGCATTCTAAGGATCGATTTAACTTTTTTCTCTTCGTCTTTAGAAATTAATGCATAAACAGGATGGTTTAATTCAACTTGAAGGTCATCTCTTACTTGATATATCCCCTGTTTTGCCAAAAGTCTTTTTTCATATTTTTGGAAAGCAGTTTCTGCAAATTCTGAGTGAACTTGCCAGTCATTCGATTCATTTAATGTAACAACTATAATTCGCTTACCATCTTTTTCAAAATAGGTGGCAAGTGTACGACCTGCGACTTTGGTAAAACCTGTTTTTCCTGCAATGGCGTATTTGTTGTAATGCAGAAGTTTGTGTTTATTTTTCCAAGTTGTTGGATTTTGCAAATCACTTTTATAAAATTTTGTGGTAGCAATTTTACGAAAAGCCTTTTCTTGCATTCCAATTCTAAGCATTTGAGCTGTGTCATAGGCCGAGGATAAATGCTTGTCATGATGAAGACCAGATGGATTTTCAAAATGAGTATCTGCTAACCCATAAAGCATCGCATAGTCGTTCATCAATTTCACAAATCCCCCAACTGAGCCTCCTACTTCTTCTGCGATTGCTGTAGCAGCATCATTACCCGATCGCAAAAGTAAACCATTTAGTAGTGTTTTTAATGTCGTCTTTTCACCTTCAACAAGATAAATTGATGACCCCTCACTCAATGTTGCTTTTTTCGAAATGGTTGTTTCAGTATCTAAATCCTTTTCTTTTACTGCTACAAAAGCCGTCCACATCTTTGTAAGACTTGCAATTGGTAGTCTTTGATGCTCGTTCATTCCAACTAATAATCTTCCTGTATCTGCATCAATTACTGCGTAGGAACTTGAAGCTGCTTCTGCTGTTTTTTCAAATGGCATTAGAACAATAATACAACTCAATACAACAACAATCCAACGACGCAAAATGTCACTCCTTTAGCGATCAGTCTATTTGCGGTTCTTGAAAAGCTTCTTGGAATTTAGACATAAATAAATCTGGTTGCTCATCAATTTCATTTATCCCTTCCTCTGGAAGCTCTGGTAATTCGTTAATATTCTTCATACCAAAGTAATTCAAGAATTCTTTTGTAGTCCCATATAAAATGGCACGGCCAGTACCTTCAGCTCGCCCAACTTCATGTACTAAACCTCTTGCATTTAAAGTATGTAACGCTCGCTCACTTTTTACACCTCTTAAATCATCAATTTCTACACGTGTAATTGGTTGTTTATATGCTACAATTGCTAATACTTCAAGTGATGCTTGAGATAATGCTTGACTCGGAGGATTTTCTACCAACTTTTGGATTAAATCTGCATGTTCAGGATTTGAAATAAGTTGAAATGTACCTGCCAATTCTTTTATTAATATCCCTCTGTCCTCTTGTTCCTCGTAACTTACCTTCATTTGTTGGATTGCCTCAGCGATTTCTTCTTCTTTTGCATCAATCATAATTGAGAGTTGGTGAATTGTTAATCCGTCTTCTCCGATAATGAAAAGTAGACTCTCAATTTTACTCATCAATCGATTCAAGTTGTTCATCTGTTATTTCTTCCTTCCGTAAAATCACCGTTAAATCCGAAAAATTATTTTCTTGTTCAACAGCTACTACTTGTCGTTTCATCAGTTCTAATAGAGATAAGAACGTCACGACAAGTGTCCCTTTGTCTTCATAAGGGAATAAATCATAGAAATTAGCGCGTCCATGAGCTGATTTTAATACATTAACTACCGTACGCATTTGGTCTTTAATCGAAATATCTTGCTTTGTTACCTTTGTTGTAAGTGGTGCCTTTAATCGTTTTCGATTCAACATTTTTTGAAATGCAGCTACCATATCAAAGACATTCACAGTAGTATCAAACAAAACTAATTGTTCATCAGGCACATATGCCGATAAATCCGCTGGAGGTCTCGTAAAATATTTTGTACGAGTTGTTTCCATTTCTTTCAAATTAACAGCTGCTTCTTTAAATTTACGATATTCTATTAATCTTGCTACAAGTTCTTCACGTGGGTCAGGTTCATCTAATTCGAATTCCTCATCATCAAGCTCACCTTCGTGAATCGGCAATAGCATTTTACTTTTAATAGCAAGTAGTGTAGCGGCCATTACTAAATATTCACTTGCTTCATTTAGCTCTAAAACTTGCATCGCTTGAATATGCTCCATATACTGTGCAGTAAGCTCTGCCATTGGAATATCATATATATCAATTTCCAAGCGATGGATTAAATGTAATAATAAATCGAGAGGACCTTCAAAAGCCTCTAACTTTACTTCATATGACATAATTTACCACCTGACAATTTATCTTCAAAATTTAGTATAGAGGAAAGGTGAGCAAAATGCATCCTATGCATCATCCTTTGTTTATCCAATTTCTTGCTTATTTCAATGGCAATCAAGATTATTTTGAATGTCATGAAGTTTTAGAGGAGTATTGGAAAAAAGTTGCACCAAGAGATAAAACCCATCCACTTACCGGATGGATTCAACTTGCAACCGGGCTATATCACTGGAGACGTGAGAATTTTAAAGGAGCTCAAACCATTTTAATAAAAGCAGAACGTACATTAAGAACAGCGATTCACGATCCATTTTTAGAAGAAATAAATACTTCAGACTTATTACAACAAATTCATCTCTCTCAACTAAAAATTGATCAGCATGATCTTTATGAGTGTTGGTATATTGATATTATATCCCCAACTTTAAAATCTATTGTAGATCAGGCTATTTTAGTTCTCCCTCCTAGTGATACTTATTTTCTTCAAAACAAACATTTCCTTAGAGATCGTTCCAATATTCTTTTAGAACGTGAAGAAAAAAGAAGAAGCAGACATTAATACTCGTTGTCTGCTTCTTCTAACATCGTTAGACATTTTTGGATAAAGGATTCAGTTACACTATCAGCTGTAATTGAACCGCATAAATCCATTTCTGAAAGCTGTCGAATCATTTCTACTCCAAGTCCTTCTCCACGATGAGATGGATCTACTGATATATGTCTAACAATCCATTGACTATCCTTCATCTCTACACCAACAAGACCAATATAATCTTCTGCTTGTTTCCATAAGAACAGTTGCCAGTTTGGATCAGAATTATATTGACAAATCGTCTCTTGTAACTTTTTTACATCTTTATGTTCGGGCATAAAAGACAAGAGCCCCATTGCAATTTTTTCGTATGCTTTCTTATAACGAAATAACATATATTAAATCCCTCTTTTTTTGCCTTTAAATATCCTTGAATATCCTACACGAAAAGCAAAAAATACGCAAATTTTTTCCCATTATTTAGGGATTGAGTTAGGTGCTATAAAAACCCAATAAATAACACCCCATATGCATGCCATAACAAATAAGGATATTAACAAAATGATATTATTTTTTTTCACGTTTGGGTTACCCCCTTCCAATTGATAGCGGAAGGTCTAACTTCACAAGATCCTCATAACTTTCCCTTTTCACTGCTAACTGATGTTCACCGTTTTCAACGAACACAACAGCTGGTCTAGGAATACGATTATAGTTACTCGCCATTGAATAACCATATGCACCTGTACAAAATGTTGCAAGAATATCGTTTGGTTCGGCCGCTGGTAGATTAATGTTCTCAATCAGTTTATCACCAGACTCACATAGTTTGCCAGCAATCGTATAAGTTTCAGTAAGAGGTTGTGACATTTTATTGGCAATTACCCCATCATACTTAGCTTCATAAAGAGCAGGTCTAATATTATCTGACATACCTCCATCTACAGCCAAGTACTTACGTATATTAGGAACTTCTTTTTGAGAACCAATCGTATAAAGTGTTGTTCCGGAATCCCCTACCAATGAACGTCCAGGTTCTATCCAAATTTCAGGCATTGGCAAATGTAGTTTCTTTGCCTCTTGTATCACTGTTTTAATCATATCATCTACATAAACTGCTGGTTGTAGCGGAGCATCTTCGTCTGTATAACGTATACCAAATCCTCCACCCAAATTTAAAACAGTCGTATGGAATTGATATTGTTCTTGCCATTCGCCCATTTTATCAGTCAACTTTTTAGCTGCTAGTCGAAAAGCTGTTGTATCAAATATTTGTGAACCAATATGACAGTGCATTCCTTGTAATTCTAAATATGGATCATCATATAGTGCTTTAAAAGCAGCATCTGCTTGACCGTTGCTTAAATCAAAACCAAATTTTGAATCAGATTGCCCTGTTGTAATAAAATCATGTGTATGTGCTTCGACCCCAGGTGTTACGCGAATTAATACATGCATTTTTTGTTTACGATGTGCAGACAATTTTTTTAAAAGTTCAATTTCATGAAAATTATCAATTACAATGCAACCGATTTTAGATTCAAATGCAAAGTCTAATTCATGCAAGCTCTTATTGTTTCCATGAAAATGGATTTTTTCGCTTGGAAATCCTGCTTGTAATGCTGTGTATAATTCACCACCTGAAACAACATCAACAGACAAGCCTTCTTGTGCAGCCAGTTGATAAATAGCCACACTTGAAAAGGCCTTGCTAGCATAAGCAACTTGCGCTGAAACGGAAGCTTCTTTAAATGTATCGATAAATCCACGAGCTCTCTTTCGAAATAAAGCGAGGTCATAAACAAATAGTGGTGTACCATATGTTTTTGCTAATTCTACTGTATCGACACCACCGATAGATAAATGGTCATTTTCTGTAATAGCTTGGGTTCCATATAAATGCATCCAATCTCTCCTATCGTATCCATGTTCATTTGTAAGAATACACGGAATTTTCTATATCATGAACTTTAACACGATAGAAGAGCAGATGCAATGGCTCTTCATCATGAACGGTTTCGATCCTTAGCTCCAACTAAGAACGGTCTTGGTGCATCATTTGTCAATGGATAACGTATTAATACATGTGCGAAAGCATTAGGGAAGAATGGAATAAGTGGCCACAAATAAGGAACATTCATTGGTTTTAATGATGCCATATACCATACTGTAACTAAAATACCGATAAAGAAACCATTAACACCAAAGGCGGCTGTTAGTAACAATAATATGACTCTGAAAATCTTAACAGATACACTCAGTTCATATGATGGAATAGCAAAAGTGAAAATAGCAGAAACCGCTGTATAAAGGACAACCTCTCCAGAAAAGAGTCCTACGTTTATTGCAATTTGGCCAATAACGATACCTGCTACAAGCCCCATTGCCGTTGACAAAGGCGTTGGCGTATGGATAGCTGCTAGCCTTAAATACTCTATACCAATATCTGCAATCAGAATTTGTATAAGGAGAGGAATAGTGGCTTTTTTATTGAGACCTATAAAGTCCATAAATGAAGGGACGTATTCGGGATGCTTAACAAGCAGATACCAAAGAGGCAGTAAGAAGAAGCTAAGAAAAGCTCCAAAAAAACGTAAAAATCGTACGACTGTTCCAATTGCAGGTGCCTGTCTATATTCTTCTGCATGTTGCAAATGATGAAAAATAGTCACTGGCACTAAAATAACTGAAGGAGATGTATCCACAACAATTGCAATATGTCCTTCTAATATATGTGCTGCCACAATATCAGGTCTTTCACTATATCTTACAAAAGGTAATGGATGGAAGCGTTGTTTTATTAACCATTCTTCTAAGGATTTATCTGCCATAGTCAATCCATCATGCTTGATCTTCTCTAAACGTTCCTTTACATAGTTTAGATGTTCATCATTGACAATTTCTTTTAAATAAACAATAGCTACATCCATTTGACTTTTTTCAGATACTTGGTGTAACTCAAATCGTAATGATGTATCACGTATTCTCCTACGAATGAGAGCTGAATTTTGTATAATATTTTCTGTAAAACCATCTCTCGATCCTCGAATTACCTTCTCATTATCAGGTTCCTCTGGATTTCTTCCGGGATAACTTCTAAAATCGGCAGTAATAGCGATACCAGATGGTGTGATAAAAGCTATTTGCCCACTCATGATAGCCGTTAATAATTTTTCTTTTGAAGTTTGCAGCTCCCAAGCAAAGAAGGGAAAGCATTCAAAAAAATAATCTGCTTCTGCTTGAACGCTTTCTTCCTTAGAGTGTTCTTGCCTTTTTTGTGAATTAGCCCCATCTGATTCGTTTGTATCATGCTTTCTATCTACTTTTGCTTCACCTGATGTGAATTTATCTCTTTCATAAACAGCGGTGGGCTGCATTGCGGTTATTAAACGAGTGTAATTTTGACTATCGATTAAACCATTAATGTTAATCGTAAATACTTCCATATTATGAACATGTATATATTTCATATTGATATCGAAGCTTTCACTTTTCCCGAATTGGGAAATCATGAAAGCCTCTGCTGCTTGGTTACTTTGGAAAATCGCTTGTGTTTCATTGTTGGTACTACTACTCATGATCTGCCACCTTTACCAATTGTTCATATTGCTGATCTGTTAGCCAAATCTTAAGCTGTGCTAAAATTCGCTTTTCTAAACGGGAAACTTGAACTTGTGAAATACCTAATCTTTCAGCAATATCACTTTGCGTACAGTCGAGGTAATAGCGTAAATAAATGACAGACTGTTCACGTTTACCTAGTCGCTCTAGCATATCTTTTAACGGAATATGTTCGAATGGCTTTTCAGATCGTTCGTCTTTCATTTGATCCATTAAACTAATTGGATCTCCATCACTTTCAAAAATTTGTTCATGAAGTGATGCTGGATCTCTTAATGCATCACTAGCCATCGCAATATCATCCATTGATACATCTAATATTGTCGCCAACTCCTGAAGTGTAGGCGGTCTTTCATTGTCTTTTAGAAAATCATCTGAAGCATGGCGAATTTTATAATTTAATTCTCGAATTGAACGGCTAACTTTAACCATACCATCATCGCGAAGGAAACGTTGAATTTCCCCAATAATCATTGGTACAGCATATGTCGAAAATTTAACTGGATAAGATAGATCAAATTTATCGACAGATTTCATCAGTCCAATACATCCGATTTGGAAAAGGTCTTCTAAATCGGCACCCCTTGAAGTAAATCGTTGAACAATTGACCATACAAGTCTGGTATTTCCTTCTACCATCTCTTTTCTAGCTGCTTCATCCCCTGCCTGCGCTAATTTAATTAATTCTCTCATTTTTTCCTGTGTCAGAAGTTCTTTTGACGCTTGCGGGTTTGATGTCATGTTCTCACCTTACATAAATCGGCTCTTGTACAGGTTGAAATTGTTTCTTAAAGGTGACTGCCGTTCCTTTCCCAAGTTCTGATTGCACAGATAAATGATCTGTGAAACTTTCCATGATAGTAAAGCCCATACCTGACCTTTCTAGCATTGGTTTTGTTGTATAGAGAGGTTCCATGGCTTGTACCACATTTTCAATGCCAGCACCTTGATCTAATATCGTAATCGTTACTTCTCTTCCTTGGCGAGAAGCTTGAACCGTAACAATACCATTTGGATCTTCGTCGTAACCATGAATAATCGAATTTGTAACAGCTTCAGAGACAACTGTTTTAATCTCTGATAATTCTTCTATTGTTGGATCTAAAATAGCTAGAAAACTTGTGATTGCAATTCTAGCGAGCCCCTCATTATCACTAATTGCCAAGAATGATAGTGTCATTTCGTTATCCATGAAGAATCCCCCCTAAGCTTTGGATGGCTTCTTTCTCTGATTCATGCCAAATATATTTTCCTAAACCTGAAAACTGAAAAATTTTCTCCATAGTAGAAGATGGTTTGATGATTAATGTTCGACCATTTTGTACTTGTAGATCTCTCATTCTACCTAAGATTAATCCTACTCCTGCACTGTCCATAAACTGTAACCCCTCTAAATTCCAAATAATATCTTGAACATAACCACTGTAAATAGCTTGCGAAATATCTTCTCGAATATGTCGAGCTGCATGATGATCCAGTTCTCCTTTTAATCGGATAATCGCAATTTTTTCTGATGTAATTTCAATATGGTGCTGCATTTACATACCTCCTTTTCAAAAACTATTCTACGGAAGAATAGAAGAATCCTATGCCTTGACAATTTAACAATCAAAACGCTAAAGATAGAAAAAATACGACAGCTACCATCCGTTAGTATGGAATTAATTCCTCATTTTTAATCATGGAAAAACATATCAATTAAAAAATATTCTTATGTTTTTCAACAAAAACCGTTAACATTATATAATTAAAATTAGCACTTGCTTATTTAAGGAAAACTATTTCTTAACTAATACATCTTAAGTCACTAAATTGATAAATTCATTTAGATGATTTGCAATATGGCGAGATTCTGCCCAATAGAAAAGAGGATATCTTAAAAGTTCAAAAAACTTTGTCAGATATCCTCATCTTTTGGATTAAATCATTCACATATTCTTTCACAAATTACATTGCCTCTAAAAACACATTAATTCTTTTGAATAGTTAACAGGCCGTTGATTTCCACTGCGGACGAACGCTTTCCGCGGGCGGGGCCGAGCCGCTTCCTTCGCTTTGCTCTGTCCAGGGTCTCGACTGTCCCGCTTTTCCCGCTGGAGTCGTCGCCCTCCGCTCCAATCAACTGATGTGTAAAAATACACCAAAGGTATTCGTATGAAAAAGCTAATCCTTTGTTTACCTTTTATTAATATAATAAAAATGAAAAAGGTATCGAGAGAATGTGTACTCTCAATACCATTTGCCAATACTCTATCACATTGATTCTTTAAAACAATGTGGTTTTCACACTGCTTTAAACTATTCTGTAATGATAGCTTCAATTAATTTAGGTGCATTTACCTTTTCTGTAGAAATCTCAATATTAGCATAGATTTTGTCTACTACTTCTTTTACGTCTTCACGATTCGAGTAAATGGTTACAAGAGATTCTCCATCTTGTACTGCATCGCCTACTTTTTTTCGTAGAATTAAACCAACTGCAAGATCAATTTCAGATTCTTTGGTTGCACGTCCAGCACCTAATAACATTGCTGCGGTACCAATTTCATCTGCAACTATATGACTTACATAGCCCGATTCTTTTGCTGGTACCTCAAATGTATATTTTGCTTGCGGAAGCAATGATGGATCATCGATTACAGCTGGGTTACCACCTTGGCCTTTGATGAATTTTTTAAATACATCAAGAGCTGCCCCATTTGCAATTACTTCTTCAAGTTGTTTACGTGCTTCCTCAATTGTTTTTGCATGACCACCTAACACGACCATTTGAGAACCTAATGTTAAGCAAAGTTCAGTTAAGTCTTTTGGTCCTTTGCCTGACAACGTGTCAATTGCTTCTTTGACCTCTAATGCGTTGCCTATTGCAAATCCAAGAGGTTGGTTCATATCGGAAATGATTGCCATTGTGTTACGACCTACATTTTTGCCGATTTGAACCATAGCATGTGCAAGATTTTTAGAATCTTCAACAGTTTTCATAAATGCTCCGTCACCTGTTTTCACATCTAAAACAATGGCATCTGCACCTGCTGCAATTTTCTTACTCATTATAGAGCTTGCAATTAACGGAATACTTGGAACAGTACCTGTAACATCACGCAAAGCATATAATTTTTTGTCTGCTGGTGTTAAATTACCACTTTGACCGATTACTGCTAATTTAATATCATTTACTTGTTTCGTAAATTGCTCAGTAGTTAGTTCTACGTGGAATCCTTCAATTGATTCTAATTTATCAATTGTACCACCAGTATGACCTAATCCACGACCACTCATTTTCGCAACCGGAACACCTACTGCAGCTACTAGAGGTCCAAGTACAAGTGTTGTTGTATCACCTACACCACCAGTTGAATGTTTATCTACTTTTACGCCAGCAATACCCGAAAGATCGATTTGATCTCCAGATTCAACCATTGCCATTGTTAGATCCGCACGTTCACGATCTGTCATATCTTGGAAATAAATAGCCATTGCTAGGCTACTTGCTTGATAATCAGGAATTGAGCCATTTGTATAACCTTCGATAAAGAAGCGAATTTCTTCACTTGTTAATTCGTGCCCATCACGCTTTTTCTCAATAATATCAACCATTCTCATGGAATCATCCCCCGTTTACTTTAATAGTTGTAAAAAGCTTTTACCGTATTCAGGTAGTTTCACATCAAAGTTATCAGCAACTGTTGCACCAAGTGATGCAAATGTATTTGTTTTTGGAAGTGCTTTTCCTTCTTTGAATCGTGGTGTATAAGCAATCAATGGAACAAATTCACGTGTATGGTCTGTTCCAGGGAATGTTGGGTCATTACCGTGGTCAGCAGTAATCAAGAGTAAATCATCTTCGTCCATTAATTCTAAAACTTCTGGAAGACGACGGTCGAATTCTTCTAAAGCTTCACCATAGCCAATTGGGTCACGACGATGACCATATTTTGCGTCGAAATCAACAAGGTTGATGAAGGATAGACCATGGAAGTCCTTTTTCACAACTTTCACCAATTGATCCATACCATCTGAGTTGTCTTTTGTACGGATTGCTTCTGTTACACCTTCACCATTGTAAATATCAGAAATTTTGCCTAATGCGATGACATCTAAACCAGCGTCTTTCATTTCATTCATTACTGTACGTCCGAATGGTTTTAAGGCATAATCATGACGATTCGAAGTACGAGTGAAGTTTCCAGGTTCGCCATTGAATGGACGAGCAATAACACGACCAACTAAGTATTCAGGTTTTAATGTAATTTCACGAGCGATTTCACAAATTTTATATAATTCATCAAGAGGTACAACATCTTCATGCGCTGCAATTTGGAGTACAGGGTCAGCAGATGTATAAACGATAATGGCACCTGTTGCCATATGTTCTTTACCGAAATCTTCAATTACTTGTGTACCTGATGCTGGTTTGTTACAAAGTACTTTACGTCCAGTACGTTCTTCTAATTCATCGATTAATGATTGTGGGAATCCTTCTGGATATACTTTGAATGGCTTATTGATATTAAGGCCCATGATTTCCCAGTGACCTGTCATTGTATCTTTACCAACAGAAGCTTCTTGCATATAACCGTAGAATGCTTCTGGTTTTTCAACTGATTTCATACCCTCTAGATCTTCAAGACCGATTAAGCCTCGAATATTTGTATAGCCTAGTTGTTGCATATTTGGCATTGATAGCCCTTTCATTTCACTAGCGATATGACCTAGTGTATCAGAGCCTACATCATTAAATTTTGCTGCATCTGGAGCTTCACCAATACCTACCGAGTCCATAACGATTAAGTGAATACGTTTAAATGGTTTTGTGTTCATCAAATTATCCTCCTTGTTCATACATTCATTCTATCAAATTTCGGAAAAAAATAAAGGTCAGACATCTGACGAAAAGCAATATATTATGCCCTTGGATGGAATTGTTTATACACTTCAGATAATCTCGTCTTACTAATATGAGTGTATATTTGCGTCGTCGCTATATCCGCATGACCAAGCATTTCTTGTACAGCTCTTAAATCCGCTCCATTTTCGATTAAATGTGTCGCAAAAGAGTGCCGTAATATATGCGGTGTTAATTCTTTTTCAATACCAGCCTTTTCTGCATAACCCTTCATCAATTTCCAACAGCCTTGTCTAGTTAATCTTTTCCCTCTTTGATTAATAAATAACGCTTCTGTTCGCATTTTTGCATTTTCTAATTGGAAACGAGCCTTATTTAAATAGTTTGTACAAGATTCAATAGCAGAACCACCTAATGGAATGATACGCTCTTTCCCACCTTTACCAAATACTCGCACAAACCCCATCGTTAAATGAATATCATCTATATTCAGTTCGATGCATTCGCTTACACGCATTCCTGTTGCATAAAGTAATTCTAACATTGCTCGATCGCGAACGCCTTGAGGTTTTGCAACAATTGGTGCTGATATTAGTCGATCAATTTCTTCTATTGATAATATTTTCGGTAATTTTTGTTCAATTTTAGGCATTTCAATATGCACAGTTGGATCATGATCACATCTCTTCTCTCTTAGCAAAAATTGATGAAAAGAGCGGATGGATGAGATATGTCTTGAGACAGATCGGGCAGATATTCCTTTGTTACGCAATTCTTGTAAATACTGAAGTATATGGAATCGCTCAATATCATCGAAGGTCTCAAGCTGCTGAGTTTCAAATATATTTTTTGTATAATCTTTTATATCGCGTTCGTATGATTGTAGTGTGTTATCGGATAATTGACGTTCGGCTCGTAGAAAATGTATATAATCTGCAATCGCATCTTGTATTTCTTGTTGCACAGCTGAACCCCTCCTAAAAATGTTAATTTGCGGTCATTTCCGTAGAAAGCACGCAATATAGTGCAAATGCACAATACTTTTTCTCTTATAATATCAACTGTGTTTTTTATCCTAGCAAAATAAAAAAGGACAGCACCTCCGCCATCCTTTACTTATCGCTATAAACTATTATTCATTTTTAAGTTCTTTGTTATTTTTCTTCTGCATGCTTTTCGTTACAACGCCAGCAGATACCGTGGAAAGTTAATCGGTGATCTTTGATTTGGAAGTTCCAGCGTTTTTCTACTACTGCTTCCACATCCTCAAGTAAGTCTTCTTGAATTTCATCGACGGCGCCACATTCGATACATACGAGGTGATGATGAAAGTGAGCTGCTCCTTCTTGTCGTAAATCATAACGAGACACTCCATCGCCAAAATTAATCTTGTCGACAATTTTCAGTTCTGTTAGTAACTCTAATGTACGATATACAGTCGCTAGACCGATTTCCGGTGCTTTATCCTTTACTAAAAGGTAAACATCTTCAGCACTTAAATGATCTTCCTCATTTTCTAAAAGTACTCTAACCGTCGCTTCTCGCTGTGGCGTCAGTTTATAGCTAGCACCATGTAATTGTTTTTTAATACGATCAATTCGGCTCTCCATATGACGCCCCCCTAAACTTCTACCATTATACCAAATGTTCAATTCTCATTACAAGATTAAGCACATAAATTCTTTGTAATGACTATTTACTGATAATTATTATCAATAAATAATTTCGATTAAAACATGAAATGGATGATAAGGAGTTCAATTAAAAAGATTATAACAGTCAATATACTAATAACAATAATTCTCTTCCAATGTATACCCTTTTTCCGACTATTATAAAATGGTTTTGGTACAAGGACAATAGAAAATAATAATAATAAACATGTGTAGAGAAACTGCACTGGGAACCACCAAAGTGCATAGTTCCAAAAAGCATTTTGCGTTGCAATTAAATAGGCTGAGCAGAATCCGAAGAAAGCACTTTTACTAACGACAACCAGTCGGGTAACGTGCCTAAACCATTGATGCGTAGCAAGTAACACTAAAAATACATAGGGCATGATTATTGGCCATAACGATTGCCACAAATTTGGCTTACCATCTAACTGTAATCGAGGGTCCATAATAGAAATTAGCCATTCACTTTGAGCTGGTGTAGTCATTTTGAATGCGATAATTCCTCCGATAAAGCCAATTGAAATGATCAGAAAAAAATAAGTTATTTGCAATGAGCGATTCACTAGGTCACCTACTTTCTAATAGTACAACCTATGCTTTCCGCTCTCAAAAATACCTTATTTTACTAGATTATTTTTTACCCACATAATAGCTAATATTGTCTTTGCATCGAAAATACGCTGATCTTTCACTAATTGCTCAGCCTCTTCTACGGAAACTTCTAATAATTCGACAAATTCATCTTCATCCAAACTTGCTGGCTGTGCGATTTTAAATAGGTTTCTTGCTGCAAATAAATGAATCACTTCATTCGCAAAACCTGGTGATGTAGCAAATGATTGAATAAACTCAAGCTCCATTGCACCATAACCGGTTTCTTCTTCTAATTCTCTTATAGCCGTAAGTTCTGGTTTTTCACCCGCCTCTAATTTTCCAGCAGGGATTTCTATAATACTACGTTCAAGTGGCTTACGGAACTGTTCCACCATGACAATTTTCCCTTCACTTGTAATCGGGATAATTCCTACTGCACCGGGATGCTTCACTAATTCTCTAGTTGCCGTTTTACCATTTGGTAATGTAACTTGATCAACTTGTACTTTAATTACACGTCCATCAAAAATATGCTTTGTAGATATTGTTTTTTCTTCGAATTTTTCCATGTAAAAAACCCTCACTATTGTTCTTTTACTTTAAATCATTGTACCATTATCTTATGAGGAGGGATATGTTTTGAAAAAACGTCAATTAGGCTCGAGTGATTTACATATTTCTGAAATCGGTTTGGGTTGTATGTCTTTACCAACTAATTCACAAGATGCTTCGTATATTATGGATGCAGCCCTTGACTATGGGATTAATTATTTTGATACAGCAGACCTATACGACCGTGGCTTAAATGAAGAAATGATAGGTCAATTTATAAAAGGAAAAAGACAAGATATTATTTTAGCAACGAAAGTAGGAAACGTTTGGGATTCATCAGGTGATTCATGGCACTGGGATGCTTCTAAAACGCATATAAAAGAAGGTATTAAAGATAGTTTGCATCGCTTAAAAACAGATTATGTAGATTTGTATCAATTACATGGGGGTACGATTGAAGATCAGTGGGATAAGGTGATAGAAGCATTTGAAGAACTAAAGCAAGAAGGTATGATTCGTGAATATGGTATTTCATCTATCAGACCAAATGTTTTGAAACGCTTTTTGACAACTAGCAATGCTGTATCTGTTATGATGCAATATAACTTGCTTGATCGTAGACCCGAAGAATGGTTGGATTTCATTGCAAATCAAGGCGCATCTGTTGTAACTCGAGGTTCTGTTGCGAAAGGATTGCTTACTGATGAATGGCAGAATCGTCTAATTAAAACAAATGGGTATTTGAATTATAGTAAAGAAGAACTTCAAAATACTTTAACTAAACTTGCTCATTCTACAAGCTCTATTCATGCTGCCGCACTTAAAACAATTTTACAACATCAAACGATAGCATCTGCAGTTGTAGGTGCAAGTTCAAAAGAACAATTAGCTGAAACGATTAAAGCTTATGTAAAAATGGACACAATCGAAAATATTGATGAACTAATTCATTTTACAAAACAAGATACTTACACAGCTCATCGTAATTAAAAAATGCGTTAAGGAGTTAGATACTTCTTAACGCGTTTTTGTTTCCATTAAAATTTAGAGCCTTTATCTCCATACTCTTCAAGTAATTCTGCAAAGGATTTATTTTTCTCACGTTGTTTTCTTTCAAATGCAAGCTGAGCTGCTTTTTCTTCTTGCTGCTGCTGTTCTTTTGCTACTAGCTCTTTTTTTGCAAGTTTTAACTTAGCCAAAACATCACTATTAAGTTGATCTTGGAGAGTTAGATTTTCTTCTTTTTCAACTGTCTTCGTATGTGATTGCGTTCTTTGTTGTCTTTTTTTCTTTGCCATTTGAATTTCCCCTTCTTTGCTTTTTGTCGCTCTTTACGATCGTAATATCATTTTCATTCAATTTTATCTCTTGAACATGTACTTTATCAACAGTAAATACGGATCCATCATATAATAAAGTAAAGAAAAAATTGCATAAAAAGATGATTTTATCCTCTGGGAGAAATTTCACTTAATCCAATATTGTCTTTAAGTGTAAGATCCTTACCCTAAAATTTGCCTTTAACATCTACCGTTAATTACAATAAATGTATTAGAGGATGTATGTTATCCTAATTTCGCCGAAAAGTGCGCCGTATATTGAAGGAGGCACACGAGATTACCTTCAAAAATACACTACATGTCATTCCAACAATTCAATAATTCGGTGAGTATTTCATATATAGTATTTACTTAGCATACCGCTCCAGATGGCGCT
>NZ_JBCMNM010000075.1:0-40516 GCF_050459865.1 Rummeliibacillus pycnus
CGCAGGAGTCGCCATCTTCCACTTTATAGACAATGTACTAATTAATATGGTATATAACAATAACACATTTAATGTCCGTGATTTTTATCAAATCTTTAAATTACGAAATTGACTCAATTATCAAATTTATAATAAAGCAGGGAATTAATATTCAAAAAGGATGCCAAGCTATTAATACTTTCAACCTTTTTTCGAGTAGATATTTCAAGAGCGCCGTATAAGGTATATCAACAAAGATAGAAAGTGGTGTTAAGTATGAAAAAAAGAATTATTTGGATTTTTGGGTTAATAACCGGAATTGTAGGAGGTATCGTTACACTGTTGGGTTATTTAGTAACGAGTCGAATTATCTATATAAAGAAAAAAGATGATGATTTCATTTTAGAACGCGAAAAAAAGGCGTTGCGCTATGACGAAAAATGGTACGAATTAGTTGACAAAGAGCACTTAAGTATTTCTTCACCTAACGGCTATTTGATTAAAGGTATTTATTTTAAACCTTTACAAACAACAAATACAATGATTGTTTGCCATGGTGTGACAGAAAACAAAGTAAACTCTGTAAAATATGTTCGATTATTCGAAAGACTTGGGTTTAATACGGTAGTCTATGATCACAGAAGACATGGTGAGTCCGGTGGTAAGACAACAAGCTATGGTTATTATGAAAAATTTGATCTGCAAGCTGTACTTCATTCAATAACAGAAAGATTGAACGATGATGCAATTATTGGCGTACACGGTGAGTCTATGGGAGCTGCAACGACATTATTATATGCTGGAACATTAGAAGACAAAGCGAACTTTTATATTGCCGACTGTCCGTATTCGGATTTCTCTGAAGAACTTTATCATTTGCTCACAAAACAAACACCATTTAAAAGTCCACTCGCTATTAGACTCGCGAATATATTTTTGCGATTACGTGACGGCTATTGGTTAAAAAGCATAGCTCCTCGTACAGCGGTTACGAATATTGAAAAACCCGTTCTTTTCATTCATAGCTTACCAGATGATTTTATATTACCTGGAATGACAATCGAATTATATCGATTAAAGAATGGTCCTAAAATGTTAAAACTATTTGAGCAAGGTGCACATGCCCAATCATTCAATACAAATCCGCAAGAATATGAAGACACTGTTCGAGAATTTATAAAAGAATATGTGTTGAATAAGAACGATTCCTTAAAAGTCTAATTCTTAGGTCTATTTTCTATCTGAATTAGCTGTTTGACCCTATCTGATTCTGTCGGTTAATGATTTCTCTCCAAATTATTATGACAGTTATACTTAATAATCTTACACAAAATAAAAATGCCGACGAAAGAAATTTTCGATGGCATTTTTTAATTGGATATTCCACTATTTAAAATTGAGCTATATCAAAGGATTGTCCATAAAAACAAGTTTATCACTAACTTTCGGACAGAACCGTTTTATTTATTTACTCAATTTATTCATTTGGTTCATCATTTGTTTGATTTGTTTTTCAGATGGTTTACGTCCCATTTGAGTCATCATTACACGTAACATTTGTTCGTTAATAGGTGGGTTTTCTTTTAAATATTTCATCATATATTGACGAGCGATAAAGAATCCGCCAACTAAACCTACGATTAATGCTACTACTATTAAAGTAATCGCTAATCCAGTACTCACTAATTTTCCTCCTCTAAATTTCGCATACGAGAAAAGTTTCTCCAAAGAGGATTATACAATAAAAACTACTTCGATACTACTATTTATCTAATTATCCCTCTGCTACAGCTGAAAACTTTAGTGGTTTTAGCCATCCACATTCGACTTCATTTTTATTGAATCCAATAAAACCCGAGCTAATCTTCGATAAAGTAGCAAATAAATCTAATTCAAGCATACGAGATCCAACACATGTTACAACCATATAATACGGTTGAATTTCAATATGTAAATCACCTTTAAATTCGTTTGTCAAAAAGATTTCATGGTTCTTCATATGAATCGCAGTGAAATTCTTATATAAATATTGCTCTATAAAAGCTTCAATCTCCTGCATTGGCAATATTTCACATAAATAAGCTAATTCCTGCGATGGATAAAAAGCATTATTTTCAGTTTTTAAATCTCTAATTAAATCGAATAATAAACGCTCTCTTCCGTACACAAATGACTGATGCTTTTTTTTGACATGAAAGATTGAGTAAACACGCATCTATTGCCACTCCCTTCTTTCAACTAATTATACCTTTATTTTATCGAATATTTTGTCAATTTGCACTGTAAATAATCCACTTTCTTTGTCAAAAAACAAAAAGTAGAGGAAAATTACCTCTACTTTTTAAAAGTTCTATTTTTCAAATAGTGCTTTTACTTTTGATACAACATTTTCAACAGTAAAGCCATATTCCTTCATAACGATTTCACCTGGAGCACTTGCACCGAAACCATCAATTGCTAGTACATCGCCTTCGAAACCTGTATATTTATGCCAGCCAAATGATGAGCCCATTTCGATTGCTAAACGCTTTGTTACAGCTTTCGGCAATACACTTTCTTTATATGCTGCATCTTGTTCTTCAAAACGAGCAAAATCAGGCATAGAAACAACAGTTACGTCGATTCCTTCATTTGCAAGTTCAGCTTTAGCTTTAACTGCTAATTGTACTTCTGAACCTGTTGCTAAAAGCAATACATCTGCAACTTCTTTGTTTGCTTTTTCTACAATATAAGCACCTTTTGCAACACCATCGTAAACAGTTTGTACATCTACATCAAGTACTGGTAAGTCTTGACGAGATAATACTAATGCTGTAGGTCGGTTTTTAGAAGATACTGCAAGTTTCCATGCTGCTGCTGATTCATTTGCATCTGCTGGACGAATTACAGAAAGATTTGGCATTGCACGTAATGCTGCTAAATGTTCGATTGGCTCATGAGTTGGACCATCTTCCCCTACTGCAATTGAATCATGTGTGAACACATATGTTACAGGAAGTCCCATAAGTGCAGAAAGACGAACTGCTGGACGAACGTAATCAGAGAATACGAAGAATGTACCGCCAAAGACATTTAAACCACCATGAAGCGCCATACCATTAAGTGCTGCACCCATTGCAAATTCACGAACGCCGAACCAAATATTACGACCACTGCGATCTGTTGCTGAGAAGTCGCCAGTTCCTTTAATCGTTGTTTTGTTTGAACCCGCTAGGTCGGCACTACCACCAAAGAATGCTGGGATTTTTTTAGCTAATGCGTTAATTACTTCACCTGAAGATGAACGTGTTGCAATCGATTTGCCAGCTTCATAAGTTGGAATTTCAGCATCAAAATCTGCTGGAAGATCACCTGAGATTGCTTGTTCTAATTGTGCACCTAATTCAGGATATGCTTCTTTATATGCATCAAATTGTGCATTCCAAGCAGCTTCTACATCTTCTCCATGTACTTTTGCAGCTTGTTTAAATGTTTCGTATACTTCTTCTGCTACAAAGAAATCGTCGTTATCCCATTCGTAAGCTTGTTTTGTAAGTACTACTTCATCTTTACCTAGAGGTGATCCGTGGGAAGCTGATTTACCAGATTTGTTTGGTGAACCAAAACCAATCACAGTTTTTACCTCAATTAAAGTAGGTTGACCTTTGTGTCCTTTTGCTTGTGAAATTGCATTATTAATAGCTTCAGTATCATTACCATCTTCTACTAATAAATAATTCCAGCCATATGCTTTAAAACGTTCTGCTGTATTATCAGAGAATGATTTGTTTAAATCACCATCTAATGAGATGTCATTACTATCATAAAGAACAACCAGTTTTTCTAATTGTAAGTGACCAGCAAGTGAAGCCGCTTCTGCAGAAACACCTTCCATTAAGTCACCATCACCGCATAATGCAAATGTATAGTGATTAATAATGTCGTTATCAGGTTTGTTATAAACACCTGATAAATGTGCTTCAGCCATCGCCATACCTACAGCCATTGAAATCCCTTGTCCAAGTGGGCCAGTTGTCGCTTCTACACCAGCAGTATGACCAAATTCAGGGTGACCTGGAGTTAAAGAACCCCATTGACGGAAGTTTTTAATTTCTTCCATAGGTAAGTCATAACCACCTAAATGAAGTAAGCTATATAAAAGCATTGAACCATGTCCTGCTGATAAGACAAATCGATCACGGTTAAACCATTGAGGATTTTTTGGATTATGGTGTAATTGTTTTGTCCAAAGAGTATAAGCCATAGGTGCTGCACCCATTGGAAGCCCTGGGTGACCAGAGTTTGCTTTTTCAATTGCATCAATAGACAAAGTACGGATTGTATTAATTGCAAGCTGATCTGCTTGTTGAGTCATGAATAGACATCCTTTCTAAAAGCAAATTATTATTCTATTACAGTGTAGTCAACATTTCTACATAAAACAATGGTTTTTAGACAATTGTTCTGTTAATTCAATGGTTTGTTTTTTTGTTGCATTGCACGTAATTTAGCTGGAGTAACTTCATCACCATTTGGATCGAAAACACGAACATTTTCAATTGTGCCTCTCATCGACTCACGAAAAGTATCTAAATATTCTTTGCGAAGGTTGGTTTGTTCCTTTGCTTCTTCAACAGTTAAACCTGCTTCTTTTGATTTCTTTGATAAATAGTTAATACGTTGAATTTTTTCTTTTGGTAACATATTAAACACACCTTTCATAATTACCTTACTTAAAGGTATGAAAAAAAAGCCTCAAGCGCAAGCTTAAAGCTTTATTTTGTTGACAAATTCTATCATACTTCGCTAAATGTTTTATTCTAGATATTTATCCCGAAATTTTCAAATTAATTAAATCAAACTAATGAGTAAGTAAATCGCTGTCCCCCAAATAAATAATGCTGAGAGTTTATTGAAAATGATAAATACCTTCTCAGAAATATCTAGTTTTTTCATACCTACACCAACAATCATTAAACCCAAAAACCAAAGCCAGGAGACACTAATACATGCAATGGCAAATAAAATTTGTTCTTTTCCTGTATACTTTAACGCACTTGTACCGATAACCCCAACCGTATCTAATAGCGCATGTGGATTTAATAGAGATACTGATAATGCAAAAAGAATTTGTTGTTTGATTGGAAGAGCTGACTTCCCCTCTAAATCGGCTGTACTCGAGTTCCAAACCACCTTACCCATATATAAAAGAAAAATAATACCACCGATTAATAAAATGAAACGAATCCATTCAATTTGCAAAACAATCATCGATAATCCAAAAACAGCTAATACAATTAATAATGTATCACTAAGAGCTGCGGTAATAGCTGCAGGGAGTGCCTTTAATATATTTGGTTGCGTAACTCCTTGTGAAAATACAAAAATATTTTGTACACCTAATGGTAAAATTAGACCGAATGCTAAAATAAAACCATGAAGAAATGCTTGCATTGTTCAATTCCCCTTTCCTTTTAATATCGTACTATGTTATATAAATAAGAAAAGGTCCAATTGGTTGGTAATCTAACCACCCAATTCTGTAAAAGGAGAAAACATAATGTGGCAACCAATTAAAAATTCTTCAATTAGTTTACAACGCCAAATTATTCACTGGATTACAGATCAAATTCAGTCAGGTGATTGGGGAGTCGGAACTAAGTTACCTACACAACGTCAACTTGCACTACAATTTAATGTAAACCGTAGCACCATTCAACAAGCTTTGGAAGAATTAAAAGCAGATGGCATTTTAAACTCAACAGTTGGTTCTGGTGTATTCGTTGCTAATAACTCCTGGAACCTTTTAGCAAAGAAAACTCAACCAAATTGGCAAAAGTATATTGAAGAAAGTATTCATAAACCCAACTATCATACGATTCAATTAATAAATGAGTATGAGCAAGTCGATTCAGTAGTCCGTTTAGGAACAGGTGAACTCTCTCCTACCTTATTGCCAGTTAAAAAATTGCAAGAATCTCTGCGACATCTTTCATTTGAAGATAAAGATTTTGGCTATTCCTCGCCGCAAGGTAGTTTAAAATTACGTCAAGCACTAAGCTACTATTTAAAGAAGCGTGGTATTACTACTTCGCCAGAAAATATACTAATCGTATCAGGAGCATTACAAGCACTTCAATTAATGGCAGTCGGATTATTCGAAACAGGGTCCGTTGTTTTTCAAGACCATAGTTCCTATCTTAATTCCATCCATCCATTTCAGTCATTTGGAATACAAATGAAATCTGTAAAACGTGATGAGCACCTTGAACAAACATTGCAAACAAAGAAAAAAAATCGACAATCTATCTACTATACTGTTCCTACTTTAAATAATCCAACTGGAAACGTTTGGACGTTGGATGAAAAAGAGAATTTATATAATACTTGCAAAGAACTACAAATTCCAATCATTGAGGATGATGTTTACTCTGAATTATTATTTGAATCTCCCATACCTTCTATAAAATCACTTGATTCATCTGGACAAGTTTTATACATCGGAAGTATTTCCAAAACTTTAAGTCCCGGATTACGAATTGGCTGGGTTGTTGGTCCAACCCCTGTTATTAATAGATTAGCAGATATTAAAATGCAGATGGATTATGGTTCAAGTGCTGTTTCACAAGAACTTGTTACCTATTGGCTTACTTCAGGACTTTATGAAAATAATTTAATTGAATTGAAAGATCATTTAATGTCTCGTGCCAAATTTGTTGAGAATATTCTTACTGAACAGTTCAATTCAATAGCTAAATGGGAAAGTTCCAGAGGTGGTTTTTATATATGGCTACGATTTAATGATCCTATTGTGACAAAGGAATTTTTCTTAAAACTTCTAAAAAGAAAAGTATTGATTAATCCTGGTTATATATATGATTCAGAAGATGCAAATCATATAAGATTGTCCTATTCATATGCATCATTAGAGGATTTAAAGAGAGGATTAATCATCTTATACGAGGAAAGTCTATCAACTATCAAAAACAGCTGTACTCCTTAGATTGGAATACAGCTGTTTTATTATTAGAATCAATTTCATAAATTCCGGCTTTGATTCAACGACTATTTTTCACTTTCTTCAACAAATTCTATATATCTTCTATGGACTGTTGCTTTACTTATATGAAATCCAAGCCCTTTTAAAGTTGCTGTTATTTCTTCAAAAGTCATTCCTTTTTGTCTTAAACTAATAATTTGTTCTATCGGTGCATCTATCCGCTCTCTACCTTCTGGATTTCCTCGTTCCTTCAAATTTTTTTCGGGTCTATAGCCATTTTGAACTGCTCTTTTCATACCTCGGCGAATTTTTGCATTATGTAATTTTCGTTGATACTCTTCAACAAGAGCTAATATTTCAAGCAGCATTGTATCCATGTCATTCAACTTAATATTGCCGGAATCACTTATCGTAAAAATATCAACATCCATCTTTTGCAATAAATGCAACACGGCCATTCGTCCATTACCACGTCCTAAACGTGTTTCATCTTGAACAAATAGGGTTGGAATGTGATACTCTTTCATATATTCCAGTAGATCTAATAAACCTTCTCTGTCAATATCATATCCACTGTGTCTATCATTGAATACTTCTACTACTTCATATCCCTTTGACTTTGCAAATGCTCTCAATTCTATTTCTTGTCTTTCTAATGATGTATCTTGCGTTTCTTTTTCTGTACTTACACGACAATACAATACAGCTTTGTTATTCTTCATTTTTGTCACTCGCCAATTCTATTCCTCTATCTTTTGAAATTACTTTTTTATATTCTGGAATAATTAAAGTATGACCAGCTATAATTTTATCGTCAATCATATTGTTCTCATTTTTCACTATGCGTACCCATTCGTCATTAGATAAATCACCTTTATATTGATCCGATAAAGACCAAAGCGTATCTCCTTCATGTATATCAATATTTATATATTTTGATGTATCTTTATTTGAAATAAAAAGAATGATCATACCAATTGTTACAAATACGATTAGAATAGCTGTATTTTGATTTTTATTAATCCAATTCATGTAATTCTCTCCCTTTATCGAATGTTTGTTCGGAATGTATGTTCTCACTATAAAACGAACATTTGTTTTTGTCAATTATTTTTTCGAACTTATGTTTGCGTTGTTTGTTCGGTAATGCTATACTAAATTTAACAATTAGAAGAATACTAAGATAAGAGGTGATTGGATTGAAAAAAGTATCGAAAAGACAAGAAGATATTCTTGAATTTATTAAAGAAGAAGTTCGCACTAAAGGATACCCACCTTCCGTCCGAGAAATTGGGGAAGCAGTGGGATTAGCATCAAGTTCTACTGTCCACGGACATTTAAATAGACTTGAAAGCAAGGGTCTTATTCGTCGCGATCCAACAAAACCCCGTGCAATAGAAATTTTGGATCAAGATAATATATCAAAACAAGGTGTAATGCATGTTCCTCTTGTCGGAAAAGTTACTGCAGGATTACCAATTACAGCCATTGAAAATATTGAAGAATTCTTCCCTATTCCAGACTATTATGGGACATCAGATGATCATATCTTTATGCTCGAAATTATGGGCGAATCTATGATTGAAGCTGGTATATTAGATGGAGATTATGTGATAGTAAAACAGCAAGCAACAGCCAATAACGGAGATATTATTGTTGCAATGACTGAAGAAAATGAAGCTACAGTAAAACGTTTCTACAAAGAAAACGGTTTTTTCCGACTTCAACCTGAAAATTCCTCAATGGAACCGATTATTGTTGATCGTGTCTCTGTACTTGGTAAAGTGGTTGGCTTATATAGAAATGTTCACTAATCAATCATATGAAAAAGCATCCAAATCTATTCATAAAAGATAGATTTGGATGCTTTATTTTTTTATCGTTAGTTGATTGGTATGATATTATCTTTATAGCGTTTATAAGAAATGTTTAAACTTTTGATTTAGTTCAAGATATAATTTAAGACCAAATAATCTTTGGATTTTTTGTTACGCAATCAATATGGACATCCGCTTGAATTGTACCACCAAACGTATGATTTGATCCAAATGCAACATGAATGGTATTATATGCTTTTTCATCTTCTAAAATACGACCGATGATACGTGCCTCATAATTCGTCCCTATACCTAATTCTGCGAGCATACGTCCATTTCCTTCACCTAAAATTTCTAATAGATGTTTTCCCTGTTCGCCTGTCGCATTGATTAATCGACCATTTTCTATTGTTATAAGAACCGGTTCATTAACAAGACCTATACCTGCGATAGAACCCGTAATCAATATTTCGCCATTAGCTTCCCCCTCTAAAGGCGCGATAAACGCTTCACCTGAAGGAAGATTCCCCGACGCTGCTTTCTCACGAAAAACTCCCGAACTAGGTATCCCTTTACGTGTTCCTATAGGAATTGACAATTCATACATTTCTCCAGTTTGAATTTTCACGTTTGCAAATGTCGTTAGTTTGTCTGCTTGTTCAAGCGTTTCTTTTTCAACTCTTGAATAATCCGCTCTCATCGCTCCATTTATGAACATATCTTCAGTAATACCTGGCATCGTAATTACAGAAGTACCTATTTCATTTGCATTACGTCTTGCTAGTGTATGAGTAAGGGAATACTTCGTTAAACAAAAAACTACTTCATAATTTAACATTTTTTGTGCCACTTCTGCAGGTGGTTCTTCTCCATCCTTTGTACGATCTTCCATTAAATACAAATCACTTTTCCAGCCATCATCTGTTAATGCTAATTCAAACAGTTTAGCCAATTCGGCTGTACTATGATCTCCAATTACTAAAATATGGTTTGGTTTTTCAAGTGAGAAATTATTGATCATTAAGTTCTTAACAATAGTATTTAAATTCATCAGTTAAATTTCCTTCCATCCTGAATATCTAATACTATTATATACTTTTATGGATAAAATTATTTGATAAGAAATGTAAACCGAATATTAATTAATCTTCGTATATTTTCATGAATTGATCCGGTTTACTTATTCAATTTTCCTTAAAACCTTTAAATGAAAAAAAAAAAAAACGCTAGTCTATTGACTGCGTCATTAATTACTTTTCCTAACTGTTCCCATGCCTTCTAACATTATTCTTGCGTCTGAATTTAGATAAGATAAAACCTCATCTCTCAAGAATAGTTGTTCTTTGCCTTTAATACATAGTTTTAATCCTCTAATATCAAATTTTGATGCGTATATGTTAATCGCATTAATTGTATTAATTTCAGACTTTGTTAAAGGCTTTTCTCCTTGATCAACTTTCTCCTTGATGAAATTCAAAATTTCTCTAGCGTTACTTTTTAAATGGGTTTTGTATTGATATACAAAATCCAAATTTTCTTCAATGAGCTTTCTTGCAGTAACAAAATCTAATTCATCTACAGCCTTGTTAATTATTAGAATAAGTTCTTTTCTATCCATTACACTGCCTCTTTCTAATATATTCTCTTTACTTTATCGGTATTAATCAAGAAAATTATAGCAATAAATTATTTAGAACACTTTTTTGTTATAATTCGATATTTTTTTATTGTTATTCGATAAAAAAGATGATAATATTACTTCATCAAAGAAAGGAAGTTGAGAAAAAATGAATAAAAATATCTTAAAAGTTACAAATGGTTTGGTGATGGTCGGAATTTCCCTAACACTATTAGTGCTTATATCTTTGCCATTGATAATGACAGCTTTTTTTAAAAGTGCCTTATTTATGACAGATACAAACTTAGATATGGTTGTAGTTATAGCGATTTATATCTGTGCTATTCCTTACTTAATAGCTCTATTCTCATTAAAAAAGATGTGCAAACTATTATTGTTAAATAAACCTTTTTCATCAGAAATGCCAAAACAATTGAAAATAATTTCTAAATGTTCTTTCAGTGAGTTACTTCTTTTTAATTTAACTACTCTAGGATTATTCATTGTATACGACATATACCTATATGCGTTCACAATAGTATCATGTCTAGTTGTTTCATTTGTATCTTTAGTAATATGCCTATTAAGTATTGTTTTCGCAAATCTATTTAAAACAGCGATTGAAATAAAAAATGAAAATGATTATACAGTTTAATAAAGAGAGGAGATATTATGACAATCCAAGTGAATTTAGATTTAATAATGGTAAAAAGAAAAATGAGTTCTACTGAACTTTCAAATAAGTTGGGAATCACTCAGGCCAATTTATCTATTTTAAAAAATAACAAAGCAAAAGCTATTAGATTTACAACATTAAATGAAATTTGTAAAGCTCTAGATTGTCAACCAGGTGACATCTTGGAATATGTTGAAGATGAATGAGGATTGAGAAAAATTCTTTGAATACATGCAGAAAAAAACTGCAAAATAAAAATATTGCCCACAAATAAAAATTTTGTGGACAAAGAAAAAGCATTGAGGCTTAGAGCCCCAACGCTTTAAATCTTAATACATTTTCATGTATTGGTCGCGTTCCCATTGGTGTACTTGTGTACGGAACATATCGAATTCGATTTCTTTTGCTTCACGGAAGTTAGCATAGATATGAGAGCCAAGAGCATCTTGGATTACTTTATCTTCTGCAAGTGCAGCAAGAGCGTCATTTAAGTTAGCTGGTAAGTTACCGATACCTGCTTCAGCACGTTCTTCAGCATTCATCACATAGATGTTGCGATCTACTGCTGGTGGTGGAGTAAGTTGTTGTTCGATACCATTTAAACCAGATTCTAAGATAACTGCCATAGCTAAGTATGGGTTAGCAGCTGGGTCAACTGAACGTACTTCGATACGAGTTGATAATCCACGAGAAGCTGGGATACGAATTAATGGTGAACGGTTTTGAGCTGACCATGCAACGTAGCAAGGAGCTTCATAACCAGGTACTAAACGTTTAAATGAGTTTACAGTTGGGTTAGTTACTGCAGTGAAACCTTTAACGTGTTTTAATACACCTGCCATGAATTGATAAGCAGTTTCGCTTAATTGTAAATCTGATGATTCATCAAAGAATGCATTTTCTTTACCTTTGAATAATGAAACGTTACAGTGCATACCTGAACCATTTACACCGAATAATGGTTTTGGCATGAATGTTGCGTGTAATCCATGTTTACGAGCAATCGTTTTAACAACCAATTTGAATGTTTGAATGTTATCACAAGCAGTGATTGCATCCGCATATTTGAAGTCAATTTCGTGTTGACCTGGAGCTACTTCATGGTGAGATGCTTCAATTTCAAAGCCCATTTCTTCAAGTTCAAGCACGATATCACGACGGCAGTTTTCACCAAGATCTGTTGGAGCTAAATCAAAGTAACCACCGTGGTCATTTAACTCAAGAGTTGGTTCGCCTTTTTCATCTAATTTGAATAAGAAGAATTCTGGTTCAGGTCCTAAGTTGAAGCTTGTGTAACCCATTTTTTCTGCACGGTCTAAAATGCGACGTAGGTTGTTACGTGGGTCCCCTTCAAAAGGAGTTCCATCAGCTTTGTATACATCACAGATTAAACGGCATACAGTACCTTTTCCTGTTGTCCACGGGAATACAATAAAAGTATCTAAGTCTGGATATAAGTACATATCAGATTCTTCAATACGTACAAAACCTTCGATTGAAGAGCCATCGAACATCATTTTGTTATCAAGTGCTTTTTCTAATTGACTAACTGGAATTTCAACGTTTTTGATAGTACCTAGAATATCTGTGAATTGTAAACGAATAAATTTAACTTCTTTCTCTTCTACAAGTTTACGAATATCATCTTTTGTGTATTTTCCCACACTAATCACTCTCCTACTATTTTATATGTAATAAATTTTATAACACTCGGTTCTTATAAAAAGAAACGAGATAAATCACCTTGGCGAATTGAGGATTTCTGCATTCTTTGTGCTTGATGCATTTCCTCTCTTAAAATACGTCTTAAATCATCATCTGTAATTTCAGTTTTTGCTTGATTTGCCAATACTGGCTCGTTCTTCATTGCGAAGACTTTTTTGATACCTGCCATATTAATGCCTTGATCTAGTAAATCTTTAATTTCTAGTAAGATATCGACATCATTCAGTGAAAACATCCGGCGATTACCTTCTGTTCGTGCAGGTGTGATCAGCTCATGTTCTTCGTAATAACGAATTTGGCGAGCGGTTAAATCAGTTAGTTGCATGACTATACTGATTGGTAGTAAAGGCATGGTCTTTCGTATTTCTTTACTCATTTCCTTCACCTTACCTTTCACAATATTTATAATACACGATGTTAGGTTTCTTGTCAATCTCATGTTAGAATTTCTTACATTAATTTTTAACTACTAAAAAAAGCCCTTCAACATTGAGTTTACGAGCTAATATTAGTGCTTCAGCGGCTTGTTCAGACCCGAAATTCGCTATAGCTTTCGAACCGAAAACATCTTTTCAGTTTTCGACCGAGAAATTATTTCAAGGAAGATAGCCGCTGAAAAAGTGTTACTAAAGTGAAGTATGTTGTAAATTCTGAACAGCATTCAAAATAGCGTATTTCACATGTTCATATGTTAAACCACCTTGAACGTAAGCTGTATATGGTGGACGAATTGGTCCATCTGCAGATAGTTCAATACTTGCACCTTGTACAAAGGTACCCGCAGCCATAATGACATCATCTTCGTAGCCAGGCATTGGTGCTGGTTCTGGAGCAAATTGTGCATTAACCGGTGAATTCGCTTGAATAGATTGGCAAAATTGAATCATTTGTTCTGCTGTTTTAAAAGATACAGATTGAATTAAGTCTGTACGTTTTGCATCATAACGTGGTGATGGTGTCATCCCAATTTCTTCTAAAATAGCAGATGTGAAGATTGCCCCTTTTAAGGCTTGTGATACAACATGTGGTGATAAGAAAAAACCTTGATACATATCAAGTAGTGCATTTAGAGACGGACCCGCTTCTGCACCGATACCAGGAGATGTCATGCGATATGAACATTGTTCAACATACTTTGCTTTACCAGCAATATAGCCTCCTACTTTTGCTAGACCGCCACCTGGGTTTTTAATTAATGAACCTGCCATTAAATCGGCACCAAGTTCTGTTGGTTCTACTGCATCGACAAATTCACCATAGCAGTTGTCCACGAATATAATGACATCCTCTTTGATTGCACGAATCTTTTTAATCATGTCGCCGATTTGTTCTATTGTAAATGAAGGTCTTGTTGCATAACCTTTTGAACGTTGAATGGCAATTACTTTCGTTTTATCTGAAACTACTTTTTGGACAGTTTCCCAATCAACATCTCGATCCCCTATTAAATCAACATGTTGGTAGCTAATGTTAAAGTCTTTTAATGAACCTGTATCCTTTTCACCACCGTCTACGATGGATTGTAATGTATCATACGGTTGACCTGTAACATAGATTAGTTCATCTCCTGGGCGTAAAACACCGAAAAGACTTAGCGTAATCGCATGTGTACCAGATATGATTTGTGGACGTACGATTGCTGCTTCTGCACCAAATGCTTCGGCATATATACGCTCTAAATTATCACGACCTTCGTCATCATAACCATATCCCGTTGAAGGATAAAAGTGGCTTTCACTTACATTGTTATTTCGAAAAGCAGAAAGCACTTTTTGTTGATTATAAAAAGCCATTTCATCTGCATGATCGAAGTAAGGTTTCACTTTTACTTCTATTTTCTTTGCTAAGGCTAATGTTTCTTCTGTTAAATTTGACATATATGCCATTTCTATCGACTCCGTTTCTTAAATAAGTCCTATTTTATCTTATCAATTCTTTCTTATTCGTCAACTATTCGACATTTTCCATTGCAACGTATTATGTCCAGTTATTAGGGCAGGAGTGAAGTGGCGTGTTATCACAATTATTTTCCATTCTAATGTCAACAATCGAAATTATCAAAGCCTATACAAAAACAAAAATGACGATTCACTCAAAAAGTGATCGTCATTTAGCATACTAATATAATAGAAATAGAATTAGAAATAGAATTAGAATTCTAATTCGCCTTCCCAAGAACTCATGCCACCTTCCATATTCGTCACATCATAACCTAGCCCTTCTAAATAAGAACATGCACTAAAGCTACGACCACCAGCATGGCATACAAAAATATATGGTGTGTTTTGATCTAATTCAGCTTTTCTCTCAGGAATTTGACCTAATGGAATGTGAATTGCTCCAGGGATAATTCCATTAGCCACTTCTTCATTTTCACGAACATCAACGATATGTAAATCTTCATTTGCATCTAGTTTTTCTAATACTTGTTCAGGGGTAATTGTTTTCATTTATTAATCCTCCATTTTCATTCTATTTATAGTATATATGGGGATTTGCAATTGAGCTACTTTTTTAAAAGATATGCATTCTAAATTAACTAAAAAGCCACTTTATAACAATTTACGCTACAAAATGGCTTTAAAAAGTTATTACCGACATGAGAAAAATGATATTGCGAGCTATTCAACTTCTTGTTGTAAATCTATAGGTTTTGAAGGCATGAATGTTGATATAGCATGTTTGTAAATCATATGTTGTTTGCCATCTACTTCAAGTAATACAGTAAAATTATCGTAGGAACGAATTGTTCCTTTTAATTGAAAGCCATTTAATAAGAAGACGGTCACAAAAATACCGTTTTTTCGTAATTGGTTTAAATAAGTATCCTGTAAATTAATTGATTTCATGAAGATCCCCCTTACCTCTGTATTAGTATTGTATATTCGCTTTCTCTAGTGAATTCCCTTTATTTTTGTAAAATATTATCAATTATTTTTATTGTACCCAATTGCGCATCATACCAATCAATATCCATCTTATTTCTAAAATACGTTAGTTGCCGTTTGGCATAGTGACGAGAATTTTGTTTTAATTGATCGATTGCTTCATCTAAAGTTACTCGACCATCCAAATATGCATAAATCTCTTTATAGCCGATCGCTTTAATTGATTGCACATCTCGAATCCCTCTATTGTAAAGACCTTTCACTTCCTCTAATAGACCTTTTTCCATCATCAAATCGACTCGTTGATTGATCCGATTGTATAACAGTTCTCTATCCATATTTAGACCGACTATTCGATGCTTATAGAGTGGGGTATTCCCTAGATGCTGTTCCACATCAGATTTTTGAACATCACTGTGTTCAGCCATTTCTAATGCGCGAATAACACGTCTTGTATTATTTGGATGAATTTCTGCTGCTGTTTTTGGGTCAACTGCTACTAGTTTTGCATGCATTGCTTCAGGACCGACTTCTGCCAATTCTCGATAATATGCTTGACGCACAGTATCGTCAATTTTCTCTTCTGTAAAACGAAAATCAAATAGCACAGCTTGAATATAAAGCCCGGTTCCTCCTATAATGATTGGAAACTTTCCTTTTGCTCTAATTTCGTCAATCTTAGCACGTACTAGTTTTTGATAATCTGCAACAGAAAAGGAATCGGTAGGATCTTTAATATCTAGTAAGTGATGCGGAATTCCTTCCATTTCATCAGGTGTTATTTTCGCTGTTCCAATATTTAATTCTCTATAAACTTGCATCGAATCGCCATTAATAATTTCACCATCAATTGCCTTTGCTAGTTCAATACTGAGTGCTGTTTTACCAACTGCAGTTGGCCCAACTATCGCAATAACATCTAATTCTTGTTGTAATAACATTCTTTTTTCTCCAACCATTCTAATATCGTTTGAAACACTTGCTCTTTTTTGGATTCATTTAATATTTCATGTCGCATTCCATCAAAGAGTTGTACGGTGACATCATGTAAACCGCATTTTTGCAGTTGCTTCGCTACACGCCATATTCCCTTTGTAAAACTACCTACTGGATCATCAGAGCCACTAATAAATAATATTGGCAAATCTTTGCGAATACGGCAAACTTCATGTTTTTTTGATAATGTAATGATACCCTGTAAAAAATCTACATAAAATTGATTTGTAGAGATAAAACCACAATTTTCATCTGCTATATATTTTTCTACTTCTTTAGCATCAGTACACAACCAGTCAAAGTTTGTAGCCGGATTTTTAATCGCCTTATTGAAATTACCAAAAGAAAGCTTATTCATAATTCTACTTTCTTCAGTTTTCCCTCTTATTATTGACAAACATTTCGCAAGATTTACACCCGCATAATGCTCTATGCCTGCAGCTCCAGTTCCACAATAAATTACTTTTTCGAGTTCATCGCTATATAATTCTGTATATCTTCTTGCAATAAATGAACCCATACTATGACCAAATAAAATCATAGGTGGTAGTTTTCGATTTTGCCGTACTAATTCCGTAACAATTTTAGTATCCTCTACTACGATATCAAAACCATTTTCTTCACTAAAAAACCCTTTTGTCGCTTGATTCAATTTTGCAGTTCTACCATGACCACGATGATCATGCATTGAAACTAGAAAACCTGCATTTGTTAAGAATTCAGCGAATGGTACATAACGATCATGATGCTCTGCCATACCATGAAGTATGTGAATATGCCCTTTGGTTGTAGTTTTTGGTTCATACACGGAAACTGCTAGTTGGTGATGATCCTTTGAAGAAACAGTCAGTTGTTCTTTATACATAGGCTTCCTCGCTAGCAAAATGCGATGCGTCATATAATAGTTCTTCTAGTTCTTTACGATATTGTTGTTCTTCGCTAGGTGTGTAGTGTAAATATTTACTCATTAATCTAGTAACGGGTTGCTTATATTTTTTTACACTATTTATATTAAAGAACATTCTAGAAGAACGACGCACAAAGAAATCTGCTGGTGTATAGGCCATTTCATAATTCATTGCATAGATCAACTGCGCATGTAAATCTAAAGGTAATTGTCGCTCACCGTCTTGCACATCTAATGTGTGAATAATATTAAATACATCATCAATATTTGTACCGTATGTTCGTACTAAATGATAGGCTTCATCAAAAGTTAAACCGTAGCGAGTACCTTCTTTTGCTTTGTAATGGGCATATGCATCAAAATTCTGAGAATTAATACCCTTTGCTCCAGATATAGATAGCTCTGCAGTCACACATGGACCTGCTTTTTTATATTGTTTACTTAACACAATTTTATTAACAATTGTTTCTGCCATTTTACGATAGCCTGTCAGCTTTCCTCCTGCAATAGTTAACAGACCAGTAGGAGATTCCCACACTTCATCTTTTCTAGAAATTTCAGATGGATTTTTCCCTTCTTCATAAATAAGTGGTCGTAAACCTGCCCAGCAAGATTCCACATCTGTTTTAGTGACATGAACATTAGGAAACATATAGCGGATCGATTCTAGTAAGTATTCAATATCTACATCAGTAGCTACCGGTTTAATGGGGTCATCTTCATAGAAGGTATCCGTTGTCCCTACATAGGTTTTTCCATCGCGAGGAATTGCAAATACCATCCGTCCATCTGGTGTATCAAAATACACTGATTGTTGTAGTGGAAATTTTGATTGAGCTATTACAACATGCACACCTTTTGTTAATCGTAATTTCTTTTTGTCATTGATTTTATCCTTCTGACGCATTGTATCAACCCATGGTCCAGTTGCATTAACAACTGTATTTGCTTGCAAAGTCCATGTTTTTTTTGAAATTTGATCATATACTTTTGCGCCGTTTACCTTTTGGCCATCGTAAGTAAACTCTTCTACTTTCGCATAATTTAAACATACTGCACCTAGCTCAACTGCTTTTTTTAATACTTCAATCGTTAAACGGGCATCATCTGTACGGTATTCAACATAATATCCACTACCTTTAAGATTATCTTGTTTTAATAGTGGTTCTTTCACTAAAGTGTCTTTCTTCTTTAACATGGTACGTCTCTCAGATTTTCTGACGCCAGCTAAACGATCATATACATTTAAACCCATAGAAGTTGAATATGAACCAAATTTACCACCTTTGTAGATTGGGAGTAGCATCCACTGAGGAGTTGTCACATGCACCCCATTTTCGTATACAATTTCTCTTTCTCTACCTGTTTCCTTTACAATGTCAACTTGCAATTGTTTTAAATAACGTAAACCACCATGTACTAATTTAGTAGAGCGACTTGAGGTCCCTGCTGCAAAATCTTGCATTTCAACTAAGGCAACAGATAATCCTCTGGATACAGCATCTAATGCAATTCCAGCACCAGTGATACCTCCACCAACGACTAATACGTCGAACGAATAGTTGCTTAATGTCTCGATTACTTGAGTTCTTCTTGCAGATGAAAACACGTAATATTCCTCCTTCAACATTCATCCTTTACATAACACGTTTAAACATTTTCTCAATTTCGTATGTTCTAAAATGAACTATGACTGGTCGACCATGTGGACAAGTAAATGGATTGACCCTCGTTTTCAAATCTTGCAGTAATCTCTCCATTTGAGGTAGATCCAAATAGTGATTTGCTTTTATCGAACGTTTACAACTCATCATAATGGCAGCTGCTTCCCGTAATTTTTTCACGTCTGTTTTGCGTTCTTTCAATACTTGCTCGATCAATTCCTCAATAATTTCTGATTCAAAATCTTTTGGAAACCATGTTGGATATTCTCGAACTACAAATGAATTTTGACCAAATTCTTCAAGAAAAACACCAACTTCTTCTAAAGCTTTCGTATTTTCTCTAAGTGTTAGAGCTTCATCTGCTGAATAATGGAATGTTAATGGTAATAACAATGTTTGTCGTTCATTAACATTTACTTCCCCAACTTTTTCTTTAAAATACTCATACTTAATGCGTTCTTGTGCAGCGTGTTGGTCGATTAAGTAAAAACCATCTCCACTTTGCGCAACAATATATGTTCCGTGAATTTGCCCTACGATTTCAAGTTCAGGGAATGGTTCTTTTGGAGTTTCAGTAGGAACAATTTCTTCTTCCATTACTTCTTCTGACCAGCTATTTTCTTCATCGGAAATTAGATTATTGTATCCTTGCGATTCTTTAATCTCTTCCCAACTTTCTTCTACTGTAAAGCCTTTATCTTGCTCCGTTTTTATTACTTCTTCTTTATACCTTGATGAAAAATCCGTGTCATTTGTTTCAGTTGTTTTTTCCTCTATTTTCGGCTTTTCGTTGAATTGTGGCATATTCGTCGTATTGTAATTAATTGTTTTCCAAAAATTAATTTGTTCAGAAGAAGTTGCTGGTTTTTTCTTTTTCTGAGCTATTTCAGGTGGTTGCATAGAATTACGAATTACTTTATGAAGAGATTCTTCAATTAACTGCATTAAATCTGCTTCTTTACTTAAACGAATTTGTTGCTTTGCTGGATGTACATTGACATCTGTTAAAAATGGATCTCCCTCTATATGAATGACTGATATAGGAAATCTACCGATTGGCAAAAATGTATGATACGCATCAATGATTGCTTTTTGAATTGTATAATGTCGTACCCAACGGCCATTTACGAATATTGACATGTAATTTTTGGAAGCGCGCGTGATTTCAGGTATAGTAGCATATCCTGATATCTTATAATCATTTGACTCTCCTTCAAAATGAACCATTTTTTTGGCATTCGCTACACCATAAATTGCCGCTAGTACTTGGCGTAAATCACCTCGACCATTTGTTTGCAATAATTCATGATTATGATGCACTAACTTAAACGCAATATTGGGATAACATAGCGCTAGACGATTCATCAAATCAATGGTATGACCTAGTTCAGTTTGAATTGTCTTCATATATTTCAATCGTGCAGGAGTGTTAAAAAAAAGCTGAGAAACTGTAATATCTGTTCCTTTACGAAGAGAGCCCGGTTTTTTATCGATGACATGACCACCTTCAAGATGCACTTCGATGCCATCTTCTCCATTTGAAGTTATTAAATCTACTTTCGATACAGAAGCGATACTTGCTAATGCTTCCCCTCGGAAACCCAGTGTTCGAATACGAAATAAATCATGCTCATTATTTATTTTACTTGTAGCATGTCTTTGAAATGATACGAGGGCATCATCTTCATCCATCCCACACCCATTATCAATGACTTGAATAGAAGTCATTCCTGCTTCTTCTAATACCACTTCAATTGAGGTACTGCCTGCATCAACGGCATTTTCAACTAATTCTTTGACTACAGAAGAAGGGCGTTCAACCACTTCACCTGCTGCAATTTTGTTGGACAAAAATTCGTCCATTATATGAATATGCCCCATTTTAGGCACCCCCTATTTTTGTAATAATGATTGTTGCAATGTATAAACAAGTTGCAATGCATCCATTGGTGTTGTACCGGATACATTTAAACGTTTTAATTTTTCAAGTACATCTTTTTCAGAATCTGATAATTCATGCACTGTTACTTCTTTAACTACAGGTTTTTCCTCTTCAAAAAGGGATAATTGTGTTGTTGGTTCTTCATGAACGGTTGACACCATTTGTTCAGGTACTTCTTCTACTGTAACAACTGCCGCAGCCACTTCTCTATGACGAAGTGTTGGTTCCACATCTGTTGCTTCAAATTCTGAAAGCAAAACTCGTGCACGGTCAATAATTGGTTTCGGTAATTCTGCTAATTCTGCTACATGAATACCGTAACTCTTATCTGCAGGGCCTTTCTTCACTTTATGCAAGAACACCACTTTACCATCTTGTTCAGTGGCTGATACATGGACATTTTGAAGACGATCTAATTCATTTTCTAATGCTGTTAATTCGTGATAGTGTGTTGAGAATAATGTGTTTGCACCAATTTTGTTATGGATATATTCCATCATTGATTGTGCCAATGCCATACCATCGTAGGTAGATGTTCCGCGACCAATTTCATCAAATAATAACAAGCTGTTAGCAGTAGCATTTGTAATAGCATGTTGGGACTCAAGCATTTCTACCATAAAGGTACTTTGACCACCTGCTAAGTCATCAGCTGCTCCAATACGGGTGAAAATTTGATCAGTTATTGGTAGTTCAGCTGTATCGGCTGGTACGTAACATCCCATTTGTGCCATCACTGTGATTAAAGCAACTTGGCGCATATACGTACTTTTACCTGACATGTTAGGACCAGTGATAAGCATCATATTTTGGTCTGTATCTAAAATACAGTCATTTGGAACATATAGTTGTTTATTCATCATTTTTTCGACAACTGGGTGACGTCCATTGATAATTTTCAATGCGCGCCCTTCATGGAAAATCGGTTTTATAAAATGATATTTTTCCGTAACAACTGCGAAGCTTGTATAAACATCTAGTTGACTAATATCAGACGCCAGCGCTTGAAGACGAGGAATATATTGTTTTAAGTAGTCACGAATTTCGGTAAACAATTGATATTCTAGTGCTAAGCTTTCTTCTTCTGCATTTAAAATAATGGCTTCTTTTTCTTTTAATTCTTCTGTAATATATCGTTCTGCATTCGCTAATGTTTGTTTTCGTTCATAACGAGAAAGGTCTACAGATTGAATATTCGATTTCGTTACTTCGATAAAATAACCAAATACACGGTTATAACCGATTTTCAAATTTTTAATTCCCGTAACTTCACGTTCTTTTTGTTCTAATTGAGCAATCCAGTCTTTTCCGTTTCGAGATGCGTAACGTAATTCATCTAACTTATCATTGAAACCTTCTCGAATCACATCCCCTTCTTTAATAGAAATCGGAGGGTGATCTGTGATGGCATTACTTAAATAACTTTCTACATCTTGACATAAATCAAGTGCTTGCCCAAGAGGTACTAAATGTTCTTTTCCTGAATTGGTTAGTTGGTCTTTAATTGCAGGTACTTGTCTTAATGATTCACGTAATTGAGCAAGATCACGACCTCCAACACTTCCGAAAGCAACTCGGCCCGCTAAACGTTCTAAATCATAAACCTTTTTCAATAGCTCTTGTAATTCTGCACGAACAAAATAATCTTCTAATAAATCAGTAACGATACTTAATCGTTTTTCGATTGCTTTTTTGCTTGCCAATGGTTGATGGAGCCATTGTTTTAATTTTCGCCCACCCATGGCAGTCGCTGTTTCATCAAGAAGCCATAATAATGTTCCTTTTTGATCACCACCGCGCAGTGATTGGATTAGTTCTAAATTTCGTTTGGAATTTGTATCGATATTCAAATAATTTTTTACTTCATGGAATGTAAATGGTTGAATATGTGATAACGAGCGCATTTGTGTACGTTCAATATAATGTAATAATATGCGACAAGCTTCATGTAATTCTTCAGGAGCTTGCTTCAAATATTGAAGACTTCCTGCTTCACTCATACCTTCATTTTCAATTGACAGTACGATTGAGTAAGTTTCAGCTAACTCTTGTAATTCTGTAAATAAATCCTCTTTTACTACTAATTCACGAATATCAAATGTTTGTAATTGTTGGATTAATACCTTGATGTCTCCTTCAACGTATGTAGTGGTGGACTCACCCGTAGATAAATCGAGATAACTAAAGGCAAACTCAGAATCATTTAATTTTGTACTTCCTGCGATAAAATGATTCGATTTTCCATCGATTGCTTTACCTTCCATAATTGTTCCAGGCGTAATAAGTTGAATCACTTCACGTTTCACAACACCTTTTGCTAATTTCGGATCTTCTGTTTGTTCGCAAATTGCTACTTTATATCCTTTTTGAACAAGTGTTTCGATATAATTTGGCGCTGCGTGATGAGGAATACCACACATAGGGATACGCTCTTTCATACCAGCATCTCTACTCGTTAATGTAATTTCTAAAATTTGTGATGCCTTTAACGCATCATCAAAGAACATTTCATAAAAATCTCCTAAACGGAAAAATAAAAAAGCATCTTGATAGTCTGCTTTTACTTGTAAATATTGTTGCATCATAGGTGTGTAAGCCATATTATTACCTCTCCTGTGTTCCTTTATCTTATCTTTATTATAGCAAAACATAGGCCAAAAATCGTTTTTGACTTATGTTAGAAAGTATTTCCACCATCTCATATTGTTTTTTAATTAAATAATTGGCACAGAATAAATCACATCAAAATAATAGAACCTCATTATTCATATTCGCGCTTAACTTAAATCGAGTTATTTTTTCATAAATTAAATCTATGAATAATCTAGTTATTAATCATGTCTTTTTAAGTCGTAATCCTTTTCTTAATTCTATAAGTCCAGTAAAATAGAACATAAAGAAATATTTTTTCTGATATAATAAATTTCTAAGAAAAAAAATTCATTCCAATAAATTATGATGTTTTTATATAAAGGAGAATCCATCGCAATGTCAAAAATGTCTTATTATCTAGGCGTTGATATCGGTACCACTTGTACGAAGGCTGTTCTATTTGGCAACAATGGCCAAGTAATCAGTATGCATCATGCAGGGTATCCGTTGTATAGTCCTACTCCAAATGTTGCTGAACAAGATCCAAATGAAATTTTACATGCTGTAAAAGAAGCAATCCGTATGGCTATTCAAAAAAGCAACATCGATACGAATGATTTAAATCTCGTTTCATTCAGTGCAGCAATGCATAGTATGATAGCTATCGACAAACATGGCAAGCCATTAACAAACTGCATTACTTGGGCAGATACTCGTGCTACTGAATGGGCGGAAAAAATCAAAAACGAAATGAATGGTCATGAAATTTATAGACGTACCGGTACACCTATACATCCGATGTCACCTCTTTGTAAAATTACATGGTTACATCATGAAAAACCAGAGATTTTCAACGAAACATATAAATTTATTAGTATGAAAGAATATGTGTTCCATCACTTTTTTAATCGTTATATCGTAGATCATTCAATCGCTTCTGCTACTGGCATGTTCAATCTCGAAAATCAGGATTGGGATGAAAACGCTTTAGCAGTAGCTGGCATTACGGTTGATCAATTATCTGAATTGGTTCCTACTACTTTTTATCTTGAAGGATTAATAGAAAATATTTCGGAGGAAATTGGTATTCCTTCTCATATTCCTTTTGTTATTGGTGCTAATGATGGTGTTCTTTCAAATCTTGGTGTCAATGCAATTGACCCAGGAGTTGTCGCTGTCACTATCGGTACTAGTGGTGCTATTCGTACAGTTACAGATCACCCTGTGACAGATCCTAAAGGACGTATTTTCTGTTATGTATTAACAGACAAGCATTGGGTTGTAGGAGGTCCGGTAAACAATGGCGGTATGACATTTAGATGGGTACGCGATGAACTGGCAGCTTCTGAAGTTGAAACCGCAAAACGTTTAGGAATAGATCCATATGATGTGTTAACGAAAATTGCTTCAAATGTGAACCCAGGTTCTGATGGACTGATTTTCCATCCATATCTAGCTGGGGAACGTGCTCCATTATGGAATGCCAATGCTCGTGGATCATTCTTTGGTTTAGGATTACACCATAAGAAAGAGCATATGATTCGCGCAGTACTAGAGGGCGTTATTTTTAACTTATATACTGTTTTTATCGCATTACAAGAAGTAATCGGTATTCCGGAGAAAATTCAAGCAACTGGTGGTTTTGCACGTTCTGAGTTATGGCGCCAAATGATGGCAGATATATTTAATCAAGAAGTATCTGTTCCCGAAAGCTTTGAAAGCTCATGTCTTGGAGCAATTGTACTGGGTATGTATGCATTAGGTGAAATTGAAGACTTCTCTATCGTTTCCAAATGGGTTGGTTCGACTCATGTGCATAAACCGATTCCAGAAGATGTTGAATTATATATAGAACTAATCCCGATTTATATCCGTATCTCTCGATTATTAGAACAAGAATATCATGATATAACGAAGTTCCAGGAAAAATGGGTGAAATAATAGTCATTAATTTTTCTTAAAAAACTAAGAGCAATATTACTCTCATCAGTAGTATTGCTCTTTTGTTTTGTATTTTTTTGTCTTAATATAATATTTATTTCATTATATACTCCATTACAAGTGGAATGTAATTTGACAAAGGCTGATTAGTATCCACTTTTAAGATTTCTAAATTATCTGGTTTTTTACTATTTTTAATCGTATGTTCAAATGCTTCTTTGGAATGTATTTGAGGAATTTGACTTATGAGTCTCTCCCTTGTAGCTAGTCGATTATTGATTAAATCATAGTCATCTATGTAACACTCTATATATTTATATTTCACATTAAATTTCGCTGCTAATTCTACCCCTCTATCAATTAGCTCTTCATAAAGACATGGGCTATCTAAAATCACACTCCATCCATGGGATAAATAAAATTCAATTAATGCCCAATCAACATTGTACGCAATTTGTCCTGTAGTCTGAAAATCAATAGCGATTTCTCCTATAGAATTTATTAAAGCCGATTTTACAATATCATGATCTACAATAATCATATTTTCACGGCTAGCAATTTCTTTTGCTAAAGTTGATTTTCCGGATCCAGGAAAACCAGACATTTGAATAAAGTACATTGAAACGCCTCCTTTCTATTTCCAATAACAAAGATGTTTTTCTTGTTTTTCCATATTAAGAGTTATTATATCTTTAAATGGAAAAATCTGATACCTATTCTATTAAATAGCATTAATAAACGATTATTTTTTTCAAAACAAAAAGGCTAGTTAGCATCGGAAATGATAACTACCCCATTCATTATTAATTATTTATTTTTTCTCAACAGCATGTCCGCCAAATTCGTTACGAAGTGCTGCGACTACTTTACCTGTAAATGTATCTTCTTCTAATGAACGATAGCGCATCATTAGTGAAAGTGTTGTAACAGGAACTGGTGCTTTTAATTCAAGAGCAGTTTCAACTGTCCATTTACCTTCACCAGAAGAATGCATAATGCCTCTAATTTCATCTAGTTTTGGATCTTTAGAAAATGCGTTTTGTGTTAATTCCATTAACCAAGAACGAATAACAGAGCCGTGATTCCACATTTCCGCAACTTTTTCATAATCATAATCATATGGGCTTTTTTCTAATACTTCAAAGCCTTCAGCAATGGCTTGCATCATTCCATATTCAATGCCATTATGGATCATTTTCAAGAAATGACCGCTTCCTACTTTACCAGCATATAAATAGCCTTTATCGACACAAATATCTTGGATAAAAGGTTCGATTACTTTAAATGCTTGTTCTTCCCCACCAATCATCATGCAAGCACCATTTAACGCACCTGAAGTACCGCCACTTGTACCGATATCCATGAAGAAGATTCCTTTTTCACGTAAATCTTCAGCAATACGAATAGCTTCTTTATAATGGGAATTACCGCCATCGATTAAAATATCACCTTCATCAAGAATTCCCTTTAATTGATCTATAGTATTATTCGTAATATCACCAGCTGGAACCATCATCCAAACTACGCGTGGTTTTGGTAGTGCATCAACTAGTTCTTGTAATGAAACAAAGGTATTTCCACCTTCAGTTGAGAACTTTTTAGATGCATCTTTATTTACATCAAAAGCATATACTGTATGTTTATGTTTCATTAAATTTAAACCTAGGTTGTAACCCATTTTTCCTAATCCAATTAATCCGATATTCATCTATAACGCTCCTCTTTAAATTTCTATTCCATGTTCTTAATTTCATTATACTAAAAATAATTTCATTTTCATAATTTAAATTAGAAAAAAATTTTCAACTAACAAATTATGTTATACTACAGATACGATTATTATTTGAAAGGAACTCGTTTATGACACAAAACACTGTAAAGAAAATAAATTCTCTTTACCCTCGTTTAAGCGAAAAGGAAAAGAAAATTGCAGACTATATTCAAGAAGACCCATCTCATATTATTAATAAAACTATTAATGAAGTTTCAGCTGACTTAAATATAGCGGATGCAACTGTTTTTCGCTTTTGTAAGCGCTTAGGTTTTAAAGGTTATCAGGCGATGAAAATTGCATTGGCCTCTGAAGCCATTACACCTATTCAACAAATTCATGAAGAAATATCAGAAAACGATGATGAAAAAACCGTCTTCGAAAAGATATTTAAATCGAATATTCAAACACTCGAAAATACAATGCATATTTTAGATGAAGTCTCAATTAAAAAAGCAGTAACGTTAATGAATCAATCAAAACATATTTACTTTTATGGAACTGGTGGCTCATCTGTAATTGCTATGGATGCTTATCATAAATTTATACGTACAGGTATTAAATGCTTTGCTTTTATAGATTCTCATTTCCAACTTATGTCTGCTTCTCAATTATCAAAAGATGATTTAGCTGTTGTCATTTCTCATTCTGGACGAAATCGAGATACTCTTCAAATTTCAAAAACTGCAAAAGAGCATGGTGCTTCTATAATTGCCATTACAGGATTCCCAAAATCACCAATTAGTCAATTAGCTGACGTCGCTCTTTGTACAAGTTCAGAGGAAACAGAATTTCGCTCTGAAGCTTTGTCCTCAAGAATTGGGCAATTAAGTATAATCGATGCACTCTATGTCAACACCATGGTTCAACATAAAGACGATGCAAATCATGCACTAAAAAAAATAAGACATGCCATTTCACACACCCGCATATAAGAAAAAGGAGAAGACTTTGTGATTAATACAAAATCTTCTCCATCCCGTCTAAAACACCTTACCTATTAAACAAATGCATTCAGAATTAATGCACATACAAATGCTACGAATGAAAGGATTGTTTCTAGGGCTGTCCACGTTTTAAATGTTTCTTTTATGGATAAGCCTAAGTATTCTTTTACCATCCAGAAACCTGCATCATTTACATGTGAGAACATTAATGATCCTGCACCCGTTACGATTACAAGAAGTTCTAAATTAACATCAGGCATATTCGCAATAATTGGTGAGACAATGCCTGCAGCTGTAGTAAGTGCAACTGTTGCAGAACCTGTAGCAATTCGAATTAACCCTGCAATGATGAATGCTAATACCAATGGTGAAACAGAGAAGTTTTGTGCTAAATGACCGATTGTGTCACCAACACCACTTTCAATTAGGATTTGTTTAAACCCGCCACCAGCACCAATGATTAATACTATGGAGCCAACCGGAACTAAGCAATCCTCTGTAAATTTCTTAATTGCTTTTTTATTTTGTCCAAGTCTAAAACCAAGGAAATAATAAGCTGAGAAAACTGAAATAAGTAATGCAATTAAAGGACTACCGATAAAAGTAAACGCACTTTCAAGCGATTTACTTACATGCATATAAGGTGACAATGTTCCAAGAACCATCAATATAACTGGTAGTAAAATAGAGAAGAATGAGATAAATGTACTTGGCAATTGATCTTCAGTTTTTTCCTCTACATGTACAAATTCAGGCTCTTCTTCAGGAGTTACACGTTTGCTAATATATTTTGCAAAAAGTGGACCACCGATAATACCTGCAGGAATCGCAATAATTAATGAATAAAGAAGTACTTTACCTAGATTAGCGTTATAAATTCCAATTGCAGCTACTGCACCAGGATGTGGTGGTACTAAACCATGTACAATCGATAATCCTGCAATGGCTGGTAATGCAATCAATAAGATATTTTTCTTAGAAGCTTTTTGAATTGATATAACCAATGGAAGTAAGATTAAAATCCCAACTTCAAAGAACACTGGAATCCCTATAACAAACCCAGAAAAGAACATAGCCCAAGGTAATTTCTTTTCACCAAAAACTTTGATAAAGAAATTGGCAATCCTTAAACCTGCACCAGATTCAGCTAACATTTTACCTAAAATAGCACCAAGTGCGATAATTCCAATTAAGTGCCCTAATGTACCGCCAACACCTGTTTCGTATGCTTTCACAATTTCATCAAGATTCATCCCAGTGAAAATAGCAAGGAATAGGCTAGCAATTAGCAGACTGATAAATGCATGCCATTTAAAAACTGATACACCGACTATAACAATAATTATCGCTAATAATGTAATAATTAATAAGTATGCGTCCATTATTATATCCTCCATGATTTATATATTCGTATTTTATAAAATGTAAGCATTTTCATTAGCTTTATTATAAGGAAAAAAATTTCTCAAATCAATGCTATTTTCGAAAAAAAATTTATTATTATTTCTGTTATTGAACAGTAATACTTTTTTGCCCTGTAAGTATGTAATCTATACAAAAAAAGTCGGTGTGAAACTCCCGACTTTTTTTGCTTATTTTTTACGGAATGATGATGACTCTAAATTACTTGATACATCCGATGATGAAGTGCTTGATGATCTATGCTGTTCTGATGATGAACTTGATGATGAGCTTTCTTCTTCAAAATCCCATTCTTCTTCAAAATCCATTGGATGAATATTAATGCAAATTGTTGTCTCTCCAACAACTTCCGCTAACAACTCTCTTTCGATAGTGACTACAAAATGATCACCATCAGGTGCAATAACCGCTTCAATACAATTTGGTTGTTGCAGTACGCGGATATACACTTCTTCTTTTCCTGTTGGTTCTTCATCTCGATAATGTAGTTTAATCCGTTCACGATATGGAATAGATTCAGAAAATACTGCAGTTTTAGTATGATTGTTGTATGCATACCATACATTAATATCATACTTACCTGTTACCTCAACAAACTTGCCATTTTTCTTTGCTTGATAAGTATGATTGATCACCCAACAACCTAAAATACTTGATGGACTATTTGGTGGACGTAAAGTTTCACTACATTCCGTTCTTTTTTTGCCCTTTGCAATCACTGCTTTTGTCACAATATGGCGTAACTGTCTCAGCATGATTCCTCCTTTGCTTCCGTTCACCACATCATATGCGGCTTTTGCCTAGGGGGTGCCTAATTCTTAAATAAAAAAATAAATACCTATAGACTTCTGATCATCAATAAGTAATAAATTCTATTCAATAATTTTTGTCATAAAATGAGACATTTATATAATATTCGAAAAGGGATGAAGCGATTATCGCCTCATCCCTTCACTTTATCGTCTATGTATATAAAAAGTCCGAAAAAATAATGCTTTTCTTCGGACCCTTTAACAATTACTCTTATGAACAGCTTCCAGGTTTTGAGTTGCGAACTTTTGAACCTGTTTCACCACGTAAAATATCTCCACCAGTTGCCCCAATTATTTCATCTGTTACATTATTGGCTACTGAGTTTGCTACAAGTTGTAACAAATCATTGACATCACCTTGTGATTGTTTGAATTCAACTACAATTGGAAGCTCATCGATTTCTTCCTCGATTTTTGCGATTTTTTCTTCAATTAATTTTAAAGCTTTTTCTTTTCCATAATGTTGGAAGTTTACTGCTTGTTTTTGTAAGCTTTTTAAACTAGCAATTTTTTCGCGGACAAATTGATTTTCGTTAATTTGTGCTTCTGCACGTTTGAAAAATTCAACTTCTTCTGTGTTGGCAATCATATGTGCAATCTCGTGTGCTTTTTCAATAATATCTTCTTTTGTAAATAATTTTTCTGTCATTATGCTTTCACCTCTTGACTCGATACTACTTCGATAAATTCGCCTTGTAAAGACCATGTCCTTGCTTCAGTAATTTTAACTTTAACAAGTTTTCCTATGACTTCTTTTGGCGCTACAAAGTTTACGAGTTTATTTTTTCGTGTATATCCAGCTAATACCTCTGGATTTTTTTTACTTTCACCTTCAACTAATACTTCAACAATTAAACTATCGAATTTTTTTAGGGATTGACCACAGTATTCATTTACAACTTCATTTAAACGTTGTAGTCGTGCTTTTTTCACTTCTAATGGTACATTGTCTTTCATCTTCGCTGCAGGAGTACCTTCGCGGGGAGAATAAACATATGTGTATGCCATTTCAAAGCCTACTTCTTTATATAGAGATAGTGTTTCTTCAAATTGTTCTTCTGTTTCATTTGGGAAGCCTACAATAATATCCGTAGTTAGTGCAACATCCGGTATAGCTTTTCGAATCTTACGTACTAATTCTAAATAGCTCTCACGTGTATATTTACGCGCCATAATTTTCAACATTTCGCTAGAACCTGATTGCACTGGTAAATGAATATGTTCTACTAAATTTCCTTTTTTCGCAAGTACTTCAATTAGATGATCATCAAAGTCTCTAGGATGACTAGTCGTAAAGCGAATTCGAGGAATATCTATTTTACGTAATTCATCCATTAAATCTCCCAAACGATAGTTTCTGTCTTCGAAGTCTTTACCATAGGCATTGACATTTTGTCCAAGCAAAGTCACTTCTTTATAGCCCTGTGCTGCTAAACTTCGAACTTCTTGTATAATATCTTCTGGTAAACGACTACGTTCTTTACCACGAGTATAAGGTACGATACAGTACGTACAGAACTTGTCACAACCGTACATAATATTAACCCATGCTTTTGTATTACCTTTACGCACTTTTGGAAGGTTTTCGATAACATCTCCTTCCTTAGACCAAACTTCTACAACCATTTCTTTAGATAGATATGCTTCATTCAAAATGTCTGGTAAGCGATGAATATTATGTGTACCAAAAATCATGTCTACTTGATCGTACGTTTTTAATAATTTCTTTACGACTGCTTCTTCTTGTGACATACAGCCACAAACACCAATCAGTAAATCTGGATTTTTTAGTTTTAATGGTTTTAAGTGGCCAAGCTCACCAAAAACACGATTTTCAGCATTTTCACGAATAGCACATGTATTCATTAAAATAACATTAGCTTCCTCAACATCTTCTGTTGGTTCATATCCCAACTGTATAAAAATGCCCGCCATAACTTCTGTATCATGTTCGTTCATTTGGCAACCAAATGTGCGAATTAAAAATTTGCGACCTGTTCCCATACCCATGAATTCTTCATCAATCTTAAAGTCGTTGTGGTATTGTACGTCTTCTTTCCCACGTTTCTTTGCATCTTTTAAAGATGGCGCTGTATAGTCAGATTGAAAATATTTGCTATAGTCTTTTTCTGTTTTTGTAGAAGCAGACTTTGTAGTTTTTACTTGTTGACTAGCAAGTCGTTGTTCTTCATTCATCGGTAGACTCCTTTCGTTCGAGTACCCATTATCCTATTATACTGAATGATAGTCTATTCCTACAAGATATGAGTTTGAAATGTCTTTGTTTCGTCAAAATGAAGCATTTTTAAATTGACGAAATAGAAGAAAGAAGAAAGAGACAACGAAAAAATATTTTCGTTGTCTCTTATTTTGGACTTATTAAATAGCCCTTTACTTTAATTATGGAATATAGATTTAAAAGAACTTGAAATTATATAAACTCTTTCATTAGTTCATTTAATTCTTCTTCTTTGATCATAATGTCTGCTTTGTTAAGTGGTTCTTCATTGTAACCAATAATTTTTTCTTGATATGAAGGTTCATCTTCGTTTTGATAGATAATACCTGTTACTAGACCTTCATGTTCCATTACAGTTTTCATCGCTTCAGCACGATTTGTAGAATCGTATCCTTCAATACTTGAAAGTTTTGTAATGTTTTCTTTGAACCAGTCATATGTGTTGATTTTGTTATATGTCACACATGGACTAAATACATTGATAAATGAGAAGCCTTTATGTCTCATACCTGCTTCGATAATCGCTGTTAGCTCTTTTAAGTCTGTTGAGAAACTTTGTGCAACAAATGTAGCACCTGAAGATAGAGCGACTTCTAACGGTTTTAGTGATGGTTCGATTGCGCCACCTGGTGTTGATTTTGTAATAAAACCAGCAGCAGAGCGTGGTGAAGTTTGACCTTTTGTTAAACCATAGATTTGGTTATCCATGACAATGTAAGTGATATCAATATTACGACGGATTGAGTGGATTGTATGGCCCATACCTATTGCAAAACCATCTCCGTCACCACCTGTAGCGATGACATTTAAATCACGGTTAGCCATTTTTAACCCTTGAGCAATTGGTAATGCACGACCATGAATACCATGTAAGCCATATGAGTTAATATAACCTGATAAACGGCCTGAACATCCAATACCTGAAACTACCGCAAGTTCATGTGGTACGATTTCAAGGTTTGCTGCAGCACGTTGAATGGCAGCTTGCACTGAAAAGTCACCACATCCTGGACACCAGTTAGGTTTTACAGTGTTACGAAAATCCTTAAATGTTACCATCTGTTAGCAACTCCTTTACACGGCCAAGTAATTCCATTGGTAAGAATGGCGTACCGTCATATTTTGTTAAGTTTACAATTTTATCATGATGACCCATGTTTAATTTCATAACATTAGCTAATTGACCAGTCGCATTATTTTCGACAACAATCACTTTTTTCGCATGATTGATTAATGACTTCATTTCTTCAACTGGGAATGGGTGAATTAAACGAATATGTGCATGGTTTGTTTTAACGCCTTCTGCATCTAACATTGGACGGATTTCTTCTAATGCACCTTTTGTAGAACCAAAACCTACAAGTAATACATCGGCTTCTTCGTTAGGTGCATCTGTAAATACTGGTGTATCAAAATGTACATGTTGTAATTTACGGAAGCGTTTGTCCATTTGAGTCTTACGGTTGCCTGCTGCTTCAGAAGGTTTTCCTTCTTCGTTATGTTCAACACCAGTTACATGGTGAATACCGTATTTTTGACCTGGAACCACTCGTGTAGAAATACCATCTTCTGTTACTGCATAACGTTTAAAGTATTGTTTGTCTTCGATTTCAGGAAGTTCATCCATATTTAATTTACCGCGATTAATTGTAATCTTAGAGTAGTCAAAAGGTTCAACTGTTTGTTTACCAAGTGATAATTGTAAATCTGACAGTAAGATGACTGGTAATTGTAACTCATCTGCAATATTGAATGCTTGAATCGTATCGTAGAATGCTTCTTCACCAGTTGATGGTGCAATGACTACTTTTGGAATTTCACCGTGAGTTCCGTAAAGCATTGCCATTAAATCTGATTGTTCTTGTTTTGTTGGAAGACCTGTAGATGGGCCACCACGTTGTGTATCAACGACAACTAAAGGTATTTCTGTCATACCTGCAAGACCAAGTGCTTCCATCATAAGTGAAAGACCAGGGCCTGCTGATGCTGTGAATGCACGTGCACCACCGTAGTTTGCACCAATAGCCATTGTTGCAGCTGCGATTTCATCTTCTGTTTGAATAACAGTACCACCAAATTTAGGTAATTTTTTAATTAAGTATTCCATAATTTCTGATGCTGGTGTAATAGGGTATGCACTCATTAAACGAGAACCTGCAGCTAGTGCACCAAGTGCAATAGCTTCGTTACCAATCATGAATAAACGATGTTTGCCATCTCCAGGTTCAAGTTCGAATTTACCAACTTGATCTTTTAGCAATCCATCCATCATTTCATGACCTTTAGCGATAGCTTCCATATTCTTTTGTACAACAGCTTCACCTTTACGGCCGAAGATTTCGTCGACAACACTTTGGAAGACTTCATCTTTAAGATTCATTAGTGCAGCTGTTGCACCGATTGCAACCATGTTTTTCATAAGTGAAGTACCAAGTTCAGTAGCAATTTCTGTAAATGGTACGACATATAATTCAGCTGGGCAATCTTCTGGTTTTTCAGGATTAAATTTAGCATCTGCTAAAATTACTCCTTCAGCTGCTAATTCTTTATAGTTAACCTCAATTGTTTCTTGGTCAAATGCAACCAAAATATTTAGGTCATCTGGAATCGTATGTACAGTTGATGTACGTACGTTAATTTTATTATTCGTATGGCCACCTTTGATACGGGAAGAGAAGTGGCGATATCCATATAAATGGTAACCTAAGCGGTTCATCGCAGTTGAGAAAATTTCTCCTGTACTTTCAATACCTTCCCCCTGTTGCCCACCGACTTTCCATGAAAGCTGATGTAACATTATCAACATCTCCTTAATATATAACGTCAAAGCTTTTTTATCTTTCATAAGTTTATCATGAACATGCGTATGACACTATCGTTATTAGATGATTTCATTTAAAATCAGACCTTTGACTGAAATGAATGTTCATGAAAATGTAATGATAATTGTTCGGTTTATGTATATTTTCTTTCAAATCCAAAAAAAAATACCGGAAATTATCCGGTATTTTTATAAGCCATCTAGCTAAACAAGCGCGTTCAGCTTTTATTTCTTATCGTCCTTTTTTTTCGACGAGTAATTTTAAAGCTGTTCGATCTTCACCAGCTATTAAAATATCAGTAAATGCTGGTGAACATGTTAAATCAGTACCACTCGGCGCTACAAAACCTCTCGCAATTGCGATCGCTTTCACCGCCTGATTGAGGGCACCTGCCCCAACTGCTTGCATCTCTGCATATCCTTGCTCTCTTATCACTGCCACTAATGCACCTGCTACTGAATTCGGATTGGAGCGAGACGATACTTTCAATGAATCCACAACTATTCCTCCCTTAGTTTGAAAAATCAGGGACATTTTGATTGTCCATGGAACATTGTATGCACCTCATGCATGATATAGACTAAATTAAGGAACGAAAGGATAATCTGCGTTTATATAAATTCTTTCAAAGTTATTAGCTTTTCCAGTCTTATTATCAAGATCTACAAAGAAGCCACTAAATACTTCTCTACCTTGTTTTGGTACTTCGAAACGTACTGGCATATTTGTTTTAAATCGATAAAGTACGCTTTCCTTTTTCATACCAAGTACTTCATCATAAGGTCCAGTCATCCCTACGTCTGAAATAAATGCCGTTCCTCCAGGGAAAATTCGTGCATCTGCTGTTTGTACATGTGTATGTGTACCAACAACTGTTGATGCTTTGCCATCTAAATGCCAACCTAAAGCAATTTTTTCACTAGTAGTTTCTGCATGAAAATCTACAAAAACTAGTGGAGATATTTTTTTTGCTTCATTAACTAATTCTTCTGCTTTTGCAAATGGATCACCATGTGGTGGCAAGAATGTGCGACCATGTAAATTGATGATTGAAATAGTTTGACCGTTTTTCGTTACGGAAACCATTCCTTTACCCGGTGCTTCATCTGAAAAGTTAGCAGGACGGATTAAATAGTCAGCATCATCGATAAAGTCAAAGATTTCTTTTTGGTCCCATGTATGGTTCCCCATTGTAATAACATCTACACCCATCATGAGTAAATCTTGATAAATACGTTTTGTAATACCTCGACCTGCGGCTGCATTTTCTCCATTCGCAATGACAACATCAACATTATATTTTCTTTTTAATCGTGGTAAATAGGATTCAACTGCATCTAAGCCAATATCCCCTACTATATCTCCAATAAATAGTACTTTCATTTTATACACCCATTCCCATTAAAAAAGGCTTCTCGACCGAAGTTCAAAGAAGCCTTTTGTCAATTAAATTTTAGAAATGTACATCTTCTTTTGATGTACGTTTTAATAAATAATCCCATTAAGCTTCCGCGGTTAGACCTTTGCTTCATTCAAGTCTGAACGAGCAGCTTCAGCATTTAAGACTATTTTGCATATTCAACAGCACGAGTTTCACGAATTACTGTTACTTTAATATGTCCAGGATAGTCAAGCTCATCCTCAATTTGTTTTCGAATATCACGTGCTAATCGATGTGATGCTAAATCATCAATCTGATCTGGACGTACGATTATACGAATTTCGCGGCCCGCTTGAATTGCATATGATTTTTCTACACCTTCGTATGACTCTGAAATTTCTTCCAGTTTTTCGAGGCGACGAATATAATTTTCTAAAGTTTCACTTCGCGCTCCTGGTCTTGCTGCAGACAATGCATCAGCAGCTGCCACTAATACTGCAATAACAGACGTTGGTTCTGTGTCACCATGATGAGATGCAATACTATTTATCACAACAGGATGCTCATGATATTTTGATGCTAATTCCACACCTATTTCAACATGGCTTCCTTCTACTTCATGGTCTATTGCTTTACCTATATCGTGCAGTAAACCTGCTCGTTTAGCTAAAATCACGTCTTCACCCAATTCAGCTGCAAGTAAACCAGCTAAATGTGCTACTTCTACAGAATGTTTTAAGACGTTTTGACCATAGCTTGTACGATATTTCATACGACCAAGAATTTTCATTAAATCTGGATGTAAATTATGAATTCCTACTTCAAAAGTTGTTTGTTCACCAGTCTCACGAATCTGTTCGTCTACCTCACGGCGCGATTTCTCTACCATTTCTTCAATACGCGCAGGGTGAATACGGCCATCTTGAACTAATTTTTCAAGTGCTAGACGGGCTGTTTCACGACGAATTGGATCAAAGCCAGATAAGATTACTGCTTCTGGTGTATCGTCGATTATTAAATCAATACCTGTTAACGTTTCCAGTGTTCGGATGTTACGACCTTCACGTCCGATAATACGACCCTTCATCTCATCGTTTGGTAAGTTAACGACAGACACAGTCGTTTCAGCAACGTGGTCTGCTGCAAAGCGTTGAATGGCAAGTGATAAAACTTCTCGTGCCTTTTTATCAGCTTCCTCTTTTGCACGTGTTTCAGCTTCTTTTGTCATGACGGCAATATCAGTTGATAACTCATTTTCTACTTGTTTTAAGATGATTGCTTTTGCTTCTTCGCGAGTTAATGCTGAAATGCGTTCAATTTCGGATTGTTGTTTGGCAACAAGTTCTTCCACTTTGCTTTCCATCTGTACAATATGCTGTTGTCTTTCAGCTAGAGCCTCTTCTTTACGCTCTAATCCTGATTCTCTCTTATTCAGAGCGTCATCCTTGCGATCAAGATTTTCTTCTCTTTGCAATAACCGGTTCTCTTGTTTCATAAGCTCAGACCGGCGTTCACGGATGTCATTTTCTGCTTCAGTTCGAAGTTTGTGAGTTTCATCTTTTGCTTCAAGTAGTGCTTCTTTCTTAAGAGCTTCCGCTTCTCTTTTACCTTCTTCAATAATAAGTTCTGCAGAATTCTTTGCACCTGTCACTTTTGAATCGTTCACTTTTTTCATGACGAAATAGATAACAACGGCACCGACGATGAGTCCAAGCAAAGCGGAGATGATGATTTCTATCATTCGAACACCTCCTCTTGCTGTTTTCATATTCTGTTTCAGTCGGCTTTACATTGATTATTCAATATAGTGCCAATTTCATTTCAAGTTTAGAAATAATACAAGTTAATTGTATAGTTGAAATATAGACCTGTCAAGGATTCACAGTTTTTGGATATATATAATAGACCCCTTCAATAATCCTTGAAGGGGTCTTTCGAACGAAACTATTCTTCATCAAATAATGTTGGGTCTACTTCATCTTCCAATTCTTCTGGTACATCATACTCATCTCCAGCAATACCTGAAGCAACACGAATTTTTTGAGCAATTTCATCACGAACTTCCGGGTTTTCCTTAAGGAATTGCTTAGCATTTTCACGGCCTTGTCCTAAACGTTCATCTTCATAGGCATACCATGAACCACTTTTTTGCACGATATCTTTTTCAACACCGATATCGATAATTTCTCCTTCTTTTGAAATCCCTTCGCCATACATAATATCAACTTCAGCTGTTTTAAATGGCGGTGCAACTTTATTCTTTACAACTTTAATCTTCGTGCGGTTACCAACCATATCATTACCTTGTTTAATCGTTTCTGCACGACGCACTTCTAATCGAACAGAAGCATAGAATTTAAGCGCACGTCCACCTGGAGTTGTTTCCGGGTTACCGAACATAACACCAATCTTTTCACGAATTTGGTTAATAAAAATAGCAATGGTATTAGACTTATTAATAATACCAGATAATTTTCGTAATGCTTGTGACATTAAACGTGCTTGAAGGCCAACATGTGAGTCGCCCATTTCGCCTTCAATTTCTGCTTTTGGTACTAGTGCTGCTACTGAGTCGATAACAATAATATCAATGGCACCGCTTCGTACAAGTGCTTCTGCAATTTCTAAGGCTTGTTCACCAGTATCTGGTTGAGAAAGTAATAATTCGTCAATATTTACGCCAAGTTTAGAAGCATAAACAGGATCGAGAGCATGTTCAGCATCAATAAATGCTGCTTGACCTCCATTTGCTTGTACTTCTGCGATTGCGTGTAGTGCTACTGTAGTTTTACCAGAACTTTCTGGTCCATATATTTCAATAACACGACCTCGAGGATAACCACCAACTCCAAGTACTGTATCAAGTGCTAAAGAGCCACTTGAAGATGTAGAAACTTTACGGTCTGCCTGTTCTCCTAATTTCATAACAGACCCTTTACCAAATTGCTTTTCAATTTGTTTAAGAGCCATATCTAATGCCGCTTTACGTTCGTCCAATCTAGTTCCTCCTTCAAAATGCGTTCTCTTATATTTCTGTCTCTACTATACTTCTTTTTTGAGAAAAACACAAGAAAAAAGCGAACATTTATTCGCAATTTTTTTATATACTATTAAATAGTGATAGATTAATTGAATATGAAATCTGTATTCTACCTAATTTTCAATATACAAAACTAAATTTTAAATAAATCAATTTCTTAAATCTATTATCGATTTTTAAATACGAACATTTTAACACATTGACTTTTCACTATTCAGATTTGGATGTTCCGCTACAGACAGGCGCTTTCCGCGGACTTGGCTGCAATCGCCTAATTATTACACTTTGGGGACTGAAAAAGTGTCTATATACAAATATTAATAGTATTAATCTGTTTTTTGCATGATGTGGAATTAGC
>NZ_JBCMNM010000076.1:0-64592 GCF_050459865.1 Rummeliibacillus pycnus
GTGACGAGGAGATTGAAGCCAAGCCCGTGGAAAGCGCCGTCTGTAGCGGAACATGCAAATCTGAATATTGAAAAGTTAATGTGTTAAATATTTGTATTTAACAAAAAATGGATATGCAAAATTGGTTCATTTCATTAGTATTTCTTTTAAACCTTTGGCATCTTCTTTATTTAAAGTTCCCATTTTTGGTTCATTATGATCAATAAAGGTTGCAGAATTATCTTCATTAAACCAAATATATTATTCCTTCGATATTTTCTTATTATCAAAATCAATAGTTAAAGTTATAATGATATCTTCTTTTCTAGACATACTCGGCATTGCATTTTCCCATGAAATCTTTTCAAAATAACGTTTTAATGATTCCAATGTTTCCGTATTATTAATAACCACAACTTCTTTATCACTTTCATCTTTTTGAATATCAACCCTGGTAATTTCCCCTTGTAGTTCATGATTCTCTACTGTGCATCCTATTAATTGAGAAAAAAATAGTATGCAAATAAACAGTTTCAATTTCAATTTTCTCACTCCTTTCATTTTTTCTCATTAATTGGCGATCAGAAGCAATATATTCAATAGACTTTTTTATATTTAAACGTCTAAAAGGGGTAATCCTTCATGTTGTTGTCTCTATTGTATTCTAAGAAATAGCCCAAAAAACAAAATACAAAGAAGTCTTTTAAACAATTAGACACTTCTCTTTTTGCATATTTTTTTGTGCCATACATAAATTGAAGAGAAAGGAGGGACGACTTCGGAACTTCAAGATTTGCTTCGTATTGCTGGGATTGGACTTGTCTTAGGATTATTGCATATTTTCTTTGAACAAACAGGAAGAAAAGAGTTCTCCTTTTTCCTGAACTTCATTGCATATCTCTATATAACCATTGAATTGCTGCGATTTATGCGTCTCTTCTTTGATGAGATTATTACATTTTTCCAATGGCTGATGACGTCATAGATGATGTTCCTATTCTTTATATTGTTATCGCTTCTGCTTTTGGTAGGGATACAAATGACGTCTCCAGCGTTACATCGATTATTCACAATTGTGTTTTTTTTCATATTAAGTAGTTATTTAATGATGCGAGTAGTACTACCGTTTTGGCAAAGATTGAGGACGTTCTATTTATTTGATTTGCCTTATTTGCCATTAATATTAGGGAGTTCATTGCTCTACTTATGTTCCATTATTGTTTCAGATTTACTTGAAGAGAATGATTACGGGAGCATTGCTTTTATTAGTCATCTTGCAATCAAAATTTGGATTGTCACTCTTTGGTTGGACAAGTTAGGCGAACTGTTAAAGCAATGGGATAAGCTATTAGTACCATAGGAGGTTGTGATGATCGAACAACTGACTACTTTCTTTTTAGAACCATTCAAAGAACAAATTCTTGCACTACGTTCTTTTTTTCTATATGGATTTTTATTTCTTTGTATCAATTGGCTGATTCCTACGATGAAAGAGTGGACAAGGTTTTTCTTTTTAATTGTCGTAATCATGGTCACCATTCGTCCAGTATTTGATGCATTTGATCAAATGAAAAGTATTACAGATCAATTAATGCATATCTATGTTGTTCTGTCACCGTTATTAACTTCATCATTACTTCTTGGTTCGGGACTATTTTCTGTATTAGCGATTAGTCCCGTTTTTTTATTGTTTTTACAAACCATTTTAGTAGTTGTATCAAAATTTCTTATTCCTATGTTAATAGCTACTTTTGTATTTGATTTTATTACCAGAATGTTGCCTGAGATTTCCTTTGCCAAAATGGCTGATTTTTTGCGTATGTCGGTACTGAGTATTGTTTCAGCATCAGTTGTTATTTATGCGATGTTACTTGCAGCAAATGGGGTAATTATAGGGACTATTTCTGGCGATATATCTGAGCCCGTTAAGAGATTAATACAACAGAATATCCCGATTATTGGCTCGCTAGTTACTGAATCTCTTATGACTTTCAAAAAATATTCTTCAACTGCATTGGTCACTACGAGCACGGGCTTATTGATTAGTGTTTGGAGCGTTACGATCTTACCTACATTAAATATTTTAATATTAGGTTTAAGTTATCGTTTTCTAGCGGCAGTATTAGAACCTTTTACGGATAGTAAAGTGAATGGATTAATTGAAGATATTAGTAAAACTCTCTTTATACTCTGTGCAGTTTCATTTTTAATAGCATTCGCTTATTTCTTTACCATCATGATGGTGGTATTAATGATACAAATGCAGATAGGAAAAGGAGGGGCTTAGTGACAAGCTTTTTATTTGGCTTGTTAGCTTATAGTATTATCGGGAAAATATTACTTTTGATTATTCCAAAAGATTATGAAGAAGAATCTACTCAGCTATTAAAAATGTTTCTAGCACTTTATTGTATTAACTATTTCTTTTTATAGCTTGTTTTGCATATTGAATACAATCGGTTCATAAGATGAACTAGTTGTTAATGTATTGAAGGAGGAGATGTTCTTGGAAAAGCACTACACTTTAAAAAAACGCAGTATCTTATCGCAGGAATCATCATTGTACTACTTTTAGTCAGTGGTTATTGGAGCCTATCAAAAGGACCAAAAGATGATGCAAAAATTTCCACTAACAATACAGAACAGTATCAGGAACTAACATCTATTCTGAGTTCAATTGAAGGCGTAGGAAAAGTGATGATCTATTTCTATTACGATCAGACAACTCCAGAAACGAAGTCTAATGAATCATCACTTAGCCAATATTTTAGCTGGCAACAAAGCGCTGAGAGCAAACAACAAAAAGTGACGGGAGTTTTAGTCGTGGCAGAAGGAGCTGATTCAATAACCGTAAAAAATGATCTCGTTACAGTATTATCAAGTGTGCTAGAAATACCAACCCATCGTATTGTAGTACGACCAATGGAAAAAAAGGAGGATTCACATTGAAAGTAAAAAAGAAAGCAGTATGGTTTTTAACATTACTAAGTTTAGCTGCGGTTATTTCAGTATATTATTTATCTAATCCTGTCACACCATTTAATGGACTAGCAATTTTTAGTGACAATGCACTAAAAGATACGAAAATTAGTGATATTGCTAGTAAAACAGGTAAAACAACACCAGTAACTACAGAAAGTCATCTATTTGAAGAAATGCGTATGGAACTACAAAATCAACGTAGTCAATTAAAAGATACATTAACTAAAAAAATTGCCTCTTCACAATATACTGCAGAAGAAAAAAATGAAGCATTCAACCAAATTGATGCCATTACAAAAAATGAATCAAACGAAGCAATGTTAGAAATGTTAATCAAAACTTTAGGATATCCAGATGCATTTGTACGAGCTGAGGACGAACGAATTCGTGTTACAGTACAGGCGAATGAATTATCAAAAGCAAAGGTAAATGAGATCGTTTATATGGTGAAAAAAGAGCTAGATAACTCTGGACAAATTGTTGTTGATTTTCAATCTGAAACAATTAACTGAATTTTGAGCGAATTTTCTTGAATAATGTTTATTTATAAATAAGTGTTTAAAAAATATATTAAACGAGATAAAATAGAAAATGTATTATACTACACACAAGTAAGGGGAGTAATGTATGTTAAAAATTCAAGAAATTCGCGAAATTATTAAGCTAGTAGATTCATCTTCAATAGATGAATTCGTTTATGAAGTAGATGACACTAAAGTTAAACTTAAAAAGAATGGTGCTACTACAATTGTAACTGATGCACCAGCGCAAGTTGTTAAAGCGGTTACAACACCAGTAGCACCTATTATTGAAGCACCTAAAGCACCAGCAGCACCTGTTGCAGAGAAACCAGCTGCTCCAGCACCAAAAGTAGAAGTTGCAAATGATGCATCTGTACACAAAATTGTTTCTCCTATGGTTGGTACTTTCTATCAAGCACCAAATCCTGAATCTCCAGCATTCGTTCAAGTAGGAGACAAAGTGGGCGAAGAATCAATCGTTTGTATCGTTGAAGCGATGAAATTATTCAATGAAATTGAAGCAGAAGTAAAAGGTGAAATTGTAGAAGTTTTAGTTAAAGACGGCGAATTAGTGGAATACGGTCAACCTTTATTCCTAGTGAAAGAAAACTAAGGGAGGCCGCTTAAATGAAAAAAGTATTAATTGCTAACCGTGGAGAAATCGCGGTACGCATTATTCGTGCATGTAAAGAATTGGATATTCAATCTGTTGCTGTATATTCAGAAGCAGATCGTGAAGCACTTCATGTTCAACTTGCAGACGAAGCATATTGTATCGGTTCTAAATTTTCTAGTGATAGTTATTTGAAAATTGATCGAATACTTACAGTTGCTGAAAAAACAGGTTGTGATGGTATTCACCCTGGATACGGCTTCCTTGCAGAGAACGCTAGCTTTGCAGAGGCTTGTGAAGATGCTGGCATTACTTTTATCGGACCAACTTCTGACGCGATTAAAATTATGGGTATTAAAGATATCGCAAAAGACACAATGATCGAAGCGGGCGTTCCAACAGTTCCAGGTTCTAAAGGCCTTGTAGCAGATGAGCATGAAGCTGTTGAAGTAGCAAAAGGAATCGGATACCCAGTTATTATTAAAGCTACTGCAGGGGGTGGCGGTAAAGGGATCCGTGTTGCTCGTGATGAAGCAGATTTAATCAAAGGCGTTCAAATTACTCAAAAAGAAGCAGCAGCGGCTTTTGGTAACCCAGGCGTATACTTAGAAAAATTCATAGAAGATTTCCGTCACTGTGAAATTCAAGTGTTAGCAGATAGCTATGGTCATACAATTCATTTGGGAGAACGTGACTGTACAGTACAACGTCGTATGCAAAAACTAGTAGAAGAAGCTCCATCTCCTGCACTATCTGAAGAACGACGTACAGAAATGGGTGATGCAGCTGTTAAAGCAGCTATCGCATGTGGCTATCGTGGTGCAGGTACTGTTGAGTTTATCTACGATTATAAAGAAGATAAATTCTACTTCATGGAAATGAATACTCGTATCCAAGTAGAACACCCAGTAACTGAAGAAATCACTGGTATTGACCTAGTTCGCGAACAGTTGAAAATTGCATCTGGTGAGAAATTGATGTATAAACAAGAAGATGTGAAAGTGAATGGTTGGGCGATTGAATGTCGTATCAATGCAGAAAATCCATCTAAAAACTTTATGCCTTCACCAGGGAAAGTTGAGAGCTATCTAGCACCTGGTGGTATTGGTGTGCGTATTGATTCAGCAATGTACCCAGGCTATGCAATTCCTCCATATTATGATTCAATGGTAGCGAAATTAATTGTACATGCCGATACTCGCGAAGAAGCAATCGCTAAAATGAAACGTGCTTTAGGTGAATTTATTGTTGAAGGACCAGGAATCCATACAACAATTCCTTTCCACGAAAAATTAATGGATCATGAGGTATTTAAATCAGGGAAATTCAATACAAAATTCCTTGAAGAAAATGACGTTATGAATTCATAATATGAGAAAGGGGCGAACACTATGGCTGATAAAGTCGTACAATCTCTACCTCAAAACACACCTTCTGGTAAGGCTGAATTAGGTAAGATTGAGGTTGCACCTGAAGTCATTGAAGTTATTGCAGGAATTGCTACAACAGAAGTAGAAGGTGTCTCTAAAACAAGAGGTAACTTTGCTACCGGTGTTGTAGAAAAATTCGGAAAAAAAGTTCATGGTAAAGGGATAAAAACAGAGTGGACCGAAGAAGGCTTAATCGTGGATGTCTATTGTTTCGTACAATATGGGGTATCTGTAGCGAAAGTAGCAAAACAAGTTCAAACTCAGATCCGAGAAGCAATTGCTAATATGACATCTCACATAACAAAAGAAGTGAATGTACATATTACAGGAATTCAATTTGACCAGTCGAACGACGCAAAAACTGAATAATGGATTAAGAAAGATGTCTTAAAAGTGAGAAAGTAACTTTTAAGGCATCTTTTCATTTTTATTGGAGGAAAAAATGTTTTAGACCGAATATCCGCGATAATAGGGCAAAGTTCCGCGGTTTTTCAAATTATACCCGTGGATAAAATAATTTAAGTCCTGCTTGTGAGGAATCACAGCAACGCTTCACGCGGCGAAGCTCAGATTTATGAAATTGACTCTTGCAAGTAGAATTTTCTACGACGATGCTAGTAAAGCGAAGCAGGGCCAAAGTTGATTCCACCTCAGAAAAAAGCGGATTTTTACGATGAAAATTAGTATTAAAATCGTTATTCGTTTCCAGCTTTTGGACAACTCTTTTCTGATTTTTCAAAACATATTACAATCCATGCGGTTCAGGATATTTTGTGATAGAATAAGAATACTTGTAATCAAATGAAACACTTCACATAATGGGCCTTTTGTGATGATTTTTGCTATTTTTCAACATTTAGCATTTCGCCAAGTCCCGATGTAGTAGTATAAAGGAGAACAAATTAAAATGAAGCGACGAGAAGCGCGTGAAAAAGCGTTACAAACACTTTTTCAACTAGAAAATACAGAGTTAACAATTCAAGAAGCAATGGAACATGTGATGGAAGAACAAACGGATGCGTTTTACGAAAAATTAGTATCTGGTACTGTTCAACATCAAACAGAAATTGATGCTGCATTGGCAGAGAAATTAGAAAATTGGTCATTCGATCGCCTTGCTAAAATTGAACGTACAATTTTACGCTTAGCGGCATATGAATTGATGTATACACCAGAAACACCAAAAAGTGTTGTATTAAATGAAGCTATTGAGCTAAGTAAAACATTTGGTGACGAAAAATCAAGTAAATTCGTTAACGGTGTATTATCAAAATTTGCATAATAAATCATAAAAAAGCTGAATTTGGGAGTGTTAACAAGATGTCAGGCAAACTAATTAACGGTAAAGAAATTGGCAATACAATTCGACAATCCATTCAACAAGAAGTGAATGCTTTAAAAGAACAAGGTATTACACCAGGTCTAGCAGTTATTTTAGTAGGTGACGACCCCGCTTCACATACTTATGTTTCCAACAAACAAAAATCATGTGAGCAAATGGGTATTTATTCAGAGCTTATTAAGTTATCTGCAGAAGTCACAGAAGAAACATTGTTACAACATATTGAGCAATTAAATACTAATCCATCAATTGATGGGATTTTAGTTCAATTACCACTTCCAAAACATATCGATGAACAAAAAGTAATCGCAGCGATCTCTCCAGACAAAGATGTCGATGGCTTCCATCCAATAAGTGTGGGGAAAATGTTATTAAAACAACCAACATTCTTACCTTGTACTCCATATGGGGTGATGAAACTTTTAGAATATGCAGATGTTGAGATTTCAGGTAAACACGCTGTTGTTGTTGGTCGAAGCCATATTGTTGGTGTTCCAATGGGGCAACTACTACTACAAAAAGATGCAACTGTTACATATTGCCATTCAAAAACACCTGATTTAAAATCTATTACAACTCGAGCTGATATTTTAGTTGTAGCAACAGGTCGAGCAAAAATGATTGGTGCAGATCATGTAAAAGAAGGAGCTGTTGTAATCGACGTTGGTATGGACCGAGATGAAAACGGCAAACTTTGTGGAGATGTAGATTTCGATGCAGTTTTCGACAAAGTATCAGCAATTACACCTGTTCCAGGCGGCGTTGGTCCAATGACAATTACAATGCTATTATTTAATACATTGCAATCTGCTAAAAAAAAGCTATCATAAGACAAATGAACGCAAAACAGGTAAAATAGTAACGTCAAGGCTGTTTTTCTAGCGAAAGACAGCCTTATTTACATTAAATGCTAATGGCGATGCCAAAGCACCTAATAACCGCTACAAAGCAATCGCTAAAAGGCGTATATAAGGAGTTTGAGGTTTTGACAAGCACACCTTATTTAACAGTCCAAGCTTTGACAAAATATATTAAAAAGAAATTTGATGTCGATCCCCATTTACGTAATGTATATGTAAAAGGAGAACTTTCGAATGTAAAACACCACACAGGATCAGGTCATATCTATTTCACGTTGAAAGACGAGAAAACACAGATTAAAGCCGTTATGTTCGCATCACATGCTAAACAGTTGAAATTCAATCCTGAAAGTGGATTGAAAGTACTTATTAAAGGTGATGTCAATGTGTATGAAGGTGGCGGACAATATCAACTGTATGCACAGGCAATGGAACCAGATGGACTTGGTAGTTTATATTTGGCATATGAACAATTAAAAGAAAAGCTTCAAAAAGAAGGACTTTTTTCTGATTTATATAAAAAGCCAATTCCAACATTCCCACAAAAAATTGCTGTTGTAACAGCCACAACAGGTGCTGCAATTCGTGATATTTGTACAACAATCAAACAACATTATAAATTAACGGATATTATCATATTCCCTGCACTTGTTCAAGGTGAACATGCAGCCAAAAGCATTGTAAAGGCAATAGAACAGGCTAATAATACACCTGAAATCGATACATTGATTGTTGCACGTGGTGGAGGGTCAATTGAAGATTTATGGGCATTCAATGAAGAAATTGTTGCTAGAGCGATATTTGAAAGCAAGCTCCCTGTCATTAGTGGAGTTGGTCATGAAACAGATACAACCATTTCTGATTTAGTTGCAGACGTACGTGCTGCAACGCCAACAGCCGCTGCAAAAAGAGCTGTACCAAGTAGTGAAGAGCTAGCAAAATATTTACTCGCAAGAAAGGCTCAATTATTTCAATTAACGCAAGCTCGAATCAAACATGAAAAAGCAAAATTAGAGCGCTTACAAAAATCCTATCCACTAGCATATCCTGATCGAATATATCGACCATTTATTGAACGTATATCGAGAATAGACGAACGACTTCATCAGAGTATATTGGATTATGTAAAAAATCAAAAGTTTCTTGTTGCTCAGATAGATCATCGTTTGCAACTCCGCTCTCCGCTGCAACAACTTCGTTATGAGAAAACGAGAGTAGAAAACGACGAGAAATTATTGAAAAAAGCAGTGATTCAACAACTCAATCAAAGAAAAGAAGAATTTCGTTCAGTCATAAGAACACTAGAAGCGTTAAATCCATTATCTATTATGACTCGAGGTTATAGTCTTACTTACCATAATGGTAAAGTAATAAAGTCTATCCAAGATATCAAAGAACAGGATGAAGTAGAGTTCCACCTTCATGATGGTAAAGCTGTAGCAACCATTACATCGATTACAATGGAAGGAAAAGGGGAGTAATAGATGACAAATAAAAAGCAATCTTTTGCTACATCTATCAATGATCTTGAGGAAATTGTACAACAACTTGAACAAGGTGATGTACCATTAGAAGATGCAATTGAACTGTACAAAAAAGGGATGAAGCTATCTCAGTTTTGTCATGAACAATTAACAAAAGCTGAAGCACAACTAGTTTCCGTTATGGATGAAAACGGAAATGAACAACCGTTTGAACCAATAGGAGAAGAGGGAAAATAAGTAAATGACGCAACAATTAAAAGCATTTATGAAAGAGAACATTCCTGTCGTCGAAAAGCGTATGAATGATCTTGTAAAAGAAATTACAGCACCAGAAATACTAAAAGAATCAATGCTTTACTCATTAAACGCAGGTGGTAAGAGAGTTCGTCCGCTATTTGTATTAGCTGTTATGGATCATTTCAATGTTAAAGATGATGCAGCGTACACTGTAGGTGCTGTCATTGAAATGATTCATACCTATTCATTAATCCACGATGATTTACCAAGTATGGATAATGATGATTATCGTCGGGGGAAATTGACGAACCATAAAGTATATGGTGATGCATTTGCAACATTAGCAGGTGATGCACTTAATACAATCGCATTTGGTATTTTAGCTCGTATGGAACAAGTAGATGCTAAAAAACGTTTAGAACTTATAGATAAACTAAGTGTTGCAGCAGGTGCTGAAGGCATGGTAGGAGGGCAAATCCTAGATATCGAAGGTGAAACAAAGCAATTGACACTTGAAGAACTTGAAAAAGTCCATGTCAATAAAACAGGAGCAATTTTACGCTTTAGTATTGAATCAGGAGCGATCTTAGCAGGCGTATCAGATGAAGAAAAGGCAATTTTAGTTGAATATGCACATCATATTGGACTATGCTTCCAAATACAAGATGACATCCTTGATATAGTAGGTACATCAGAACAACTAGGTAAAACAGCAGGGAAGGATGTTGCAAGTGATAAAAGCACATACCCTGCATTACTAACATTAGATGGTGCAAAAGAAAAACTTCATGCACATTATCATTTAGCTATTGAAGCATTAGAAAAATTACCATCTGAAAGTAATTTATTGAAAGATTTTGCTGAATATATTGTTCATCGTAACAAATAACAGCCCGTTTAATTTTGTGCAATTGATTATCACTGCTATAATGGTAAAAAAACATTGTGCGATGAATCTATAATGTAAAGGTGTGTGATGGCGATGGATTTAAACAACATATCTAGTCCATCCTTTTTGAAAGAATTAAATACAAAACAACTTCGAGACTTGAGCAATGACGTTCGAAGATTTTTGATCGAAAAATGCTCAAAAACTGGTGGTCATATAGGACCGAATCTAGGGGTTGTAGAGCTAACGATAGCACTTCATCGTGCTTTTAATAGTCCTAAGGATAAACTATTATTCGATGTAGGACACCAAGCTTACGTCCATAAAATTTTAACTGGTCGCGCGAAAGAATTCGATACACTTCGTCAATATAAAGGTTTATGTGGTTTTCCTAAACGCAATGAGAGTGAACATGATGTCTGGGAAACAGGGCATAGTTCTACATCGCTCTCTGCAGCTATGGGTATGGCAGCTGCTCGAGATGTAAAAGGTGAACACAATCATATTGTGCCAATTATCGGTGATGGCGCTTTAACAGGTGGTATGGCCTTAGAAGCGCTAAATCATATTGGTCATGAAAAAACGAATATGATTGTTATTTTAAATGACAACGAAATGTCTATCGCACCTAACGTCGGTGCTATGCATAATATTTTAGGTCGCCTTCGCACAGCGAACCAGTATAACAGAGCAAAAGACGATTTAGAAGGTCTATTGAAGAAGATCCCAGCAGTAGGTGGCAAATTGGCTTCTACAGCTGAACGAGTAAAAGACAGCTTAAAATATTTACTTGTTTCAGGTGTATTCTTTGAGGAATTAGGTTTCACATATCTTGGACCAATTGATGGGCATAATTTTGAAACACTAGAAGAAACGTTACAAAATGCAAAAAAAATACAAGGTCCAGTCATTATTCATGTTGTTACGAAAAAAGGGAAGGGTTATTTGCCTGCTGAAAATGATACAATCGGAAATTGGCATGGCACTGGTCCTTATAAAATTGAAACTGGCGATTTTGTGAAATCTAGTACAACTGCACCAGGATGGTCTAAATTGATTGCCGATACTGTAACACGAGTTGCAAGAGAAGATGACCGAGTTGTTACGATTACACCTGCAATGCCAGTTGGATCCAAATTAGAAGGATTTGCAAAAGAATTCCCTAACCGTTTCTTTGATGTAGGTATTGCAGAACAGCATGCAACAACGATGGCGGCAGGTATGGCAGCTGAAGGAACGAAACCATTCTTAGCGATTTACTCAACATTCCTACAACGTGCGTATGATCAAATGTTACATGATATTTGTCGTCAAAATCTAAATGTCTTCATCGGGATTGATCGTGCAGGGCTAGTTGGTGCTGATGGAGAAACTCACCAAGGTGTATTTGATATTGCATTTTTACGACATATGCCGAATATTGTCATCATGATGCCGAAAGATGAGAATGAAGGGCAACATATGGTGAAAACAGCATTAGATTATAATGATGGCCCAATTGCACTTCGTTATCCACGTGGAAATGGTTTAGGTGTACCAATGGATAAGGAATTACATGCTCTTCCAATTGGCTCATGGGAAGTTTTACGAGAAGGAACTGATGCTTCTATCCTTACATTCGGTACAACGATTCCATTAGCAGAAAACGCAGCAAATATACTTGCAGCTAAAGGGATTAAAGTGGAAATTATCAATGCTCGTTTCATTAAACCAATGGATGAGAATATGCTTCACAGTTTAATGCAAAGCGGTAAACCAATATTGACAATAGAAGAAGCTATGCTTGAAGGCGGATTCGGTAGTGCCGTATTAGAATTTGCGAATGATAACCAGTACTCTACAGATATGATTGAACGCATGGGTATTCCAGATGAATTTGTAGAACATGGTAGTGTTGATTTATTACTGCGAGATCTAAAAATTACTGAAGAAGACGCAGTGAAACGCATCGAAGAACTAACAGCCAAAAATTCTAATAAGCAAGCAGGTTTAAAAGCATAATGACAACAAAAATTCCAAAAGAACGCGTGGATGTATTACTCGTTCAGCGTGGCTTATGTGAAACAAGAGAAAAAGCTAAGCGCACGATTATGGCGGGACTTGTATTCTCGAAGGAAGTTCGCATCGATAAAGCAGGAGAAAAAATCCCTGTCGATAGCGAATTGTCCATAAAAGGACAACAATTACCATATGTTAGTCGTGGCGGTTTAAAACTAGAAAAAGCATTAAAACTTTTTGATGTTGATGTAAAAGATAAACTGATGCTAGATATTGGATCTTCAACTGGAGGTTTTACAGATTGTGCATTACAAAATGGTGCAAAACATTGTTATGCACTAGATGTTGGTTCAAATCAGTTAGCGTGGAAAATACGTTCTGATGAGCGAGTAACTGTGATGGAAAAAACCAACTTTCGATATGTAACTCCTCCTGATCTAGTTGAAGGTTTACCTGATTTTGCAACGATCGACGTGTCATTCATTTCGTTAGAATTGATTTTACCGGTTTTGAAAACTTTACTTTTACCTGGTGGAGATGTGGTTGCACTTGTGAAACCACAATTTGAAGCAGGAAAAGAAAAAGTAGGGAAAAAAGGGGTAGTTCGCGAGGCGAAAACTCACTTAGAAGTATTAGAAAAAATTGCAACATTTTCTGAATCCATCGGTTTTGTTGTAAAAGATGCTTCCTACTCTCCAATTACAGGCGGGGAAGGAAATATCGAATTTCTATATCATCTATATAATCCAAAACCTGGAGAAGAAATTGAATCTTACACTGATTTTGATTCTATTGTGAAAGAAGCACATCAACAATTGAAATAACGCGGTCCTCGCTTTGTCGGACCGTGTTTTTTCTTGTTAAAATAAAGAAAAAATGTTACGTTATAAATGAATGAGCATAATTATGCATAGAGGTGAAAGTAATGAATAAGAGCCAAAGACATATTCGAATACGTGATATGATTGCTAATAATGAAATAGAAACACAAGATGACTTAGTAGATATGTTAAAAGAGGCAGGTTATCAAGTTACGCAAGCAACAATTTCGCGTGATATTAAAGAATTGCATCTTATTAAAGTGCCATTACAAGATGGACGATATAAATATAGCTTACCAGCAGATCAACGCTTCAATCCAGTCCAAAAACTACATCGAGCATTAGCTGATGCTTTTGTATCTATAGATGGTACAAGCCACATGCTTGTTATGAAAACATTACCAGGTAATGCACATGCTATAGGATCATTACTTGATCATCTAGATTGGGATGAAATTCTCGGTACAATTTGTGGTGATGATACCATTCTCATTATTTGTCGTGAAGAATTAGTACGAGATACAGTCAAAAATCGTTTAATTGAAATGCTATAAGTAGGTATATGAGGTGAAATAGTCTTGTTAAAAGAGCTATCAATCAAAAATTTCGCAATTATTGAAGAGTTAACTGTAGATTTTCAAGAAGGTCTGACGGTATTAACAGGGGAAACCGGTGCAGGTAAATCCATTATTATTGATGCAGTTCAATTGTTAGCGGGTGGACGTAGCTCCCAAGAATTTATTAGACATGGTGCAAAGAAGGCCGAGTTAGAAGGTCTATTTACACTGACTTCAAGTAGTCATCTTGCGTATGAAAAATGTGCTGATGCAGGGATAGAAGTCGAAGAAGGAATGATTATCTTACGCAGGGATTTAAACGATAATGGTAAAAGTGTATGCCGCGTAAATGGAAAGCTTGTTCCTTTGTCACTATTACGTGAAATTGGGGCGACGTTAATTGATATTCATGGACAACATGAAAGCCAAGAATTAATGGATGACAAGCATCATATCTCTTTGTTGGATCAATTTGCAGGAGGAGAAATAGAACCTGTAAAAGAGCGATACTTAAAGCAATTTGAAGAGTATAAGTCGTTAAAAAAAGAGCTTGCTGCTATCTCCGTAAATGAACAACAAGTTGCTCAAAAAATCGACCTTTATCAATTCCAGATAAAAGAAATCGATGCTTGTAAGTTTCAACCAAATGAAGAAGAGGATTTGACGGAAGAACGTCGTCGATTAATGAATTTCAACAAAATATTTGAATGCTCTAATTCAGCACATGATGCAATCTTAGGTGAGTCTAAAGGACTTGATTGGATTGGTAGAGCAATGGCTGATTTAGAGGATGTTGCGACAGTAGATGAAAGCTTTAAAGAGTATTCAGATGCCGTATCGAATGCCTTTTATAACTTACAAGAAGCAGCTTTTGGTGTGAAGAATATTTTAGATGATTTAGAGTTCGATCCAGAAAGATTAAATGAAGTAGAGCACCGATTAGCATTGATCCAATCGATGAAGCGCAAATATGGACCTACTTTACAAGAAATTTTAGAGTATCGTGCAAAAATTGGAGAAGAATTGGAATCCTTATTAAATAGGGATGAAAATATTCAAAAAAATGAACAACAATTAATTGAACTACAAAAGAAACTTCAAGTTACAGCAAGTGAACTAACGACAATTCGAAAAAAAGTTGGTAATAGACTATCTGATGCTATTATGCAACAATTACGCGAATTATATATGGAAAAAGCGGAATTTAGCGTTCATTTTGAATCTTTACCAGAAGAACAGTTTGATCATAACGGGATGGATAGAGTCGTATTTTATATTGCGACAAATGTTGGTGAACCACCGAAAGCACTTACAAAAATTGCATCTGGAGGAGAACTTTCACGTGTAATGCTTGCATTGAAAACAATCTTCTCTACAACAAATGGCATTACCTCAATTATTTTTGATGAAGTGGATACAGGCGTTAGCGGGAGAGTTGCCCAAGCAATTGCAGAAAAAATTGCAGCAGTTTCAATACACTCTCAAGTTTTATGTATATCTCATTTGCCACAAGTTGCTGCTATGGCAGACCATCATTATCATATTCAAAAGCAAGAAGATACAAATCGAACATTTACATCTTTAACTGAAATTTTTGGCAATGAACGTATCGATGAAATCAGTCGTATCATGTCAGGAGCAGAAGTTACGGAGTTGACATTCCAACATGCAAAAGAACTGATTGAAATTGCTGACGAACGAAAAAAATTAATGCTTAGTTAAAATTGAAAATAATAGAAATTATAACTGTTTAAAACATCTTACAAAATTCTGTAAGATGTTTTTTTATACGTTTGAGTTTTAGACAAATATTTACCTTTCATAACAATTCAAATTGAAGCCATGATAAATGAAAAGGAGGTGACATATGCGAAATGCGAAGCGCTCTTTTCTGAGCCTAATTATTTTACTTGTCGTTTTTGGATCCTGGACAACAATTGCAAGTGCTGCAAAAAAGGTAATTCCAATGGGTGATTCAATTGGTGTGGAATTACAACTAGCTGACATTACTGTTTCAAATGATGTGTTATTACAAAATGGAAGCTGGTTAAAAAGAGGAGATATTGTTGAAAAAATCAATAATACGTCCGTAAAAAAGCTTGAAAACATTCATGAAATAGTTAAAACATCAACTAAAGACTCCTTAGCTTTAACCATTAATCGAGATGGAAATGATAAAAATTTAGACGTAAAAAAAGAAGAAATGACATCTGTTATGAATTTTCTTCGGGATGAAACAGATGGTATAGGGACACTTACCTTCTTAGACCCTGATACCAAGCAATATGGTGCACTAGGGCATCAAATTATTGATCAAATTTTACAAAAACCACCTCAATTCAATCAAGGAGCTATATTTTATGCGAGAATTGAGCATATTAAGAAAAGTATTCCTGGAGAACCAGGATACAAAATTTCTGCAGTTGAAAATCAGCAAGGTCAAATCGGAAGTATAGTATCAAATAGCGTATATGGCATTTTTGGAAAATGGCAAAAGCCTGTACAACCAGTATTACCAGAAGCAATTGAAATCATGCAACCTTCCGAGATTAAAAAAGGACCTGCAAAAATGTTAACAACCATCTCAGGAAAAAAAGTGGAGTCATTTGATGTGACAATAACGAAAGTGAATGATAAAAGTTTCCAAATTGAAATAACAGACCCAGTACTAAGAGAAAAAACAGGCGGCATTTTGCAAGGAATGAGTGGTAGTCCTATTATACAAAACGGGCACTTCGCAGGGGCAGTAACTCATATGTTTATTGAAAGTCCAGAAAAAGGAGCAGCACTCCCTATTACTGAAATGCTCCAAAATCAACCTGCTTAATATCAAAATCCACCCAAATCGGGTGGATTTTTCTTATTAAAAACAAAAGCATATTTTTTATTAAAGTTATTTGATACAATTAATAGAAGAAATCAACGCGTAAAAAATATACATAAATTTGTCGAAAATAAGAAAATATCTATTCCAACATACTCATTTTTTGAAAAATTGAAGGGCTAACAGTGAAGTTGTCGAATAAACCATTTTGTATCAAAAGCGTGTCTACATTCAGAAGTATACGTAATCTTTGATCTTATTTTGAAAGCACTAAGGAGGAACATTAATGGAGAAAGTAAAAGTTGCAATAGTGGATGATAATAGTGAACTTGTCAAAATGATGGAGGAATATCTTTCAAATCATTCTGAAATTGAAGTGATTTGCACAGCAACAAATGGCAAACAATGTTTGAAAATGTTAGAAGAACAAATTCCAGATGTCTTATTATTAGATATTATTATGCCACATCTTGATGGACTTGCAGTTCTTGAAACAATGCATGAAAATCCACAATATCACAACATTCAAGTAATTATGTTAACGGCTTTCGGCCAAGAAGATGTGATGAAGCAAGCAGTCGAATTAGGTGCATCTTATTTCATGCTTAAACCATTTGAATTTGATCGCTTAGCGACGAAAATTTTACAATGTGCTGGTAAAAGGGTCGAAAAACAAAAACGTGTTAGTATTTTACAAGGTTCTAAACCTCAAAAATTAGATCAACGCCAACTTGATGCCACAATTACAGCTATTATTAAAGAAATCGGCGTTCCTGCTCACATTAAAGGATACGCATACCTTCGTGAGGCGATTCAAATGGTCTATCTGGACGTAGAACTGCTTGGGTCAATTACTAAGGTGTTATATCCAGACATTGCGAAAAAATTCGATACAACGCCTTCACGTGTTGAACGTGCGATTCGTCATGCAATCGAAGTCGCATGGAATCGTGGAAACTATGAATCTATTTCCAAAATGTTTGGCTACACAGTACACCATCTTAAATCAAAACCAACAAATTCTGAATTCATCGCAATGATTGCTGATAAGATTCGAATTGAAATGGTAGCGGTTTAATCCCTTTATTACGCGGTTTTTTACGAATGCTTCACGGACTTATTCCCGATAAACTTATTATATATATCGATAAACTAGCGCTAGTTCAAAGCGCCTGCTTTTACGATTTATTCGATCGTAGGAGGAGGCGCTTTTTTGTTGTGAAAATAACCGAATTTGAACAAGACATTAATCGATATATGCTCAATCGTTCATCTGAAGGCTTATCGGCAAAGACGTTAAAATCGTAAGTACAAGCGCTAAGTCAAAGGCAAACTATTAAAGGACGAGCATTAGAATGCCGGAGAGTATCTTGAAAATAAATAAAAAGCCGTGGAATTAATCCACGACTCATGTAAGTTTATGATGTAGCAAATCAACTTAAATTTATTCATGTTGTATTGTGGCGATGACGAAATAAAAAAGTTAAATTTCTTATTTTGCATATTTTCCCCAACTTATTTTATTAGTTAAGGTAGTTTGTTCAGTTCAAATGGATATTATTTTTAATAAGTGAAGAAGAGGCTTAGTATAACTTAAATCAACACGTAAACACTAAAATAAAGGGGAGGATGAAAGAACATGAAAACAATTTTATCAATTCAATTTGCTCTTCATGTATTGTTTTTCGGTGATTTTTCAACAATAACTTTGAACGATTTGAAAAATATGGAACAAACAATGTCCCCTTATTATAAATGGGGACAAACTGCTATTCAAAAGACAAAAGAAAAGTATCCTCAGGCTACAATTATTGATTATTTTCATATTGGAAGAGTTTCAATAAAAGATTACTCTATAGAAAAGTTCAAGCTTTGGTTAAAGGACAACAACAAAGAATTTGGAGTATATGTTGATGTTAAATTAGACAATAAAACCGAACAAATAATCGACATTAAGTTCAAAGAAACAACTAAGTAACCAAAGCGAAATAAAAAAGCCAACTGATCTACAGTTGACTGTTTTTCTTTTTATTTACTCCAGTTGTTTAAATCACTTTTGCTGTATTTTTTAACTAGTGATAAGAATTTAAGAGTAATAGTTTTAGATTTTGTGGAATTTCTACACCTTTTTTTGCTACTTTAATTTTCAAGCCTACTTTTTTAACGGCAGTTCTTCTCGCTTGATTTAATCTAATCCTCTAGATTTTAATAAATTTTCTCTATACATCTCTTTGACTGTATTAGGCATTTCTTTGGTTGCTATCCATTGTGTCGATTCATATTCATATTCCTCATACTGAGTAGGTTCTAATCTAATCTCATATAATTGAGAGAAATTAGTTAATTTAAGAGCAGACATTATAGAAAGTAATTGAGCTTTATTCCATGAGATACCTTTACCATTAGCTATCTCTGAAATAGTACCCACCCTCATTCCTGTCAAGGATGCTAAATCTTTTTGAGTGATACCCCTCTCTTTTAATAAATCTTCTAATTTAATAATTACATAAGCATTCTCTAATTGACTTGCTGTATTAATTACCGTATCGTTCATTGAACTGTGGGAATGCTCTAATATTTGTTTAACTTTAATCTTTTTCACTAAAATTGCTCCTTCTAAACGCTATAGAAATTATATATGTATAATTTCTTATGTTACAGTATACTGTTATATAAAACAATAGTTCACCTAGTACAAATGTATACCTATAATATGTGGAAATGTATACGTTAGTAAGATTAATAGGGAAAAATACCCTTTCATACAAAAATACAAGTAAAGGCTAGGTGAATTTATTTTGTTATTCCCAAAAGCAAAGACTAAAAAAGGGGAGGATTAAAAAACATGAAAACAATTTTATTCAATTTAATATGCTCTTCATGCATTGTTTTTTGGTCTACAGCGAAATAAAAAAGCCAACTGATCTACAGTTGACTGTTAGGCATTTTATTAAACTAAAACGTCCGTTAGAAAAATAGGGGGAAATTCAATGATTTTTCAAGGCGTTATATAATTGTGCTGATTTGGATGGAACAAATACAATCGGATATTTTTCTCCTAATTGTTTCTTCACCTCTTGGAATAATCGTAACCCTTTCTTATTGTGATCTTCTTCTAATAATAATCCATTTCCTTTTAATGAATCTGTTTCTAAATCAATCCATTTACCATATTCTGATCCCCATTCCCATAGTTCTTCTTGTAGTTTATCTGATAATGGGAAATCATCTATATCAAGATTTACACCACAATCTTTACACCAAATTGGGTCAGCCACAAAATCAGCTTCGAATTTATATGAAGTATGTTTACAGTTTTCTTTTAGATTCCAAATCATTAGTTAATCTCCATTTCAAATTTATTACTGTGCAATTGCTTATGTACCTAATCACAATTATAACTCAACACCTAAAATTTATTCCGACTTAAACTTCAGTTTGCCCAATAAAGTATTATAATTCAGAGTGATTTTTTGGGGTTATACATGAAAGTAAATGAGGCAGGTTAGTTTGATAAAAGACAAGGAGTTATCGTTTATTATGTTGAATATATAGTGTACATAATTTAAGGGGAAAGTTGTGAAAAGATGTTAATTAATAAAAAGATAAGCGCACAGTTTAATTCGGTTATATCAAATGTCAGGAAGACCTCTGAATTAGTAGACTGTTCTGGTGCATCTGTTTTTATTATTTATAACGATAATATTGTTACCGAGGAATATTGGGGCAAACATTCTAAAGACCCTAATTCGAGATGTATTCAAGCAGATACCCAATTTCATGTTGCATCAGTTAGAAAAAGTTACATAGGATTTGCTGTTGCTTATGCGGTTAATAAAGGGTACATAGGCTCAATTGATGATTCAATAATAAACTATATTTCACCAAGGGCTTTGCAGATATTAAATGGGACTACAATAAAACACTTACTTACACATACTCATGGCTTAAAGATGGTTAATGGGGAGATTTTTCGAGAATTTCCTCCCGGTGAGAGTTGGGCTTATCGAGGTATTGGAATTGATTTATTGACGCAAATCATTAAAAACACAACTGGTAAAACGGTGGCTGAAATAGTTGCTGAAAACGTATTTAAACCTCTTAATTTTAGTGAGACTGGATGGTACGGAGAAATAAATGAAAAACTAGTTGATGTAGTTAGGAAACCTAATGACCCAAGTTGGACTACAAGTAAAAGTACAGACGGTGATAAAATGAATATGTATGTATCTTCAAGAGAGTTAGCTGAATGGGGATACTTTCATCTGAAACAAGGATTTGTAAATGGAAAACAAATTGTAGAAAAAGAAATTATTGATATTGCTACATCACTTCAAAGCCCAAGTACAATAGATGCTAATTTTCCGCAAAACGGGTTTTTATGGTTTGTAAAAGACTTGCCTGCAAGAAAATCAGAAATTGGTGAACTTGTACCTAAAGGCTCTTTTCAAATTTTAGGCTATACAGGAGTAACTCTCTTGGTTATACCTCAGCAAAATCTTGTGGCAGTCCGTGCGTTTAATAGTTTTGGTTCTCCTAATGGATTTGATTATTTAGCCGATGTTAAAAAGTTTGGAGATACTATAATAGAGTGCTTATTGTACTAACGGAGTGTTATTTTAATAAAAAGGATAAAAGTCAGCTGATCAGTTGGCTTTTTATATATTCTCTGTGGTGTAGAGCTGGCTTTGCGCTACATGGATGGCTAACGGTAAAGGGGAGTGCAAATAGAATTTCATTTTGTAAAGTTTGATTTTAAACGCTAATGATATTATGAAAGAAATGGTATCCCATCTAAAAGATTGTTGCTTTCCCATGAAAAAGACTTCGCTTAGAAGTCCTTTTTTATAATGTTAAATTTTTAATCAATTCAATTCTATTACCAAATGGGTCTCTAAATTCAAAACGGTCAAAGTTAGGAATTGGGACAGCATCTAATATCTTTATATTCTCTTGTGATAATCTTGTTTTCCAATACGAGATATCTTCGACTTCGTAAGCGATGTGTGCTTTAGTCTTCATTCTGTCAAAACCATCTTCTGTTCCTATATGAACGTCTCTATCTCCAACTTTTAACCAAAAACCTCCACGACCTTTAAGAGATTCAGGTTTTTCAATTTCTTGTAAGCCTAATACACCACAATAAAATTTCTTACCTTCTTCTTCAGTTCCCTTTGGAATAGTTATCTGAACGTGATGCAATCCTCTAATCATATGACCACCCCTTAAATTCCGTAATTTTACAAAAAAATTCTCTCTTCTAAGAATAACATACATTTTTAATAAGTTAATTTTATTCTTTTTATAAAATTACATAAGAATTACTTATCAAATATCAGTTATGAATAAGGGTTTATTTAAATAAATAAATTATATAATTTCTTCTTAACTAACGAGGCAAGAGGAATTCAATTAGTAGGAAGAGAATATAAGTGGTTATTAAAGTATTTGGGGGGAAGATGGTGGAATGCAAAAAAGTTAAGGAAATCTTTAGAGTTACAGGCATAAAAGGCAAAGGAGCTTTTGCTAGCTTTGGTACTGAGGTTCCAAAACTTGCCCAGCAATTTTTAGCACGTTTAGACGAAATTGATAATCATTTGGATACAGAAATAGCTCTTTTCGAACCTAAAAGGGATGACATCCATTTGGAAGGTCACTTTTATGTAGGAGTAATTGTTAAAGAGACTAAGAAAGAAGTTCCAGTTGGAATGGATTATATCGAAACCGCATTAGACTATGTCACGACTAGGGGGAAAATAAGTGATCTCAATAAACTGCACAACAATTTATTGAAATGGGCGAATGAACAGGGTTATAAAAGAAATCTAGATTCCCATATTGTTGAGACTTATCATCCTATGGTAAATAGTGAGGAAGAGGTTGAGATTTATTTACCAATCTATATTTAAAATCCATTGCTTAAAACCAGGCTACGATTTATATTGTTTTTCTAACGGTTATAACAATAAAGTCGCGAACTGAAATATTCGACCAAAAATTTAATGATTATGAGCACGATTCAATTTTTATTGGAACGTGCTTTTTTATTCGTTTAAGAAGATGGATAATAGTCAGATATTGATAAGTTGACTTTTCGAAGTCGGAACAAATAGTTCAATAATAAAACTATCGATTTTTCAACTAAGCAGCAAGATCGGTTAAGGATGGGTAATTAATTTATTCGTGGTACTATATTTACAAAAAATATAAATTTTGTTAAAAATAATACAGTGTGTAATACAACAAATGATTATAAAAAGAAGATTGTTGTTGAAATATAGAAAAAAATCTGGTGCAATAACGCTGATATGGCGAAAGTTAATGCATTCTGAGCTCCTGATACAATTGCAACTTGGTCTTGTTTAATATTAATTCCCAAAGTAAGTCCAGACACATGGTGTGACAATTCATTAGAAATGAAAGCTGATTTGAGAAATGAATAGCTTAAAATTTTTGATAAATAGGAGGTAACTATGAAGAAAAACTACTCAATCTTGTCATTACTATTTACTTTTTTAGGTGTTGCAATTATTTATCTTGGTATCAAGTCACCACAATCTTTAATTATAGTGTTTTTAGGAATCGTTCTATTAATAACTGCATTAATAATAAGTACAATAGCAGTTTTTAAACGTGAACGTATTAGTCTCATTTTCTTAGCACTTTTTATTTTATTTCTTTTAATATTACCATTGACAAAACCGTCTAATGATTCTTTTAATGAATGGTTATCTGACAAACATCAACTCGATTGCCAAGAAAAAGAATGTGTGTCTAATTCAGAGAGTTTAAAAATGCCTGACGGAAAAACAGAGAAAGTTGTTAATAAAGAAGTTGAAAGAGTGGTAAATAGAGAGTCAGAGGATTATTTTTTCTTCAATAAGAAGAGTATAAAATTAGAAGATGAAGATGAAAAAGGAAGCTTTTTTCTCATTGAAGGGATTGGAATCCTTGGTGGGTTTACAACATTTACATATAAACCTGTATTTGAATGATGATGCACTGAAAAAGTGATCACATATTTTGGGACGTTTAAATCTAATAAATCCTTTGCATTTACTATATTGCCATAGTGAAATCGCTTGAAACCATTATTGTGTTCAACAAATTTTTTGATAAGATCAGTAATATATTTTACAAAACCTAACTTATTATATAGACTTATATGTAAAAATATGCCGATAATGGAATTTGTAAATAGAAATAATTGGTTTTTGAACGGTTTAAATTAACGAAATCTTTACATAATAAAAAGCTTAAAAATTTTATAAATATTACGATAATATAATACAAAGAAAAAAATTGGGAGGATTGGGGATTTTGCTGATTTTTGAGAACGATTACATATTATTAACTGAGGATCAATCAATTGTGTATATAGAGGTGAAAAAAAAGGGGCTTTCACTTAAAGACTTCGAAACAATTTTACAAAAAATTAAAAGAGTAAAATTATCTAGCTTTGCAGCTTTAAGAAATGCTTTAAATTTAGGAACAGATGAACGTGTAGAAATTGGAACTTGGTTACCACCGGTTGAAATTGTTATTTCAAGAGATAGAATGCAGGCGACAATGTACATTAATGATGACCCTGTAAGTGTATTTCAGGATGAAGAAAAAATGAACAAGCAAATAAAAGAAGTTGCTGAAAATGCGGGGATTCGATCTGGAATCAATACGATATCAATGGATACAGTTTTGTCAGGAAAGCCAATAATAATTGCAGCAGGAAAAACACCTATAAAAGGGCATGATGCGAAATTTACTTATATAAAAATTCCAGAAAGAAAACCTCAAATTTTAGAAGATGGTCGTGCAGATTATTTTGATATGAACTTTATATATGAAATTGAAAAGGATGCTTGGATTGGCGAAAAAGTCCCTGCGCAACTTGGGGTACATGGAACAAATGTACTAGGTGAAGACATACCAGCAGGAAACGGTGATGATATTCCACTAAATTTTGATCCTACTTCTATTTACGTGCAAGAAGAAGATGGGAAGACTGTGCTTAGAGCGATGGATGGTGGGGTATTAGATTTTACGAATGGAACATTTTCGATAAAGAATCATTTAATCATTCAAAATGATGTAGGTATCGAAACAGGTAATCTAAAATTTGATGGATCCATTACGATAAGAGGAACTATTTTGGCTGGATATTCAGTTGTAGCTACAGGAGATATCCAGGTAGAAGGTGCTGAAGGTGTTACTGGTCCCAAACTAATTGAATCAACAAATGGAGATGTCTATATTCGTGGAGGTATTTTTGGCAATGGAGAAACAGTAGTCCGAGCTTACGGAAACATCTTTGTCAAACATGCAAATGACAGCACTTTACATGCGAAAAAGGATGTAGTAATTGGTTCATATTCAATGGGATCAGAAATTAAAGCACAAAATGTATATGTCAACGAACAACATGGCAAAATAATAGGCGGTCAGGTAGAAGCAACTAATTCGATTAATTCAGCTATGTCTGGAAATCGTTTAGAAAGAAAGACTGAACTTATGATTATGCTGCCAGATCGACAAGAAAGTGCAAAATTACTCAAAGAAAAAAGGGGAAAAGTGATTAAACTTGAATTAGAAATTGCTGATTTAGATGAAAAAGTAGTTTCACTTAGACCTTTACTAGACCATATGAACGAAACACAACGTAAATCATATGATAATACTATAGAAAAAATTACTGAAAAAGAATCAGAATTAAGAAGTATTGAATCTGAGGTGAATGAAATAGGTAATCAACTAAGAACAATAGGTGATGAAATGATCAATATTACAAAAGAAGCGTTTCCTGGAACCTATATTCAGATTGGGAAAAAGTCAATTACCCTGAATCACACTACTTGTGGAAAATTTAAACTGGAGAATGGGGAATTAAATGTCTAGGCCACTTGTTTTTGCCCATCGTGGTGCATCTGCATACGCGATTGAAAATTCTCTTGAAGCTTTTGATCGTGCATTAGATATGCAAGCCGATGGAATCGAACTGGATATCCAAACAACAAAGGATGATGTTCCAGTAGTCATTCATGATATCAATCTCAGGCGTCTTACCGGAAAAAATGGTTTGGTTTCCAGTTTTACTTTAGAAGAAATCAAAAAGTTAAGAGTGGGCAAACTATTTGTGAGAAAATTTAAAGGCCCAAAAATACTCACATTCGATGAATTTTTGGCTTGGCATAAGAATCACCTGGTACCTTTAAATGTAGAGCTAAAGGAATCATTTTTAGAAAATGAAAAAGCTTTAAAAATTGCAGTAGAAAAATGTAGAGATATTGAAGGTTTACATATTTCTTCATTTCATCCTGTTTTACTTGAAAAGGCAAAAAAAATTGCGCCTGAAATTGAAAGTGCAATAATTGCTACAAAATTTCTGAATTGGGATGAATTAGATAAAATTCCGTTTATTGATACAGTTCACGCCAATAAAACTCGCTATTATAAAGAAAGATATTTAGAAGCATGTTTGCGTCAAAAGAAAAAATGTCGCTTCTACAATATTAATGGTAGCGAAAAATATATTGCTACTCCACATAAAGCAGTAATTGGATGGATTACAGACTATCCGCAAATTGTAAGAGATGCACAGCAACACCAATACTAAAAAACGCAAGGATTAAATGACTCCTTGCGTTTTTTCATACATTATTATTCTAGTTTTCTTTTTTCTTTGAATATTTTGGTGTAACACGTCCGTTTTTACGATCTCGATTCAATAAAAAACCAGCAAAGAAGCTAAATCCAAAAAGAAATAATACAATACCAATAACGAATTGCAACCATAGATATGGGATTGGATCAAATAGTTTCGCAAAAAACGTATCACGCATTAACTTTATCCCGGCAGCAGCCATAATTGCGGGAATTGCCAAAATGACAAAAGCTATAAAACGGCCCATTCATCGTTCACTCCTCTAATCTATTTTTATTCTCACTTGTATTGCTTGGATTGTCAAGGGCTGAAACATTGGTTAAGATATTATAAATACTCCTTGAAGAAATTTGTATTTAGATGATAGGAAGTGAAAAAATTGCATAGAATTATGATCGTTGGTGCAGGAGTCGGTGGGACTGCAATCTTAAAATTGTTGTCCCATTCGACAAATTGGCAAACAATTGCTGTAGTAGATATAAGAGATGATGCTCCAGGTATTGTAGAAGCAAAGAAGGCTGGTATTGAAACAGGTGGCAATTGGCGTGATTTTCAGCACTATCCGCTAGATATGGTTATTGATGTCACGGGAGAGAACTTAGTTTTTGATGAACTTTTAGCAACATTACCAAAGGAGACTATATTAATACCTGGTGAAATAGCAGAGATAATTGTTCAGCTTCTACAAGAAAAAGATTACTATATTCAAAAACTCCAAACCTTTTCACAACGTCAGCAAATAATTTTTAATTCAATTGAAGAAGGTATGATTAGTGTGAATCCTGAAGGCATGATTACCTTTTTCAACCAAAGTGCTGCAAGAATGATTGAAGTACCTATTGAAGAAGCAATCGGCAAGCATTTTACTTCTGTTATTCATGATCGTGGTTTAGAACGTGTACTTGAAACAGGAATCGCAGAAACTAACCAAGAGCTACTATTAGAAACAGGAAAGAAATTAGTTACATCTCGTATTCCTATGATAGATGAAAACTCTCAACAAATTGGAGTATTAGCCATTTTTAAGGATATTTCAGAAGTAGTTGCATTAGCTGAAGAAATAACTGATTTAAAAGAGATTAAAACGATGCTAGAAGCCATTATACAATCTAGTGATGATGCAATTTCGGTAGTAGATGAACAAGGTAGAGGTATTGTGGTAAACCGCGCATATACGAGAATCACAGGGCTCCAACCAGAAGAAATTATTGGAAAACCTGCCACAACAGATATCTCTGAAGGGGAAAGTATGCATCTAAAAGTAATCGAAACGAAAAAACCAATACGTGGTGTTAATATGCGAATTGGACCTCATAAAAGAGAAGTCATTGTGAACGTAGCGCCTGTTATCGTTGAAGATGAGCTAAGAGGCAGCGTTGGTGTTATACATGATGTGACAGAAATTCGTTCATTAGCAAGTGAATTAAACCAAGCTAAAACGATTATCCGAACATTAGAATCAAAATATGTTTTTGATGATATTATCGGAGATTCAGAAGAGATGACTTTAGCTATCGAACAAGCAAAACTAGCCGCCAAAACCCCCGTAACCGTATTCTTAAGAGGTGAATCTGGCACAGGGAAGGAACTTTTTGCACATGCAATTCATAGTGAAAGCAATCGTCATTTCGAAAAATTTATCCGTGTCAATTGTGCGGCAATAGCTGAAAATTTATTAGAAAGTGAGTTATTTGGCTATGAAGAGGGGGCATTTACAGGGGCTAAAAAAGGTGGGAAACGAGGATTATTTGAAGAAGCGAATGGAGGAAGTATTTTTTTAGATGAGATTGGTGAGTTGTCATTGAGTACTCAAGCAAAGCTCCTTCGCGTTCTCCAAGAACACGAAATTGTCCGAGTTGGTGGTTCAAAACCAATTCCAATTGATGTTCGCATTATCGCAGCTACAAATGTCAATATGGAAAAAGCTTTACATGATCATACTTTCCGTGAAGATCTCTATTATCGACTTAATCGAATGCCGATTTATATTCCACCATTAAGAAATCGATTAGAGGATATACCACAACTTGTTGAACGATTACTAACAAAGCTGAATCGTGAATATGGTAGAAATGTTACAACTATCACATCAACTGTTTTACAAAAATTAAAATCATATGATTGGCCTGGAAATGTACGTGAATTAGAAAATGCGATTGGACGTGCAATGATTTTCATGCCTATTACTGAGTCAGAACTTCATGATCGCTATTTGAATCTCTCAACAAATCCACAACAAATGGATGCAAAAAAAGAAATCGAACTATCAAATATTGAAGGATCATTAGAAGAGCAAATTCACCATTTTGAGAAACAAATTATAGAACAAGCGTTAGAAAATTGTCAGCATAATAAAACGAAAACAGCCAAAATGCTCAATATTTCTATACGGAATTTATATTATAAATTAGAAAAATACGAACTTGCATAAAATAGCGTGCAAAAAAATGCATAATACGCAAAATGTTGCACAGAATAAAAAGTCTATCGTTAATGGAAATCACTTAATGATGGACTTTTTATATTTGGCATGCTTCTTGCAATTAATTTTAGTGACTGGGGTATGAAAGCAACCAGAAAAAGTGATTTATTTCACAACTTCAAAGGGGGATTTACAAATGGAGATTTTTAAATATATGGAAAAGTATGATTATGAACAAGTGGTGATTTGCCAAGACAAAACTTCTGGTTTGAAAGCAATAATTGCCATACACGACACGACATTAGGGCCAGCATTAGGTGGTACTCGAATGTGGACATATGCATCAGAAGAAGCAGCAATTGAGGATGCATTGCGATTAGCACGAGGTATGACATATAAAAACGCAGCGGCAGGCTTAAATCTTGGTGGCGGAAAAACGGTTATCATAGGGGATCCATTCAAAGATAAAAATGAAGAGATGTTCCGTGCGTTAGGAAGATTTATTCAAGGGTTAAACGGGCGATATATTACGGCTGAAGATGTTGGTACAACTGTTGCGGATATGGATTTAATTCATGAGGAAACTAATTATGTAACCGGGATTTCTCCAGCGTTTGGATCATCAGGCAATCCTTCTCCTGTTACAGCATATGGTGTATATGTTGGGATGAAAGCTGCAGCAAAAGAAGCGTTTGGTAGTGATAGCTTAGAGGGGAAAAAAGTTGCGGTTCAAGGTCTTGGAAATGTTGCCTACACAATGTGCAAATATTTGCATGAAGAAGGAGCAGAGTTAATTGTTACAGATATTAATGAAGCTGCAGTTAAACGCGTTGTGGAAGAATTTGGCGCAATAGCTGTAGATCCTTCTGAAATTTACGCTCAGGATGTAGATATCTTTGCACCGTGTGCTTTAGGAGCGATTATCAATGATCAAACCATTCCACAATTAAAAGCAAAAGTCATCGCAGGCTCTGCGAATAATCAACTACAAGAATCACATCATGGCCAAATATTGCATGAATTAGGAATTGTCTATGCACCAGACTATGTTATTAATGCAGGCGGTGTGATTAATGTTGCAGATGAATTATATGGTTACAATCGTGAACGTGCTATGAAAAGAGTGGACGGAATTTATGATAGCATTGCAAAAATCATTGATATTTCAAAAGAAGAAGGAATTCCAACTTATCTAGCTGCTAATCGTCTTGCGGAAGAAAGAATTTCCAGAATATCAAAATCAAGAAGTACATTTTTACAAAATGGAAAGCATATTCTATCAAATCGTTAAAATAGAAAAAGATAAATAGGATGAATTTTTTCGAGAGTATGGTATAATTTAGTACCAGGTAATAAAATGACGGCTGTCACTTTTATCTAAATGTAATTTTTGGGGATGTGACAGCTATCACGTGAATTGGTTTATTTAAAGTGGTATAACTAGTATAGAAATATAAAATTGGAGTGAGTTCTTATGGCTAAGAATTATGACCTTGTCATAATAGGTGGCGGTCCTGGAGGATATGTCGCTGCTATTCGTGCTGCACAACTAGGCCTCTCTACTGCCATTGTAGAAAAAAGTAGACTAGGGGGAACTTGTTTACATAAAGGCTGTATACCAAGTAAAGCGTTACTACGCAGTGCAGAAGTTTACCGAACTACTAAAGAACAAGGACAAGAATTCGGAGTTGAAGTTCAAAATATCAAGTTCAACTTTGAAAAAGCTCAAAATCGTAAAAATGGAATTGTTGATCAACTGCATAAAGGGATTCAAGCATTGATGAAAAAAGGGAAAATTGATGTTTATGAAGGATATGGAAGAATTTTAGGGCCATCCATATTTTCACCTATACCTGGTACCATTTCGGTTGAATTTGAAGATAATAGAGAGAATGAAATGCTCATTCCTCAAAATGTTATTATAGCGACTGGTTCAAGACCAAGATTTTTAGAAGGTTTGAAACCAGATGGAGACAAAATTTTAACTTCTGATGATTTGATGACACTTGAAGAATTGCCAAAATCGCTGATTATTGTTGGCGGTGGTGTAATCGGTATAGAATGGGCATCTATGTTACATGATTTCGGTGTAGAAGTGACAGTTGTTGAATATTCAAATGCGATATTACCAACTGAGGATGAGGATATTCAAAAAGCAATGACTAAATCCTTTAAAAAGCGTGGTATTAAAATTGTTACAAATGCCAATCTTGTTCCTTCTTCACTACAAAAAAGTGAGAATAGCTTAGAAATAAGTGCCGAAATAAACGGTGAAAAACAAACTTTCACTGCAGAAAAATTATTATTATCTGTTGGAAGACAAGCAAATACAGAGAATATTGGTATTGAAAATACAGACATTCAAGTGGTTCGTGGCTTCATCGAAGTCAATGAGCACTATCAAACAAAAGAATCACATATATATGCAATTGGGGATGTCATTGGTGGTTTGCAATTAGCACATGTTGCATCTCACGAAGGTATTCATGCAGTAGAACATATAGCTGGTCAAAAACCTGAAACATTAGAACTCCATAATATTGCTCGCTGTATCTATGGAAGTCCAGAAGTCGCTAGTATCGGGTTAACCGAAAAACAAGCAAAAGAACAAGAGATTGAAATAGCGGTAGGGAAATTCCCGTTTGCAGGAGTCGGCAAAGCCCTTGTCTTTGGTGAGACAGAAGGTTTTGTCAAAATGATAGCAGATAAAAAAACGGAAGACCTTATTGGTGTGCATATAATTGGTGCGCATGCTACAGAACTCATTTCTGAAGCTAGTCTTGCAATGCTAGTAGATGCGACACCGTGGGAAATGGCTTCGCATATTCATCCACATCCGTCGTTATCAGAAGCAATTGGAGAAGCAGCTCTAGCTGTTGAGGGAAAAGCTATCCATCAATAAAGGAGAGATGAAATATGACTGAAAATAGACATGCTGTATTAGGTTTATCAGATGAAGAAGTACTTGAAATGTACAGAACGATGCTATTAGCACGTCGATTAGATGAAAGAATGTGGCTTCTTAACCGTGCAGGTAAAATTCCATTTGTAATTTCTTGCCAAGGCCAAGAAGCTGCTCAAGTAGGTGCATCTTTTGCACTAAATCGTGATGAAGATTATGTTGCACCTTATTACAGAGATATGGGTGTAGTATTACACTTCGGGATGACAGCAAAAGAACTAATGTTATCTGCTTTTGCAAAAGCTGAAGATCCAAACTCTGGTGGTAGACAAATGCCAGGACATTTTGGTCAAAAGAAAAACCGTATTATAACAGGTTCTTCACCTGTTACTACACAAGTACCACATGCAGTAGGTGTAGCACTTGCTGGTAAAATGCAAAAGAAAGATTTTGTCACTTTTGTTACTCTAGGCGAAGGTTCATCCAATCAAGGAGATTTCCATGAGGGAGCAAACTTTGCTGGAGTTCATAAATTACCAGTTATCATTATGGTCGAAAATAACCGCTATGCTATCTCCGTTCCATTAAATAAACAAATAGCGTGTGAAAATATTTCTGATCGCGCAATTGGCTACGGAATGCCTGGTGTAACTGTAGATGGTAATGATCCAATAGAAGTTTATAAAGTTGTAAAAGAAGCTGCAGATCGTGCTAGAGAAGGAAAAGGACCTAGCTTGATTGAAACAGTTTGCTATCGATTAACTGCGCATTCTTCTGATGATGATCAACGTCAATATCGAACAGAAGAGGATTTGGCAGAAGGTAGAGCTCATGATCCAATCTTGAGATTTTCAACTTATTTAAAAGAATTAAACATTTTAACAGCTGAGCTTGAAGAAAAACTACAAGAAGAAATTATGGCTGAAATTGATGAAGCAACAGATTATGCAGAGCAAGCTCCATATGCAGAACCAGAGCATGCATTAAAGTATGTCTATGCTGAAAAAGAGGAGGTGTAACAATGGCTATTTTATCTTATATTGACGCGATAACTTTAGCGATGAAAGAAGAAATGGAAAGAGATGAACGTGTCTTCGTTCTAGGTGAAGATGTTGGTCGAAAAGGTGGCGTATTTAAAGCGACTCAAGGATTATATGAACAATTCGGAGAAGAAAGAGTCATTGACACACCACTAGCTGAATCTGCTATTGCAGGAGTTGGTATTGGTGCAGCTATGTATGGTTTGAGACCAATTGCTGAAATGCAGTTTGCTGATTTTATCATGCCTGCAGTTAACCAAATTATTTCTGAAGCTTCAAGAATTCGTTATCGTTCAAATAATGATTGGAATTGTCCTATGGTTATTCGAGCACCATTTGGTGGAGGAATACATGGAGCACTTTACCACTCACAATCAGTTGAAGCAGTATTTGCTAATCAACCTGGTTTGAAAATTGTCATTCCTTCTACACCATATGATGCAAAAGGATTGTTAAAAGCAGCCATTCGTGATGATGATCCAGTGCTATTTTTTGAACATAAAAGAGCTTATCGTTTGATTAAAGGTGAAGTTCCTGATGATGATTATACAATTGAAATCGGAAAAGCAGATGTTAAACGTGAAGGCGAAGATATTACAGTTATTACTTATGGATTAGCTGTACATTTTGCATTACAAGCTGCAGAACGCCTTGAAAAGGATGGCATTTCTGCTCATATTCTAGATTTACGTACCATTTATCCACTAGACAAAGATGCAATTATTGAAGCAGCGAAAAAAACAGGCAAAGTATTACTCGTAACAGAAGACAACAAAGAAGGTAGTGTCATAAGTGAAGTATCTGCAATTATTGCGGAGCATGCACTATTTGATCTCGACGCACCGATTAAACGTCTAGCAGGTCCTGATGTACCAGCGATGCCTTATGCACCGACAATGGAAAAATTCTTTATGATTAATCCAGAAAAAGTAGAACAGGCAATGCGTGAATTAGCAGAATTTTAGTCTGACCTAGTAAGGCTTGAGCGTGAAGACTGAATTTTTCTTAAGGTAAAGGAGGTTTTATAGATGGCGATTCAAAACATTACAATGCCACAATTAGGAGAAAGCGTTACAGAAGGTACAATTGAAAACTGGTTGATAAAGCCAGGAGATCAAGTGAAAAAGTATGATTCTTTAGCTGAAGTACAAACAGATAAAGTCACAGCTGAACTTCCTTCATCCTTCACAGGTACAATTAAAGAGATTATTGCAAATGTTGGAGATACACTTGCTGTAGGCGAAGTTGTGTGTACAATTGAGATTGAAGAAGCAGTATCTAGTAAAAAAACGACTGAAAATATTTCACAAGAAACGATTGAATCAAAACCAACCACTTCAACAGATCAAGCGATGAAAACGAGATATTCTCCTGCAGTTGTTCGCTTAGCTGCTGAACATCAAATCGATTTAACACTAGTAAACGGTAGCGGTGCTTCTGGTCGTATCACGAGAAAAGATATCCAAAAACTAATCGATTCTGGAATCGTACCACAAGCAACTACAAAACAAGAACCAAAGCAAGAGACTGTAGCAATTCCACAACCACAAGTTGCTTCAGTTGCAAATGTAACTGAACAGAAAGCTTCAACGATGTTAAGCTCAGGTGATATTGAAATCCCTGTTTCTGGAGTTCGGAAAGCAATCGCTAAAAATATGGTGACAAGTACTCAAGAAGTTCCACATGCATGGATGATGATGGAAGTCGATGTGACGGATTTAGTAAGCTATCGTGATTCAATTAAGGCTGAATTTAAAAAGAAAGAAGGATATAATCTTACGTATTTCGCTTTCTTTGTAAAAGCTGTTTCTCAAGCTTTAAAAGAATTCCCAATGATGAATTCACAATGGCAAGGGGATAAAATCATTCAGAAAAAAGATATTAATTTATCAATTGCTGTTGCAACAGAAGATGCGTTGTTTGTACCAGTCATTCACAATGCAGATGATAAATCGATTAAAGGCATTGCGAAGGATATCAATGAACTTGCGAACAAAGTACGAAGTGGCAAGCTAAAATCTGAAGATATGCAAGGTGGCACATTCACTGTCAATAACACTGGTTCTTTCGGTTCTGTTCAATCTATGGGTATCATTAATTACCCTCAAGCAGCTATTTTACAAATCGAATCCATTGTAAAACGTCCGGTCATTATGAACGGAGGAATGTTCGCTGCGAGAGATATGGTGAATCTTTGTTTATCAATTGATCATAGAATTTTAGATGGATTTATTAGTGGGAAATTTCTCGCTCGAGTTAAAGAAATTCTCGAAAACATCTCAAAAGACAACGCTTCAATATATTAATAGACGTCTGAGGGCCGTAATATTACGGTTTTCAGACTTTTTTTTCTTTTATGAATTCCCATTGTTGTGTAAAATAGTGATTAGAATCACTAAAGGGGGGAAGCGTCATCGCGTCCGTATGACAAAAATGAAAGAAGTAGAATTTACTAAGCCTTCTTATGATGAATGGAAGGAATCAGCAATTCAAGCTTTAAAAGGGAAGCCTTTTGAATCATTATTTACAAAAACAATCGAAGGGATTACTCTTGAACCTTTATATACTGCTGAGGGCCTAATGGCAAAGGTTGATGGCAAATTAGAGGAACAGGTATCAACTATTCGAGCAATGCAAACTGAAGGTGAGTTTGGCATAGCACAAGAAGCATTTGGAGATTCCATTGAAGAATTTATAGCACAAACAGAAGATTCCTTAGAACGTGGCAACCAATATGTTACAGTTGGTAAAGTCAATTTTGAATGGAGTGATAGGGAGTTAAAACAATTAGCATCATTACTTGAAAAACACCCATTCGTTATCAATGTCGTTGATCCAGATGTTATAAATGTTTTTAATTATATTGAAAATAAAGAAGTAAAAGGCTTTATCCTTTCAAACGGGACACAGACTATTCATGATTTTCCGAATGTTCGAAAGTTAAACGCTTACATTCAGGACGCGCATTATCAAGGGGCAAATGCGGTTCAAGAATTGACTATCGCACTTGCAAAAGCGAGTGAACTAGCAGGCGATATGAACTTTACAGAATTTGAAAAGCAATTCTTTGTATCATTCTCTATCGATACAAAATTCTTTATGGAAATTGCAAAAATTCGTGCATTTAGATTGTTATGGAAAGCATTTGCGAATGCATATGGAGTTGAAAAACCTCAGCCTGTGAAAATCCTTGCAGAAACATCTTTACGTAGTTTTTCAAAATTAGATGTTTATGTAAATCTTTTGCGTGCTGGTAATGAAGCTTTCTCTGCTGTTTTAGGTGGAGCGGACGTGGTGACAGTACATCCTCATGATGTATTAACAAAACCAACAAACCAATCAATTCGTATCGCTCGAAATGTTTCATTAGTGATTAAAGAAGAATCTCATGTCACAAAAGTACTGGATCCAACTGGTGGTTCATATTACATCGAATCATTAACACATGATCTTGTGAAGGAAGCATGGGCGAAATTTGTCGAAATCGAAGAAGCTGGTGGCTATAGTGCATATGTTGCTTCAGGCAATCTTCAAAAAGAACTTGAGGAAGTAATGGCGAAACGTATCCAAGATGTAGAACGTCGTAAAACAGTTTTAGTTGGTACAAATGATTTTGCAAACGCGCAAGAAGAAGTACCTACTGAATCATTCTATGATGTAAACCGAATTGCAAAACCATTCGAAGACCTTCGACAAGAATTCAAAAAATCACCGATAAATGTTACCATTCTAACATTTGGTCATTTTAAAAATATTAAACCACGTACAGACTTTGTAAAAGGTGTATTCGCTACTGCAGGTATTACGGCTGAAGTAACAGATCCATTTACAGATGTTGAAAAAGCAAAAGAGTGGTTATCCAATACTACTGCAAACTATGTTGTATTTAGTGCTATAGATGAAGATACGAAAGGAATCATCCCAGCATTACTTTCTGCAAAACCTGGACATGTTTTATTAGATGTAGCAGGTAAATTTGACGAAGATTGGGAAAGCCAAGGCTTAAATGGTTTTGTCTATGCTGGTCAAAATATTATCGAGAAATTACAAGGCATCCAAGAAAACTTGAAGGAGGTTCAACGATGAGCAAGCCAAACTTTTCAAAGATTTCAATAGAAGATGTTTTACAAAAAGAGCAAGTACCTTCTTCAGATAAAACATTCCTTACAAATGAAAATATTGAAGTGAAAAATGTATATACAAAAGAAGATAATAAAGATCTAAAACATCTAAATGATGTAGCTGGTATTGCACCAAATACACGTGGACCATATCCAACAATGTATGTAGGACGTCCTTGGACAATTCGCCAATATGCTGGTTTCTCTACTGCTGAAGAATCCAATGCATTTTATCGTCGTAACCTTGCAATGGGTCAAAAAGGTTTATCTGTTGCATTTGACCTTGCAACACACCGTGGATATGACTCCGACCACCCACGTGTAACAGGGGATGTTGGTAAAGCTGGTGTGGCAATCGACTCAGTAGAAGATACTAAAATTCTATTTGATGGTATCCCACTTGATCAAATGTCGGTATCTATGACGATGAATGGTGCAGTTCTTCCAGTTCTTGCATTCTATATCGTGACTGCTGAAGAACAAGGTGTAACACCTGATAAACTATCGGGTACTATTCAAAACGATATTTTAAAAGAATATATGGTACGTAACACATATATTTATCCTCCAGAAATGTCGATGAAAATTATAGCTGATATTTTTGAATATACTTCAAAATTCATGCCTAAATTCAACTCGATTTCAATTTCTGGTTACCACATTCAAGAAGCAGGGGCAACAAACGATATTGAACTTGCTTATACATTAGCAGATGGTCTTGAATATGTTCGAACTGGACTTAAAGCTGGGATTGATATTGATAAGTTTGCACCACGTTTATCATTCTTCTGGGCTATCGGTATGAACTACTATATGGAAGTTGCCAAAATGCGTGCAGCACGTCGAATTTGGGCACAAATGATGTCAACATTTAATCCGAAAAATCCAAAAACTTTAGCATTACGTACACACTCACAAACTTCTGGATGGTCGTTAACAGAACAAGATCCTTTTAATAACGTGACACGTACATTAGTAGAAGCAAACGCAGCTACAATGGGACATACACAATCACTTCATACCAATGCATTGGATGAAGCAATCGCACTTCCTACAGATTTCTCTGCTCGTATTGCACGAAATACACAATTATTCTTGCAAAACGAAACAACTATGACCAAAGCAATCGATCCATGGGGCGGTTCACATTATGTTGAAAAACTGACAGAGGAACTAACTGAATCAGCATGGAAACTAATCGAAGAAATTGAGGAACTTGGTGGAATGGCAAAAGCCATTGAAACAGGTCTTCCAAAAATGAAAGTCGAAGAAGCAGCAGCAAAACGCCAAGCAAAAATCGACTCAAAAGCGGAAACAATTATCGGTGTCAATAAATACCGTTTAACTGTTGAGGAACCAATTGAAATTCTCGATATCGATAACACATTAGTACGCCAATCTCAAATTGACCGTATTAACAAAATGAAAGCTGAGCGAGACGATACAGAAGTGAAACGTCAATTAGCACGCCTTACTAAAGCAGCTGAAACAGGTGAAGAAAACTTACTTGCTGTTGCAGTTGACGCAGCTCGTGCACGTGCAACACTTGGTGAAATTTCAGATGCTATCGAAGAAGTTTCTGGACGTCACAAAGCTGTTATTCGCTCAATTAGTGGGGTGTACGCTACGAACTATTCAGATGAAGATGCTATTAAAGAAATTAAACAAATGACAGATGAGTTCTTAGAAAATGAAGGTCGTCGTCCACGTATTCTTGTTGCCAAAATGGGTCAAGATGGTCATGACCGAGGTGCGAAAGTAGTAGCAACTGCATACGCTGACTTTGGCTTTGACGTTGATATCTCTCCATTATTTATGACACCAGAAGAAACAGCACAAATAGCAGTAGAAAATGACGTTCATGTAGTTGGTGTATCTTCACTTGCAGCAGGCCACAAAACATTAGTTCCTGAACTTGTTGCAGAATTAAAAAAATTAGGCCGTGAAGATATTATCGTTATTGTTGGTGGGGTAATTCCAGCGCAAGATTACGATTTCTTATATGAACATGGTGCAGCCGCAATCTTTGGACCTGGTACTGTATTGCCGATCGCATCACAAAAAATGATTGAAATCATTTACAAAAACTTAGGTTACGAGGAAGCTTAATGACTGATAAAGAATCAGCGCTTTTTGTACAACCAGGTGTTAAAGCGATTCACGATGGTATGGAAAAGGCAGAGCGAAAAAAGTTTGTCAAGAAAAAGAAAGAAAAGCAGGACTTAGATACATTAGCAAAAGAACTAAGAGAAGGCTCTCGGTTACATCTTGCAAAAGCCATTACTCTTCTTGAAAGCTCAAATGTTGATGATAAAGTGGAGGGGCAGGAGTTATTAAAAAAACTCCTCCCCTATACAGGTAATTCCATTCGAATTGGGATTACTGGTGTACCTGGAGCAGGGAAGAGTACATTTATCGAATCCTTTGGGAAAATGCTCTGTAGTCAAGGTCACAAAGTAGCGGTATTAGCTATCGATCCAAGTTCAACAGTTACGGGTGGCAGTATTTTAGGAGATAAAACAAGAATGGAAGAACTATCTCGTGAGAAGAATGCTTTCATCCGTCCATCTCCTTCTGCCGGTACACTTGGAGGCGTACACAAAAAAACTCGTGAAACTATGCTCTTATGCGAAGCGGCTGGCTACGATATCATTTTGATTGAAACAGTCGGCGTAGGACAAAGCGAAACAATCGTACGTGGTATGGTTGATTTCTTCCTATTACTTGTTCTAACAGGTGCTGGCGACGAGCTACAAGGCATGAAAAAAGGAATCATGGAACTTGCTGATACGATAGTGGTGCATAAAGCAGATGGCGATAATGTCCGCAATGCAAAAAAAACAGTTGCAGAATACAAACAAATTCTGCACTTTTTACAACCAGCAACAACAGGCTGGACAACACGTTCCATGCCTGTCTCATCGTATGAAAATAAAGGATTGGACAAAGTTCTCGAAACCATTTTAGAATTCCAAAAACAAGGACTCGAAAATGGGGTATGGGACAGTCGTCGAAGCAAACAAACAACCGACTGGTTCCAATCCATGATTCACGATCATCTAATCGATTCCTTCTACGGAAATCCCGAAAGAAAGAATCAGGTAATTACTTTAGAACAACAAATATTAGAAGGACAAATAACTGTTTCACAAGGTGTGGAGCAGCTGTTTCCGAAAGAGGCTGAGTGATTTTCACTCAGCTTTTTTGTTGTGTAGGATACTAAACCTTGTATCAGTGAAGATATCAATGAAAATGACTAAATAATCGCCGCGAACAAGGTGAGCAATCAAGTAGTACTTATTATAAAGATGTAAATTGCAAAGAAAGCGGAAACAATTCAAAATATCGGGGAACGGAGACTTAAAATCGCGGGAAAGACCACAAAAACCGCGGAACTAGATCAAGATTTCGCGGTAGTAGCCAAACCTCAAGTAACTCAAAATCATTATCCGCGGAAGAGTCAGAACGAAAATGACTAAATTAGTTATAAGGACTGTTGATTATACATCGACATTTTGACTACTATCAATCAATGGGTTTCTTTAGCTTGAGTTTGAAACATGAACAACACCATTTAGAAAAAATAGAAGAGATAAAAGAAACAGTGGGAAAATAGAAGGGATTGAGGAAAATTGTAGAGAAAAACTATTAACATAGGGGAGGGAACATGTATGAACAATAATATAAAAGCTAGAGAAGCTCTTTTGAAAAGCGTAAGTGGTTTATCTGATGAACAATTAAATAAAGAAGTGGAAGAAGGAAAGTGGACGATTGCACAAGTATTAGAGCATCTTTATTTATTAGAAGTGGACGCTACTCGTGTAATACAGGAAACTCTTTTAAACAACGAAAATAATCCAACAAAATCAAAACCAGTTCATTTAGCAGTTGATCGTTCTCATAAGGTAAAAGCTATAGAGGAATGGGTTCCATCGAACGCATATCAAACATTAGAAAACCTGAAACAAAAATTAACAAATTCAAGAGATGCTTTGGTCAAGAGTATTCAAGAAGTCAGTGAAGAAGATTTAGATCAAAAATCGTTACCCCATCCAGCATTCGGTTCGCTATCCATCAATCAATGGGTGTCTTTCATAGGCTATCATGAACAACGTCATATAGGGCAAATTGAGGAAATTAAAGAAGCATTAGAAAGCTATAATTTTTAATGATTTTACAAATATCTATTATGGAAAAGGAATCTCTTACCTCGAGTAAGGGACTCTTTTTTATTTGGTAATCAGCATGCCAATCTTGTATAAGCAGTGAGACAAGAGACTATGATGCATTAACAGAAGTTATCATTCGTAACATCTAGCCCGCCCTGTAGGAAAACCAGATGATATTGCGCGAACATATCTATACATAACACTTTACAAAATATTAAAATTAATAATGGAATAACAAAGAAAATAATATATGAAGAGTAAAAGTCCTAATTTGAATTCGATTGTGGGCTTAATAAATAATAATCTTTATTACAAGTAATTAGAAATACCCTAAGAAATGCGAAAAACTCTATCGATAGAACTGATTTTCTTATATTAATAGGAAATGGAAAATAGAATATTGAATTCTTATGAATAGCTAGAATAATCTATTGCAAAGGGGAAATCGTATGAAGAAAAAAGTAAGTATGTTTCTAACGTCTTGTATTATTGCTTTCGGATTAGTTGGTGTACATACATCAGCAGAAGCTAGTACATCGCAGATCCAAACGCTTGATCAATCCGTCCAAAAAATTGTTAGCGAAAAAATGGCTGGTGCTGATGTCAGTATCGCGATTAGAGATGAAAAAGGCAATGTCATCTATGATTTAAATGGAAATCAGAAGCAAAAACCTGCATCTAATATGAAGTTGCTAACAAGTGCTGCAGCTTTAGAGATTTTAGGAGAAAACTATCGTTTTAAAACAAATGCTTTTTATACTGGGAAGATAAAAAATGGTGTCTTAAAGGGGGACATATATCTTCAAGGTACTGGAGATCCTACTTTAAATAAAGAAGATCTTGAACAGTTTGTTGGAAGTGTTTCAGCTCTAGGAATTAAACAAATCGATGGTCGTATTGTGGCAGATGACTTTTGGTTTGACCAAGATTTGTTAACACCGGGTATTGATGAAGACGATGAATCTTACTATTATGCAGCTCCGATAACGGCATTGACTACTTCGCCAAATAGTGATTATGATTCTGGGACGATTATAGTAGAAGCAAAAGGTGAAAAGCTTGGTGATAAGCCTACTCTCACAATTACTCCTGAATTAGGAGATTTGGTTATTGAAAACAATGCAAAAACGGTTGAATCTAATCAGCCAAATACAATAACAATTGAACGTCAATTTAGAACAAATAAAATTGTAGTAAATGGAAATGTGCCAATCAATAAAAGTTTAAAAGAATGGGTAACGGTACAAAATCCAACAACTCACACGTTAACAATGTTTAAACATTTACTAGAGCAAAAAAATATTCAAATTTCAAAGGACAAGCTGTATCGTGCAAAAACGCCTAATAATGCAAAACTGATTGCCCAAAAACAATCAATGCCACTCTCTCAATTGATGATTCCGTATATGAAATTAAGCAATAATGGAATTGCCGATATTTTAGTAAAGACAATGGGAAAAGTAAAAATGCATAAAGGTAGTACAGAAGCAGGCTTAAAAATATTGAGAAAATATGCAAAATCTCGTCATTTGAATATTGAAGAATGGACTTTTGAAGATGGCTCAGGTATGTCACATAGTAATCGAGTTTCAAGTATCAATTTAACTCATCTTTTGTTTACTGTTCAAAAGGAAAAATGGTTTAACACATATTTCAACAGTCTGCCAGTTGCTGCAAATTCAGAAAGAATGGTGGGTGGTACACTACGAAATCGTCTAAAATCACCACTTACAGCTGGCAAAGTTATTGCTAAAACAGGATCATTGAGTGGTGTAAATACACTAAGTGGTTACCTAATAGGAAGTAGTGGAAAACCTTATACATTCAGTATTTTAGTACAAAATAAATCGGGCACAATTCCAGCTATTGATGAAATTGTAGAAGTCATGGCTAAGCAATTATAACTTGTATAATGAAGATGAATTTTTGAAAGTCAAGATTTTAAGTAATGCACTTAATGTATCAGTATTCTTTATATAATGTGTAACATTATAATAAGTTATTTTAAAGCTGAACTAATTTTTGTATTAGTTCAGCTTTTTTGTGTTTAAAGATATATTAATGAGTAATCCATTTTCATACTTTAATTCCTCTATAATAGTTGTTAATCCATCAGCATAAGTTGTTTTAATGTAGTAGCGTTAGAATAAAAAAGCTATTCCTTTTTCAAAAGGTTTCTAGCTTTTTGAATGTTAGATAGTAAACTTAAAGTTTTTTAAACCTAATCGGACTTACCATTAAGAGAGCGAGAATTAAGGTAATCCATGCATTGCTATATGAAAACATTCCCATTCCAGCCAATGTTAGTCCAGCAGCTGGAATAGGTAATCCTTTAAAATACCCAATCGTTGGTTTAACACTAAACTTAGCTAATCTTAATGCCCCCATAGTGGGGAAAAGTATAAATGCCAAAGAAGTTAAAATTGATGGTGCTGCTATCGAATGAAATATAAGGGCAGGAGCAACTCCGAAACTAACAATATCAGCTAAGGAATCCAATTCTACGCCAAATTCACTGTTCACTTTTAATTTTCTTGCAATCCTTCCGTCAAGAAGATCTAAAATAGCCGAAAGGAAAATAAAAATGGAGGCTACTTCTAAAAAGCCACTCATATTAAAGGTAATTGAAATAACACCGCATAATAAATTTCCAATCGTAAATAAGTTGGGTAAAGCTTTTTTTATTTGATTGAACAAGTTAGCCCTCCTGAAGATTACAAATTGTCTCCATTTAAGTAGTATTATCTATATATTCTTCCGTTATTCTTAAAAAGGCATGATATAGAATGAATAAATTTTTGTTTTCCCTGCAATTAATAGGTATTGAGCGAAACCGAAAAGAAGGAATGTCTGTTAGAGAAGCTGTGTTGAAGACCCACTAAAAACACTTTTAAAAAAAGGCTGAGCCTCTGAGACTAACGGATGGGCTCGATGGCACCATATAAAGTGTATCGACCTTCTTCGCTAGCCGTAGAAACAGTATAGACAGGGGTATCCATTTTCATTCTCTGTGGTGAAGTGCTGATTTTTTCGCTTCATGGATGGCTAACGGGGTGCTTAATAAATAATTGATGAGTCTATTTTCAGTCTTTCGCATTTTTCAATACTCAACAATCTGGCGCTTTTCTGAAATAAGGAAAGCGTCTTTATTCAATTAAAGGGCAAGATTGTGGAATAAGCAATTAATAATAAAAAGGAATAATGACAAAGGAAATAAATTTTATAACTAGAAATATATATAAGACGAATGGAATTTTCTAATATTTAAGTCATTAAGTAAAACCTGTAATAAATTGGTAGTAATTAATCTTGATATTCTACAATCTGGCGCTTTCCTGAAATTGATGTGATTCCAAAAAGTTAGACATTTTATTAAGTTAAACAGCTACGGAGGATTGAATTCGGTATTGTACCGGACTCAATCCCTTTAATTTCCCTTTAATACGTTTGTGATTGTAGTATTAGATATACAGTTCAAACTCACGTTGAAGTTAACAATACCCTCTAATTCTTGCATATATAGTAGTTCAGATTTTAATAAACCAAAAAAATTTTCAATATTTTATAAAGTTTTAAATTACTATTTTTATATTAAGTAATTAAAATTAAAAAAGTTTCTTTATTTAGGGGGATAAAATTGAAATACACTCTAAAAACAAGCGCAACTTTAATTCTATTTCTAATACTTTTAATGCTCACTTCCTGTACGCGAACTGAAACAAGTGAGGAACTACCTCATAAAAAAGAACAGAATACTGATTACAAAGAAATTATGTATAAATTCGAAGACCCTCAAACCAAACAAAAGTTTAAAATTATTCAAGTCAGTCAACTATTTGACCGGTATTTTGAAAAAGTTAAGAGGAATCCAAGCAAATCAACCTTGGAACTGTACAAAGAGGAAGTCATTCAGCCTGTTTACAAGGATTGTTTCGAAAATGGAGAATTACTTTATATGGCAGAAGAGATTCTTAACTCGGCCCCTGATAGTTTAGCAGAATTAGAAAAAATAAACGAAGAACTAGAAACTCATAATCAAGAAATGAATGAACTCATTCAAGAATCACTTTTGAAATCCGCAGCACTGCTACCCTCTCAAAAGGATACAGCGGTGTGTGTATTTCCTTCTAGCCGTGTAAATATGCCGATGCTTACGGTTGGGGCTGGGAAAATTATTATCTCATATACTGGATATTATAAGGATGATTTTATCAAGGTCAGTGTTGCCCATGAATATCTTCACAGTGTTTGGACAGGAAAGTATTTAAGTAATTATTCTGGTACTGTTTTAGATAATCTTATATTTGAAGGAAAAGCGGTCATGTTCGAGAAAACCGTTTATCCTAATATTGAAAGTACCCCAGTGGATTTAACTTACGACAAAGAATTATGGTCTAAAATTGAACCTGATTTAAACAAAAAGGACTTTAATCGGCAGTTAGAAATTTTAGTTGGCGGAAAAGATTTACCGAGGTCATATGGTTACAGTGAAGGATATAAAATGATTAAATCCTATCTTGATTTAAATCCCGGCAAAACACCAGAAGAGTGGATTGGTCTAAGTACACAAGAAATCATCGAAAAAGGAAAATACTTTGAGAACTATAAATAGAAACAAACTAGAGCGTTAAAGGAACAATGATGTGTAATGAGTTGGAATAAAGGAGTGATTTATTTGAGTAGTAATTTAGTTGAAGTGTTAGAAATTAACAATCCGATTATAGATAGAATAAAGCAGACAATTACCTTGACTCATGTTAATGGTGGGATAATAATTAAATGTTTTAAAATAAACGATACTGACCTACTCAATTACCCTAATATGATTGAAGAACACGAAAGGTATTTCAATAAATTCTTTACTTCGGAAGATATTAAGAAAACAGTTCCTGAGTTAAAAATAGAAGAAGAATTACTTTGTGAAACAGATTTTAGAAGAACAAGTTCATTTGTATTAGATGGAGAATTAGGAGAAGTAATTTATAATGGCGGGGCTTATAAATATTTTTACGGAACACCGAAGGAAGCGAAGAAATTAGGGGAACAATTTTGTGAATTTATGTTTGATGATAGATTTCTTGATATAATTCCTTTTCACACAAGTAATCCTTATAGTGCTTGGTTTTATGATGTTGCATGGGATGATACTTGGTTTATATTAGATACAGCATTAAGTCGAATTTGGCTAATTTGTATAACTGATACTGATTAGAAAAGTATTATTCAAGTAATGTGAGCGTAGCAAAATAGTTGAGGAACTATTTTGCAAATTTTGTGTTATTCAATATTCCGCAATCGGGCGCAATTATATAAAAATTGCGCTCATTCTTTATGTATAGGGCCATATAGTTGAACAATTGAACAACACCTCTAAAAAAATCTGGATATTTATGTTAAAATTCAGGTTAGATTGTAAAAAATGTACTTCAACTATCGTGCTGGCTAGTTGAATATACAGTTGAAATTCCTAAATTGTAATGTTGATGGAGAATAAGTAACAGGAGTTGTGTAGCCCTATGGAATGGTTAGAAATTAAAGATAATAAAGATATTGAAAAACTTTTGTACATATTTGGTGGCTTTCATGATAGTTGTTTAAAAGAATTGTATATGTGGACTGAGAGTTATGTTGATGATAATTTATCGATGTCTCCTGTACCTGATACTAATGTACGAATCCTCTTTCAAAGACAGTATAGTAACCCTTCTGCAATCGAATTATTATTTAAGGGGGTAGCTCAATTTCATATTGTTCCTAGTCCAGAAAATTATGATTCAATCATTTATGATGCAACACTGATTTTACACAAAGGTTTATTTTATTGGGCCAATGACTATAATTGGGAACCCGAAAACTCAATGCTTACTGAAACTAGCTGGCTTTCTGCTAAGAGTTTAAAATGGCGTGATGTCAGTTCTTGGATGGGTAAAGAAAATCGATACGGCATAATTAGTGACCTCTAAATTTTCTTCTTAACTAACGAATGCTCTAGTAAACTTTGGAAGTATTTGGCAACTTTTGCGATCTTCATTATTCAACAAACGGGTGCTATCCTTGAAAAAGGATAAGCGCTCCTTTTTCATTTAAGGGCCAGATTGTTGAGGAACGGTTGTAATACAATTAGAAATTAATATTAAAATATCATCGAAATTTTGGTTAATTTAAGAACTAATAGAAGTGTAAAACTATTTTGTGTAAAATTAAACACAAGAGGTAAATTCATAAAAGGAAGGAAATTCATAATGTATCCCACACTTTTATTTCGATCTGTCGGAGGATTCGCAAGTGTTATATCTGGTTTATTCTTAGGAATCGGACATTTGATTAACCTATTAGGGGAGGCAGATGATGGAACTGTTTTTGGTCAAAGCTTAGTTTTATTTGGTCACCTAGGTCTTAGCTTTGCTTTTATAGGATTATTTGAGGCGCAGGGTAAAAAAAATGGGCTGTTGGGTAATCTAGGAATGTTGTTGGGTCTGATTGGTACGACTTGTGTAACGGCAGTTGTATTTGTAGAAATAGCAGGTGTTTCTGGGGTGAATGTAAAACCTATTTTTGATGAAGGTGTTTCAGGCATTATATATACAGTTGGACCATTGTTTTTTGTTTTAGGTATGATTCTAGTTGGAATTTCGGTGATGAAAGAAGGCATACTTCCTCGTATGGGTGGATTATGCTTAATAGTAGGAACGCTTGTTTTTGCTTTGGCTACTTTTATACCAAATGCTGAAGGAATCATCACTGTCATTGGAGGAGCCATTACAGGTATAGGATTTGTATGGCTGGGAGGATATTTACTTTCTGCTAATGGCAAAAGAGAACTAACCAATCAAACAAAAATGAAAGCTTTATAAGCCATAAGAGATAGAAATATATATAACATTAAGTAAGAGTATACTTAGTGAAACAATAAAATATCAACAATGATATTCAACAATCGGGCGCTATTGTGGAAGAAGCGTCTCTTTTCTTGTTCATCTAAAGCACCCGATAGTTTAAGTGTATACCTTCACAAATATTGAGCTTAATTTTTAGTAAGGTAAAGCAGGGGGCTCTATTATCGCAAAAGCTGTTAAAAGCTTAGTATAAATGAAAGAAAAACGTTGAATTCTGAGATAGAGTTCAACGTTTTTCTTTATTCATAAATGTTTACAAATATGAATTAGTTTCATAAATCTGTGTATATTGTAATTTCAGGATCTTACTATTCTTGCAATCTTGAATCATCTATTGATAGCAAACTCAAATCTTTTATCAAATTGAAATTCACCTTCATGGAAAGTTCTCTCTACAAATGTTACATGATTATTCTTGTCAATTAACAAAACGGAAGATGAACGAGTACCGTAATTAGGAATTTTGATAAATATGGGTGATAATAATCTTTCCATTTCTAACCCAACTCCTGTATGAGGTAATTCATCATCATGAGCCATTGAACGGTCTGAAACAAGGTTAAAAAGGTCATTTATATTAACCTCAAGTGGATTAGTTTGAACATATTCATTTAATCTTGTTTTAGCTTTTGCAACTTTTGGCCAAGGAGTATCTAGTGAATGATTACTTAAGCTATGAGTACCTGGCTTTATATCCTTCGATTCGTCTAAAACATTATTGTAGTGATACAAACCATTACTATCACCTAATATGACATTATAACCTCCATAACTTTGTCTTTCTTTTATTAGTCCATTAATAAAGAGGTCTGGTTGAATATCATTTGTTAAAAAATTACGAATGATCTCTCCTCTTGAGTATCGACCTGTCACTGGTAAACTAGGATCACGGAAATTTGTTATAGCTGCAAATTTTCCTTCCTTCGTGATCCCTAACCAAGTTCCCATTTGTCGTAAATCACGTCCGGCTAATATATTTGGTTCATCTTCCCAATAATGTGCTGGTTTTGTTGGTCGTTCATAAAACTCATCACGATTTGCAACAAGAATTAATTTATATTTTGAATGATTATGAAAATGAAAATTAACAATACACATACGTAATACCCCTTTGAGTAAATTTCGAAATTTTTTCCATCTTATCATAATAATGCACCTTGGAAAATGAAATTTCTAAAACCGTTCGAATTCATTGATTGAGTTCGAGCGTTTTTGTTATGTTATAGGAAGTGAAACCTATAATTTCAAATTAATTTCATTAAAACAATCTATTTGAAAAATAAAAAGGGGGATTAATTATGTTTGATGAGTATATGAATTCAATGGATGAAAAATGGAAAGATGCATTTATTCGACTTATGAACGTGGTTGATGAGAATATTCCAGAGGGATTTGAAAAGACAATGCAATATAATATGATTTCTTATGTTGTCCCTTTATCTACTTATCCCAATGGCTATCATGTGACACCAAATACACCATTACCATTTATTAGTTTGGGAGCACAGAAAAAACATATTGCTCTTTATCATATGGGAATATACGGCAATCCAAAATTACTAAAGTGGTTCGAAGACGAATATAGTAAAAGAGTACCGACAAAATTAAATATGGGTAAAAGCTGTATTCGATTTACCAATACAAAAAATATTCCTTACGAATTGATAGGGGAGTTAGTGGAGCAAATGTCTATGGAAAAATGGATTGAATGTTATGAGGCACATAAACAATGATAATTTTTCTTCCAACGTAATTTTGATCTATATCATGGGCAAAATAGTAGTGTTCAATAAGAAATAGCACCTAAAAAGTTAGCGTATTCTACTATCAAGGAGAGATCAAATGCAAAAGAAGATAAGCATTCTTCTAACTTTGTGTATGCTCGTTTTTTGTTTAATAGGTGTACATACATCAGCTGAAGCAAATACCTCTACAATTCAAAAACTTGATCAATCTGTTAAGAAAATTGTACAAGAGAAAATGCCGAGTGCTGAGGTAAGTATAGCAATTCGAGATGAGTACGGAAAAATTATTTATGATTTCAATGGAAATAGGCAACAAAAGCCTGCTTCTAATATGAAGTTATTAACGAGTGCTGCTGCATTAACTGAATTAGGTGAAAATTATCGATTTCGGACAAATATATATACTACTGGACGTGTGAAAGATGGAATATTGCATGGTGATCTATATTTACAAGGTACTGGCGATCCTACATTGACCGTTGAAGATTTGGATCAATTTGCTTCATTTTTTGCAGATCTTGGCATCAAGAAAATAGATGGTCGCATTATTGGTGATGATTTTTGGTTTGATCAAGATTTACTAACACCAGATATAAAAAAAGATGATGAGTCCTATTATTATGCCGCGCCTATTACAGCATTAACCCTTTCTCCTGATAGTGATTACGATACTGGTACTGTCATTATTGAAGCACTAGGCGAGACTATTGGAGAGAAACCCAAATTGAAGATTACGCCTGAATTGGGCGAATTAGTCATTGAAAATCATGCAAAAACAGTTGCTGCAAATCAATATACTATGTTAAAAATTGAACGTGAATATAGGAAAAATAAAGTGGTGGTTAGCGGAAATTTACCTATCAATAAGAGTTGGAAAGAATGGATCACTGTTCCCAATCCTACAATGCATACACTATTGTTATTTAAACATGCACTTGAAAAACATAACATTCAATATTCTCAGGATAAATTTTATCATGGTAAAACACCAACCAACGCAACACTAATTGTACAAAAACAATCCATTCCACTCGCTCAATTAATGGTACCTTATATGAAATTAAGCAATAACGGTATCGCAGATATTTTAGTAAAGACAATGGGGAAAGTAAGGATGGATCAGGGGAGTACAAAAGCAGGGTTAAGGGTTTTGAAACAATATGCGACATCCAGACAGCTAAACATTGATGATTGGTTTTTTGTAGATGGCTCAGGTATGTCGCATAATAATAGCGTTTCAAGTATCGATTTAACACAGCTATTATTCATTGTTCAAGGAGAAAAACAGTGGTACGGAACTTTTTTCAATAGTTTACCGGTTGCTGCAAACTCAGACAGAATGATTGGTGGCTCGCTTCGAAATCGATTGAAAACGCCATTTACTGAAGGTAGAATCTTTGCGAAAACAGGCGCAATTGAGGGTGTTAATACGTTAAGTGGTTATTTAATTGGAAACAGTGGAATGTCATATTCATTTAGTATTTTAGTGCAAAATCAAAAAGGTACGATTCCTGCTATTGATGAAATTGTAGAAGTAGTTGCGGAGGAATTGTAGTTTTCTTAAAACAAGGATATTCTTTTCATTTCATCCCCTGAAACTGGGGATGAAATGAAAAATTTACTTTTGCTTTTGTTCATTTTCTGTAAGCATTTGTATTTTCTTTAACAAATCTTTATGCTTTTCTATTGATATTCGAGGCTTTTGAACCGAGTGAACATCTTTATGGGTGAAGAATATTGTACCATCCTCTAGAATGTCAAAAGCATAGGCTACATTTTCTCCAGATTTAATGCCTTGATCTTCTTCAAAGTTAAACATATAGGTTGTGTGTTTCTTCATTTCATCCATCATGTATTTACTTGTTGTTTCTTCTACCTTAATTCCATCTACCATCGCTAATATTTGTTCTATCTTTTTCTTGTCTTTAACTATAATATTGTCTTCAGTAGCTTTACTATTACCTTCGACTTTTTGAATGATTAATAATTCAGAAGAATCTACGTTTTCTAATTTAGTTACTTCTTTTTTCTTTTCAGAACAAGCACTTAAAAGAATTAATAAAAAAGCTAAACTGATCAATAATTTTTTTATGCTAATCATCCTCTCATTTAAGTTTAAATTAAGTTTTTCCAGGAAAATATTACAATGAAAATTCACTGAATGAAGCCGTTAATAATAAAGAAATGTAAAAATTATACTAAATACAATGAATTTCAAGTTCTGCTGTCGAATATAAATTCATAAGATTCTATTATTTCCTGAGGTCACTTAGAAAGTAATAGTAAATGAATTTTTTAATAAAATCCTGTTTAGCTAGCTTAATTGAAGTGGAATTAGCGGAGACTCCTGTGGGAAAACGAGCTCGACGAGACCCCGGAGCGCAGCGAGGAGGCTTGTCAGTTCGCCCACGGAAAGCGGAGCTAATTCCACTTCATACAATAGTAGATATACACTATTAATATTTGTATTAAATTAATTTATGGAGGTAATTCTTTGAATCAAAGAATGCTATATTTTGTCATTGTTCTTATGCAAATCGTAGTTTTAACAAATGTAACATTATTTGACAGTAAATGGAATGGTTTTATGATGTTTATTTGTACAGGTCTTTTTATTCTTGGTACCTTTTTTTATTTAAAAGGAACTGGAAAGTTAGATCAACACAATAATCGCGATTCACATTAATGATATATTCCGATTAATTGGATGTGTTTTAAAACAACTATTTTGAAAACCTTCGAAACACCTGTTATAGTATTAATTGAAGCTGAAAGGAGCGATTTACTATGAATATGGATTATGATTTATTTATGCAAGATATGCTACGTCAAGCACGTGGTGAAATGACTGCGAATGGCTATGAAGAATTAAAAACAGCAGAAGAAGTTGACGAAGCAATCAAACGTAAAGGTGTTACTTTTGTTATGGTTAACTCTGTATGTGGTTGTGCAGGTGGTATTGCACGTCCAGCAGCTGCTCATGCGATAAACTACGACAAACGTCCAGATCATTTAGTAACTGTATTTGCTGGTCAAGATAAAGAAGCTACTGCGCAAGCACGTATGTACTTTGGTGAAGATCACATTCCTTCATCACCATCATTCGTATTATTAAAAGATGGCCAACCTGTTGCAGAAATTGGTCGTCATGAAATTGAAGGACATGATCCAATGTCTGTTATTACTTCAATTCAAGCTTACTTCGAAGAATATTGCGAAGAAGTTTAATCATTTATCTAGAAGAGCGCTATTTTACTATAGTGCTCTTTTTTTAGGGGTGATAATAGTGAAGAGGTATCATATTGGCTCTCGAATTTTAAAAACTGCGCTAGGTGCAGCGATATCTATTGGAATTGCTCAATACTTTCAATTGGAGTTCTTTTCATCTGCAGGGATCTTAACGATACTTTGCGTACAATCTACGAAACGAAAATCTGTTCATGCAGTATATACAAGGGTTATGGCAACTTTAATCGGTATAATCATGTCTGTTTCCTTCTTTGAATTATTTGGGTATCATTCATGGGTATTAGGGTTAATGATCTTATTCTTCTTACCGATTCTCGTTATGATTAAAGTGACACCTGGTTTCGTATCTTCTGTCGTTATTATTTTACATATATTTTCTACTGCAAATTTCACCTGGAGTTTAGTATCTAACGAATTATCTTTAATGCTAATTGGTTTTGGTACAGCTTTAGCAGTGAATATGTATATGCCGGATATACGACATAAATTAGATGAATATCGTTTGAAAATAGAGGGACAATATAGTTCAATTTTTAAAGAAATTGCTAAATATTTGCGTAATGGGGATACGAGCTGGGATGGGAAAGAACTTGTTGAAGCGAATAGTGTGATTAATAAGGCAAAGGCACTTGCTTATCAAGATGTAGAAAATCACCTTACGCGTCATGAAAATCTGTACTATCAATATTTTGATATACGAGAACGACAATTAGACATTATCGAAAGGGTTTTACCGAAAATCACAAACCTACCCGTAATTGTTGAACAAGCTGAACTTGTAGCAGATTTTATGGAGGAATTATCGGAAAACGTTCATTCAGGGAATACTGCAAAAAAATACCGCAGTAAATTAGAAGACGTAAAGATTGACTTTGCGAAATTACCACTACCATCAACACATGAGAAATTTTTAGCAATGGCATCACTTTATCAATTCATTGAAGAAATGGATCGATATCTTGCGATTAAGCAGGATTTTAAGGGGATAACCCCGTCATATAGACGTTTGGCTAAAAAATCAAAGAGTGAATAATAGGCTGGTACCCCCAAATTGAATTGAAAATTAAAATGTATCACATTTGAAGTGTATTTTTGAATACTTTAAGTGGTACATTTTTATTTTCTTCTGAAGAATGAGCATATACTTTTAATACCATTTCAGTTGAGTCCCCCAAACAATCTGTAAATATCACTATATCAATTCCATTTGCAACCAGTATAGAAGCGTAAGTGTAACGTATTACGTACTATGAGCGGATTGTATAATATTGCAAACAATTGAATATGTTGAGAAGGTAAAATATAATAATCATTTTTGAATTAAATGGCTAATCTAAAACAAGTTATATCTAAATGTAGTAAATAAGAATATAACATTAATAATCTGCTTGTTATTTATTCTTTTTTCTCCATTCATTTTGCAACATGTCAAATAAATTATTATCTAAAATAGGTGACAATCTTTAAGCATCATTATAGCATTGCATAAGCTAACATTAAGGTAAGGGATAAGCTAAATAACAAAATACTTTTCATGTTTTAATTCTTATTCTTTACCTTTCCTCCTTTTTTATCATAAAAGATTGCCCTCTCATCCACAGTGATGATAGGGCTTTTTTTATTTAATTAGGTGTTTGAGGGGGTGGCGTGACAAGAAATAAAAAGAGATACATCGCTAAAAGATGCATCTCGTAAATAATAATTATTTTTCACATGCAATATTATCTTTATCTCTGTCTAAATCAGAATTGTATTTAACAGCTTTTTTGTAGATTTCTTTGGAAACTGTTGCACGGGAAGTTTTATATACATTACTGCCATTACGTTTGTGAACAGTATCTTTAGTTTTGGATGATACTCTTACGCCATGAGGATATTTAGAGTTAAATGCTTTACAACTTGAATAGATGCTTGCTGCATGTGCATTTTCATCATTGTTATTTGAAGCTAATGAAGCACCAAAAAATGTAGTAAAGGTTAATGCAATAGCTATGCCATATTTCACTAGTTTATTCAAAATCATTCCTCCTAAATATTTTATATCTTAATAATATACTGTTTTATAAAGTATATATATTATAAATACCATTTTAATGGTATTTATGTGATTTTATTCGAAAATATTTTAGGATGATTTAAGATAACTAATGAATATAACCAATTTGCATTAGGGAATATAACATGAGTATATTTTCAATTTCCACAACACAAAATCAAAACTAAATAAGATAGTCCACAAAAATGAAAATGTATCACACGGAAAGTAATCTAGCATACTTCCTGTGATACATATTTATTTTCTTAGGTAGCGTATGTATAAACCTTTAAAACCCTTTCAAAAGAGACCCCAAAAGATTAGCTACTGTTACTACATCAACTCCATTTGAGATTAATATAGAAGCATAGGTATGTCGCAAAGTATGAGGATGAATATCAAATCCTAATATGTACTTATCCATGATAAAGGATTATTTATAAAAATAATCCTTTTAAATCATTTGAATTACTGCCGTATTAGTAAATTACCTTATATTAAAATAGTTTTAAATTCCTGAATGATAAATATAAAACTTGTTAGTTAATAATTTTTTCGAACAATCAATTGCTTTTTCGAGATTATCCATTATTTCTTTTTTATTAAACTCATCGAAACCGTCTTCAGAAGTGAATTCATCTGGTTTATCTTGTAAAAATTCTCTCCATGATTTAAATGTTTTTATTAACTTTTCAGCAGATTCCTCGATAAAAAGACTATTACCAGCTCTACTATATCCATCCATTTTTCGGCAATTCATATTTGGATTTAAACAAGGTACATCATTTAACTCATTCTCACCTAAACTATCAATTATATAATCCATAAAATCATCATCAATAATAAAACTTTCAATTACATATTGATTATCACCAGCCTTATCATCTTCACTTGGGTAAAAACCATCTAGTAATTTCTTATCTATAGTATTTGGAATCAAGAAAAATTTATGGGGTATCAAATAATCACTCCTAGATAAAATAGTTAAATTATAGAATTAATGATAACATATTCATCTCAAAAAACTTATATCCTTACCTTTAAAATTATTATCTTTTTAAAACTTCTGAGTATACTTAATCTCACTATGCGTAGGGATCCCTTTATGCCAACTAATCTCTTGATTACCGTATGCTGGTGACAGTGGGTCCAATGGCTGAATTTTACCGTCGCATTTCTTCGGTAGCGTATGCATAAACCTTTAAAACCCTTTCAAAAGAGTCCCCAAAACGATCAGCTACTGTTACTACATCAACTCCACTTGAGATTTATATAGTAGTATAGGTATGTCGTAAAGTATGAGGATGAACATCAAATCCTAATATTTTACCCGCTGAATTTAAATTAGTTCTTGTCGAAGAAGTACCGAGGGCGTTAATTGGTAGTTCAGGCTCGCAAGATTGAAGAGAAAACAAATAGATAACCACCAAATAGTGAACATCCCGTAGAAAATACAAATTGAAATTATCGAAGAGTTACTGCTATACAAACAAAGCCCCTAGGTCTTACTTAGATAAACCAAAAAAGTATGTTAATCATCATTAAAACAAATAATAAACTACCGGAAGATATTAATGATAAATAAAAAAGGATGAAGAGTAATGATTAATATACTTATTGAAAATTGGTATGTATGGACTATATTGCTTGTGATTTTTATTATTTTAGGGATTTTTTATTACAAAGATAATGCATAGAAAGCGATTTTTTGTTCCTAATCTTAGTAAAAGGAGGCTACCAAATGAATGTTAGAAGTAACGGTATACCAATAGATGACGGAACATTCAGAAAAATAAAGTCGTCGAAAGTGAATGTTCAAGAGAATCGCAATAACAAACATCTGCAAACACTAAAGTGCTAATAGAAACTCAATCAATGGGATCTTTACCAGGATTATTAGTTATTCCAAAAGTAAGCCCTATGGGAGTTACAATAACTTTTAGAAATCTTAAAAGCACGTTCAATCTTTGCACTAAAAACAGATATTCCAGCTGGTGCCAGTACATATATCTATGATATTTAACACGCTCCGGTGCAGCTATTTTAGGGGTGGATATAGCCGGCCATAGCCTTATTATATAACTTAAAGGTCCTTCAATTAATACTAGTCCCCCAAAAAGTCCCCAAAACTGACCAAAAATGAAAATGTATCACATGGAAGGAGCTAGAATACTTCATGTGATACATTTTTATTTTCTTCGGTAACGTATGTATTTTCTTTTAAACAAGGCCATTCTTCTTCAACTAGAAGGTTAATTGAATACAGTTAAACTAGAATGATTTAAATAATGAAATATCCAGTTACTTTAAATGAAAATAAAAAAATCACTTGATTTTTGTTTTAAAATACTTTAAAGTGAAGTTAACTTCACGTGAAGTTTTCTTCACGTGAAATAAACTTCATAGAGTATTTTGGTTAGGAGAGGGATTTTTGAAAAATCTATTCATACAGCGGTTTTTAGTAACAACCTTGCTAATAATATTGGGAAGCATTCAAATAATTCTTGATACATCAGTAGGAATTAATTACGGTTATCTCATGTTATTATCAGGTGGCATACTTTTGTTGTATTCAACGTTTTCTTACATTAAATCACGAAAGAACAAATCACTTGAAAAGGAATTATCGAAGGAGTATGACGAAAGAGATGCTTTAATTGATGGAAAAGTTGCCTACTTTTCTTTGCAAATTATGGTATTTGAAATTTTAATTATTTTGTTTCTATTAAATTTTGTGGTAATTCCAGCAAATACTTCTTTATTTATTATTTTAATATCTTTAATAATATGTGAAATCTTATCGAGAAAATATTATAATCATATTCTTTAATTGGGTGTGGATTAATGAAAAATAGAGTAAAAGAATTGCGAATAGAACATGGAATAACACAACAAGAATTAGCAGAGAGAGTAAGTGTATCTTCAAGAACAATCATCTCATTAGAAAAACAAAAATATAATCCATCTGTCCAACTTGCGTATAAAATAGCTTCAGTTTTTAATTTATCAATTGAAGAAACTTTTATTTTTGATGAGGAAGATAAATAATACATTTCAAAAGATGGACTTATTAAACAAACAACGGAGGAATTAAAATGCTTTATATATTATTTATTTTTGGGATAGTTTTAACAGTTTGGGGGCTTTATCGTATGAGAACAGACGACGGCCTATTTGGGAAAAATCAAAAAAGAAAAAACATCTTCAATTTATTGCTTATGGGTGAAGCTTCAGGATTAGGGCAATTTTTGGGCGGAATTCTGTGTATTATAATAGGGGTTATTGCACTTATTCTGAAGTAGTAATAAATAAAAATTAAGTAAAGACAAAGTCAGCATGCTCAGCTGACTTTTTTACTTTGTTTTAGGGACAAATAGTACACTAGGGAAAATCTTTTCTTTTTCAACTAACAGACAGGTTAGCTAATTTAGAAGTGTGGTAAAATAAATCAAAAATAGGAATGGAGATTTGATGAGTTTAATTCTTACTTCAATTGTTTTGTTTGCAGCAACAAATATCGATGATATCTTCCTCTTATTGACTTGGTTTTCTCAACGTGATTCTAAGTTAAAAAGTACACACATTATCTTTGGTCAGTATTTAGGTTTTATTGCACTTGTAATATTAAGTTTGATTGGAGCTTTAGGGGCTTTAATTATTCCTCAAGAATGGATTGGATTAATGGGAGTGGTTCCTATATATCTGGGGTTTAAAGGCCTGGTAGACCAGTTTAGAGAACGAGCAGAAGAACAGCAAGCTGAAAGAGAAGGAGAAGCATATATAGTCCAAGAAGCATCAATAGAAGAAACAAATGAAAATCCAAGTCGGATACAGAAGTTTTTTCATCCGAGCATTTATAAAGTCGCTACAGTTACGTTTGCCAATGGAGGCGACAATATAGGTGTATATATACCGTTCTTTGCTACATATAAAGGGTGGCAAATAGGGATCGTTGTCCTCATCTTCTTATTTCTTGTAGCTACATGGTGCTATATTGCAAATAAATTAATCTCCTTCCCATTAGTTGCAAAAACCTTAGAGCGTTATGGACATATCATCGTTCCATTTGTACTAATTGGACTAGGCGTCTTAATTTTAAATGAAAATGGCACGTTTTCTTATTTAATTGACAAATTATTGAAATAGAAAAAAGTCAGCTGTAGATCAGTTGGCTTTTTATTGCGTATAAGGAACAAATTGTTCACTATAAAAGCTTTTTTTAATTAATCAAGCAGGGAAATTTTGAAAAAAACCGAACTAGTTCTTAAAGCTATGAAGAAATAGCATTTATTGATTAGGGAGGTCATAAAGTGAAATTAGAGAGTGAAAGGCTTTATTTAAGGCCAATCTGTATTGAGGATGCACGAGATATTTTAAACGCTACAAAAGATGAAGAAATTCGTTATATGACAGGAACAAAGACTAAATTTACATTAGAACAAATAAGAGCTCATATTGAAAGGATTAATGAAGACACAACTCGATACGATTTTGCAATTTGTTTAAAATCCACAGATAAAATGATAGGTGAACTATCGATATTAGACATTATTGAAGAAGACCGAAAAGCTGGGTTTAGAATTTCTATGAACTCAATTGCATTAACAGGAAATGGATATGGTACTGAAGCAATAAAAAGAATTATTCATTTTGTTTTTAAAGAATTAGGATTAAATCGTTTACAGTTAGAAGTATTTAGTCATAATCCACGTGGAATTAGGGTCTATGAGAAAGTTGGATTCAAAAAAGAAGGCGTTTTACGGCAAGCGCTTTATTATAATGGTACATATTCAGATGAAATAATAATGGGGATGCTTAAAAGTGATTTTGAAATAATTCCAAGTTAAAATCATATTATTGATAACGTGGCTCTAAGGTTAATAATAATGTAAAGTCAGCTGTAAATCAGTTGGCTTTTTATTTCGCAATCGGACCATGAATTGAAAAATAGTCCTCAAAATAAAATTAATATTCCGAATTCACTCATAATAACTTATCATGGTGAAAAGGGGGGATAACTTTGAGTCAGATACTATACCTTCTTCGTCATGGAGAAACAGTTTTTAATACACAAGGTCGGTATCAAGGTGAATTAGATTCTCCATTAAATGACAATGGGATAGCTCAAGTTAAGCAAAATGCAAAAATGTTAAAAAGTATTATTGGAAATCCAAATGATTGGAGAATTATTTCAAGTCCACTGGGGAGAGCTTTGCAAAGTACTGAAATTATCTGTGAAACAATCGGTTATGATTTTAGCAAAGTAGAGAAGGATAATCGCTTAAGTGAAGTTGCTGTAGGATCATGGGCTGGATTAACAACTAAGGAAATTGAAATATCTTGGCCAAACCTTGTTAATAATACAGATTTATATAGTTGGTATTTTAATTCCCCAGATGGAGAAAGTTATGAAACTGTTGTGTACCGTTTAACTGATTGGCTTGAAAATATAAAAAATGAACCTAAAGTGATTGCGATTTCACATGGATTAACCGGAAGGATATTGCGCGGAATCTACTCCGGAATGGAAAAAGATGATTCTCTAAAATTAGAAGTATCTCAGGAAGTTTTCTTTAAATTATCGAATAAAGAAGTCCAAAAAATAAGTTTAGAATTCGACGACTTTTATTAAAGACAAATGTTTTGGTTTTTTATTTCGCATTAGGAACATGATGTGCAACTAACGTAATCAATAGACGAACAGAAAAAAGGTGAACCATGTAATCACTTAGAATCATCGACTTGATGAAAAATCACAGCATGAATCCATACAAATCAATCGTTAACATCCCGATATCGTTTAAGTTGAATTAAAAATTAATCGTTACATTGGAGCAAATGAATTAATTTGTGAAGGGATCGTCTTTCATTGAAATCAGCTGCACAAAGATTATCTAGCCTTGTCTTTAGGATAGGTTCGCTTGAAAAGAACAAAAGTTTATTTTTTTTGCTTACAATAATGAATGAATATAGGATATACTTTTATAGTCCTATGATTTACGGATAATGTAGGAGCTTAACAAAACAGAAAGTTTTATCGGAGGATTATTATGAATTACAAAATCATTAACAAACAAGTATTTGAACAGGCACAGGTACGTTCTGTATCGGACGTTCCATTTACTGAAGAAGAACTTCAAAATGGTATGCTGTTAGCTGTTTCTAAGGTAGATGAGACACTTACACTAAATTTAGTGGATATAGACGGTCAAAAGAAATTTGATGTGCGTTGGGATGATTCATCCGAGATTTTTAGCGGCTGGTATTCTGCTTGGGATAATTTCACTTGGTGCCTAGATGTAGTGAATCAAAAATAATAATGTTACTACGGTCTAATGATTATAATAAATGAATAGATAGTGTGACGGTGAAGAAAAGCGAATCGTAACCATTAACGGAGTTTTTTGAATAACACGCTAATGCAACTAAACGGGTAGCTTTATCTTACTTAGAAAAACAAAAAGTCCCCCAGAAAAAAGTCTATTCCTTTTTTGTTAAGTATCATGAACATGATACGACTTAGATCATTAGATATGTACTGAAAAGCCCCTCAACAATTTATAGTTGAGGGGCTGATTTTTTATTTTTAAGAAGTTTTCTCTTTTAAATCCCTTGTTCTCTTTCTAGTTGTTTTCTTCTTGGTTTTATCTAATGATGCTTGTAGTGCACTCATTAAGTCTGTCACATTATCTGGAATTTCTCTTTCCACATTATTTGCAGTAACAGTATTCTCTGATTTCTTCTCTTCAATTAAATCCATGAGAGATGTTCTATAATCATCTGTATATTTTTCTGGATCAAAAGCGGTTGTTAATTGCTCAACTAGCATTAAAGCAGTATCAAGTTCCTTTTGAACAACTATTTGTTCTGCAGGGATATTTGGAACATCACTTATACTTCGAACTTCGTCAGGATAATGAATTGTCTCCATTACTAATGTATCTTTATATACACGAACGACGGCAAGTTGCTCTTTAGAACGAATAATAATTTTGGCAACACCAATTTTCCCTGATTCTTCAAGTGTTTTTCGTAATAATGTATAAGCCTTACTGCCAGTAGTATCAGGGGACATATAATAACTTTTCTCAAAATAGATTGGATCGATTTCTTCTAATTTTACAAAATCTATAATTTCAACTGCTTTATCTTCGTTTTCTTTCCTTAAATTCTCAAGATCTTCTGCATCCAAAACAACAAACTTATTTTTAGCATACTCATATGCTTTAACAATATCCTCATCCACAACTTCCTTGTTGCAATTCTCACATACCTTCTTATAACTAATCGGTGTATTACATTCTTTATGAAGTTGTCTAAGTTTTATATCTTTATTTTCAGTGGCAGCGTGAAGCTTAATAGGAATATTTACTAATCCGAAGCTAATACTCCCTTTCCAAACTGTATGCATTTTTTTCACTCGCCTTCTTTTTGTACTTATTATTGAAGACATTGATTGTTTTTATGTATTAGAATTTCAAATTCATCAAAAGCTAGTTTAAAAAGTGTGAAGGTTGGATCTATATTGAAACCAATGTTATTGACACAAGCAGATGAAATACCAAAAGGAGAAGATTGGCTATACGAAACGAAATATGATGGATTTCGCTGTATGATAGAGTGGGTTGAAAAACCTGTTTTAGTAAGTAGAAATGGAAAAGTGCTGAATCCGCAATTCCCTGAAATTATTGATTTTTTAGTTGAGATAAAAGATAGAATAAGCCCTTTTTTACCATTACAACTAGATGGTGAATTAGTCTTTTTAACAAATAATTTTCAAAGTAACTTTTCTGTTGTTCAAACTCGTTCAAGGATGAGCAGTAAGAATTCAATCAACAAACATGCAATGGAGTTTCCATGTCATGTGGTTGTATTTGATCTATTGCAATTTAAAGGGGAAAGTCAAACAAACTACAAACTAACCGAACGTAAAGATAAGTTACAAAGGTTATTCAAAGCGGCAATGCTACCAACTTCAATAAATAATGAAAATATAAATCGAATACAAATAATCGATGTGTTCAATGATAATGATGAATTATGGAATAAATTAGTGATTAACAATGGTGAAGGAGCAATAGCCAAAAGAAAGAATAGCGAATGGGTGAGCGATACAAGAACTACGAGCTGGGTAAAAATTAAGAATTGGAGATATGTGAGTGTTATTTTAACCAAATATGATAAAAATAATGGCTATTTTAATGGAGCAGTTTATCAAGACCATATTCTGAAGGATGTTGTTTCTTTTCGGCATGGTTTTAAAGAAGAAGAGTACAAAACGCTGGTAAAATTATTCGAAACAAATGGTACAAAACTAAAGGGAGAGGTTTGGGAATTACAGCCTTCTATTTGTGTAGAAATCGCCTGTATCGATTTCCTCGGAGGGATGTTGCGAGAGCCTAGATTTCATGCATTTAAGCTAAATAATAAACCTGTAGAATGCAATTGGCGACAAATGTTACGTCAACTTCTCCCAATACCTGATTCTGTGCAAATTACGCATCCTGTTAAACCCGTTTTTCCTTCACTCGATATACAAAAAGATGATTATTTATATTATTTACAAAAAATATCACCATTCATGTTACCTTTCCTCCGAAACCGGCCATTAACACTTATTCGTTATCCTCATGGAGTACCTGGAGAAAGTTTTTACCAAAAAAGCAGTCCTGAACATACACCTGATTTTGTTACCACTACAAAGATTGAAGATACGCAATTTATCGTTTGCAATAATATTGAAACACTAATTTGGCTAGGAAACCAATTAGCAATTGAGTTTCATATACCCTTTCAACCGATTCAAACAGATAAACCGACCGAAATTGTGTTTGATTTGGATCCACCTTCAGTTGAAGAGTTTTCTTTAGCAGTTGAAGCTGCACTACAAATGAAAGCAATATTTGACCAGTTTGAGTTAAAATCATTTATCAAAACATCAGGTGGGAAGGGGATGCAAATATATATCCCATTACCAATGGACGCATTTTCATATGAACAAACTGGATTATTTACAAAATTCGTATGCGATTTTTTAATCGAGCAAAATCCAAAATGGTTTACTATAGAGCGATTAAAAAAGAATCGTCACAACAAATTATATTTAGATTACGTCCAACATCGTGAGGGGAAAACAATCATCGCCCCATATTCACCTAGAGGGAATGAGAAAGGATTAGTCGCAACACCTTTACGGTGGGAGGAAGTAAATAACACTTTAAAACCAGATCAATTTACGATCCCAGCTGTTGAAGAACGAATAAAAAAACAAGGTAATCCTTTTCTTAGTTTTAATGATGTTCAAACTGTTAATAGTAAATCCTTTACAAATGTACTTAATCAGTTAATTGAATTAAAAAAGAATGAATAATGTGAGTCCGTATAAAAGTGAAAAAAGAAAAGCAAACTATTACTGTAATTTAAAAATGTATAAGGAGGAAATTAAATGTCAGATAAACTTATTCCAAAATCACATGGCAGTTTTGGTCACGTGGAAATGGGGGAGGAATTTACAACTCCGGAAGAAACAAAGGTGAAAGTAAGTGGGAAAAATAATATAGCATCAAAATTTAAGAGAAAGAAAAAGAAAGCAAATCAAGTGGCACGACAAAATTTGGAATAGGTAAAGAATTGGCGGTAAAAAAGAGTATTTATTCATACCTCTTTTATTACCGCCTTTTTGTGAGTCAATTTTAAAGAAAATAATGTAACTGATCGAATCATTTTCATAATGCAAAATCCAAATAAAATATACGAACATTTAAGAATATCTTACTTTGATCAAAGTGGAGCGGAAGATGGCGACTCCTGCGGGAAAG
>NZ_JBCMNM010000077.1:0-127437 GCF_050459865.1 Rummeliibacillus pycnus
GACGAGACCCCACAGCGAAGCGAGGAGGCTCGTCAGTTCGCCTACGGAAAGCGAAGCTAATTCCACATCATGCAGAAAACAGATTAATACTTATTAATATTTTTAATTAACAAATCTTTTCTCTTAATTGATGTATTGCGGAACAAGATAAAGCTGATCATAACATTTATGTTCTCCTTTTTGAAGAAATCTACAAATAATCCAAGAATCCTGTTTAATTTCTTTTTTTCTAAAAAAATAAGCACAGAATAAAAATTTAGCGTACAATTAAAAGATAAACAGTCCATGAATATACGCAATGGCATCTATCTTGTGCTATACTTATGAATAGTATGCAAAGAAGGATGTGACTGACCTTGGTGCGTAGTATGACTGGATTTGGCAGGGGTGTCACAACAACGGAACAATTGCAGTTAACCGTAGAAATCCGTTCGGTAAATCATCGTTTTTTAGAAATTTCAACAAGATTTCCGAAAGATTGGACCGAAGCGGAAGTATATGCAAAAAAAGTACTCTCTACAAAAGTAGCAAGAGGAAAGTTAGATGTATCCGCCTATGTGAAAGAATTAACACCACTTGGACAAGCTGTGCAAATCAATTGGCCTCTTATCAACGCTTATAAAGAAGCAAGAGAAGAGTTAAGAAAACAGATTCCACTTGAAGAACAATGGTCAATGTCGGAAATTTTAGAGCTAGACCAGGCATTAACATTGCAAGTAAAAGAACTTCCACAAGAAGAAATTGTAAGTGCAGTGAACAAAGCGGTCGAAGTGGCTGCTACAGCTCTTATTCAAATGCGACAAAGAGAAGGTCAGGAATTAGTAGAGACCATTAGAAGTTTTAAAAAGGCTTTAGAAGAGCAAATTGCTATTATTAAAAGTATTTCTCCTCAAGCAGTAGAAAAATATCGTGAAAAACTAGTTGAACGTATAAAGGAAATTAGTCAAGTCGATAATCTAGAAGAGCGCCTTTTAACGGAAGTAGCTATTTTTGCTGAAAAAGCAGATATTGCAGAAGAATTAGATCGCTTAACTAGTCATTTAAAACAGTTAGATGAAACGCTACAAGAGGATACTTCAATTGGTCGAAAACTCGACTTTTTGATGCAAGAAATACATCGTGAGATTAATACAATTGGTTCTAAAAACCAATCAGTCGAAGCAGCTGCTGCTGTTGTTCAAGCGAAATCAATATTAGAGAAAATGCGAGAACAAGTTCAAAATATTGAATAATAGCATCAATTATAGTACGATTTATTATTTGGAACGATGAGGGAGAGTTAATGAGAAGAGAACGTGGATTATTGATTGTTTTATCTGGTCCGTCCGGTGTTGGAAAAGGTACAGTACGGAAAGAATTATTCTCACAACCAGATACGAATTATGAATATTCTATTTCCATGACCACACGTAAGCCACGTGAGGGTGAAGTTGATGGTGTAGATTATTTCTTCAAAAGTAAGGAAGAATTTGAAGCGCTAATCGAAAAAGGTAAATTACTTGAATATGCCCAATATGTGGGTAATTATTATGGAACACCTATTGATTATGTCAATGCAACATTAGATGCAGGTCGTGATGTATTCCTTGAAATTGAAGTTCAAGGTGCAGCACAAATCCGCGAAAAAGTGCCAGATGGCCTATTCATTTTCCTTGCACCGCCTAGTCTTTCTGAATTACAACAACGCTTAGTAGGTCGAGGAACGGAAACAGAAGACGTCATTGCAACACGTATAGCTGCTGCAAACAAAGAATTGGAAATGATGAATTTGTACGATTATGTCGTGGAAAACGATGAAGTACAATTAGCTTGTGAACGTGTCAATGCAATTGTTCTTGCTGAACATTGTAGACGCGAACGTGTAGAAAAACAATATTTAGCTATGTTGAGAGGAGAATAATAGATGTTATATCCATCTGTTGACGTATTAAAAACTAAAATTGATTCAAAATATTCACTTGTGAGCCTTGCTTCTAAAAGAGCTCGCTCAATGCAAGAAGGCAGCCCAGAACAATTATCTTCATATGTTTCAGTTAAAAATGTAGGGAAAGCACTTGAAGAAGTAGCTGCTGGCGTTCTTACTAAAGAAGAACAAGATGAATCAAAAGTTTATGAAGATGAAGTTTAATCGATAATATACGCTGTAGCTTCCAGAGAATATCTTTCTTTGGGAGCTTGTGTTGTTTTGAGAGGAAGAAAAACATGATTGCAAATAAGAACATTTTACTTTGTGTGTCAGGCGGTATCGCAGTTTATAAAGCAGTGCTACTTGTTAGTAAGCTAACACAAGCAGGTGCACATGTGAAAGTAATGATGACAGAATCTGCAACCCGTTTTGTTAACCCTTTAAGCTTTCAAGTCATGTCTAAACATGATGTGTACACAGATACTTTCGATGAAAAGAATTCGGCAGTTATTGCACATATCGATTTAGCGGATTGGGCGGATTTAGTAATCGTAGCTCCTGCTACAGCTAACGTAATAGGTAAGCTTGCTAATGGAATCGCTGATGATATGATAACAACAACCTTACTTGCTACAACTTCAAAAGTCTGGATTGCCCCTGCGATGAATGTTCATATGTATGAACATCCAGCTGTTAAACGTAATATTGCTCAATTAGCGAAAGATGGCTATGAATTTATCGAGCCAGAAGAAGGTTATTTGGCATGTGGCTATGTAGGAAAAGGTCGATTAGAAGAACCTGAGAAAATAGTTTCTTTAGTAGAAAAATATTTTGAACCTAAGAATTTGCCGCTAAAAGGGAAGAAAGTGGTTATTTCAGCTGGACCAACGAGAGAAAGAATTGATCCAGTACGATATTTAACAAACTTTTCTTCTGGAAAAATGGGTTATGCAATGGCAACTGCTGCACAAAAGCTTGGAGCAGAAACGATTCTTGTCTCTGGTCCTGTATCGTTGACTCCTCCAGTTGGTGTAAAAGTAATTCCAGTGGAAAGTGCAGAGGATATGCTACAGGCTATTTTGAAAGAATACAATGATGCAGATATCGTGATAAAAACAGCAGCAGTAGCAGACTATAGACCAAAAAATCCATTTTTCCAAAAGATGAAGAAGCAGGCTGGAGATTCAAGTATTGAGCTCGAACGTACAACTGATATTCTTCTTACATTAGGTGAACGTAAAGAACAACAATTATTGATTGGTTTTGCAGCCGAAACAAATGATGTGTTGAATTATGCTAAGGGAAAACTAGTAAAAAAGAATGCAGATTATATCGTTGCTAATGATGTTTCTAAATCAGATCGAGGGTTTGGTACGGATACAAATACTGTGACATTAGTCGGCAAAGAAGACTTCCAACAGGCATTTGTCCATCTTCCCAAGGAAGAGCTTGCTTTTGAACTATTCACCACCATCTTAAAAAGAGAAGGTATGTGGCAATGATTGCTCAGGTCATTGTCGATGTCTCTGCTTACCCTGTGGACAGACCATTTGATTATATTGTTCCTAGGGAGTTACAAGAATTAGTAGAGGTCGGTTGTCGTGTTAAAGTACCATTTGGTCCAAGAAATGTCCTTGGTTTTATCACAGCAATCCAAGAGCAAACAGATGTGCCGATTGATAAAATAAAACCAATTGCTCAAGTTTTAGATATTGAACCGGTATTAACTGAAGAAATGTTAGAGTTAGCCAAATGGATGACAGTTCACACATTATGCTATGAAATTGATGCACTTCAAGTAATGCTACCATCAGCGTTACGTGCAAAGTATGAGAAGACCATTAAGCTAACAACAGATTTGTCTAATTTACCCGCTGAGTTACAAGCTCTGTTTGGTCAAAAAGAAAAGATTTCATATAAACAAGTTGAAGCGGCTAATCTATTAAAGCCGCTTAAATATTGTATGAAGCAAGGTTTCGTGGAGCAACAAACAATAGTCAAACAACAAGGACATGTAAAAGCTGTTCGCAAGCTGAAAGTAATAGATGATGTTTTTAAATTACAGGAAATTGCTACATCTATTCCAGCGCGTGCTAAAAAACAAGTCCATGTAGCTGAATGGATGGTAGAACATGCTGGAGAAGAATTTATACCACATGAACTTTGTGAAACATTAAAAATTACATCCGCTGTGCTAAATGCAGTTGTTGAAAAAGGGGCAGGACAATATTTTCAAGAAGAAGTTTATCGTGATCCTTTTGCAAAAGAGACAAAAAGTTCTACGGCACTTGCATTAACGGATGAGCAAGACTCTGCATTAGAGCAAATTTTAGAAACAATGAATACTGAGAAAGCAACTACATTCCTACTGCATGGAGTTACTGGAAGTGGTAAGACAGAAGTCTATTTACAAGCGATTCAAGAAGCAATCAATCATGGACAAGAGGCAATCGTGTTAGTACCTGAAATTTCACTAACACCTCAAATGACGGAGAGATTCCGTGCGCGATTTGGTGATTTAGTGGCTGTCATGCATAGTGGATTGTCACAAGGTGAAAAGTATGATGAATGGCGAAAAATTGGTCGTGGTGAAGTAAAAGTAGCAGTAGGTGCTAGATCGGCTATTTTCGCTCCATTTACAAATTTAGGCCTTATTATTTTAGATGAAGAACATGAATCGACATATAAGCAAGAAGATACTCCACGTTACCATGCAAGAGATGTAGCGATTTGGCGTAGTCAATTTCATCAATGTCCTGTCATATTAGGAAGTGCTACACCTTCTTTGGAATCTTTTGCACGTGCGAAGAAAAATGTATATACATTATTAACTCTCTCTAAAAGAGCAAAACACCAATCTTTACCTGTTGTTCAAGTTGTGGATATGCGTGAAGAGCTTCATAGTGGGAATCGCTCTATATTTTCTGCGGGTTTAGCAGATGCAATTCAAGCAAGACTTGATAGAAAAGAGCAGATGGTATTATTTTTAAATCGTCGTGGCTATTCATCTTTCGTCTTATGCCGAGATTGTGGAACAGTTGTTCAATGTAAAAACTGTGATATCTCTATGACTTATCACCGTTCTACTGAGACTTTAAAATGTCATTACTGTGGTTATGAAGAACACGTACCAACAGAATGTCCAGAGTGTCATAGCGAGCATATTCGATTTTTTGGTACAGGTACTCAAAAAATTGAAGTTGAGATTCATAAAGTCTTTCCTGAAGCACGAGTGTTACGAATGGATGTCGATACAACAAGACAAAAAGGTGCTCATGAACGTATTCTAGATGATTTTGGTGCGGGTAAAGCAGATATTTTATTAGGTACTCAGATGATTGCAAAGGGACTTGATTTTCCTAAAATTACGTTAGTTGGAGTATTAAGTGCAGACACTTCATTAAATCTTCCTGACTTTCGTGCAGCGGAGCGAACTTTTCAATTGTTAACACAAGTAAGTGGCCGAGCTGGTCGTCATGATCTACCAGGTGAGGTTATTATCCAAACATATACACCAGAACACTATGCAATTCAATTATCAAAAGAACAACATTATGAACCATTCTATGAACAAGAAATGGCGATGAGACATAAGTTTGCTTATCCACCTTATTATTACGTCGTGCTTATTCAAGTGTCCCATGAAGATGTAATGATGGCGGCTGAATATGCAGGAAAAGCAATGGACTGGTTAAAACTGAAACTATCTCCACAAGTAGGATTAATTGGACCTACAGCAGCTTCCATTAGCCGAATCCAAAATCGATATCGTTATCAATGTTTGATAAAATATAAAAAAGAACCGAATTTAACGGAAACACTACAACAACTTATTCGGATGTATCGTACGGAATGGATCAAAAAAGGTATTCAACTTACGGTTGATTTAGATCCTTCAACCATCTAATTTGTATGACTAGAAAAGAGGTCCCAAATGTTATTAGAAATTGTAAAAAACCCTGCTAAAGTATTAGAAACAAAAGCACTTGAAGTAAAAAAATTTGATGCTAAATTAGCACAATTACTAGATGATATGTATGAAACCATGCTTGAAAATGATGGGGTTGGAATTGCTGCTCCTCAAGTAAATAAAAGTATCCAAGCTGCAGTAGTAGAACTTGGAGAAGAGCGAGATGTTTTAGAACTAATCAATCCTGTTATTGTTGAAATTTCAGCTGATACAGATGTAGATATGGAAGGATGCTTAAGTTTTCCGGATTTATACGGAGATGTCGAACGTCCAATATATGTGAAAGTACAAGCACAGGATCGTAATGGCGAATTGTATGAATTAGAAGCTTACGATTATGATGCTCGTGTTATTCAACATGAAATAGATCATCTACATGGTATTTTATTTGATAAAAAAATAATTAAAACCTACACATTAGAAGAAATAGAAGAAATGTATGCAGAGGAGGAAGAAGAATGATTTCAATCGTCTTTATGGGAACACCAGATTTCTCTGTACCTATCTTAAAAATGCTACATGAAGAAGGATATGATATAAAAGCTGTAGTTACGCAGCCGGATCGTCCAGTCGGTCGTAAACGTGTACTAACACCACCACCTGTAAAAGCAGCCGCAGTGGAACTTGGCTTACCAGTTATTCAACCTGAGCGTTTAAAAGGTTCAGATGAATTACAGCAAATTATTTCTCTAAATCCTGACTTAATCGTAACAGCTGCATTTGGTCAAATTTTACCAAAGGAACTCCTTGATACACCAAGACTTGGTTGTATTAATGTCCATGCCTCATTACTTCCTGCATATCGAGGTGGAGCTCCAATCCATCAATCAGTAATCGATGGTCAAAAAGAAACAGGCGTAACCATTATGTATATGGCTGAAAAGTTAGATGCAGGTGATATGATTGCTCAACAAGCATTACCAATTGAAGAAGAAGACAATACAGGCCTTTTATTTGATAAATTAAGTATCATTGGTCGTGATTTATTGAAAGCAACATTACCTTCAATCATTGATGGCACAAATCAACGAATTCCACAAGATGAGGCCAAAGTAACTTTCGCACATAATATTTCTCGTGAACAAGAGCGCATTGATTGGTCAAAAAATAATACAGATATATATAACCAAGTTCGAGGTTTACATCCTTGGCCAATAGCTTATACAACACAAGATGGGGAGAATGTGAAAATTTGGTGGGCAAAAAAGTCAACTGCTACTCATAATGAAAAACCTGGGACAGTTATTGGGATTTCAAAAAAATTCTTCACAGTGGCAACTGGTGAAGGACAAGCAATTGATATTTTAGATTTACAACCATCAGGTAAAAAGCGTATGGATGCTATCAATTACTTAAATGGTGTAGGGTCTAAATTACAGATTGGGGATCATTTTGAATGAGTAAAAACAAAAATGTTACACCTATTTGGAATGGAAATGTTCGTGATGCGGCACTCACTATTCTACTTGCTGTTGAAAAACAACAAGCATACAGTAATTTGCTATTACACCAAACTATTGAAAAGTATCAAATTGATGCAAAAGACCGGGGCTTATTAACAGAAATAACATATGGTACATTACAAAATAAAATGACGCTTGATTATTATTTAGAGCCATATATTAGAGGGAAACTTGATGATTGGGTACGTTGGTTACTACGATTGTCTTTATATCAAATTGTTTTCTTAACGAAGATCCCAGACCATGCCGCAGTCAATGAAGCTGTTGAAATTGCAAAGCACAGAGCTCGTCATCGAGGAGTTAGTGCTACTGTAAACGGAATTCTACGCTCTATTTTACGTGATGGAATTCGTGACACAACAAATATAGATGATGATGCAAAGCGTCTAGCAATTGAAACGAGTCATCCTGAATGGCTTGTCCGTCGTTATATTGATGGCTTTGGGTTAGAAAAAACAACAGAAATGTTGTTTGAAAATAATCTACCTCCAATGCAAACAGTACGTGTCAATACAACAAAAGCAACAGTTGACGAAGCGTTACGTAGTCTATGGGATGATAAATTTGCTGTTAAACGAAGTGCAGTAATTCCAGAATGCTTATACATCATCGAAGGACAAGCTGCTCGATCAACTGCATTTAAAGAAGGTTTAATTACAATTCAAGATGAAAGCTCTATGTTGCCAGCATATGCTTTAGAAGTGAAACCAGGTATGAGAGTTTTAGATATGTGTGCAGCTCCAGGAGGTAAAACGACACATATTGCTGAAAAAATGAAAAACAACGGTGAACTCATTGCATCTGATTTACATCCTCATAAGATAAAACTAATTCAGCAAAATGCTGATCGCCTTGGTTTATCTATTATTCATCCTCAAGTTTTAGATGGAAGAAAAGCCGATTCAATATTTGATGCGGAATCATTTGATCGAATTTTAGTGGATGCACCATGTAGTGGTCTTGGTGTTATACGTCGTAAACCGGATATTAAATACACTAAAAAAGAAGAGGATTTTGAATCTTTACAAAAAATTCAGCTTCAATTATTGAATACTGCATATACTTTATTAAAAAATGAAGGCAAAATGGTTTACAGTACATGTACAATTGATAAAATGGAGAACAACGGTACTGTTGAAGCATTCTTACAAGCTCATCCTGATATGGAATTATCGAAAGACTCGGAAGTACCAGAAGCATTACAAGCCTTAAAAACAGATGGCATGATGCAAGTCTTTCCACAAGATTTTAGTAGTGACGGCTTTTTTGTTGCTGCTTTCAGAAAAAAAGGAGGATCCACAAACTAATGGATCAAGAAACAAAAATACCAACAAGAGTAAAAGAAGAAAAACCACAGCTTCGTGAATCAATTTATTCGTTATTGCCTGATCAATTACAAGATTGGCTTAAAGAGCATGGTGAGAAACCATTCAGAGCCGCTCAAATTTTTGATTGGTTATATATAAAACGCGTTACAAGCTTCGATGATATGTCAAACCTTTCAAAAAGTTTACGCGATAAATTACAAGAAGAATTCGCATTCAGCACTTTAAATACTTTAATCAAACAAGAATCTCAAGATGGTACCATCAAGTTCTTATTCCAATTACAAGATGGTTATTCAATCGAAACAGTTTTAATGGCCCATGATTATGGCAATTCTGTATGTGTAACAACACAAGTTGGATGCCGAATTGGATGTACTTTCTGTGCCTCTACTTTAGGTGGTTTAAAACGTCACCTTTTACCGGGTGAGATTGTTGAACAAGTTGTCAAAGTACAACAAGCTTTAGATGAAAAAGATCAACGCGTAAGTTCAGTTGTTATTATGGGGATAGGTGAACCATTTGATAACTACGATTCTATGATGCGATTCTTGAAAGTGATTAACCATGAAAAAGGATTAAATATTGGTGCTCGCCATATTACCGTCTCAACAAGTGGTATTATTCCTAAAATTTATAAATTTGCTGATGAACAATTACAAATTAACTTTGCTTTGTCTCTACACGCAGCGAATCAGGAATTACGTCAACAATTAATGCCAATAGCAAAAGCGTACAAATTACCAGAATTAATGGAAGCTGTAAAGTATTATACTGAAAAGACAGGTCGTCGTATAAGTTTTGAATATGGTTTATTTGGAGGTGTTAATGATTCAGTTGCACATGCAGAAGAATTAGCACAACTTGTGAAAGGTATTAAATGCCACGTCAATTTAATACCAGTAAACTATGTTCCAGAACGTGATTATGTTCGAACACCTAGAAATAAGATTTTCGATTTCGAAAAAACATTAAAAAAACATGGTGTCAACGCTACAATCCGTCGTGAGCACGGCTCTGATATTGATGCAGCTTGTGGTCAGTTACGTGCGAAGGAGAGAAAAGAAGAGACAACCCACTAATGAGGTGATACGTTGTGAGGTATACAGTTGTAAGTGATATTGGAAAAAAAAGAGCAGTAAATGAAGATTCGGCAACTTTTATCTCTCGTGATGATTCATACCAGCTGGCTATTATAGCAGATGGTATGGGTGGTCATAATGCGGGCGATGTTGCAAGTCGAATGGCCGTTACACATTTTGAAGAGTTATTTTTGCAAGCAGATTCTGTCCATTTTACGTCTAATGATTTGATTGAAGAATGGTTAATTGAAACTGTCAAAGAACTCAACAAAACGCTTTATCATTACTCATTAACACATGAAGATTGCCAAGGTATGGGGACAACGCTTATTGCAGTACTTTTTGAAGAGAATAATGCAACTATTTGCCATGTAGGTGATAGTCGTGTGTATTTTGTTACTAAGGAAGAAATTCGTTTAGTTACAAGAGATCACTCGTATGTCAATATGCTCGTAGATAATGGTGAAATTAGCGAGGAAGAGGCTGAAAGTCATCCAAAGAAAAACTATATTATTAAATCTTTAGGAACAGAATCTACTATTGAACCTGATAGCTACAAAGTTACACTAGTAGATGGTTCTTATATGTTAATTTGTACTGATGGTTTAAGTAATAAAATTTCAATAAATGAGATGCACAACATTATCATGCAGGATACCACTTTAGAAGAAATAGGCAATCAACTTGTTCAATTAGCAAATGATCATGGTGGAGAAGATAATATTACTCTCATCCTATTATCAACAGATTCTGAGGAGGTGTAGGAATGCTCGTTGGAAAAAGAATCAGTGGACGCTATAAAATTCTCGACGTCATTGGTGGCGGTGGTATGTCTAATGTCTACCTAGCTCATGATATGATTTTAGATCGTGATGTAGCGATAAAAATATTGCATTATAATTTCTCAAATGAACAAGAGATGCATCGTCGTTTTCAGCGAGAAGCTTTGTCAGCCACTAGCCTTACACATCCAAATATTGTAAGTATTTATGATGTTGGTGAAGATGGTGATATGCATTACTTAGTGATGGAATACGTAAAAGGGCAAACGTTAAAACAATACATACAAAATTATGCCCCGCTTGCACCTACAAAGTGTGTGAATATCATGAAACAATTGACTTCTGCAATTGCCCATGCTCATCAAAATCAAATTATTCATAGAGATATTAAACCACAAAATATTTTGATGGATGAAGACGACAATGTGAAAATTACGGATTTCGGCATTGCGATGGCGTTGGAGGATACTTCTTTTACACGGACAAATTCGGTACTCGGTACAGTACACTATTTATCACCGGAACAGGCACGTGGTGGCTCAGCTACAAAAAAATCGGATATTTATTCTTTAGGAATTGTCCTTTATGAGTTATTGACAGGAAAACTACCATTTTCAGGGGAATCTGCCGTAGCTATTGCATTAAAGCATTTGCAATCAGAAACACCATCTGTTCGTGCAATCGTTCCTACTATTCCACAGAGTTTAGAAAATGTTGTGTTAAAAGCTACAGCCAAGGACCCAGTTCACCGTTATGAATCCGTAGAGGAGATGGCTGAGGACTTAGAAACCGTATTGTCCGAAAATCGTAGCCACGATGCAAAATTTAGTCCTCCGATTGATCATGATGTAACAAAACTCATACCTGTCATAAAAGAACAAGAAGTTGAAGTGGAGCAGGATTTACAGAAAACGAAGGCTATGCCTATAAGAGAAAAAGAACCTGATGAAGGGAAAAAACCAGACAAGAAAAAAGCCAAAAAGAAAAATAAGGCTCTTATTTTTGTAGGGATTTTATTGAGCTTATTACTCACCTTTTTAATCATTTTGTTTTTGTACCCAGACTTATTTGATGAGAAGAAATTTGCTGTCCCTGATGTGACAAATAAAGAGGTTGGAAAAGCTATCAATACATTAGAAAATGCAGGATTTGTTATCGGTAACCAAACAAAGCAAGAGTCTGATGATGTAGAAGAAAATCATGTAATCGCAACAACACCCGATGCCGGAAAAGAACGGAAAAAGGGAACGGAAATCGATCTCATTATTAGTGAAGGCCCCAAAAAAGTAGAAACTTCAAATTATGTAGGTCAAAGTATTGAACAGGTTAAATCACTTCTTGAAAAGCAAGGTTTTAAAGACATTAAAATAAACGAAGCTTTTTCTGAAAAAATAGAAGGAACAATTTTGAAGCAATCGCCTTTAGAAGGGGAAAAAGTTATACCAAAGGATACGACTATTGAATTTACTGTTAGTAAAGGTGTCGAGCAAGCAATGGTCGTTAATTTACTTGGGTATAATGAAAATGCCTTGAATACCTATGCGAAAACTTCAGGGTTTAATATCCGTATTAGTAGTGAAAAATATTCTGATACGGTTCCAAAAGGACAAGTCATTTCTCAATCACCAAAAGCTGGTGAAACTGTGAATGTAGGTAGCACAATTGAGGTTGTTTTATCTAAAGGTGTTCAACAAAAACCGGTTAAATCTTATGTCAAATCAATAACAATACCATATGAGCCAGAAGTAGATGGAGAACCTCAACAAGTTCGTATTTATATTCAAGACCGTACACACTCAATTGCTGATATTGATCAAGAATTCCAATTGTATTCAACGCAACATAAACGATTGCAATTTGAAATCGAAAAGGGAGAAAAAGCTATATACCGTGTAGTACGTGACGATAAAATAATCATTGATGAAACAATTTCTTATGAAGATCTAAAATAAGGAGGAAGGGCATGTCAAAAGGCCAAATTCGAAAAGCTTTAAGTGGCTTTTATTATGTCCAAGACGGTGAGCACTTCATCCAATGTCGTGGTCGTGGCGTCTTCCGTAATAAAGGTATATCACCTTTAGTTGGAGATTATGTTGAATATGTAGTTGAAGGAGATAATGATGGCACAATTACAGCGATAGAAGAACGTCAAAATGAACTAATACGCCCTCCTGTAGCCAACATTGATCAAGCGATTCTTGTATTTTCAACAAAGGAACCAGCTTTTAATACAATTTTACTCGATCGATTTTTGGTCGTTTTGGAGTCATTTCAAGTTCATCCAATTATCTGCTTGACCAAGACAGATCTACTAAATGATGAAGAAAAGCAATCCATTGCAAAATACAAATCAGAATATGAAGCAATTGGATACACAATAATTGAAACTTTTAAAGAAGATCCCGATTTATTAGAAAAAATGGCGCCTCTTTTACAAGGGAAAACGACCGTTTTAGCAGGGCAATCAGGTGTCGGTAAATCTTCTTTACTTAACACCATCATGCCATCATTAGCTTTAAAAACAGGGAATATTTCTGAAGCCCTTGGTCGCGGGAAGCATACAACACGTCATGTAGAATTAATAGAATTAGCAGGGGGATTAATTGCTGATACCCCAGGATTTAGTTCATTTGATTTTGAAAGAATAGAAAAAGAAGAATTGACACAATGTTTCCCAGAGTTTTTTGCTTTATCAGATGAATGTAAATTCCGAGGTTGTTTGCATCTAAAAGAACCAAAGTGTGCAGTGAAACAAGCTGTAGAAGATGGGAAAGCGGAACAATATCGTTACGATCACTATTTGCAATTCTTACAAGAAATTACTGATAGAAAGCCGAGGTACTAAATATGATTCAAATTGCACCATCAATTTTAGCTGCTAATTTTTCAAAATTAGCAGCTGAAGTAAAAGAAGTTGAAGAGGCAGGAGCTAAGTTAATTCATATTGATGTAATGGATGGTCATTTCGTACCAAATATTACAATGGGACCAATTGTTGTAGAAGCATTGCGTCCAGAAACGACTCTACCCTTAGATGTCCACTTAATGATTGAAAATCCAGATCAATATATTGAAGATTTTGCTAAAGCAGGTGCCGACTATATTACTGTACATGTGGAAGCATGTCGTCATTTACATCGTACAATTCAATTAATTCGCTCATATGGAGTAAAACCTGGCGTTGTTTTAAATCCGCATACACCTATCGAATCAATCAAACAAATATTAGAAGATGTTGATTTAGTTTTATTAATGACAGTTAACCCTGGTTTTGGTGGTCAAAAATTCATTCATTCAGTTGTACCGAAAATTGCAGAACTTTCTGCTATGATCAAAGAAAAGAATCTTAATGTTGATATAGAAATTGATGGGGGTATCAATTCTGAAACAATCGTTCCATGCGCTCAAGCGGGTGCTACAATCTTTGTAGCTGGTTCTGCAATCTATGGTAAGGAAAATCGCAAAGAAGCATTACAAAGTATTCTAGCAGCCGGAGAACAAGCAATTCGATGACAGTCGTTGTTGTTTGTGCAGGAGGTCCAGAGGAGGAAGTCGTTTCAAGCGATTTCCTCCTTTCTTTCAATGATGCGAAATTTATCGGTGCAGACCACGGGACAATCTACTTATTAAATAGAGGAATTATTCCAGATTTAGCTGTAGGAGATTTCGATTCATTAACATATGAAGAATGGCAAGTGGTACAAGAGCGCGTACCAAATATTGAACGACATATTCCAGAAAAGGACGAGACCGACACAGAATTAGCGATTTTTAAAGCTTTAGCTTATCAACCAACAGAAATTATTTTAATCGGTGTTACGGGCGGAAGACTTGACCATTATGAGGCTAACTTGCACATTTTATATCGTATTCAAAAAATGAATCCGGCTATTCAAATAAAAATGATAAATAATTTAAATTGTTTGCAATTTTTGTGGCCGGGAAAACATAAGATAGTATCAGATCGCTATTTCAAATATTTATCTTTTTTTGCATTTGGTGATGTAGTGAAAAATGTAACATTACGAAATGTTAAATATGAAACAACGGATGAAATAATTGATATAGGGACTACTCGTTTCACAAGTAATGAAATAGTAGGTGAATATGCGTCTATTTCATTTTCTCATGGCATATGTTTAATGATAAGAAGTATCGATGACAAGGAGTGACCAGGTGAAAGTATACACATTTCAATTACCGAAAGTAGTTAGCAGTTTTGCACGTTTTTGTTTACAAATGGTATCAAATGATCCTGCAGATCCGAAGAATGCCACTGCCAAAAAGAAAAAGGGAAAAGAAAAAACGACAGGTTGACAAAAGTCAGCCTGTCGTTTTATTTAGATGAACGATTAAACGCGTTCAACTTTACCTGATTTTAATGCACGAGCTGAAACCCATACACGTTTAGGTTTGCCGTTTACTAAGATACGAACTTTTTGAAGGTTAGCACCCCAAGTACGTTTGTTAGCATTCATTGCGTGAGAACGGTTGTTACCAGACACTGCTTTACGTCCAGTAATGACACATTGTTTTGGCATATTAATTCCCTCCTCATAAAGAAGTTGAAAGATTCATGATTTCACTTCGGTATTTCACATACTTTAATAATTTAACACACACTTTTCGTCATTGCAACTCATTTTGGTAGACTTTCAAGAAAAAAACCTTTACAGTCTATAACTAGACGAAATGATAGGTTTTCTTTTATAATCAAAATTTGTATAGTACAATAGGAGATAGTCAAATGAAATCAGGAGGCATTTTTATGTCAGTAGAATTGAAAAACGAATTCGGTCGTATTGATATCTCTAATGATGTTGTTGCACAAATTGCGGGCGGGTCGGCTATCGAATGTTATGGTATCGTCGGTATGGCTAGTAAACATCAAATTCGTGACGGTTTAACAGATATTCTTCGCAAAGAAAATTTTGCGAAAGGAGTCATCGTACGTCAAGAAGGTGAAGATTTACATATCGATATGTACGTGATTATAAGTTACGGTACTAAAATTTCAGAAGTGGCTTATCAAGTCCAATCAAAAGTAAAATATACACTAGATAAAACACTTGGAATGGCTGTCAATTCAGTTAATATCTATGTGCAAGGAGTTCGCGTAGCGAACGTGTAAGAGGAGGAACTTATTCAAATGAAGTCGTTAGACGGGATTAAATTCGCGGAAATGGTACAAGCTGGATCAAACCATTTAGCACAGAATGCGGAATATGTTGATGCGTTAAATGTATTCCCTGTACCGGATGGTGATACAGGTACGAATATGAATTTATCGATGACATCAGGTGCAAAAGAAACTGCTGCTAATAAGGTATCGAGTATAGGTAAAACAGCTCAAGCGTTATCAAAAGGCTTATTGATGGGCGCTCGAGGTAACTCAGGTGTTATCTTATCTCAATTATTCCGAGGATTCGGTAAAGCAGTTGAAAAAGAAGATGAATTAGATGCGATAAAATTTGCACAAGCATTCCAAAGTGGTGTAGATACAGCTTATAAAGCGGTTATGAAGCCTGTTGAAGGAACAATTCTTACAGTAGCGCGCGTTGCTTCCGAAAAAGCAGTAGAAGTTGCAAAAACAGAACAAGATATTGTTGTAATCATGGAAGCGCTTTTAGCTGGTGCGAAAGAAGCACTCGCTAATACACCTGAATTATTGCCAGTATTAAAAGAAGTTGGTGTCGTTGATAGTGGTGGTCAAGGTTTAGTATTTGTATACGAAGGCTTTATTGCTGCATTAAAAGGAGAAGAAATTCCATCTGCTACGAAAGTAGATTCAATTGAAGACTTAGTCAATGCAGAACACCATAAAGCACAAGATTTTATGGATACTTCTGAAATCGTTTTCGGATATTGCACAGAATTCATGGTCCGTTTTGAAGCTGATAAAAAACCATTTAACGAAGCTGAGTTTCGAGAAGATATGAGTAGATTTGGTGATTCATTACTCGTTATTTCTGATGATGAAGTTGTGAAAATTCATGTACACTCTGAAACACCAGGAGCAGTTATCTCATATGGGCACCAATATGGTAGCTTAGTAAAAGTAAAAGTAGATAATATGCGTCTCCAACACACAGCAATCGTTGGTGAAGATCATCATAAAGAAGAATTAGAAAAGCCTTCAAAAAAAGAAGTGAAAAAACAACCATATGCCATTGTTGCAGTTGCAATGGGTGATGGTGTTGCAGAATTACTAGAGAGTGTTGGTGCTTCATACGTAATAGAAGGTGGTCAAACAATGAATCCTTCTACTGAAGATATCGTCAATGCGATTAAAGAAGTTGGAGCAGAAAAGGTATTGATTCTACCAAATAACAAAAACATTGTTATGGCTGCTGAACAAGCAACTGAATTATTAGATATTGATGCTGCTGTTGTACCGACAAAAACAATTCCACAAGGTATGTCTGCTATTCTTGCGTTTAACCAAGATTTATCAGTTGAAGAAAATAAAAAACATATGACCGAAGCATTTTCAAATGTAAAATCAGGCCAAATTACATTTGCAGTACGTGATACTTCAATTGATGGAGTAGAAATTCATAAAGATGATTATATGGCTATTAAAGATGGTAGCATTATCCAAGCAACACCTTCTTTAAAAGTAGCATCTGAATTACTTGTAAGTGACATGATTGACGAAGATTCAGAAATTGTCACTGTTTTATATGGTCAAGATGTAGAAAAAGAAACAGTAGATGAGTATATTGAATTTATCGAAGGCAAATATCCAGATGTTGAAGTAGAAGTTCATAATGGTAAACAACCATTATACCCATACATTATTTCTGTAGAATAATTGATAATAACACCCGAAGGAAAACGACTGAGAGAGATATTTCTCAGTCGTTTTTATATTTGGGTACAATATGTCAAAGATATGGGAAGAATTCGAAAGCATCTTTTAGATGATCTTTAAATTGAAATGAACAAATTTAATGCTGGTACATGGATAAATAATCAAAAATAGTAACAGATTAAAAGTGGAATCTATGCAAAACTAAAATATTTGGTTATACGAGAATATTCGTGTAATATTAGTTTGAATAAATACTAATAAAGTCTGGGGAGAAACTATGAAATTTACATCCGTTTTTGATATTATTGGTCCTGTTATGATTGGTCCTTCTTCGTCCCATACTGCTGGTGCTGCTCGAATTGGACGTGTCGCTAGAGATTTATTTGGTCGGCAACCTAAGTGGGCTAAGATTCACTTATATGGCTCTTTTGCTGAAACGTACAGAGGGCATGGAACAGATGTAGCGATAATCGGAGGATTACTCGATTATGATACTTTTGATGAAAGAATTAAAACTGCTTTTAAAGATGCCGCAGATGCAGGCTTAACATATGAATTTATTACAGAAACAGATCATACAGATCACCCGAATACAGCAAGAATTATAATTGGAGATGACGAATTGGAAATGTCAATGGTTGGTATTTCAATTGGTGGTGGTTCGATTGAAATTACTGAACTAAATGGTTTCCCACTTCGTTTATCAGGTGGTATGCCTGCTATTTTAGTTGTCCATGACGACCGAGCAGGATGTATTGCGAATGTAGCCAATAGTCTTGCTAAGCATAGTATTAATATTGGTCATATGGAAGTTTCACGTAAAGAACGAGGCAATATGGCTTTGATGGTAATAGAGGTTGACCAAAATATCGATCATTCAATTTTAGAAGAAATAGAGCAACTACCGAATATTACGAAGGTCACTCGTATTAAAAACTAGGAGGAATAGCAGATGGAAGTATTGTTTCGTAATGTTAGAGAATTGGTAGAACGTGCTGAACGAGAAAATAAACTAATCTCTGAAATAATGATAGAGCAAGAAATTTTAATGTCAGAACGTAGCCGAGATGAAATTATGGAACAAATGTCGCGCAACCTTACAGTTATGGAAGAAGCCGTAGAAAGAGGTTTAAATGGTGTTCATTCAGTTACAGGTTTAACAGGCGGAGATGCTGTTTTACTACAAAAATATATTCAATCTGGTAAAGGTTTATCAGGTGACTTATTATTAGATGCTGTAAGTAAGGCTGTAGCAACAAACGAAGTAAATGCCGCTATGGGAACAATATGTGCAACACCAACAGCGGGATCTGCTGGTGTAGTACCAGGCACCCTTTTTGCGGTCAAGAATAAATTGAATCCAACAAAAGAACAAATGATTCGCTATTTATTTACAGCTGGTGCATATGGCTTTGTAGTGGCAAATAATGCTTCTATTTCAGGTGCAGCTGGTGGGTGTCAAGCAGAAGTAGGTTCAGCTGCCGCTATGGCTGCAGCATCAATCGTTGAAATGGCTGGTGGCACACCTGCACAAAGCGCACATGCCTTTGCTATTACATTAAAAAATATGCTCGGACTCGTATGTGATCCAGTAGCAGGATTGGTAGAAGTACCATGTGTGAAACGTAATGCGATGGGGGCTGCAAATGCAATGGTAGCTGCAGATATGGCATTAGCTGGTATTACAAGTCGTATTCCAACTGATGAAGTAATAGGAGCTATGTTCCGTATTGGGCAAACAATGCCTGTAGCTTTAAAAGAAACTGCACAAGGTGGCTTAGCAGCAACACCAACAGGAAAAGCACTAGAAGCGAAAATATTCGGCGGAGCCGTGTTGCAACGTGACTGATTTATTGCAGCCAGTAACTGAGCTTAAAGGTGTTGGGAAAACATCTGCTGAAGCGATGAGTATGATGGGAATTGAAACGCTAAAAGACTTAATTTTAACATTTCCATATCGTCATGAAGATTTCCGATTAAAAGATTTAGCGGAAACTCCACATAACGAACGCGTTACAGTAGAAGGTAGAATTGAAAGTGAACCAACAGTCCTTTATCTAGGCAAAAACAAATCTCGTTTACAAGTTCAAATGTTAGCAGGGCGTCATCTTATAAAAATTGTTTTTTTTAATCAAGGTTACTTACGTAATAAACTTACCCTTGGTACAATAGTGACCGTTACTGGAAAATGGGATAGAGGACGTCAAGTGATTAATGGCAGTAATGTTACATTTGGACCGAAAACAGATCAAGCTGATTTTGAACCTGTATATAGTTTAAAAGGGAAGCTTACACAAAAGAAATTTCGTCAATTTATGCGACAAGCATTAGACGAAGCGAAAGAAGAACTTCCAGATTCTTTGCCGAAACAGTTAAGAAATGAATATAAATTACTATCCATACAGGAAGCTTTAGAAGGTGTGCATTTTCCGGAAGATGGAAATCATGCAAAACAAGCTAGACGTCGATTTGTTTATGAGGAATTATTACAATTCCAATTGAAAATTCAAGCATTAAGAAAAACACGTCGTGAAGAAGAACATGGAATTGTCATTCACTTTAATCTGCAAAAAGTTAGAGAATTTATTGCTTCATTACCATATGAGTTAACAAATGCACAAAAACGTGTTGTCAATGAAATTTCGAGGGATTTATTAGTGCCACATCGCATGAATAGATTACTTCAAGGAGATGTGGGTTCAGGTAAAACGGTTGTTGCGGCAATTGGACTGTATTCGGCTGTGACAGCGGGGTATCAAGGGGCACTAATGGCACCGACTGAAATTCTGGCAGAACAACATGCCGCTTCACTTGACGAATGGCTCAGACCTTTTGGAGTGGAAGTGGCATTACTTTCGGGCTCTATTAAAACAAAAGCTAGACGAGAGCTTTTAGAGAGATTAGCAAATGGAGAAATAGATGTTGTAGTTGGTACACATGCATTGATTCAACCTGATGTAACATTCCAAAAATTAGGTTTTGTAATTACGGATGAGCAACATCGTTTTGGTGTGGAGCAACGAAGAATATTGCGTGAAAAAGGAGAATGTCCCGATGTTCTGTTTATGACTGCAACACCCATTCCACGAACATTATCTATCACAGCATTTGGCGAAATGGATGTTTCAATTATTGATGAAATGCCGGCAGGACGCAAAAAAATCGAAACCATTTGGGCTAAACATGAACAATTCAATCAAGTTCTTTCTCAAATAGGGAAAGAACTTGCTGCAGGGCGTCAAGCGTATATTATTTGTCCTCTAATCGAAGAGTCAGATAAACTAGATGTACAAAATGCGGTTGACGTATATCAACAGTTGGCAACATTATTTAAAGGTAGATTCAAAGTGGGACTTATGCATGGTCGATTATCTGCGAATGAAAAAGATGAAGTTATGCGTGCATTTAGTGAAGGTAAGCTTGATGTATTAGTTTCTACTACAGTAGTTGAAGTAGGTGTCAATGTTCCAAATGCAACATTTATGGTTATATATGATGCAGAAAGATTTGGACTAGCACAATTACATCAATTGCGTGGACGTGTAGGACGAGGTGAACATCAGTCTTATTGTGTTTTAATCGCTGATCCAAAAAGTGAGGAAGGCAAAGAAAGAATGATTTCGATGACGGAAACAAATGATGGTTTCCGATTAGCAGAAAAAGACTTAGAACTACGAGGACCTGGGGATTTCTTTGGTAAAAAACAAAGCGGATTACCCGAATTTAAAATGGCAGATCTTGTACATGATTATAGAACGTTAGAAGTGGCAAGACAAGATGCAGTTAAAATCATCGAATCCGATGCATTTTGGCATGATGAAGACTATAAAGTGTTACGACATACTCTTCAATCATCTGGTGCTCTTGATGGAGTAAGAATCGATTAACAAATGAGGATGTAGGTATGTCTAAAAAACAATACTTGCATTCTCTTTTTTTAATTTATATACTGATATTAGTACCAAGTGCTAATATTAAGGGGCGACGAAGAATAATATGAAGTACTCAAAGAAAGAACGACAACTATTATTGCAGCAAACCATTCAAGAAAACCCATTCGTCACAGATGAACAGCTTGCTACAAAGTTTAAAGTTAGTGTTCAGACGATAAGACTGGATCGTATGGAGTTATCCATTCCAGAATTGCGTGAACGAATAAAAGATGTTGCGGCTAATAATATTGAAAATGAAGTAAAAACTTTACCCATAGATGAAGTTATTGGTGAAATTATCGACATTGAATTGGATGAACGTGCTTTATCAATCTTTGATGTTGGAGAAGAACACGTCTTCCAAAGAAACCGCATTGCAAGAGGACATCACTTGTTTGCCCAAGCGAATTCTTTAGCAGTTGCCGTTATTGACGATGAGTTAGCTTTAACAGTACATTCTGATATTAATTTTTTGAAACCAGTAAAAGCAGGTCAACGTGTAGTATCTAAAGCAGTAGTTACGGGGAAAGATAATGAACGAAACCGTACGTTTGTCACCGTTACATCTACAGTAGATGGAAACACAGTTTTTACAGGACAATTTGAAATGTATCGCACGAAAGGTAAAGGTGACATATAAATGAAATTAGCAGTAGATGGTATGGGTGGGGACAATGCGCCACAAGCCATTATAGAAGGTATTTATCAAGCATTAGAAGCATCTAATGATTTAGAGATTTTACTATACGGCTCAAAAGAAAAAATGCAACCCTATTTAAAAGATTTAAGTCGTATTACTGTTATCGATTGTCAAGAAGTAATTAAAGGTACAGACGAACCTGTACGTGCTGTACGCCGTAAAAAAGATGCTTCGATGGTAAAAATGGCAGAAGCTGTTAGTAACGGCGAAGCAGATGCTTGTATTTCAGCTGGAAATACAGGTGCACTGATGGCGGCAGGTTTATTTATTGTCCATCGGATTGAAGGGATTGATCGTCCAGCATTATCTACAACGTTACCAACTTTAGATGGTAGTGGTTTTGATATGTTAGACCTAGGAGCAAATGCTGATGCGAAACCAGAAAATTTAGCTCAATATGCAATTATGGGAAGCATCTATGCACAACAAGTACGAGGTATTAAAAATCCTACAGTAGGATTACTGAATATCGGTACTGAAGATAAAAAAGGAAATGACCTGACAAAACATGCATTCACTTTATTAAAGGAAGCACCGATCAATTTTATCGGTAATGTTGAAGCGCGTGAACTTTTAAACCATGTTGCGGATGTCGTTGTAACAGATGGTTTTACAGGTAATATGGTATTAAAAACAATTGAAGGAACAGCAGGTAGTGTTTTCAAAATGATGAAAGAAGCATTTATGGCTTCTACGAAATCCAAAGTAGCTGCGCTTTTAATGAAAAATAATTTAAAAGAATTAAAAAATAAAATGGATTACACAGAATACGGTGGTGCAGCATTATTTGGCTTAAAAGCACCAGTGATTAAAGCACATGGCTCATCCAATGCAACTGCGTTTGCCAGTGCAATTCGCCAATCACGTAAAATGGTTGAATATAATGTAATTCCAACAATCGATAAAACGATTAGCGAAGTTCGCCAAAATGAACAATAATCAAAAAATCTTTAATCGTTATATACAAAGGGGAATTTTAAAATGACAAAAATTGCATTTGTTTTTCCTGGACAGGGATCACAAACAGTAGGAATGGGACAAGAATTTGTTTCAAATGAACCTACATGTAAAGAATTTTATGACCAAGCTGATAATATTTTAGGTATCGAATTATCTAAATTAATGTTAGAAGGTCCTCAAGAAGAATTAACGTTAACTTACAATGCACAACCTGCGTTAGTAACAACTGGTGTAATGATTGCTGAAAAGCTAAAACAAGCAGGGATTAAACCAGATTTTACTGCAGGCCATAGTTTAGGTGAATATGCTGCGCTTGTTACTTCAGGCGTTATGTCTTTTGCAGATGGAGTACAAGCAGTACATAATCGTGGCCTTTATATGAATGAAGCCGTACCAGCTGGTCTTGGTGCAATGGCTGCAATTTTAGGATTAGACCGAGATGTTTTAAAACAAGTAACAGACGAAGTTTCAGCTACTGGAGAAGTAGTTCAACTTGCAAACTTGAACTGTCCTGGCCAAATTGTGATTTCGGGTACAGCTAAAGGTGTAGAAGAAGCTTCTGCAAAAGCAAAAGAAGCGGGTGCAAAACGTGCTATTCCTTTAGTTGTTAGTGGTCCTTTCCATTCAGAGTTAATGCGTCCAGCTGCAAATAAACTTCAAGCAATGTTAGCTAATATTGAAATGCAGGATGCAGTCGTACCAGTAATTGCAAATGTAAATGCACAACCTGTTACATCAAAAGAAGATATTCCAAATCAACTTGTTGAACAATTATATTCTCCAGTATTATGGGAAGACTCCGTTCGAACATTACTTGATGAAGGAGTAGATGTTTTTATTGAATGTGGTCCTGGTAAAGTTTTAAGTGGTCTAGTGAAAAAAGTAGATCGCAAGGTAAAAACATATTGCATCTATGATGAAGCAACATTTGAACAAGTTTTAGAAGCTGCGAAGGAGTGGGCTTAATGGCAGATTTATCGAATAAGGTAGTAGTAGTAACAGGTGCCTCAAGAGGAATCGGACGTGAAATCGCACTACATTTAGCAAAACTAGGAGCAAAAGTAGTCGTGAATTATAGCGGTAGTCAAGGAAAAGCCGAAGCTGTTGTGGCTGAAATAGAAGAAAATGGCGGAACTGCTATTGCTGTACAAGCAAATGTAGCTGATGCAGATGATGTGACAATGCTTATGAAAACAGCAGTTGAAACTTATGGCTCACTTGACATTTTAGTAAATAATGCCGGAATTACACGAGATAACTTATTGATGCGTATGAAAGAAGAAGATTGGGATGCTGTTATGAATATCAATCTAAAAGGTGTCTTTCTATGTACAAAAGCCGTAACTCGCCAAATGATGAAGCAACGTGCAGGGCGTATCGTCAATATTGCTTCAATCGTAGGGGTTGCTGGTAACGCAGGTCAAGCAAACTATGTTGCTGCTAAAGCAGGAGTTATAGGACTTACTAAAACAGCTGCAAAAGAATTAGCTGCTCGTAATATTTACGTGAATGCTGTAGCACCAGGATTTATTGACACAGAAATGACGGAAGAATTACCTGAAGATATTAAAGCTCAAATGCTTTCTCAAATTCCATTAGCTAAGTTAGGTAAACCAGAAGATGTTGCAAAAGTAGTTGCATTTTTAGCTTCAGATGATGCAAGCTATATGACAGGCCAAACATTACATGTAGATGGCGGAATGGTCATGTAAGTTTTAGCTATTAATGTGAACCTTATTTTTGTATAATCATTGAGGGGAGGTGAACAATTTGGCAACAGTAATCGAACGTGTAACTAAAGTTGTCGTTGACCGTTTAGGTGTTGACGAAAGCGAAGTTAAACTAGAAGCTTCTTTCCGTGATGATCTAGGTGCAGATTCATTAGATGTAGTAGAATTAGTAATGGAATTAGAAGAAGAATTTGATATGCAAATTGATGACGAGGATGCAGAGAAAATTGCAACTGTAGGTGATGCAGTTAACTTTATCTCAAGCAAAGTCGACTAATTTAGCGTATAATATACAATACTTAGGACTTCCTCTGCAATGATTGCGGAGGAAGTTATCTTTTTATTTTTGCACAATGTGAAAGAAAAAGGTAAACTAGAGGATGTACCAAATGGAAAATAAGAAGGTTGATAAAGATGAGAATACAAGGACTCTCACAAAAAAATGGCGCAATTTCAGAGCAAGCACGACTTAAATTCGCTGACTTACAAGATCAATTAGGTTTGCATTTTGACAATGCAAATTTGTTATACAATGCTTTTACACATTCGTCATTTGTGAATGAGCATCGTCGTAAATTATTTGAAGATAATGAACGTCTTGAGTTTTTAGGAGACGCTGTACTTGAGCTAACTGTTTCTAAGTTTTTATTCCTTAAATTCCCTAAAATGAGTGAAGGAGAACTTACAAAATTGCGTGCAGCAATGGTTTGTGAGCCATCTCTAGTGATTTTTGCCAATGAATTGAATTTTGGCGAATATGTGTTACTTGGTAAAGGGGAAGAAATTACAGGCGGTCGTGAACGTCCAGCATTACTTGCGGATTGTTTTGAAGCATTTATAGGTGCTCTCTATTTAGACCAAGGTTTAGAAACAGTTGTTGGGTTTTTGGAAAAAGTTGTTTTCCCAAAAGTTGAGCTCGGTGCTTTTTCACATGTTATGGATTTTAAAAGTCAATTACAAGAAATGGTCCAACAAAATAATTCTGGTACATTGCAATACGAAATCATAAAAGAAAATGGTCCAGCGCATAACCGTACATTTGTCTCTCAAGTATTGTTAAATGATAAAGAGCTTGGAGTAGGTAACGGTAAATCTAAAAAAGAAGCAGAACAAAAAGCAGCACAATGCGCTATGCGTGCGTTGAAAACACAATTAGCGAATGATCAGGAGGGTTAATTTTGTTTCTTAAACGGCTTGAAGTGATTGGTTTTAAATCTTTCGCCGATCGAATAGGTATAGACTTCGTCCCAGGAGTTACAGCGGTTGTTGGCCCTAACGGTAGTGGTAAAAGTAACGTAACAGATGCGATCAGATGGGTACTCGGGGAACAATCCGCTAAGTCTCTTCGTGGTGCAAAGATGGAAGATATCATTTTTGCCGGGAGTGATTCACGCAAACCGCTTAACTTTGCAGAAGTATCGTTAATTTTAGACAATGAAGACGAACGCTTGCCGATCCCATACAACGAGGTAAGCGTTACTCGTCGTGTCTATCGTTCTGGGGATAGTGAGTATTTGCTAAATAAACAGCAATGCCGACTGAAAGATATTACAGATTTATTTTTAGATTCAGGATTAGGAAAAGAAGCTTTTTCGATTATTTCTCAAGGACGTGTTGACGAAATACTAAATAGCCGACCTGATGATCGACGTACAATTTTTGAAGAAGCTGCAGGTGTATTGAAATATAAACAACGCCGAAAACAGGCAGAGCATAAATTGTTTGAAACAGATGATAATTTACACCGTGTACTTGATATTTTGCATGAGTTAGATAAACGAATTGAACCATTACATATTCAAGCATCTGCTGCTGAAGATTACTTGAAAATGTCAAATGAATTAAAAGATATTGATATTGCGGTATTAGTGCATGACATAGAAAATCTAAATCGCTCTATAGAACAAATTGTAAATGAAAAACAAGAACTTTATTCAAAAGAACAAATTCACTCATCTCAAATTATCGAAAAAGAATCTAATATTTCGAAGCTTCGAAAACAATTAAGTGATTTGGATACTTTACTTGACGAATCTCAGCATCAATTAGTGGATGTGAGTGCTGAAGTAGAACGCTTTGAAGGACGTAAAGTGTTAATGGCTGAGAAACGAATGAATGCAACCACTCAGCTTACAAAACTTCAACAATCACTTGAAAAAGCTATTGCTTCACGCGATAGTTGGAGAAATGTGAAGGGTGACAAAGAAGAGCAATTAACCGAACGCGTGCAAGAGCTTCAGAATTTGAAAAAAACAGTGAAACAGTTAGAAGATAACTTAAATCGCTCAACTTCTGAAATTGAAGCAGAAATTGATAAATGGAAAGATACTTATATCGACCGTTTAAATGAGGAAGCAACGGTTAAAAATGAAATAAAAAATATTTCAAAGCAATTAGATGAACAAGCTGAAAATTCAGTGAAAATTTCAAGTCAATCTGCTGAAATGATGACAGAGTTAAAAGAATTACAAAATGAACAACAACTAGTGGCTGAAAAATTACACAAAGTAGAACAGCAGGTTGCGCTAAAGCTTGAAGGATATAAGAATTGCCAACAAGACGTTCAGCATGCTAGAAAGCAATATGATGATCAACAGGCAATGCTTTTCAAAGGATACCAACATTTACAACAAATGAAGTCTCGTCAAGAAACACTTGCTGAACTTGAAGCTGATTTTTCTGGATTCTATCAAGGGGTAAAGGCTGTACTTGTTGCTCGTGAAAACCAACAAGTACTAGGTATTCATGGTGCAGTAGCCGAACTAATTCAAGTTGATGGTGAATACGCAAGAGCTGTTGAAACGGCTCTTGGCGCAGCAATGCAACATGTTGTCACAGAAACAGATGCTGATGCACGTAAGGCAATTGCATGGCTGAAACAACAACGGGCTGGTCGTGCAACATTCTTACCGAAAAATGTGATGAAATCTCGTAAAATACCAGATAATGTGTTACAAACTATTGCGAGTCACCCATCATTTATCAATACAGCTGATGAATTAGCATCATTTGATCCTGCTTTCCGAACAATTGCTGAAAACTTACTTGGTCACGTATTAGTATCAAAAGATTTGCAAGGGGCTTCTCAAATTGCAAAAGCTTGTAACTATCGCTATCGTGTCGTTACTTTAGAAGGTGATGTAGTAAATACAGGCGGTTCATTAACAGGGGGATCTGTTAAACAACAAGCATCATTGTTTAGTCGTAAAGCAGAACTTGAGGGCTTAACAGCACAACTAACTGAAATGCAATCTTCTATTGAGAAAGCGGAAAAAGTGGTTGCGGAATGGAAAGAACAAGTCACAGAAAAATCTGTACTCCTTGAACAACTGCGATTACAAGGTGAAGAAATTCGTGCTGAAGAAGTAGAGTTAAGCGCCCGTCATCGTGAACTAGAAGCAACAACAAAGCGGCTATCATTACGTGTCACTATGTTTAGTGATGAACAACAAGATGCATCTGGACGCAAAACATCCTTAGAAACCCAATTAGCAGATTTCAATCGTCGCAAGGAGGAGCTAACAAAAGAGTTAGCGGATATTAATCAAACAGTTGATGAGTTAAATGTTTTAAAACAACAAAGTGAATCAGAACGTGATGTTTTACAAGAACAATATGCATTAAAGCGCTCAGATATAGCTGTTCTTAATGAGCAAGTTTCCCAACTTAGACAAGCTGTTATGGATGCCAATTCACAATTTGATCAGACAAATGAAGAAGTATCTAATATATCTAAAGAAATTGATTGGCTGACAAATGGTGGCGATCTAAGTGGACAAACTGAGGAAGAAATTGTTGCTAAAATTATTGAGCTACAAAAGAAAAGAGAAGAGCTTGTTTTAACGGTAGATCAAACCAAGCAACAACGTACTGAAGTTCAGCAGGTTGTTGATGAAACAGATATTGAGTTAAAAGAATTACAACGTGTACATCAAGGACTTCTTGATGGATTACGTAATTATGAAGTGAAACTAAATCGTCTAGATGTTGAGCACGAAAACTTATTAAAACAACTTGAAAAAGATTATGAGCTGACATTTGAAGAAGCATTAATGGAACCTTCTCTCGATATGGATGTCGAAATAGCTAGAAGAAAAGTTAAACTGTTAAAACAATCGATTGCAGAATTAGGGTCGGTTAACATCAGCGCAATTGAAGAGTATGCTACAGTTATAGAACGACATACATTTTTATCTAATCAGCGAAGTGATTTAATAGAAGCACAAGAAACATTACATGAAGCAATTCGTGAAATGGATGAAGAAATGACAAATCGCTTCAGCGAAACGTTCTTTGAAATTCGTGAGCACTTCCAAAAAGTATTTAGAGAATTATTTGGAGGAGGGCATGCAGATTTAGAATTGCTTGACCCGGATAATATGCTCGAAACAGGAATTGAAATTGTAGCACAACCACCAGGTAAAAAACTTCAACGACTTAGTCTATTATCAGGAGGGGAAAGAGCGTTAACAGCTATAGCGTTATTGTTTGCGATATTAAAAACACGTCCAATCCCATTCTGTATACTCGATGAAGTTGAAGCAGCTCTTGACGAATCAAATGTTGCTCGTTATAGTCAATATTTGAAAAAGTTTAGTGCGGAAACACAATTCATCGTTATTACTCACCGTAAAGGAACGATGGAAGGCGCTGATGTGTTGTATGGTATTACAATGCAAGAATCAGGTGTCTCTAAACTAGTATCCGTTAAATTAGAACAGGAAGAACCTGTTCCATCGTAGGACAAAGGAGCGAAATAATATGAGCTTTTTAAAGCGTATGAAAGAAAAGTTAATGGGTGGTCCAAAGACGGAAAAAGATGTAGAAAAAGAAGAACTTTTAGATGAAGTAGCAGAAGAAGAAGTCACTGTCGAACAATCTACCGAGGAAGTAGTAGAAGAAACAACTGTAGAGACTCCAAAATCAGAAGTGCGAGAAATCGTAGCAGATGCCCTTCCAGAAGTTGTAGAAACAGAAACGGAAGAAGAACCCAAAAAAGAGCCTGAAAACGAAGAAAAACGCAAACGTGGATTTTCAGCCTTTTCAATTACAGAAAAATTTAAGTCAGGTTTATCAAAAACACGTAATTCATTTACATCAAAAGTGAATGATTTAGTAGCGCGTTATCGTCACGTAGATGAAGAATTCTTTGAAGAACTTGAAGACTTACTGCTTCAAGCGGACGTTGGTATGGAAACAGTTATGGAATTAACAGAAAAGCTGCGCTTTGAAGTACAACGTAAAAATATTAAAAATACTGAGGGTATACAAGCATTAATCTCTGAAAAACTTGTAGAAATTTACGAACAAGGCGAAGATGATATTACAGAGTTAAATATTCAAGAAGGCGATTTAACAGTAATCTTATTTGTGGGTGTTAATGGTGTTGGTAAAACAACTACAATTGGTAAACTAGCGCATCGTTTCAAACAACAAGGTAAAAATGTTTTACTTGCAGCAGGAGATACTTTCCGTGCTGGTGCTATCGAACAATTACAAGTATGGGGAGATCGTGTAGGCGTAGAAGTTATTAAACAATCAGAAGGCTCAGATCCAGCGGCAGTTATGTATGATGCTATTCGTGCAGCTAAAAACCGTAATGCGGATATTCTGATTTGTGATACAGCGGGTCGTTTGCAAAACAAAGTCAATTTAATGAATGAGCTAGAAAAAATTCATCGTGTCATTTCCCGGGAAATTCCGTCGGCTCCGCACGAAGTTTTACTAGCACTAGATGCCACAACGGGACAAAATGCGCTACAACAAGCACAAATTTTCAAAGAAGCGACAAATGTTACAGGGATTGTATTGACAAAATTAGACGGTACTGCAAAAGGTGGTATTGTACTTGCAATCCGTAACAAATTGCATATTCCGGTTAAATTCGTAGGACTTGGGGAACAAATGGATGATTTACAACCATTCGACTCAGAACGATATGTATATGGCTTATTTGCGGATGCATTAGATGAACAGTTAGCTAATGACGAAGATTAATTGAATAACGAAAGGAGTTACCAAATGAATTTTTTGGTAGCTCTTTTTTAGTTAGGGTCTGTTATTAGAAAATGTTGATTTTTTGCGCTAAGAAATAATTTGAAACTGATGAAATATCAACTGCATTTTTAAATAGAGCCTTAAGTTAAAATAGACAAGTATTTTTACTTGACAGAAATAGTATTTATCTTTATGATACAGAAGAATATGTAAAAAAAGAGGAGAGATGTCGATATGCTACTTGAAAAAACAACGCGCATGAACTTTCTCTTTGACTTTTATCAAGCATTATTGACAGACAAACAACGTAGTTACATGCAACTATATTACTTGGATGATCATTCATTAGGTGAAATTGCAGAATCTTATGATGTATCTCGCCAGGCAGTTTATGATAACATTCGTCGAACAGAAACTATGCTTGAAGAATACGAGGAAAAACTTCAACTTTTTGAAAAATTTCAAAACAGACAACGAATACTTGCAAAGCTTTCAGAAAGTGTAATGGACGTTTCATCAGTCAAAACAGATCAGTTAGCACTTATTGAACAGTTAAAGCAATTTGATTAGGAGGCGACATGCATGGCATTTGAAGGTTTAGCGGAGCGACTCCAAGGGACGATTAACAAGATTAAAGGTAAAGGAAGAGTAAGCGAGCAAGACGTAAAAGAAATGATGCGTGAAGTTCGATTTGCTCTTATCGAAGCCGATGTTAACTTGAAAGTCGTAAAAAGCTTTATAAAAAAAGTTAGCGAGCGCGCAGTAGGTCAGGATGTTATGAAAAGCTTAACACCTGGTCAACAAGTTATTAAGATTGTAAAAGATGAATTAACAGATTTAATGGGTGGCGAGCAAAGCCCTATAAAATTTGCGACAAAGCCACCGACTGTAATAATGATGGTAGGTTTACAAGGTGCTGGTAAAACAACTACTACTGGGAAACTGGCAAATGTATTACGTAAAAAATATAATCGTAAGCCATTATTAGTAGCAGCCGACATTTATCGTCCTGCAGCTGTACAACAATTACAAACACTTGGGAAACAATTATCATTGCCTGTATTTTCATTAGGCACAGATATCTCACCAGTTGAAATCGTGCGCCAAGCTCTAGAGCAAGCAAAAGAAGAGCATCATGATGTTGTATTAATTGATACTGCTGGCCGTCTACATATTGACGAAAACTTAATGCAAGAATTAAAGGATATTCGTGCTTTAAAAGAACCAGACGAAGTATTCTTAGTAGTCGATGCAATGACTGGGCAAGATGCTGTGAATGTTGCTGAAAGCTTTAATGAAGCAGTCGGTATTACAGGTGTTGTTTTAACAAAACTTGATGGTGATACACGTGGTGGTGCAGCATTATCTATCCGCTCTGTAACTCAAAAACCAATCAAATTTGTTGGTATGGGTGAAAAAATGGATGCACTTGAAGCGTTCCATCCTGAGCGCATGGCATCTCGTATTCTTGGTATGGGCGATGTCATGACCTTAATCGAAAAAGCGCAAGCAACAGTCGATGAAGAAAAGGCAAAAGAATTAGAAGAAAAATTCAAAACACAAAGTTTTACTCTAGATGATTTCTTAGAGCAAATGGGTCAAGTGAAAAAACTAGGACCATTGGATGAAATATTAAAAATGTTACCAGGCGCAAATAAAATTAAAGGGTTAGAAAATGCTAAAATTGATGATAAACAAATTAGCCATATTGAAGCTATTATTTTATCAATGACACCAGCTGAAAAAACAAACCCTGAAATTATTAATGCAAGCCGTAAAAAACGTATTGCAAAAGGATCTGGTTCATCTGTTCAAGATGTAAACCGCCTTATTAAACAATTTGATGATATGAAAAAAATGATGAAACAAATGACTGGTATGGCGCAAAAAGGGAAGAAGAAAATGAAACTTCCTGGCTTGGATTCCTTGTTTAAATAAAAAAAATACGCTAAAATATAGTGTGTTAAGAAAAAACACTTTACAAACAATCCAAAGCTTGCTATTATACTATCTTGTGTGAAACTATTCGGAGGTGCAATTAAACAATGGCAGTAAAAATTCGTTTTAAACGTATGGGAGCTAAAAAATCTCCTTTCTATCGTATCGTAGTAGCAGACTCACGTTCACCACGTGATGGTCGCTCTATCGAGACTATCGGTACTTTCAATCCATTAACTACTCCAGCAGAAGTTAAAATTGACGAAGCTAAAGCATTAGCTTGGTTAGGAAATGGTGCGAAACCATCTGATACAGTACGTAACTTGTTCTCAGAACAAGGTATTATGGAAAAATTCCATAACTCAAAAATCGGTAAATAATCGGAGGTGGCTTTATGCAACAGCTGATTGAGACGATCGTAAAACCTTTAGTCGATTATCCAGACAAAGTAAAAATTATTACTGATGAAAACGACAATCGTATTGTTTATAAACTTTCTGTACATCCTAGTGATATCGGAAAGATCATTGGCAAGCAAGGACGTGTTGCAAAAGCAATTCGTACAATTGTTTACTCAGCAGCAGGCAGCCATCATAAGAAGAAAACTTATATCGATATTCTAGATTAGTCAAACTAGGAAGGAGCAAACGTTCCTTCCTAGTTTTATTTATATAATTGCGGAGACACAGCTCGTTTCAAAAGCTGAACATGCCCGCTTTAATCCCAGATTTCAAAGAGGTGAACAATATGGAATGGTATAACGTAGGTAAAATTGTCAATACACATGGCATTCGAGGAGAAGTCCGTGTTATATCACAAACGGATTTTCCTGAAGAAAGATACGCTGTTGGTCAACAACTAGGACTTTTTAAACAAGGTGAGAAGAAACCTTTACTTCTTACAATTGCTTCTTCACGTCCACATAAGAACTTTATTCTTCTATCATTTGAAGGCTATCCTAATATCAATGATGTTGAATGCTTCCGTGATGGAATATTAAAAGTAAATGAACAACAACTTGAAGAAGATGATTTACAAGATAATGAATTCTATTACCATGAAATAGTTGGATGTACTGTTTACGACCAAAATGGAAAAGAAATTGGTCAAGTGAAAGGAATTTTTGAAACAGCTGCAAATGACGTATGGACTGTTAAAGGTTTAGATGGGAAAGACCATCTGATTCCTGTTGTAGATGAATTTATCAAAGAGATTGATATTGATGAAAAGAAAATTGTAATTGAAGTAATAGAAGGTTTATTATCATGATGAATATCCACGTACTATCTTTATTTCCTGATATGTTTTCAGGAGTGTTTGGATCCTCCATTTTAAAAAAAGCACAAGAAAAAGAAGCGGTAAAATTTTCTGTTACTGATTTTAGACAATACTCTAATAATAAACATGCTCAAGTAGATGATTATCCATATGGTGGAGGTGCAGGAATGGTATTAAAGCCTGAACCTTTATTTAATGCTGTGGAAGCCCTTGTAGCAGACGGAAAGAAGCCCCGCATCATTTTAATGTGTCCACAAGGAGAACGCTATACACAAGCCAAAGCGGAAGAATTAGCGCAAGAGGAAAATCTAGTATTTCTTTGTGGCCACTATGAAGGCTATGATGAACGCATTCGTGAATTCTTAGTAACAGACGAGCTATCGATTGGTGATTTCGTATTAACAGGTGGCGAGTTAGCAGCCATGACCATTATTGATAGTGTTGTTCGATTATTGCCAGGAGTACTTGGAAATGATGATTCACCCGTATTAGATTCTTTCTCTACAGGCTTGTTAGAGCATCCACATTACACGCGTCCTGCTGATTTCCGTAGCATGAAGGTTCCTGATGTTTTACTATCAGGCAATCATGCAAAAATAGAGCAATGGCGAATGGAGCAGTCTATAAAACGTACTTATGAACGTCGGCCAGATTTATTTGAACATATTGAGCTGACTCCTGAACAACAAAAGTATCTAAATAAACTTAAGAAGCTGTAAAGTATAAACACTTGCAATAGAATATAATATATGCTAATATTTGAGATGCATTTCTATGGAGATGCCGTATTACGGTGTTCCGCTGTAGCAACCATAGTGACCTGCAAGAGCATCTGTCTAAGGAGAGAAAACAATGTCAAACATTATTTCAGAAATCACTAAAGAACAACTTCGTACTGACATCCCTGCATTCCGTGCTGGTGATACAGTAAAAATCGACGTTAAAGTAGTCGAAGGTACTCGCGAACGTATCCAAGTATACGAAGGAGTAGTAATCAAACGTCGTGGTGGCGGTATTAGCGAAACTTTCACAGTTCGTAAAATCTCTTATGGTGTTGGAGTTGAACGTACATTCCCAGTAAATACTCCAAAAATCGCTAAATTAGAAGTTACTCGTCGTGGTAAAGTACGTCGTGCTAAATTATACTACCTACGTAACCTACGTGGTAAAGCTGCTCGTATTAAAGAAATTCGATAAGCTTATTTTTGAAGAACAGGGAGCTTGCTTTTCAAGCTCTCTTTCTTTTTGCCTGAAATGATAAATCCTTGTACAATAATAAGTAGAAAAGTCAAGGGGGACATCGATAATGGAAAAAGTAAAAAAGGAAAAGAATGAGTTGTGGGAATGGACTAAAGCACTAATTATTGCATTTGCGCTTGCAGCTGGAATTCGATACTTATTATTTACCCCAATCGTGGTAGATGGTGAATCGATGATGCCTACACTTGAAAATGGAGATCGCATGATTGTAAACAAGCTTGGTTATCGTGTAGGAGATATTCATCGCTTCGATATTGTTGTATTCCATGCACCAGAAAAAAAGGATTATATTAAGCGAGTAATTGGCTTACCTGGCGATAAATTAGTTTATAAAAACGATCAATTATATATAAATGGTAAAGCAATCGCAGAACCATATCTACAAAAGTTCAAGAACGAAATTACTGATGGTGGCACGTTAACTGAAGATTTTTCGCTAGAAGATATTCCGAGTGTACATGGTGATACCATTCCACAAGGTTATGTATTCGTCATGGGAGATAATCGTCGTTACAGTAAGGATAGCCGCCATATAGGTATCGTTTCTGTTGATAAAATTATAGGTAAAACAAATGTTGTCTTTTGGCCACTCGATCAAATGGGCAAAGTGAATTAACAAATAGGAGAGAATAAAATGACGATCCAATGGTTTCCAGGGCATATGGCCAAAGCACGCAGACAAGTAACGGAAAATTTAAAGTTTGTTGATATTATTTTTGAATTAATCGATGCGCGCTTACCTATGTCATCAAGAAATCCGATGCTTGACGAAGTCATTCATCAAAAAACAAGATTATTAATATTAAATAAGGCTGACATGGCTGACGAAGCGCAAACGAAAAAATGGCTTGCGTACTTTGAGCAACAAGGTCATAAAGCAATTGCTATCAATTCATTAGATGGAAAAGGTTTAAAACAAGTTACAAAAGCAGCTCAAGAGATGTTAGCTGATAAATGGGCGCGTATGAAAGCAAAAGGTCTAAAGACTCGTGCTATTCGTGCGATGATTGTAGGAATACCGAATGTTGGTAAATCTACGCTTATTAATCGTTTAGCTAAAAAAAATATTGCAAGAACTGGTAATACTCCAGGTGTCACTCGATCGCAACAGTGGATTAAAGTGGAGAAAGAATTAGAATTACTTGATACACCAGGGATTCTTTGGCCTAAGTTTGAGGACCAAGAAGTAGGCTATAAATTAGCTTTAACAGGAGCTATAAAAGATACAATTACGAATATGGATGATTTAGCTATATATGGTCTCAATTTTTTAAGTAAGTACTATCCTGGTCGAATGGAAGAACGTTATCAAATTTCAGAATTAAGCGATGAAATTGTTGAGACATTTGATCATATCGGAAAATTAAGACGAGTTTATATTTCCGGAGGCGAAATTGATTATGACCAAGTTGCAGAACTCATCGTTCGTGATATTAGAGGACAACAGCTTGGTAAGTTAACTTTTGATTTCGTAGAAGATTTTTCCTCTTAAAAAATCAACCTTTTTTACCATCCGGTAAAAAAGGTTTTTTTCTCGAGTTTTATAAAAACTGACCGATAAAAAGGATATGGATAAAGGAGAATTAACGTGAGTACGATAAAACAAATAAAAGAGGATTTACTAAAAGAGAAAGAATGGCAACCTTGGATGAATGATCTAGAAAAAGATGAGAGACAAGGTGTCAAAAATGCATTAAAACAATGGAATCATCGTAAAGAAAAACAGGATTATTTATTGTCAGAGCATAATAAAAAACTGGCATTTGACGAATCGTTTAGACCGTTCTCGCATGCGCTTGTTGCAGGTACGGATGAGGCAGGGCGTGGTCCTTTAGCGGGTCCAGTTGTAACTGCAGCAGTAATATTACCAGAAGACTGCCCTACTTTAATAGGTTTAAATGATTCAAAACAATTATCTAAAGAATCAAGAGAAAGTTTTATTGATAAAATCCAACAATGTGCAATTGCGACTGCCATACATTTTCAACCTGCAAATGTAATTGATGAAATGAATATTTATGAGGCAACAAAGCAATCGATGAAAGCATCGATAGAAGCATTAACTAAAAAACCAGATTTTGTATTAGCAGATGCCATGACACTACCTATCAATATTCCACAACAATCGGTAATAAAAGGTGATGCAAAAAGTTTAGCAATAGCTGCAGCGTCTATTTTGGCAAAAACAGCTCGAGATCATTATATGGAAGAAATGGCGGATAAATATCCGGAATATGGTTTTGAAAAACACGCTGGCTACGGCACGCAACAACATTTAGAGGCACTACGTCAATATGGACCAATAGAAATCCATCGCAAAACATTCGAACCAATCAAATCAATGATTCTACAGAAGGGGTGAGAGAAGATGAATTATCCATCTTTGTCAGGTGTCCAGTTTCAACAATCAAGCGGAGCGATGAATCAGCAACCGCTTGCACTGAAACAAGGACAAGTTATTCATGGTTCTATTAAACAACTTTATCCAGATCAAATGGCAGAAGTTCAAATTGGTGGACAACGTTTAATGGCAAAGCTAGAAGTGCCTCTTCAAGCGGGAAATTCACATTATTTTCAAGTATCGGGAGTAGAGCCAGACTTACAACTAAAAGTTGTATCAGGACCGATGGCAACATCTGCATCTATGTCACAGCAAGTGAGTCAATTACTCGACACTATGCAACTACCACAAACAGATGAGATGAAGCAAGTAGCATCTATTCTTTTGAAAAATAATTTGCCAATCTCTAAGGAACAATTACAACAAGCTGAGCAAATAATGAAGGCTTTACCAGATAATATCAGTACAAAAGAAGCGTTAAACGTTTTGCAAAAGCTAATTCAATTAAAATTACCGATTCAACAAGACACATTCCAAGCTGTCTTACAGGGGAGTATGAAACAAGGCTTTACCGAAACACTAGGTAGTTTACAACAACTATTGCAACAAGATGCATCCATTCCACAAGCTATACGTGAACAACTATTAACTCAATTGCAATTGTTGAGTAAGCCCCTTGCTGTAGAAACAGGTAGCGTGTTATTCGCGAAAATGTTGGATAATTTATCCGCTTCATCATCAACTGCAGATAAATTAATGATATTACAACTTTTAAAAGACTCTGGTATTTTTCCAAATAACGCTAATGTTTTTAACTGGAATAATAGTGTATTACAACAGACAAGTACAAACGGTAATAGCTTATTGCAGCAACTATCTTCTCAAATTCAAACAGGAAATTCACATGAAGTTGTATCACTATTACCGCAAGTAAAAGCATCATTGCAGGAAAATCCATTCCTTTTAGATGCACAAAAGTTAACATTACAGCAATCAATCACAAAAGCGATCGTACAACCGAATGCACAAAACTTACAATCTGTCCAAAAAGATATTCAAATAACTCTTCAACAATCAAAGCAATCACCAATCCAATTGTTGAATATGATTCAATCTGCATCGACAAAAGAAATAGTTGAATTATTACCACAGTTAAAATCAGCAATACAAGATCAAACATTATTATCTTTAACACATAAAGAAGGACTGCTCCAAACATTAGATAAGTTTGATGTTTCCACTAGTACGCCACAGTCTATTCAGGCATTGGTAAAGAATTTACAGGCTCAATTGTTGAAAGCTTTTAGTGATTCTACTCAGCTACAGCCATTTCAAACAGATTCACAAGGAAATTCAGCAAAACAGCAAATGATGCTTATGTTAAATGCAGGGCCATCAGCAAATGAGCAATTATTTAGTAAGCTTACTCAAATGACAATGAATTCAAATTCACCTGTACTACAACAAATGCTTGAGCAGACCGAGCAACAAATAGCACAACATCTGGATGGTAGAGCATTTGAAAAAGCGATTAAACAAACATTACATAATCTAGGACTTAGTTATGAAGCAAAACTCTTGGACAAATCTTCCGACGTTCAACAAATTACACAACAATTAAAGCCACAACTTCTTGGTTTGATACAAGATGACTCTACTTCTGCTTTAACAAAAAGTGCAGCGGAACAAGTAGTGGCTCGTATGAATGGTATGCAATATTTATCTGGTGAGAATGGTCCGCAACATCAGCTAATCATGCAAGTACCACTAGAATTCTTCGGTAAAAAAGCAGAGGCAACATTGCAGTGGAATGGTCGCATGAAAGAAAATGGCAAAATTGACGCTGATTATGCACGAATACTTTTCTATCTCCAACTTAGCTCATTAGAAGAAACAGTTATTGATATGCAAGTTCAAAGTAGAGTTGTTACGGTTACTATATATAACGAAAATACAGGGCTAACAGCTTTAGCCGAACCACTAAAATCTGCTCTTAAAGAAGGTTTATCTCAGCATGATTATCAATTATCGGGACTTTTTATAAAAAGTTATTCAAAACAACAATCTCCATCAAAAACGAGCATCCCATCGACATCTGTTGAACATAATAAAGGAGTCGATATTCGTATATGAACGAAGAAAAACAAGTGCGAAAAGAAGCAGTTGCACTGTCCTTTAATCCGGCAAATTCTGATGCACCAAAAGTCATTGCAAAAGGAAAAGGGCAAATTGCTGAAAATATATTGGAACAAGCTGAAATTCATAACATTCCTATTCAACAGGACCCTAATCTTGTCCAATTATTAGGCCAATTAGATTTAAACGAATCTATTCCTGAAGAACTATATCAAGCAGTAGCAGAAGTATTTGCTTTTATTTATCGACTTGATCAAATACATGAAAAATTTCCAAATAAAAACCACTAATCTTTCTTTCAGAAAATTAGTGGTTTTTCGACTTTAGAATAATGTGTTATTTTTCATTAAAAAAATGTAATAAAGTAGACTATGGACATTATTGTTTGATTTATATACAATATATTTGTATTTCATAATATTATGAAATTTAGATGGGAGGAACAAGGATGAATATCCATGAATATCAAGGAAAAGAAATTCTTCGTCAATATGGGGTATCGGTTCCTGCTGGTAGAGTTGCTTTCTCACCAGAAGAAGCAGTTAAAGTTGCGAAAGAGTTAGATTCCAAAGTTACAGTAGTAAAAGCTCAAATCCATGCAGGTGGACGTGGGAAAGCAGGCGGTGTAAAAATCGCAAAAAGTTTAGATGAAGTACGTTCTTATGCTAAAGAATTGCTAGGTAAAGTGCTTGTCACTCACCAAACTGGTCCAGAAGGTAAAGAAGTCAAACGCCTATACATAGAGGCTGGTTCAGACATCAAGAAAGAATACTATCTAAGTCTTTTAGTCGATCGTGCAACTTCAAGAGTAACTGTTATGGGCTCTGAAGAAGGTGGCATGGATATTGAAGAAGTAGCAGCAGAAACACCAGAGAAAATTTTTAAAGAAGTAGTAGATCCTGTTTTAGGTCTAACAGCATTCCAAGCAAGACGTCTTGCGTTTAATATGAATATTCCTAATAATTTGATTAATAAAACCGCAAATCTAATGCTCGGTTTATATAAAGCTTTTACAGAAAAAGATGCTTCCATCTTAGAAATAAACCCTCTTGCTATTACAGGGGATGGTGAAGTACAAGCATTGGATGCGAAATTTAATTTTGATGGTAATGCATTATATCGTCATAAAGATATTGTTGAACTTCGAGATTTTGATGAAGAAGATCAAAAAGAAATCGAAGCTTCAAAATACGATTTAAACTATGTTACTTTAGACGGTAGCATTGGTTGTATGGTAAATGGTGCTGGCCTTGCTATGTCTACAATGGATACAATTAGTTACTATGGCGGAAGTCCCGCGAACTTCCTTGACGTTGGCGGCGGTGCAACTGCAGAAAAAGTAACAGAAGCATTTAAAATTATTCTTTCTGATCCAAATGTTAAAGGTATTTTCGTTAATATTTTTGGTGGCATTATGAAATGTGATGTAATCGCAGAAGGCGTAATTGTAGCTGCGAAAGAAGTAGGATTAAATGTTCCATTAGTTGTTCGACTTGAAGGTACAAATGTTGATCTTGGCAAAAAATTATTAAACGACTCAGGTTTAAATATTATTGCTGCAGATTCAATGGCTGATGGTGCTCAAAAAATTGTAGAGCTTGTAGGTTAAGAAAGGCGGAATCGATATGAGTATTTATATCAATAAAGATACAAAAGTAATGGTGCAAGGTATTACAGGTTCGACAGCTCTTTTCCATACAAAACAAATGCTAGAATACGGTACTAAAATTGTAGCTGGTGTAACACCAGGTAAGAGTGGTACTTCAGTCGAAGGAGTTCCTGTATTTAACACAGTTATTGATGCAGTTAATACAACAGGAGCTAATGTATCTGTTATTTATGTTCCAGCACCATTTGCAGCAGATGCTATTCTTGAAGCAGTTGATGCCGAATTAGATATGGTTATTTGTATAACAGAACATATACCTGTTCTTGATATGGTAAAAGTGAAACGTTATATGGAGGGCAAGAAAACACGTTTAATAGGTCCTAACTGTCCAGGCGTAATTACTGCAGATGAATGTAAAATCGGTATCATGCCAGGATATATTCATACAAAAGGACATGTAGGTGTTGTTTCTCGTTCTGGTACTTTAACTTATGAAGCTGTACATCAATTAACAGTTGAAGGAATTGGCCAATCAACAGCTGTTGGTATTGGTGGTGACCCTGTTAATGGTACAAACTTTATTGATGTATTAAAAGAGTTTGAAGCGGATCCTGATACTTATGGAGTTATTATGATTGGTGAAATCGGTGGTACAGCTGAAGAAGAAGCTGCAGAATGGATTAAAGCTAATATGACAAAACCTGTAGTTGGATTCATTGGTGGTCAAACTGCTCCGCCAGGAAAACGTATGGGCCATGCAGGCGCTATTATTTCTGGGGGAAAAGGTACCGCAGCTGATAAGATTAAAGCGATGAATGAATGTGGTATTGAAGTTGCCGAAACACCAGCAGTAATTGGTGAAACATTTATTCGTGTCATTAAAGAAAAAGGCTTGTACGAAAAGTGTAAGACCCTTTAAAATGAAAGTGTAGTACTAATTTCTAGTACTACACTTTTTTTCTTCATATGAATCAAACTATTATAATGGAGGGAAGTCATGTTCGATGTAAATTTTACAGAAAGATTACTTGCTCTGCACTACGTATATCCTGTTCCCCTAAATAGGATACAACCTTTACTTGATTCAGATCCAGATTTGCAAAAATTAGAGCAAATGCCAGCGCAAGAAATTGCAAGATTTTTGAACATATCTGTCGAAAAATCAAAACACTTGCAAGAAAACTATGCTAATACGCTTATTTCCCCATTAAAACAAGCGTACGAAACCCATAATATCTTCCCCATACCTTTTCATCATCCAATGTACCCCAACAAATTACTTGCATTATATGACCCACCAGTTGTACTTTATACAAAAGGATTAATTGATATTTTAAAGAATTGGCGTAGAATGGCTATAGTCGGATCGAGACAATCTACAAGTTATACTGAGAAAATATTAAACTTAATCGTACCACCTTTAATAGATCATGATTATACCATTGTCAGTGGGCTCGCAAAAGGAGCTGATCGAATGGCTCATGAAGCTGCTATTCGTTTTGCTGGTCAAACAATAGCGGTACTAGGACATGGCTTATTTCACTTGTATCCAAAAGAAAATCGAAAGCTTGCAGAAAAAATAGAGCAAGAACATTTACTTATTAGCGAATATCCACCTTATGTAAAGCCTCAAAAGTGGTATTTTCCAATGCGAAATCGAATAATCAGTGGACTTTCAGAAGGAATACTGGTCACAGAGGCAGCAGAAAAAAGTGGAACATTAAGTACAATTGAACATGGTTTAGAAAATGGTAAGCATATATTCGTTGTACCTGGTGATATTACGAAACCTCTTTCTAAAGGACCACATAAGCTACTATTAGAAGGTGCGACGCCAGTATGGAATGGCTATCAAATTATAGAAGAAATAGAAGGATTTTTACTTTCAAAATGAAAAAAGGTTGCAAAAATACAAATTCTGTTATACATTTTGCAACAGGTATTTCTTTTGAAAAATGAAACTTCACCTCTATAAGGGGGAACTTAAATGTCGGATTATTTAGTTATAGTGGAATCGCCCGCAAAAGCAAAAACAATCGAGCGATACTTAGGAAAAAAATATAAAGTAAAGGCTTCAATTGGTCACGTTCGTGATCTTCCAAGAAGTCAAATGGGTATTAATACAGAAAATAATTACGAACCAAGATATATTACAATTCGTGGTAAAGGACCTGTATTACAAGATTTAAAATCAGCAGCTAAAAAAGCCAAAAAAATCTATCTAGCAGCCGATCCAGACCGTGAAGGAGAAGCAATTGCTTGGCACTTAGCGACAGCTCTTAATATCGATATTCAATCAGATTGTAGAGTAGTATTCAATGAAATCACAAAAGATGCAATTAAAGAATCATTTAAGCATCCCCGTCCAATAGATATGGATTTAGTAGATGCACAACAAGCAAGAAGAATATTAGACCGTCTTGTAGGATATAATATAAGTCCTTTACTATGGAAGAAAGTCAAAAAGGGATTATCTGCAGGGCGTGTTCAATCAGTTGCATTACGCCTAATTATTGACCGTGAAAACGAAATTAAAAACTTCCAACCAGAAGAATACTGGACAATTGAAGGTGATTTCCAAAAAGGGAAACAATCATTTGATGCAATGTTCTATGGTAATACAAAAGAAAAAATTAAATTATCAAATGAACAAGAAGTTCAGCAGATTCTTAGCCAGTTAAAAGGTGAAGATTTTGAAGTAATAAAAGTAGTGAAACGTGAACGTAAACGTAATGCTTCACCTGCTTTTACAACATCATCATTACAACAAGAAGCAGCTCGCAAATTAAACTTCAGAGCACGAAAAACGATGATGCTTGCTCAGCAATTATATGAAGGTATTGATGTTGGTAAAGAAGGTACAGTAGGTTTAATCACATATATGCGTACAGACTCTACTCGTATTTCTGAAACAGCTAAAAAAGAAGCCCATGAATATATTGAACAAAATTATGGTGAGGAATATACAACATTAGTCACTCAACAAGCAAAAAAATCAGAAAATGCACAAGACGCTCATGAAGCAATTCGTCCAACAAGTACTTTGCGTCATCCAGATCAGTTGAAATCTGTATTATCCAGAGATCAATTGCGTTTATATCGCTTAATTTGGGATCGATTTGTTGCAAGTCAAATGGCGCCTGCAATACTAGATACAGTCACAGCAGATTTACAAAATGGTGAGATTATTTTCCGTGCTTCAGGTTCAAATGTTAAATTTCCTGGTTTTATGAAACTTTATATTGAAGGTTCTGACGATCAGAAAGAAGAGAAAGATAAACTTCTGCCTCCAATGGAAAAAGGAGATGTGGTGAAAAGTTTAGAAATTGAACCAATTCAACATTTCACTCAACCACCACCACGATTCTCAGAAGCGCGTCTTGTTAAAACGCTCGAAGAACTCGGAATTGGGCGACCATCCACATATGCACCAACTTTAGATACTATTCAAAAACGTGGATATGTAACCTTAGAGGCAAAACGATTTGTTCCAACTGAGCTTGGTGAAATCGTTCATTCATTAGTCCTTGAATTTTTCCCAGGAATCATTAATATCGAATTTACAGCGCAAATGGAAAAAGATTTAGATAGTATTGAAGATGGAAATGTAAAATGGGTAAAAATTATAGACGATTTTTATCAAAAATTTGAAAAAGAATTGAAACATGCAGAAATAGCGATGGAAAAAGTAGAGATAAAAGATGAACCAGCAGGTGAAGATTGTGAAGAATGCGGCTCACCAATGGTTTTCAAACTAGGTCGTTATGGAAAATTCATGGCATGTAGTAATTTCCCAGAATGTCGTAATACAAAAGCGATTGTGAAAGAAATCGGTGTAAAATGTCCAAAATGTAAAGAGGGCGAAATTGTCGAAAGAAAAAGTAAGACAAAACGTATTTTCTACGGTTGTAATCGCTACCCAGAATGTGATTTCGTATCTTGGGATAAACCTATCAACCGTCCTTGTCCAAAATGTAGTGAACTTTTAGTCGAAAAGAAAATCAAAAAAGGTATTCAAGTCCAATGTACAAGTTGTGACTATAAAGAAGAACCAACACAATGATGTGTTTTTAGAAAGCAGGTAAATAATAGAATGACACCAATAGTTAATGTAATCGGAGCAGGTTTGGCTGGTAGTGAAGCAGCTTGGCAAATTGCTAAAAGAGGAGTAAAAGTACGTCTTTACGAAATGCGACCAGTGAAACAAACACCTGCGCATCATACAGATAAATTTGCAGAACTAGTTTGTAGTAACTCTCTACGTGCAAATAATTTAACAAATGCTGTAGGCGTAATTAAAGAAGAGATGCGCCAAATGGAATCTGTAGTAATTGAAGCTGCAGATAATTGTTCCGTACCAGCTGGAGGAGCACTAGCAGTAGATCGCCACGAATTTTCAGGCTATATAACTGAAAAAGTGAAAAATCATCCTCTTGTAGAAGTAATTAATGAAGAAGTGACAGAAATTCCTGAAGAGGGTATTACAGTAATTGCTACAGGTCCACTTACTTCAAAAGCTTTAGCTGATAAAATTCAAATGCTTACTGGGGAAGAGTATTTATACTTCTACGATGCTGCTGCGCCAATTATAGAAAAAGACAGCATTGATCTGGATAAAGTATATTTGAAATCACGTTATGATAAAGGCGAAGCTGCTTATTTAAACTGCCCAATGAACAAAGAAGAATTCTATGCTTTTCGTCAAGCTTTAATTGAAGCTGAAAAAGCTCCATTAAAAGAATTTGAAAAAGAAAAGTATTTCGAAGGTTGTATGCCAATTGAAGTAATGGCAGAACGTGGTGAAAAAACAATGTTATTCGGTCCGATGAAACCAGTTGGACTAGAAGATCCGAAAACAGATAAACGTCCATATGCAGTTGTGCAACTTCGCCAAGATGATGCAGCAGGGACACTTTACAATATTGTGGGATTCCAAACGCACTTAAAATGGGGAGCACAGAAGGAAGTATTCAGTATGATTCCAGGCTTAGAAAACGTTGAAATCGTTCGTTATGGAGTAATGCACAGAAATACGTTTATCAACTCTCCAAAAGCATTGGCACCTACTTATCAATTGAAAAGCCATCCCAATATTTTCTTCGCTGGTCAAATGACAGGTGTAGAGGGCTATGTGGAATCAGCAGGTAGTGGATTAATTGCAGGAGTGAATGCAGCACACTTAGCATTGCAGCAAGATTTATGTATCTTCCCAGCAGAAACAGCATTAGGAAGTATGGCTCGATACATTACTGAAGCAGATCCAAAACATTTCCAACCGATGAATGTTAACTTCGGTTTGTTCCCTGCATTAGGTGAAAAGATCAAATCAAAACAAGAACGTGGAGAAAAACATGCGGAACGTGCTTTAAATGCTTTGCGTGAATTCAAAACATCCACAAAAATTTAATTGCGAAAGTCCTTAATTGTTGTTATACTTTTAAGGGCTTTTTTCTTTGAAATTATTTTTTTTTGAGAAAAAATTTGTATTTTTAGGTTAAAAAATTCCATAATTAGGTATACTACCATAAAATAAATATAATATTAGGTAATGTACACAAATAAGTCATAAATCTACTGAAAATTGCCATAGTCTAAGTTGTTAGAAATCGTTCAGACTTTATTTAATTGACTAACAGTGAGAAAATAGAATCGAGAACGTGAGTAAATGAGGTGTTCCGATGAACATACAATTTAAGCAGGCACTAGAACAGTTTATTACTTATATTCAACTAGAAAAAAACTTTTCACCATTAACAGTTCGGGACTACCGAACGGATATACTCGGATTTTTTACGTTTCTCCAAGTAGAAGGTGTGGAGGATTTGACTCAAGTCGAATACATACACGCTAGACTTTATGTAACAAAATTGTATGAAGAAAAAAAAGCTAGGACAACAATTTCGAGAAAAATTTCTTCAATCCGCTCCTTTTTTAAATTTTTAAATAGGGAATACGATTTGGATGACTCGGCATTTCAAGCGCTTTATCATCCGAAAAAGGAAGTAAGGTTACCTCACTTTTTTTACGAAGAAGAACTATCGAAACTTTTTGAGGCAAATGAAGGCTCAGATCCAAAATCATTACGCAATATGGCGATTTTGGAGCTTCTATACGCTACTGGAATTCGTGTAAGTGAACTCACATCTATTGAACTAAAGGATATTGATTTTTCTTTGAATATCCTTAGGGTGATGGGGAAAGGTAGAAAAGAGCGATATGTTCCATTTGGACATTTTGCTGCAGAAGCAATAGGAAACTATTTGGAGGAATCTCGTCCTAAACTTATAAAAGGGTTACAGCATGAAGGATTATTTGCGAATATGCGAGGAGGAGCACTTACAGCTAGAGGTGTTCGCTATATTTTAAATGACATGATGAAACGAACAGAGTTACATACAACAATCCACCCGCATATGTTACGTCATTCCTTTGCAACACACCTTTTAAACAATGGGGCAGATTTAAGAACAGTTCAAGAATTATTAGGTCATTCAAGTTTGTCTTCAACCCAAGTTTATACACATGTTACTAAAGAACATCTACGAAACACATATATGAATGCTCATCCCCGAGCTTAATATTTTGGAGGAGGTTTTAAACATGGATTTACATGCAACAACTATATTTGCCATTCAGCACAATGGTCAAAGTGCTATGGCGGGTGATGGTCAAGTTACTTTAGGAAATTCTGTCGTTATGAAACATTCTGCTAGAAAAGTTCGTCGTTTATATAATGGTAAAGTACTTGCAGGATTTGCTGGTTCAGTGGCTGATGCATTTACATTGTTTGAAATGTTCGAAAGTAGATTAATGGAATATAATGGAAATTTACAACGAGCTGCAGTTGAAGTTGCTAAACAATGGCGTGGCGATAAGATGCTACAAAAATTAGAAGCACTTCTGCTTGTAATGAACAGCGAAACACTGTTATTAGTATCTGGATCAGGTGAAGTTATTGAACCAGATGATGGGATTTTAGCGATTGGTTCTGGAGGTAATTATGCATTGTCAGCTGGAAGAGCATTGAAACAATATGCTGGAGAACAGATGACAGCGAAAGAAATTGCGAAAGCATCATTAGAAATTGCCGCTGATATTTGTGTATTTACAAACCATAATATTATCGTGGAGGATCTAAAAGTATGACACAACAAAAGACCCCTAGAGAAATGATGGAGTATTTGAATCGTTATATTGTTGGCCAAAATCAAGCAAAACGAGCAGTTGCTGTTGCACTTCGTAATCGTTATCGTAGACAATTACTTTCTGATGATATGAAAAATGAAGTAATACCAAAGAATATTTTAATGATCGGACCTACTGGAGTCGGTAAAACAGAAATCGCTAGACGTATTGCTCGTCTTGTGAAAGCACCATTCCTTAAAGTAGAGGCTACTAAATTTACAGAGGTAGGTTATGTTGGCCGGGATGTAGAATCAATGGTCCGAGATTTAGTTGAAATTTCAAATCGGCTGGTAAAAGAAGAAAAGCAAGAAGAAGTAAAAGAGCAAGCTGAGCAGTTGGCAAATGACCAAATTGTGAAACTTTTAGTACCTAGTATGCGTAAAAAACAAACATCACAAAATCCCTTTGAAGCACTTTTTGGTCAAAAAAACGATACGTCTAATGAGAACGAAGAAGAAGATACACAAGTAAACTTAAAACGTTCTCAAATAGCTGAAAAATTAAGCGATGGTAAATTGGAAGACGAATGGGTAACTGTTGAAGTGACAGAACAACAATCAAACATGATGGGTCTATTCCCTGGTGGCGGTATGGATATAGGTGGAACCAATATGGGAGATATGCTGTCAGGTCTAATGCCACCGAAAAAGAAAAAGCGTCGCTTACAAGTAAAAGATGCAAGACGTATTTTAATCATTGAAGAAGCAAACAAACTAATAGATAATGAAGAAGTATCTGAGGAAGCTATTCAACGAGCTGAACAATCTGGCATCATTTTTATTGATGAAATAGATAAAATTGCTACAAAAAGTAATGGTAGCAGTGGAAATGCTAATGTTTCACGTGAAGGAGTTCAACGTGATATATTACCAATCGTAGAGGGCTCAACCGTAAATACAAAATATGGACCAGTTAGAACAGACTTCATGTTATTTATCGCTGCTGGGGCATTCCATATGTCAAAACCATCTGATTTAATACCCGAATTACAGGGTAGATTTCCAATTCGTGTGGAATTGGAAAAGTTAACGAAAGAAGATTTCGTACGTATTTTAAAAGAACCTGATCATTCACTGATCCTGCAATATAAAGCTCTACTTGCTACTGAAGGTGTAGAAATTGAATTTACAGATGTAGCAATCGAACGAATCGCTGAAATTGCAACAGATGTGAACCAGGACTCAGATAATATCGGAGCTCGCCGGTTACACACAATTCTGGAACGTCTTTTAGAAGAGCTATCGTTTGAAGCGTCGGATATCTCTCCAGCACACATTGAAATTACTGAAAGCTATGTTAACCAAAAACTTAGCGAAATTGTCAAGAATAAAGATTTGTCACAATTTATTTTATAGTTTATAATCTAAGATATTGCAGAAAATTTATAACCTTTAGAATATTGCATAAATTAAGGAAAATTTACAGGAGGCTAAATAATAATGAATTTATTAGCTAAAACAAGAAAAATTAATTCGATGCTTCAAGCGTCAGCAGGAAAACCAGTTAACTTTAAAGAAATGGCAGATAAACTGGGTGAAGTAATCGAAAGTAACGTATATATTGTAAGTCGTAAAGGTAAGTTACTAGGTATTGCAGCAAATCAACAAATTGAAAACGAACGCTTTAAAAAAATGTTAGAAGAACGTCAATTCCCAGAAGAATACACTCGCAAATTATATGACTTCACAGAAACTGCTCCTAATTTAGATGTCTTCGATGAACACAGTGCTTTCCCCGTTGAAGCTCAAGAAATATTCAAATCTGGTTTGACAACAATTGTTCCAATTAATGGTGGTGGAGAACGTTTAGGTACATTAGTACTTGCACGTTTAGATAGTAAATTTGAGGATGATGATTTAATCTTAGCTGAATATGGTGCAACAGTAGTAGGTATGGAAATTCTTCGTGAAAAAGCAGAAGAAATTGAAGAAGAAGCTCGTAGTAAAGCTGTTGTTTCAATGGCGATTAATTCACTATCTTATAGTGAACTTGAAGCAATTGAGCATATTTTTGAAGAATTAGATGGATCTGAAGGTTTATTAGTTGCTTCTAAAATTGCCGATCGTGTAGGTATTACTCGTTCAGTAATCGTTAATGCTTTACGTAAATTAGAATCTGCTGGTGTTATTGAATCACGCTCATTAGGTATGAAAGGTACCTATATTAAAGTGTTGAACAATAAATTTTTAAATGCGTTAGCAGAAATCAAAATGCGTTAATTAAATACAATCTCTGTTAAATTTGTTTGTTGATAGTTTAAAGAAACACTATTTGTTTTATGTTAAAAGTATCAAGAACATGCATTAACATATCAAAATAAATGAAGCTACCTTTTCTGAATAACAGAATAGGTAGCTTTTTTCTTTTTGAATAAATTTATGCATGTATATGAGGTTTGAAGCACAATATGCTTAATTGTCTCTAGAATATAAAGCTTGGGTGTCCATACAATCAAGTGAAAAGCTACAAAAAAGTGAACTAATACTTTAATTTTACTTTTTTCGCTGTGAGTTTTATGTGAAATGTAAATAAATAAGAATGAATCTCTTTTGAATATTACATTTGTGACGCTAATAAAACAAATTCGATTTGAGTGTTACGTTTATTACGTGTCTAACGTATTAATATTAAAAATTGTGAATAATAACCTATTAAATATACGTTTTGTTTAATAAAAAAATGATTTTTATCTGAAAATATAGTAAATTATGGAAATGTAAAATTACCAGGAAAAAAGTAAGGGAAGAACTTTTTTCAATAAAAATGATGAAAAATAAAAAATAACGCTTATAAAGTCTTTAATCAGTAGGATTCATACATTACCACTATATAAATAGTGATAATCCTGTTGTGATTAAAAAGTAGGATAACAGCAATGGGGCATCTGATAAACTTCACGCATTTTTATTCAAAAATAGTTTGTTTTTCCTACTAAAAATGTGTCGTTATTGATAGACACTTTATAACATCTTTATTACAATTATAACGTGATGAAAAATTAGGTAATTTGGCAATATTAGTCGAATTGAGGTGAATGATGTGAGTTTATTTGGAGGCACAATAAGCAATGTTGAAAATGGATTGTCATATGCCAGTTTAAAGCAAAAGACAATAGCACAAAATATAGCAAATGTTGATACACCGAACTATAAAGCAAAAGACGTAAGCTTTAGCAAAATGTTGTCAGATGCTCAAGACTCGTACATAAAAGCATACCGCACGAACGATAAACATATCGATTTTCAGACGAATGCCCAAACACCGGGTGTATATTCTTATTCTGATTTACGTTATAGAGAAAATGGCAATGGTGTGGATATGGATAAAGAACAAGCAAGTTTAGCTAAAAATACAATTTATTATAATGCGTTAATCGATCGAATGAATGGTAAATTGAATTCACTATTAACTGTTGCCAAAGGAGGCAATTAATTATGTCTATTTTCCATAGTATGGATACTACAGGGTCTGCTTTGACAGCACAACGTCTTCGGATGGATGTAATATCGTCTAATATGGCAAATGTTGATTCTACTCGAGCGAAAAAAGTAAATGGTCAATGGGTTCCATATACAAGAAAATCGGTGACACTAGTCCCTAAGGAAAATTCGTTTTCTAATTACATGAATCTGGCTATGGGTGGAGTTGGAAATGAATCTGTAGGTAATGGAGTAAAGGTTACAAGTATAAATGAGGATACAAAAACACCATATAAACTCGTTTATGATCCAACAAATCCAGATGCAAATGCAGATGGCTATGTACAAATGCCAAACGTTGATCCATTAAAAGAAATGGTAGATTTAATTTCTGCCACTAGATCATATGAAGCCAATGTAACAGTATTTGATGCCAATAAATCAATGCTATCTAAAGCGCTTGAAATTGGTAAGTAATTTTTACTAAGGAAGGATGAGGAATAATGGCAATTTCACAAGTTTCAATTACACAACCAGTTCAACCAACATTGACTCAATCTGTTGCACAAACCATTCCGTCGGAAAAAAATGAAAGTTTTGGGACGTTATTAAAAAATGCTATTTCAACTGTAAATGACAGTCAAATAGCTTCTGATAAAATGACAGATAAACTAGTAAATGGAGAGAATGTAGAGCTTCATGACGTCATGATAACTGCTCAAAAGGCGAATATCACTTTAAATACAGCTCTGTCAATTCGCAATAAAGTAGTAGAGGCTTACCAAGAAATTATGCGAATGACAGTTTAATAGGAACGTTATCGCAAAGTTATAAGAATGTGAAACAGTCACTATATTTGGAGGCTTAAAATGAATGAAAGACTAAAGAACATCAGAACCAAATTTGGTGGGTTTTGGGGTAGTCGAACAAAAGTGCAAAAAGGTACAATTATCGGTTCAATTCTATCGGTATTGATTATTGCTTCTATTATTACATACTTTGCTACTAGAGTAACATATGCACCTTTATATTCAGACTTATCTTCTGCTGAAGTTGGACAAATAAAAGAACAATTAGATTCAAAAGGAGTAAAGTATCAAATTACAAATGGTGGAACAGCCATTTCAGTACCAGAGAATCAAGTTGATAATTTAAAAGTGGATTTAGCATCCCAAGGATTTCCACAATCTGGACAAATCGATTACTCTTTCTTCTCTAAAAATGCTGGCTTCGGTATGACAGATAATGAGTTTAATGTATTGAAATTAGCATCAATGCAAACAGAACTTGCAAACCTTATGAAGGAAGTAAAAGGTGTTAAAGATGCAAAAGTAATGCTTACATTACCTCAACAAGGCGTATTCGTTAGTGATTCGCAACAAGAAGCTAGTGCTTCTATCGTATTAAATACAGAACCAGGCTATCAGTTTACAGATTCACAAATTCAAACATTATATAATTTAGCATCAAAAAGTGTGCCTAATTTAAAGCCTGAAAATATTGTTATTACAAACCAATATTTTGAATACTACGATTTAAATTCACAAAGTCCATCTGGGAATGGTATAGCGTCAACAGATGCAGAGAAACAGCTAGCGGTAAAAAAACAGATAGAACGTGATCTTCAACGTCAAGTACAAACAATGCTTGGACAATTAATGGGACCTGGGAAAGCAGCTGTTTCGGTAACGACTGATATTGACTTTACACAAGAAAAACGAAAAGAAGATTTAGTTGAACCAGTTGACAAAAAGAATATGGCAGGTATCCAAATTAGTGCCCAAAAGATTAGCGAAACATATACTGGAACAGGTGCTACTGCAGGTGGTACACCGGAAGCAGGGACAAATACAGATAATTTCACTAATTATCAATCCGGAGCTAATGGAAACGGTGATTATGAAAAAACTCAAGATACAGTGAACTACGAAGTAAACCGTATTCACCGACAAATTCAAGAAAGTCCTTATCGTATTCGTGATATAGGAATTCAAGTGTTGATTGAACCACCTAAACCAAATGATCCAACATCATTGCCAGCTGCTACACAAACAGATATTAAAAACATGCTTAATTCAATTGTACTTACTTCTATTGACAAGAATGAAGCTGGACAATTAACAAATGCACAATTAAATCAAAAAGTGACAGTCGGCGTTGAAAAATTAAATGGTAATACAACTCCAGTTGTAGCTCAAAATTCAATTCCTTGGTGGATATGGGTTATTGGTGGCATTTTGCTTGTTGTGATTATTCTATTAGTTTTCTTCATTATTCGTTCAAGAAGAAAAGATGAATATGAAGACGAGGAATATGATTATGAAGAAAATTCTTTAGAAGTAGATGATATTTCTGAAGAAAAAGAAACTGAAACGACACTACGTCGAAAACAACTCGAAAAAATGGCTAAAGAAAAGCCGGATGAATTTGCAAAACTATTAAAAACATGGATTACAGAAGATTAGTGGGAGGTTTCAGCTGTGGTTAAGAAAGAAAAAGGCCTATCTGGTAAACAAAAAGCAGCACTCCTATTAATTTCATTAGGACCAGAAGTTTCAGCTGCTGTTTACAAACATTTAAATGAAGAAGAGATTGAAAGACTTACATTAGAAATCTCAAGCGTTAAAAAAGTAGAGCCTGAGATCAAAGAGGAAATTATTGAAGAATTCCACAATATCGCACTTGCGCAAGATTATATTTCACAAGGCGGTATTGGATATGCCAAGACAGTATTGGAAAAAGCGCTTGGAAATGATCAAGCACAGGCAATTATTAACCGATTAACTTCATCTTTACAAGTAAGACCATTTGACTTTGCGCGTCGTACAGATCCTGCACAGATATTTAATTTTATCCAAAATGAGCATCCACAAACGATTGCATTAATTCTATCGTATTTAGAACCACAACAAGCAGGTGTCATTTTGTCTTCTTTGCCACAGGAAGTTCAAGCAGATATTGCAAAACGTATTGCAACAATGGATTCAACTTCCCCTGAGGTTATTAGTGAAATTGAATCTGTTCTAGAAAGAAAATTGTCTTCAACAGTTACTCAAGACTACACAGAAACTGGTGGCGTAGATGCAGTGGTTGAAGTACTAAATGGTGTTGATCGTCAAACTGAAAAAACAATTCTTGATGCACTTGAAATTCAAGATCCAGAACTTGCAGAAGAAATTAAAAAACGAATGTTTGTATTCGAAGATATCGTTACACTGGATAATCGTTCAATTCAACGTGTCATTCGTGATTGTGAGAACGAAGATTTACTATTAGCTATGAAAGTTTCAAGTGAAGAAGTAAAAGAAATTATTTTCAAGAACATGTCACAAAGAATGGCAGAAACTTTCAAAGAAGAAATGGATGTCATGGGCCCTGTACGCTTAAGAGATGTAGAGGAAGCTCAAACTCGAATTGTCGCAGTAACACGTCGATTAGAGGATGCAGGTGAAATTATTATCGCTCGTGGTGGAGGAGATGACGTCATTGTCTAAGATCATTCGATTTGACAATCCTGAAAGCTCAAATGAGAATTTCCGCACCATAGAAATTAAAGAATTGTTTCTTCCACAAGATGATGTTGAAGAAACAATTACTCTACAAAATATTCTTGAAGAGCGAACTAAGCTCATTGATGAAGCACAACAAGAAATTAACGAACAAAGGCAAGTTTTTGAACAGCAGTGTATGGTAGAACGAGAAACATTGAACGATGCAAAAGCTGAATGGGAGCAAGAGAAACTCGAATTACAAAAACAGGCATATGAAGAAGGCTTTCAGCAAGGTCTTGAAGAGGGACATTTAAAAGCAGAAGCAAATATGTCGGAAGCAATTCAACTAGCCAATAATACAATTGTTCAGTCAAAGGCAAATGCAGATCAATATTTACAAGAACAAGAAGAAATCATCTTGGATCTTGCCATTCGCTCTGCAGAAAGAATCCTCGGTACAACTTTAGAAGAAAATTATGAGCGATACATAGATATTGTTCGAAGAGGATTAAAAGAAGCAAGAGAAATGAAAGAAATCAAATTATACGTTTCACCAACTTATCATCAATTGGTAACAGAACATCGTGAAGAGTTAAGCACTATGTTTCCAGTTGGTGTCCCATTTATGATATTTGTTAATGAGGATATTGGTGAAACAGATTGTTATATTGAAACAAATCACGGAAGAATTATGGTTGGTATCGATCAGCAACTAAATGAACTAAGATTAAAACTTGTAGAAATTTTAGAAAGCGTGGATTGAGAATGATGAAAGCGGCAGATTTATTAGAGCATATATCATCAATTCAAACCTTTAAAAAATTTGGTAAAGTTACTAGAGTAGTTGGCTTAATGATTGAATCAGAAGGTCCAGAAAGCTCTATTGGTGACGTTTGTAAAATTCACGTAAATACTGTCAAGCATGGTCATCAGGAAATTCTCGCAGAAGTTGTAGGATTTAAAGATGAAATTGTAGTTTTAATGCCCTATACATCTCTTCGTGAAATTTCTATTGGATGTTTAGTTGAAGGAACTGGAACGCCATTAGAAGTAAAAGTAGGACCAGAACTAATAGGGAAGGTCTTAGATTCAATGGGGCTCCCGATTGATGGTAGTAGCTTACCAAAAGGTCTTTCAACAGTGCAAACCGAGGAAGATCCACCTAACCCTTTAACAAGGCCGCCTATCAATGAAACATTAGAAGTAGGTGTTAAAGCGATAGATGGAATGTTAACAGTAGGTAAGGGTCAACGTGTTGGTATTTTTGCCGGATCTGGTGTCGGAAAATCAACCTTACTCGGAATGATTGCTCGAAATACGGTTGCTGACTTAAACGTCATAGCATTAATTGGTGAACGTGGGCGTGAAGTTCGAGAGTTCATCGAACGTGACCTAGGCCCAGAAGGACTTAAAAGGTCAATCGTAGTTGCTGCGACGTCTGATCAGCCAGCGCTTATGCGGATAAAAGGTGCATTTACCGCAACTGCTATTGCTGAGTATTTTCGAAATAAAGGATTAAATGTCATGCTCATGATGGACTCTGTTACACGTGTTGCAATGGCTCAACGTGAAATTGGTCTTGCAACGGGAGAACCCCCTGCTCAGAAAGGGTATACACCTTCCGTTTTCGGTATACTACCAAAGTTGCTGGAGAAAACTGGTACAAATGAAAAAGGCTCTATTACAGCATTTTATACTGTACTAGTAGACGGTGATGATATGAATGAACCAATAGCCGACACCGTACGAGGAATTCTTGATGGTCATATTGTCTTAGACAGAACGTTAGCTAACAAAGGTCAATATCCTGCAATCAACGTTTTGAAGAGCGTTAGTCGTTTGATGAATCATATTGCAACTCCAGAACATGTAAAAGCAGCAGAGCATTTAAGAGAACTTTATTACACTTATGATAAATCTGAGGATCTAATTAATATCGGTGCCTATAAAAAAGGTACATCAAAGGAAATAGATGAAGCTATTTTTTACGAACCATTAATTACTTCATTTTTAAAACAAGGTTATATGGATAAAGTCAGTATGGAAGATAGTGTTGCTGAATTAGTGGAATTATCGAATGGCGGTGGTATTTAGATGCAAGCATATAAATATCGTTTTGATAAAGTAATGACGGTGAAAGAGCAAGAAAAAAATCAAACTGAAATCGCATTTAAAGAAGCCACGAAGTTATTTGAAGATAAGGCTACAAAGCTATACAATCTCTTGAAGAAGAAGGAAGACTTAATCGTTTTTCAAGAAAAGAAATTAGCAAACGGAGCAACAATTGATGAAATTCATCATTATTCGAGATTTTTAGATAGCGTTGAAAAATCAATTGATGATATGCAGCAAAAAGTGATTCGATCTCGCTCTAAAATGGAATGGCATAAAGAGAAATTGTTAGAAAAATCATTAGAATGTCGTAAATATGAAAAGATGAAAGAAAAAGATTATCAAATTTATCAAAAAGAGCAGGATCGTATAGAGATGATTCAATTAGATGAACTTTCTTCCATCGCATATTACAACAAAGAAATCAGGTGAGAACATGACAACAAAGCCAAGAAAAAAAGTAAGTAAGCAAAAAGTACAAGTCGAAGAAGTGGAAAAGGAAAAGAAACCTAGCTTTATCCAGAAATTATTCTTTTGGGGGATTATTCCATTGCTCTTCGTATCTGCTGTTCTCCTGATTGCTGCAGAAGTTACAGGTACTAATGTTTTTGAAAAAGCAAAAGAAATAACGGGAACTTCTTCTTCACAAGAAAAAGCGAAAGATGTAACAAAATTTAACTCTAATAACGAAAAACAAATTGCAGATTTGAAAGCACAAGTTCAAGAAAAGGATGCAGAAATCGCCAAATTGCAAGGAGAAGTTGAAGACTCGAAAAGTGAAACATCTAAAATGGCTATCGAAAAACATCGATTAGAAGTACAAATCAAGAAAATGGAAAATGGAAAAGACGAAATAAAACAAGAATTCAGCAGCATTGTAACAACTTATGAAAAAATGACTCCGAAGAAAGCTGCTCCAGTTATAACAAATATGAAAGATGCAGAAGCATTGAAAATTTTATCTAGCTTAAAACCAGAGACATTAGCTGCAATCCTTGAAAAAATGCCTGCTGATAAAGCAGCACATTATACTGAATTGTTATCAAAAAATAACTAATTCATGAACATTGAAAGGAGGTGAAATAGTGAACATTGAACTGCTCAATCTATCAAAAAAAGTAAATTCAGAAACACCTTCTTCAAGAGTATCATCAAAAAACAGAGGTTTTTCAGAAGTGCTAACGAAAGCAAATTCTTCAGTTTCCAAAAGGGATCAAGCTGATCCAAGTAAAAAGGATGTTAATACCAAACAAATACCTGATAAACAGAGAATAGATAGTTCCAAAACAGAAAAAGTTCAAGAATCGCAAGTGAAAGAAACATCAGATGACAAAGAAACGAAGGAAACATCAAGCTCTTTCAAATTGGATTTAAACAAAGGTCTAGAAGGTCTTCTTGGTTCCGTATCAAAACTTGTAAATGATTCAAATGGAGAAGAAAAAATTTCTTTTGAAGATTTATTATCCGTATTAAATGCTTCTTCATTACAAGAGTTAGGAAATGCTTTAGGTATCAAAATAGAGCAACAAGACTTTTCAAAAGGAATATCTCTAGATAATATCTTAAAGGCTTTAGGTATTAATAAAGAAGATTTACAAAAAGCACTACAACAATTAACTGGGAAACAATCAAAAGGTGAAGATGTTTGGGATATGCTTGCAGGAATTGACCAAAATCAACAATCATTCATTCAAAATCTGATAGCTTCTATTAAAGGCGATCCGGGTGCTAATATTTCTAAATCTCAAGCTTCACAAGTTTTGCAGTTTTTGAAAATGATTGAACTAGTAGCTCCAAAAACAGATTTAATGTTGAATCAAGAATATCAAACATTCCAAGTAAAGGAATTGATTTCTAAACTTTCGTCAGAAGTTGAACAAACTAAAGTAACAAGCAATGAAACACAGCTTTTAAAAACAAACGAAATGCAACAGCTAAACATTAAACAAATAAATAATAAGCTTGCTGATATTACAGCAAACGAAAGTGTTAGCACGATTCAAACAACAACTAAATCTGAAACAACAGCCGTTACATTAACACTACCAACAAATAAAGCATCTCAAGCAGAAGCATTTGTTAAAGAATTCCAAGCAATCATGAATCGAAGTCAGTTTTCAAACAATGCAGCTGGAACAAAGCTATTAATTAAGCTTTATCCAGAAAATTTAGGATCTATTCGAGTAGAGCTAGTACAAAAAGACGGTGTTATGACAGCACGATTTTTAGCATCTACAAATATTGGTAAACAAATGCTTGAAAGTCAACTACAACAGTTAAAACAAGGATTAGTAAACCAAAATATACAATTAGATCGCATTGATGTTGCTCAAGCATTGAATGAAACAAACCGCCAGGAAAAAGAACAACAACAGTTCCAACAAGCTTTTAAACAACATTCAGAAAACCAGCAGAAACAAAAAAAGGATGAAAACGATGAGAAATCAAGCTTTAACGATTTCTTAATGGAATTGGAGGTCTAGTGTATGGCAGAAACAACCTTAACAAACAAGGCAGTAACAGATAAAACTTCGGATTATTTTTTATCTAATAAACCCAAGAGTGTAAAAGAGACTGGGAATAGTTCTTTAGGTAAAGATGCCTTCTTACAATTACTCGTTAAACAATTACAAAATCAAGATCCTACCAGTCCTATGGATGATAAAGAATTTATTGCGCAAATGGCACAATTTTCATCTTTAGAACAAATGCAAAATGTAGCAAGCGCTGTTGAATCTTTAGCAGGTATTGCTCAGCAATCCCAGCTTATGGAATATAACAATTTTATAGGGAAAAATGTAACATGGCATGAATTAACATCTGAATTAGATGAAGAAGGAAAACCTATTGTAAATACTGGTTCAGGAACTGTAAGTAAAATCTCATATAATGGAGATTCTGTTATTATTACATTGGCAGATGGCAAACAGCTAACACCAGCAAATATTTCTGAAGTTGGTACTGGATCAACAAATGGTTCTTCAAATTCACTTGTAGAAGCAAGTATGTTGATTGGAAAAAATGTTACATATAAAGAAAACGAAGAAACTGAAGAGATTACGGCAACAGTAAAATCCGTTAAAAAATCTTCAGATGGCAGTATTGTACTTGTATTATCAAATGGTAAGGAAGTTAAAGCAGATCAATTATCCTCTATTTCTGAATAAAGGAGGATAAATATATGTCAACGATAAAGTACATTCAACATCAGTATCCGATTCATTCGGAGATTCAATCAAACGTATTGAATGTAAAGCCTACAGCAAATAAATCTTTTAGTGAGTTATTAGCAGAACAAACTTCACAACAGTTAAAAGTGAGTAAACATGCATCTAATAGACTCCAAGAGCGCAATATCCATATTGATGAACGTCAGTGGGAACGCATTACAAACAAAGTATTTGAAGCGAAATCCAAAGGCGTTAACGATTCACTTGTATTAACAAACAATGCAGCTCTAATTGTAAGTGCAAAAAATGCAACAGTTATAACTGCAATGGATCGCAAAGAAGCACAGGATCAACTATTTACAAACATTGATGGCACAATTGTGCTGGGATAAGGCAGGACCTTTTTTAGGGTGCCTTGTATTACTGAATGACTGAGGTAATACACTTTAATTTGAAGGGAGAAAAATTATTTTATGTTACGTTCTATGTATTCTGGAATTAGTGGTCTTCGCAATTTCCAAACAAAATTAGATGTTATTGGTAACAATATTGCAAACGTAAACACATATGGCTTCAAAAAAGGTCGCGTAGTCTTCAAAGATTTAATTTCTCAAACTACACAGGGTGCAACAGCTCCTGGAGCAAATCTTGGTGGTACAAACCCAAAACAAATCGGTCTTGGCTCACAACTTGCAGCTATTGATACTATCCATGATGGTGGTTCCATGCAAACAACAAACCGTACACTAGACTGTGCAGTTAATGGTGATGGATACTTCGTTGTTCAAGATGGAAATGAACAATATTTTACACGTGCCGGAAACTTCTACCTAGATAGAGATGGAACACTAGTTACAGGTGATGGTAAAAAGGTATTAATGGACAATGAAGCTGCAATACCTAGCGATGCAACAGCAATCACAATTGGTCAAGATGGTACAGTTTCATACACCCAAAATAATACACTAGTAACTGCTGGAACAATCCAAATTGCTCGTTTTGCAAATACTGGAGGTTTAACAAAAGTAGGTGGTAACTACTTTAAACCATCTAATAACTCTGGTGATCCAGTAATTGGTGCACCGAACTCAGAGGGACGAGGATCTGTTGAATCTGGTTTCCTTGAAATGTCTAATGTTGATTTGTCTGAAGAATTCACCGAAATGATTGTTGCTCAACGTGGTTTCCAAGCAAACTCACGTATTATCACAACTTCTGATGAAATTCTACAAGAATTAGTAAATCTTAAACGATAATTGATCTGTCGGTTAAATTATGATTGGAAGGGGGGCTGGGCCGGCTCTCATGCACCCGGCCCTTACATCCTATGATTGCTCTAACGAAACTAAATAAAAAACCGTTCTTTTTAAATGCTTTATACATAGAATCGGTCGAGGAGTTTCCTGATACGACAATCACGTTAACGACCGGGCGAAAATATGTTGTATTAGAAACTATGGATGAAGTTCAATCGAAAATGATTCAATTTTACCGTAGTGTGCAACTCCTATCAAACCCGCACTTAAGAGGTGAAGAAGATGAAGAATAATAAGTTATTATCAATAATGTTGATTATTTTAGTTTCAATTACACTTATTGGTGTTGTTGCAGCGGTTATTGTAACTCAATTCAATAAGGGAGCAGCAGCTCAAGTAGAAAATATTGACGATATTGTCGCATCATCAGTTGATGTAGAAGAAATCACAACGAATATAGCAGATGATAGTTATGTAAAAATTGCGCTGAAAATCCAAACAAATAGTAAAGAAGCAGCTGCAGAATTAACAAAACGTGATTTTCAAGTAAAGAGTATCTTAATTGATGAGTTATCAGAAATGACAAAAGAAGATTTAGACGGTAAAAAAGGCAAAGAAATGCTTGAAAATACGTTGAAAACGAAGATAAATGAACTCATGCAAGACGGAGAAGTTCAACAAGTATATATAACTTCGTACATTAATCAGTAATCATAATATGAATTGTAAATGGAGGTGGGCAAATGGCAGGAGATGTGTTATCTCAATCCGAAATTGATGCGTTATTATCTGCATTATCAACTGGGGAAATGACTGCAGATGATATAAAAAAGGAAGAGGAAGCAAAAAAAGTTAAAGTGTATGATTTCAAACGAGCTCTCCGCTTCTCAAAAGATCAAATTCGTAGTTTAACGCGGATTCACGAAAACTTTGCACGCTTGCTAACTACTTTTTTCTCAGCACAGCTTAGAACATACGTGCAAATTACTGTCGCATCAGTTGATCAAATACCATTTGAAGAGTTTATCCGGTCAATTCCGAATATGACTTTGATAAATGTATTTGAAGTTCCTCCATTAGATGGTAATATTTTAATGGAAATTAACCCTAACATTGCTTATTCAATGTTAGATCGTTTGATGGGAGGTACAGGGGCGAGTCATAGCAACGTTGATAATCTAACAGAAATTGAAACGAAAATCATGACAAACCTATTTGAGCGTTCATTTGATAATTTGAGAGAAGCTTGGACGAACATTGCGGATATTGATCCTGTTTTAACAGAATTAGAAGTAAACCCGCAATTCTTACAAATGATTTCGCCAAATGAAACAGTTGTTGTGATCTCATTCAACTCAATTATTGGTGAGACAAGTGGTATGATCAATATCTGTATTCCACATGTTGTTCTTGAGCCAATTGTTCCAAACTTATCTGTTCGATACTGGATGCAATCAAACAAAAAAGAGGTTTCTCCAGAACAAACAGCAATTATCGAAAAACGCGTGAAACAATCTGATTTAAAAGTTGTAGCTGAACTAGGTACTACAGATATAAGTATTGAAGATTTCTTATTCCTACAATTTGGTGATGTGATTCAGCTAAATCAGAAAATTAGTGAACCTCTTATTTTAAATGTTGGGGGTATTCCTAAATTTACTGTCCAACCAGGTAAGTTGAAAAATAGGATGGCTATACAAGTAATAGATTCTTTGAAAGGAGGAGACGATGATGAGTGATGAAATGTTATCACAAGAAGAAATTGAAGCCCTATTAAGAGGCGAATCTATTGATACAGATAATGAACCGTCTTCTCGCACAGACTATAATGTGGAAGATTATTTAGATCCAATGTCACAAGATGCACTTGGTGAAATTGGTAATATTTCTTTCGGAAGTTCAGCAACAGCCTTATCTGCATTGCTAGGACAAAAAGTTGAGATTACTACTCCTACCATTAGTATGATCAACCGTGATAAGTTAGAAGAGGAATTTCCAAATCCTTACGTGGCGATTCAAGTTGAATATACAATTGGTTTAATGGGGATGAATTTACTCGTTATCAAACAGTCTGATGCGGCGATTATTGCAGACTTAATGTTAGGAGGAGATGGAGTAACTCCTACAGAAGATTTAGGAGAAATTCATTTAAGTGCTGTCCAAGAGGCAATGAATCAAATGATGGGATCTGCTGCTACTTCCATGTCGACAATCTTTAATAAGAAAGTGGATATTTCACCACCAACAATCGATTTGATGAATATTTCACTAAATCAAGGTGCTGAAAATATCCCATCAGAAGAATTACTTGTAAAAGTATCATTCCGATTGAAGATTGGTAATTTAATAGATTCAAATATTATGCAATTGTTACCATTAGAATTTAGTAAATCTTTAGTTAAACAATTAATGAATCCAGAGCAGGAAGAAGCAGCAGTTACACAAGCAGTTCAGGAGGAAATTCCAGTACAACAACCAGTTGTTCCAGAAATTGCATCAAATCAAATACCTGCTCAGGATTATTCTATGCCAACAATGCAACAACCATCTCAACCGGTATATGAACAATCTTTTGCGACTATGCAACAACGAGCACCACAACAACCTGTAGATGTTCAGCAAGCACAATTCGCTAGCTTCGAAAATGCAAGTTTAAAACAAGCCGAGGCCAGAAACTTAAATATGCTACTGGACATACCATTACAAGTTACAGTTGAATTAGGACGTACAAAACGTTCAGTTCAAGAAATTTTAGAACTAGCAAGTGGTTCCATTATCGAGTTGGATAAATTAGCTGGTGAACCAGTAGATATTCTTGTCAATAGCCGACTTATTGCTAAAGGTGAAGTAGTTGTTATCGATGAAAACTTCGGTGTTCGTATTACAGATATCTTAAGCAAAGCGGATCGACTTAATAATCTAAGATAGTATTAATTGGAGGAGTTAGTCATGTCAAAACGTATTTTAATTGTGGATGATGCAGCTTTTATGCGAATGATGATCAAAGATATTTTGACTAAAAATGGATTTGAGGTTGTCGGAGAAGCTGGAGATGGAGCTCAAGCTGTTGAAAAATACAATGAGTTAAAACCAGACTTAGTAACAATGGATATTACAATGCCTGAAATGGACGGTATTGCAGCACTAAAAACGATTAAAGAAAAAGACCCAGGTGCTATTATTATTATGTGTTCAGCAATGGGACAACAAGCAATGGTAATCGATGCAATTCAAGCTGGCGCAAAAGATTTCATTGTTAAACCATTCCAAGCTGATAGAGTAATAGAAGCAATCCAAAAAGCGCTAGGTTAATAAAATGTTTTATAAGAACTTATTGAAAATGATTTTGTGTGCATCGCTTTTTACCGTAATAACAAGTCAACCTATTGAACAAGCATTCGTCTATGCGGCATCTAATGATTCTGTAGATGAATGCATAAAAAATCCTGATTCATGTAAGGATGAGTTAAAACCAGCTGTCGACCCTAAGGATCAATCGACAGCTGTTGGCTTGTCTGCGTGGGATTACATTAAAATGGTATTGGCACTAATTTTTGTAATCGCATTACTTTATGGCGTGCTTAAATTTGTCAATCGCCGCAACAACAAATATCAACAAAATCAGTTAATGCAAAATTTAGGCGGTATATCTCTTGGACAACAAAAATCAGTGCAACTATTAAAAGTTGGAAATTCTCTTTATTTAGTTGGCATAGGAGATGATGTACATATTTTGAAAGAAGTGACGGACAAAGCAGAAAAGGACCATTTGTTAAGTATATACAGTGACAAACAAGAACTTTCAGCACAAGTACCATATGTCTCTGAACTATTTTCAAAGTTAAAAGGTCGTCACTCTGAAAAAGAGAGAGATTCGTCGGGCGAAGAATTTAAGGAAGAGTTTCGAAAAAAATTATCAGAAATTCAACAAGATCGTCAGAAAGAATTAGAAGATTGGAAGCAGAAGGAGAGGGAAAATGAATGAGTGATTTTGTCGATTACTTCTCCAATAGCGATCCATCAAATGTATCTGCATCTGTCAAATTGATGTTGATGCTTACGGTTTTATCTTTAGCGCCAAGTATTTTAATATTGATGACATGCTTTACTAGAATAATCATTGTATTGTCTTTTGTACGAACAGCATTGGCAACACAACAAATGCCACCGAACCAAGTCCTTATTGGTTTAGCTTTGTTTTTAACGTTTTTCATCATGGCACCAACATTCCAAGATGTAAACAAAAATGCATTACAGCCACTATTCGATGAAAAAATCACATTAGATGAAGCTTACTCTAAGGCAAGTAAGCCATTTAAAGAGTTTATGAGTAAGAACACTAGACAAAAGGATTTAGATTTATTTCTGAAGTATTCTGGTGCAAAGGAACGTCCTAAAACAATTGAGGACATTCCACTTACAACAATGGTTCCTGCATTTGCTATTAGCGAGTTAAAAACAGCTTTTCAAATGGGCTTTATGATATTCATTCCGTTCTTGGTAATCGATATGATTGTTGCCAGCGTCCTCATGTCGATGGGGATGATGATGCTACCTCCGGTAATGATCTCATTACCGTTTAAAATACTTTTATTTGTATTAGTAGATGGTTGGTATCTTGTTGTGAAATCACTTTTAGAAAGCTTTTAGGGGATGGGAATATGACAGCAGAAGTAGTTATTAAAGTTGCAGAAGAAGCGATTAAAGTTATTTTACTAGCATCAGGTCCATTACTACTTGTTGCTTTAATAACGGGTCTTTTAGTTAGTATTTTTCAAGCAACTACACAAATTCAAGAGCAAACCCTTGCTTTTGTACCAAAAATTATTGCAGTACTTGTTGCTATTATCTTTTTTGGTCCCTGGATGCTTACTCAAGTGACTACATATACCAAAGATATATTTGAAAATTTAGGCCGTTTTATAGGGTGATTGAATGGAAGAATTGATACCGAAAACAACCATATTTCTTCTTATTCTTATTAGAATTTCAGCATTCTTTATAACAGTGCCGTTTTTCTCATATAAAACGATTCCAGCTAAAGTAAGAATTACCCTTGCATTCGTATTGTCATGGATGATGTATTATACGATAGATGTAAAACCGTTTGATATTAATGGAGAATACATATTATTGATGATGAAAGAAGCAGTAGTTGGTTTATCAATAGGTCTTATAGCATATATGATTATGTCTGCTATACAAATAGCTGGAGGATTTATTGATTTCCAAATGGGTTTTGCTATTGCTAATGTTATTGATCCACAAACAGGTGCGCAAAGTCCGTTATTAGGGCAATTTTTTAATTCATTAGCTCTTCTTGTATTATTAGGAACAAATGGGCACCATTTAATTTTAGATGGCATTTTTTATAGCTATCAATATATTCCGATGGATAGTCTTTGGCCAGCATTTGGATCGAGCGATTTATCGCAGTTTGTTCTGAAAACTTTTGGTACACTTTTCGGGATCGCCTTCCAGATGTCAGTACCAATTGTGGCTACATTATTCTTAGTTGATATTGCTCTTGGTATTACGGCTCGAACTGTACCACAACTGAATATATTTGTTGTTGGTTTTCCCGTTAAAATCGGAGTTAGCTTTATCGTATTAATCGTCATGATGGGTGTAATGATTGCTGTTATGCAAAAACTATTTAATTTCATGATAATTAGTATGCGAGATTTTATGGTTCTATTAGGTGGTGGATAGTATGCTATTAATTGAATTAGACTTGCAATTTTTTGCAGGTGAAAAAACAGAAAGGGCGACACCTAAGAAACGTCAAGACGCTCGGAAAAAAGGTCAAGTTTTAAAAAGTCAGGATGTAACGAGCGCGCTTGTGTTGTTATCAGTATTTTTATTTCTGTTAATAGCAGCGACTTCCATGAGAGATGGCGTTATGTCTTTTTTTAGGCAAACTTTTTCAAAATATATGCTTGTTGATTCTATATCGATTGAGCTAGTAATCAAAGTTTATAAAGATGTACTATCTGAAGTTGCGATAATCGTATTACCAATTATGGCAATTGCAGTGATTGCAGCGATTGTAGGAAACTTTCTTCAATTTGGACTAGTATTCACTACCGAACCATTAAAATTTGATTTAACCAAATTAGATCCAATTAAAGGAATCAAGAGGATTGTTTCACTCAGGGCTGTTATCGAATTACTGAAATCTATTTTGAAAATTTCTTTGATTGGTTCAGTAACAACGGCAATTTTATGGATGAATATTGATGATGTATTAAGCTTATCATTCAAAACTCCATGGGATTCTCTTATAACAGTTTCTAAGCTTACAGTTTTAATGGGTATTGCAGCTTCTATTGTGTTGTTGATAATAGCTGTACTCGATTATTTCTATCAAAAATTTGATTATGAAAAAAATCTGAAAATGTCTAAACAAGATATTAAAGATGAATATAAAAATGCTGAGGGTGATCCCCTCATCAAATCTAAAATTAAACAACGTCAACGTGAAATGGCCATGCGTCGAATGATGCAAGAGGTGCCACAAGCGGACGTGGTAATCACAAATCCAACTCACTACGCAATTGCATTAAAGTATGATGAGGACACAATGGATGCGCCGAAAGTAATAGCAAAAGGCACAGATTTTATTGCACAGAAAATCAAATTAATTGCAAAAGAAAATGATGTGGTAATGGTAGAAAATCGACCTTTAGCTCGTGCTATGTACGATCAGGTTGTGATTGGACAACGGATTCCAGATGAATTTTTCAAAGCTGTAGCTGAGGTATTAGCGTATGTATATCGTATTAAACGAAAAATTTAGGGTTTTAAACCGGGAGGGACAAACATGAAATTTCGCGACATAGGAGTATTAGCTGCAGTAATAATGATAGTAGCAATGCTCATCATCCCTTTACCGCCATGGCTGTTAAGCTTTTTAATCATCATTAATATTACGCTAGCGCTTCTTGTATTGTTAACAACGATGAACATGAAAGAAGCATTAGAGTTTTCAATTTTCCCATCCCTCTTACTATTATTAACATTGTTCCGTTTAGGTCTAAACGTTTCGACTACTCGAGCAATATTAACAGGCGGAGATGCTGGAAATGTTGTTGAGACTTTCGGTACCTTCGTTGTTGGAGGTAATGTACTAGTTGGTTTAGTTGTATTCGTCATTTTAGTTATTATCCAATTTATCGTAATTACAAAAGGTGCTGAACGTGTATCTGAAGTTGCTGCACGGTTCACGCTAGATGCGATGCCTGGGAAACAAATGGCGATTGATGCAGATTTAAATGCTGGCCTGATTTCTGAATCAGAAGCTAGAGAACGACGAGAAAAAGTTAGTAATGAAGCAGACTTTTACGGATCTATGGATGGTGCTACGAAATTCGTAAAAGGTGATGCTATTGCAGCGATTATTATTGTATTAATCAACTTAATCATTGGTTTAGTCATTGGAATAGTGCAAATGGATATGGGATTTTCAGATGCTGTGCATTTATTTACTACTCTGACTGTTGGTGATGGATTAGTATCACAAATTCCGGCATTACTTATTTCTACAGCTACAGGTATTGTGGTAACTCGTGCTGCATCTGATGGTAACTTAAGTAAAGATATCACAGGTCAGCTATTAGCAAATCCAACATTAATTTACATAGCAGCTGGTACGATATTTATCCTAGGAATTGTGACACCAATTAAATTTATTTATACAGTTCCAATTGCAGGGGTACTAGCACTTGTTGCATATCGAATAAGCCATTCTAAGAAAGAGAACATTGAAGAGCTTGAACAAATTGAAGAAGTTGAAACAACTGATAATTTGAAGAGTCCAGAAAATGTTGTCAATTTATTGAATGTGGATCCAATTGAATTTGAATTTGGTTATGGCTTGATTCCACTAGTTGATGCTTCACAAGGTGGAGATTTACTTGACCGCGTTGTCATGATTCGCCGCCAATTAGCTCTTGAATTAGGGATTGTGATTCCAGTTGTTCGTATTCGAGATAACATTCAGCTGCAACCAAATGAATATCGCATTAAGATAAAGGGAAATGAATTAGCACGCGGTGAATTATTGTTAGATCATTATTTAGCAATGAGTCCTGGAGATGATGATTCGATAGAAGGAATCGATACAGTAGAGCCATCCTTCGGTTTACCAGCAAAATGGATTACAGAGCAAGTAAAAGAAGAAGCAGAAATGCTTGGTTATACGGTTGTTGATCCGCCGAGTGTCGTTTCAACACATTTAACAGAAATCATTAGAGCAAATGCTTCAGAGCTTTTAGGACGTCAAGAAACAAAACAATTAATCGATCACTTACGAGAAACTGCACCAATTTTAGTAGACGAGTTGACACCTACACCACTATCCATTGGTGAAATTCAAAAAGTATTAGCAAAATTGCTTGAAGAAAATGTATCTGTTCGAAATCTACCTGTTATTTTCGAAACATTAGCAGATTATTCGAAGTTAACATCTGATGTTGATGTCTTAACTGAATATGTTCGACAATCTCTAGCACGTCAAATTACAACACAATATGCTAGTGGTCAAACAGAGTTGAAAGTATTAACTGTTTCTGCAAAAGTTGAAAAAATACTTGCTGATAGTATACAACAAACAGATCACGGAAATTATTTAGCAATGGATCCAAGTGATTCACAAGCAATTTTAGAATCAATTGCAAAAGAAGTAGAGCGTATTGCATTCTTTGAACAATCACCAGTCATTCTATGTTCTCCTGCAGTACGTATGTATTTACGACAATTGACTGAAAGATACTTCCCTCAAATTCCAATTCTTTCGTATAATGAGTTGGAATCATCAATTGAGATTCAAAGTGTTGGGGTGGTGAACGTTGAATGAAAATGAAAAAATATATAGCATCATCTATGGCTGCAGCGATGAAAAAAGTACAAGTAGATTTAGGTGATGATGCAATTATTGCAAGTTCGAAAGTGGTATATTCAAAAGGTTTCTTAGGTATGTTCAAAAAGAAAAGCTATGAAGTTGTTGCGGGGATTGAACGCAAAAATCAAAAAGAAACAATGATTTCTCCTAGAACTATACAACAACCCATAATTATAGAATCAGAAACTACCGAAAAACAAACAGAAACAATCAAAAAAGAGCTCGCAGATTTAAAGACAATGATGGAATCGATGAAGCGTCGATCTGCTAGTGTACAATATCCAGATGAACTAGCTGACATCATTGAAAAATTAGAACAGCAAGAGATTAATCACGAGCTCATCACACAAATAGGTGATGGGCTCTTTACGGTTGTAAAAAACAGTAAAAATGACCTATCTCAAAATGAACTTCAAGAATTAGCAAAAAAGCATATATTAAGTATATTGAGGGAATTGCCTTTTGGCGGCATTTCATATGATAAAAAATATATTAATGTACTAGGCCCAACAGGAGTAGGTAAAACAACCACCATTGCCAAAATGGCTGCAAGAGCAGTATTGCAAGAGAAAAAGAAAATAGGTTTTATCACAACAGATACATACCGAATAGCAGCAATTGAGCAGCTTAAAACGTATGCAAATTTATTACAAGCACCAGTAGAAATTGTATATAGTAGGGATGACTATGAAAAAGCTTTACGTAAATTTGAACATTTAGATTTGATTTTTATTGATACGGCTGGGAGAAATTATAAAGAAGCAAAATATATTAAAGACCTTCAACAATTAATAGATGTTGAAAAAAATGTAGAAAATTATTTAGTTCTGTCTTTGACAGCAAAAGAACGCGATATGGCAACAATAATTGAACAATTTTTAGCATTTCCAGTGAAAAAGTTGATATTTACTAAGTTAGATGAAACAAATACTATTGGCTCAATGATCAATTTAATGGTTAAATATAAGAAGGGACTTGCTTACTATACAAATGGTCAAGAAGTACCAGAAGATATTGAAGAAGCTTCTATGAAAAATATGATAGATTTGCTTTTTCAGGGAGATAACATATGAGAGATCAGGCTGAAACATTAAGATTAAAGATGCAACAAAGTATCAGTATGGGTAAATCGATTGCTATTGTTAGTGGTAAAGGCGGAGTTGGGAAAAGTAACTTTACAACAAATTTTTCTAATATGTTAGCAGCTTATGGTAAAAAAGTCATTATTGTTGATATGGATATTGGAATGGGAAATATTCACATCTTATTAGGCAAAAGTTCTAGAAATAGTCTGAAAGATTATTTACAAGGAGATGTCTCACTGCCAGAAGTGATTTTTGAGGGACCCAATGGTTTGCATTATATTTCAGGTGGTACTGGTCTTGCAGGACTATTAGAATGGTCTAATTTAATGTTTACCCGTCTACTTACTGCTTTTGAAAATTTACAAAAAAATTATGATTATATTTTATTTGATATGGGAGCGGGTGCCACAAATTGGTCACTTGATTTACTAGTTGCCGTAGACGATATAATAGTTGTTTCAACTACAGAACCTACTTCTGTAACGGATGCCTATTCAATGATGAAATATATCCATTACAAGGATAGAGAAAAAAACTTTTATTTACTTTGTAATAGAGTTTTAACTAGCGAAGAAGGTACCGATACATTGAATAGATTGAAACAAACAATGTCTCGATTTTTGTCAAAGGATGTAAAAATATTAGGTTCATTACCAGAAGATAAACTAGTTTATCAAGCAGTAAAAAAACAAGTGCCATTTTCGATATTATATCCTAATGCTCCTATCACTAAGACATTGAGAGAAATAACTTATAGATTTATTGAAGGGAATATGGAAGAAGTAATTGTTCCAAATCAAAAAAATAAGTTTATTTCTAAATTAAGAAGTATGTTTTCAAAAGGAAGTGATTAGTTGTCTATTACCCAGCCGAAAAAACTATTAATCGTTGATGACTCAGCTTTTATGAGAAAAATGATTTCTGATTTCTTTGTGGACCACCCTAGTATAAAAGTAATCGGTACAGCTCGTAACGGTAAGGATGCAATAAAGAAAATTCAAATGCTCAAACCGGATGTTGTAACGATGGATGTAGAAATGCCAGAGATGAACGGCCTTGAATCGCTAAAAGTGATAATGAAAGAATGTCCTGTTCCTGTTGTCATGTTGTCAAGCACAACAAAAAGTGGGGCGAAGATTACATTAGAAGCAATGGCAAGTGGAGCCGTTGATTTTATCACAAAACCTAGCGGCCCCATTTCATTAGATTTACAAAAGATACAATCTGATTTAATTCGAATTGTAGAAAATGCGGCGACAGTGCATGTATCTAAATTACGACATGCAGCACATATGGATGTGGGAAGGACAACTAGTCCAATAGAAAAAGTATCTACTATTTCTAACAACGCTCATATCGTGGAAAATAATTTACGAGAAGTAAATGTTAAACATTCTGTTAAATGGGACTCACATTCTAAGAAAATAGTGCTCATAGGTACTTCAACAGGTGGCCCTAGGGCATTGCAGGAAGTTATTACTCGATTGCCTCAAAATATTCCAGCACCAATACTTATTGTACAACATATGCCAGCTGGATTTACGAAATCATTGGCCAATCGACTAGATCAACTGTCCAAAATTACCGTAAAAGAAGCAGAGCAAGGAGATATTTTGCAAGCTGGAGTAGCTTATATTGCGCCAGGAGATTTTCATCTACATATTCGAAAAATAGGCATGTCTTATGGTATTGAATTAGATAAATCAGAACCACCACGTGGAGGGCATAGGCCTTCTGTAGATGTAATGTTTGAAGATATTAGCAATTACAATGATTTTGATAAAATCGCAGTAATTATGACGGGCATGGGTTCAGATGGAGCAAAAGGATTACAAGCTTTAAAAAACAAAGGAAATGTTATTGCTATATCTGAATCCGCAGAGACATGTGTTGTTTATGGAATGCCAAAATCTGCTTACGCCACAGGTTTAGTTGACGAAGTTGCAGATGTTGATGATATTTCAAATATTATTATGAAATATTTACCTTAAAGGAGGGCTTTTTATGGATACAAACCAATATTTAGAGGTTTTTATAGATGAAAGTAAAGAACATCTTCAATCATGTAATGAAAATTTATTAGCATTAGAACAAAATCCTCATGATTTAGCAATTGTCAACGAAATATTCCGCAATGCGCATACATTAAAGGGTATGTCAGCGACAATGGGATTTGAAGATTTAGCCGATTTAACGCATAAAATGGAAAACGTATTGGATGCGATTCGAAATGAAAAAATATCTGTAACTCCAGAGATATTAGATGTAGTGTTTGAATCTGTCGACCATTTAGAAGCGATGATTGATGATATTGCTAATGGTGGAGATGGTAAACATGATGTATCAGCTACTGTTGCCAAATTAAAACAAATTGAAAATGGTGAACCAATTAATGGAGCAGAAATCGATGCGGAAGAAGTGCTAGCAAATTCTGCTGTTTCTAGTGCCGAAGCATTACAATATGATGAATTTGAATTAACTGTTATTCAACAGTCGCATGAACAAGATTTCAATACTTACGAAATCGCTGTACATTTACGTGAAGATTGTTTATTAAAAGCTGCACGTGTATTTATGGTGTTTGATATTTTAGAAAAAATAGGGGATGTTATTAAGTCCTCACCATCTGTTGAAAGACTAGAAGAAGAGCAATTCGATAACGATTTCTTTGTAGCAGTCGTAACAAAAGATTCAGCAACTGATGTACAAAAAAAATTATTAAAAGTATCTGAAGTAGAAAAAATAACTGTTACGCCAATAGATTATTATGCGATTGTAAAAAAAGAAACTGCTGTGACTGTAGCAGAAGAAGCACCTACTCAACAAGTTGCACAAAATTCAACTCTGCAAGCATCAACAAAGACAGCACCTAAAAAGGAAACTGAAAAAAAACCTACTCATGCTAACAGTAAAACTATTCGTGTTAATATTGAGCGCCTAGATATATTAATGAATCTTTTTGAAGAACTTGTCATTGATCGCGGTCGATTACAATCTATTGCTACAGAATTGAATCATAGTGAATTAAATGAAACAGTAGAAAGAATGTCGCGTATTTCAGGTGATTTACAAAATATTATTTTAACAATGCGTATGGTACCTGTTGAAACAGTTTTCAATCGTTTCCCAAAAATGGTACGTCAATTAACTCGAGATTTACACAAGAAAGTAGATTTGGAAATTATCGGAGCAGAAACCGAATTAGATCGTACAGTAATCGATGAATTAGGAGATCCGCTTGTACATCTTATTCGTAACGCACTTGATCATGGTGTCGAAAGCCCAGAAGTACGTAAAGCAGCTGGTAAACCTGAAGAAGGTAAAGTAGTACTACGTGCTTATCATAGTGGTAACCATGTATTTATCGAGTTAGAAGACGATGGTGCTGGAATTAATCGTGAAAAAGTATTAGAAAAAGCTATTTCAAGAGGAATTGTATCTCCAGAAGTTGGTAGTTCAATGACTGATAATCAAGTAAATGAACTCATATTGGCATCAGGTTTCTCAACAGCTGATGTAATTTCTGATATTTCTGGACGTGGTGTAGGACTTGACGTTGTCAAATCGACAATTGAATCTTTGGGTGGCAATATAACAATAGATTCTACAGAAGGTAGAGGTTCCTTATTCTCTATTCAATTACCACTTACTCTATCGATTATTTCTGTCATGTTAGTAGAAATAGAGAAAGAAATCTATGCAATTCCATTATCATCAATTATTGAAACATCAATTATACGTAATTCTGATATCATGAATGCTCATAATCAAAAAGTAATTGATTTCCGTGGTAAAGTTGTTCCACTAGTATTCCTAGAGGAAATTTTTGAAGTACCTCGAGAAGAATCAAAAGATAATGAGTTCCATTCAGTAGTTCTTGTACGTAAAGGTGAAAAAATGGCTGGTTTAGTAGTCGATTCATTTATTGGACAACAAGAAATCGTCTTAAAATCATTAGGTAATTATTTAACAAATGTTTTTGCAATTTCAGGTGCTACTATTCTTGGAAATGGTAAAGTAGCATTAATTGTCGACTGTAATTCACTTATTAAATAACGCACTTATAGAAAGAGGTGTCCATAGTGGCAAATTCACTTGATGTAGAAAGTGTAAAAGTAATTGTATTTCAATTAGGTGACAAAGAGTATGCAATTCCTGTAAACCAAGTTCAAGGAATTGAAAAAACAATGCATATTACACGTGTACCGAAAACTCCTGAATACGTTAAAGGTGTAATAAATCTTCGCGGAGTCGTGACACCTATTATCGATCTTCGTGACCGTTTTAACGTGAACTCATCAGTAGAAAATGAAAATACACGAATTATTATTATTTCATTAGATGAAATGGAAGTAGGCTTTATCGTCGATGCCGCTAATGATGTGCTTGATATTCCAAAAGAAGCGATTGAACCACAACCTGAAGTAGTTGGTAATTATGAAGAAGAATTTATTTCAGGTGTTGCAAAAGTAGATAAAAGACTTTTAATATTATTGAATTTAGAGAAAGTACTTAATACCTTAAAATAAGGGAAGGTCAATTCTAATGACATTTTATAATGAGATTACGTCTTTACACTTAGATGTTTTAAAGGAAATCGGAAATATAGGGGCTGCTCACGCTGCTACAGCCCTTTCAGATTTACTAAATACAAAGATCGATATGCGCGTCCCAAAAGTTGAAATGGTCTCATTTAACGAGATGATGGAATTTGCTGGGGGGGCTGAAAGTGTTGTTGCAGGTATTTATCTACGTATCGAAGGTGATGCAGAAGGTGGGATGTTTTTTATCCTTCCAGTGGAACAAGCAAACCACTTTATCAAAAAATTAATCCATGATGATTCGTTTGATTTTAGAAATCCACCAGTTTCTGAATTAGGACTATCTGCTATGCAGGAACTAGGGAATATATTATCTGGTTCCTATTTATCTGCGTTATCCGATTTTACTGGCCTGAAAATTTATCCTACTCCACCTGCATTAACTGTTGATATGTTTGGTGCAATTATCAGCTTTGGTCTTGTTGAACTTTCGCAAATAGGTGATCATGTAATAGTTATTGATACTACGATTTTTGAAGAACATATGGGTGATTCTGAAACAGTACGCGGTCATTTCTTTTTACTACCTGATCCTGACTCGTTTGATACAATTTTCAGATCTTTAGGGGTTTCGTAAAAATGATTGCGAGTATGAGCACGGTTGTAAAAGTTGGCATTGCTCAAATGGATATTGCCAAATCGCCAAATACAATAAGAACCTCAGGTTTAGGATCATGTGTAGGAGTAGTACTTTATGATGAATCAAAAGCAATTGCGGGTTTAGTTCATGTCATGTTACCAGATTCAAAATTAGGTCGTGGTGGATCAATCAATGTAGCGAAGTTTGCAGATACAGGTATACCTGCTATGGTGGAACAGCTGAAAAGAGAAGGCGTCCATTCATTTAAATTAAAAGCTAAGATTGCAGGTGGAGCTCAAATGTTTCAATTCACAGCAAATCGAGATTCGATGCGTATTGGACCTAGAAATGTAGAAGCAGTGAAAGAACAACTAAAGATGTTATCAATTCCAATAATTGCAGAAGATATTGGGGGAAGTAGTGGTCGAACAATTGAATTTGACACTACTACGTCCTTATTACATATTCGTACAGTAAATCAAGGAGTGAAAGAAATATAATGGTAGGCTCATTCTTATCCAATTGTTGGGCGGCTGTGATAGCTTTTACAATTTATTTTTTAATGACATTCCAATCATTAGAAACACCAACGACTATTATTATTCATTCATTCGTTGTAGCCATCATTGTGTTTTTATTAACATATTTGGTTCGTTTTTTAATTGCTTTTGTTATGTACTCATCTTCAGCCGACGAGTCAACAAATGATGAAGAAAATAATTTGAAATCTAACTTGGAAATGGAAGAACAAGATTCTTTGGAAAAAAATTCTTCTGAAATCCCTAATGTGGATCAAGCAGAAGAATTAGCGAAAGCTGTCAAAACAATGATGTTAAATGACGAATAATTTCGAAAGGGAGCTCAATTTGGCTCCCTTTATTAGTAAAGATTTGATATAATATACATGAAATTTAGAAAGACAACGAGGAGGATTCGATGATGCAACCAACGTCAAATGAAGAACAAAAGCTTTGGCAAAGCTGGGTAGCTGAACGTGATCCTCGTGCAGGAGATTTGTTAATAAAAAAATATACTCCACTCGTCTCTTACCATGTACAACGAATTAGTACGGGTTTACCCAAGAATGTATCGAGAGATGAATTGACAAGCCTTGGCATGATGGGATTATTCGACGCACTTAACAAATTTGATTTATCCAGAGACTTGAAATTTGATACATACGCATCTTTCCGAGTCCGTGGTGCAATAATTGATGGACTAAGAAAGGAAGATTGGTTGCCACGATCTGCTAGGGAAAAATCAAAAAAACTAGAATCACAAATTGAAGCGATGGAGCAACAATTACAACGACATGTTACACCAGAAGAAGTAGCAAATGAATTAAACATTAGTGTAGATGAAGTATATCAAACAATGCAAGAACACTTTATTTCTAACATATTATCGATGGACGAGCATTCTTCAGATCAAGATGATTCAGAGGTTAAGACATTTGTCATTAGAGATGATCATTTACGAACACCGGAGCAAGAGATTGTTCGAACAGAATTAATAGAAGATTTAGCTAAAAACATAATGAAGTTAAATGAAAAAGAACAACAAGTATTGAGTTTATTTTATTCAGAAGAGTTAACCCTTACTGAAATAGGAGATATGCTACATCTATCCACATCGCGAATATCTCAAATACATTCAAAAGCACTGTTTAAATTACGTAATTTATTATCAGCCGAGATGCAAAACGTATAACTTCTTTGAGTAGAAGTTCCATATCCCTGCATAGGAGTCCTAATGTATGAGCTTAAAAGGCGTAGAATTACAAATAGCATTGCCTAAAACTTTTGAAGCAGGTAAAGTAGCGGAACAAGCACAGCAACAAGTAAATACAGGGCAAGAATTAGCTAATCAATCATTACAAAAACAAATTGAACGAAATAGAACAGCTGTTTTAGAATCTGATAAATCTGCTCAAATTAGCGAAGATGATCCATCCGATAGAAAAGAAAAAAAACATGGACAAAAAAAGAAACAACAACATAAATCTTCCGCACTTGAACAGGTTCAACATCCTTTTAAAGGACACTTTATAGATTTTAGCGGATAGGAGTCATAATGGTAGGAACGGTTTTAGTGTTTTTATTTATTGCACAAATATTAAGCTTTTACTTCATCATTTTACTTTATACGAAAATTTCTAGACTAAAAGATATTGAAAAAAGTCAAGAACGTTTAAAGGATGAAATGGATAATGCAGTTGGTGCTTATTTAGCAGAAATGCGTGATGAAAATAATCGTTTAATCAAAGAATTAACAATGATGAATAAAAATAGAAAAAATGATGAAAATGAGAGTAAGCTTACTATAGAAAAGAATGAAAAAATAGAAAGCGTACTATCTTCTGAAAAAGAAGAAGTTGCAACAACTTTTAATATGCCGAGACATGTCGTAGCTAAGGCATATCAAAATAATTCTACTCCGACAGCTTCTACAACCGTACAAAAGGTATCCTTTAAAGACGAAATGGATCAAGTAGTTCATCCAGAAAAGAAATTAACAATGGAGGAACAAATCCAAGAATTGTATCAAAATGGAAAAACTATTGATGAAATTGCAAGAATGCTGCAAAAAGGAAAAACAGAAATTGAATTATTACTGAAATTCCAACACTAAAAAGGTTGCAGAGGACAAGACGGTGTGATATATTATCAATTGGTGTTACATTACACACGTATTCTGATGCAAGGAGAAGGTGCTCATATTTGAGTTGCTCCTACAGATGATGAATACGGAGGGCAAAAAAACCATATCAGGAGGAAATACACATGTCAGTAATTTCAATGAAACAATTACTAGAAGCTGGTGTACATTTCGGTCACCAAACTCGCCGTTGGAACCCAAAAATGAAAAAATTCATTTTTGTTGAACGTAACGGTATCTACATTATCGATTTACAAAAAACAGTTAAAAAATTAGAAGAAGCTTACGACTTCATGCGCCAAGTTGGCCAAGATGGTGGTAAAGTTCTTTTTGTTGGTACTAAAAAACAAGCTCAAGAAGCTATTAAAGATGAAGCTGAACGTTCAGGTAACTACTACATCAACCAACGTTGGTTAGGTGGTACTCTTACAAACTTCGGTACTATTCAAAAACGTGTAAAACGTATGAAAGATATCGAAAGAATGGAAGAAGATGGAACTTTTGAAGTTCTACCTAAAAAAGAAGTTGTTCAACTTAAAAAACAACACGAACGTCTTGTTAAATTCTTAGGCGGTATCCGTGATATGCATGATCTACCAGACGTAATGTTCGTAGTAGACCCACGCAAAGAACGTATTGCTGTAGCAGAAGCTCGCAAACTAAACATTCCTTTAGTAGCAATGGTTGATACTAACTGTGATCCTGACGAAATCGATTACGTTATTCCTTCAAATGATGACGCAATCCGCGCAGTTAAATTAATCACTGCAAAAATGGCTGATGCTTTAATCGAATCTAAACAAGGTGAAGAAGAAGCAGTTCCAGCTGAAGAGGTTGCAGCTGAGTAATTTCTGATTAGAAAACAGGTGATAAGCGGCTAAACCCTCTTATCACCTTTTTTTGAGAATAATAATAATTTCATATGATTTTATAAGGAGGAACTATCAATGGCAGAAGTAACTGCAAAAATGGTTAAAGAATTACGTGAAAAAACTGGTGCTGGTATGATGGATTGTAAGAAAGCATTAGTACAAGTTGATGGAGATATGGAAGCAGCAATCGATTTCCTACGTGAAAAAGGTTTATCATCTGCTGCTAAAAAAGCAGACCGTGTAGCTGCTGAAGGTACTACTTCTATTGAAGTTAAAGGTAATGACGCTGTACTTCTAGAAGTTAATGCTGAAACTGACTTCGTTGCTAAAAACGAAGGATTCAAAACTTTAGTTAAAGAATTAGCTGATCACTTATTAGCTGTTAAACCAGCAACAGTTGAAGATGCTTTAGAAACTACTATGGAAAACGGTGCGAAAGTTGCTGACCATATTTCTTCAGCAATCGCTACAATTGGTGAAAAAATCACTCTTCGTCGTTTTACAGTAGCTACTAAAACTGATGCAGATGCATTCGGTGCTTACCTACACATGGGTGGACGCATTGGTGTATTAGCAGTAGTTGAAGGTACAACTGATGAATCTGCAGCTAAAGACGTTGCAATGCACATTGCTGCATTAAATCCTAAATATATTGCACATGACCAAGTTTCTGAAGAAGAAACTGCTCACGAACGCAAAATATTAACTGAACAAGCTCTTAACGAAGGTAAACCAGAAAACATCGTTGCTAAAATGGTTGAAGGTCGTTTACGTAAATACTTCGAAGAAATCTGTGTTCTTGATCAAGCATTTGTTAAAAACCCAGACCAAAAAGTTGGCGATTTTGTAAAATCTGTTGGAGGTACTTTAACTTCATTCGTACGTTACGAAGTTGGTGAAGGTATCGAAAAACGTGAAGATAACTTCGCTGAAGAAGTAATGAGCCAAGTTAAAGGTAACTAATACTAATTTTATTAAATAATTACGTTAAAAGTAGGGAGCACAGCTTATCGTGTTCCCTCTTTTTAAAGATAAGGCTTTGTTATATGACATGTTGATATTTTTTTGCATTATACTAGAGCGTAAGGTGGCAACTCCTAGGGAAAGCCATTTGAGTGTAGCGCAACTTATGAAACGTCAACAGGATCAACAGGATTATCAAAACCAAAGAAAAAAAGCATGATGGAGGTTCCAATGAGTATGCCACAGTACAAAAGAGTAGTCATTAAACTAAGTGGAGAAGCACTTGCTGGAGAAGAAGGCTTTGGCTTATCACCTAAAATTGTTAAATCAGTAGCAGAACAAGTAAAAGAGGTTATTGATCTAGGGGTTGAAGTTGCCCTAGTAGTCGGTGGCGGTAACATTTGGAGAGGGAAAATTGGTGCTGAAATGGGCATGGAACGTGCAAATGCTGATTACATGGGTATGCTAGCAACTGTTATGAATGCATTAGCACTTCAAGACTCACTCGAAAATCTTGGTGTTCCAACACGTGTTCAGTCATCTATTGTTATGACACAAGTAGCAGAACCTTATATCCGTAGAAAAGCTGTTCGCCACTTAGAGAAAAAACGTGTTGTTATTTTTGCTGCTGGAACAGGTAACCCATATTTCTCTACAGACACAACAGCAGCTTTACGTGCAGCTGAAATCAATGCAGATGTCATTTTAATGGCTAAAAATAACGTAGATGGCGTATACTCTGCAGATCCAAAAACAAATGCAGATGCAGTAAAATATGATAATCTAACATACTTAGAAGTAATTCAACAAGGATTGCAAGTAATGGACTCAACAGCATCCACTTTATGTATGGATAATGATATTCCATTAATCGTGTTCTCTATTACTGAGAATGGTAATATTAAACGCGCAGTTTTAGGTGAAACAATCGGAACAGTAGTTAGGAGGAATTCATAATGTCAAAAGAAGTTATGGTAAAAGCTGAAGAAAAAATGACAAAATCGATTCAAGCATTTACTCGTGCATTAGCAACTATACGTGCAGGTCGTGCAAATGCTTCATTATTAGATCATGTAAATGTTGATTATTATGGTGCACAAACACCTATTAATCAATTAGCTGGTGTATCAATTCCTGAAGCACGACTATTGGTTATTCAACCTTATGATAAAACAGTTCTTGGTGATATTGAAAAAGCATTATTAAAATCAGATATTGGTATTACACCAACAAATGATGGTAATGTTATTCGTTTGACAATTCCCGCATTAACAGAGGAACGTCGTAAAGAACTAGTTAAACAGGTTAAAAAAGAAGCGGAAGAAGCGAAGGTAGTAGTTCGTAATGTTCGCCGTGACGCTAATGATGAATTTAAAAAATTAGAAAAAACTGGCGAAATTACAGAAGATGATTTACGTGGTTTCTCAGATGATATTCAAAAACTTACAGATGCAAATATTGTGAAAGTTGATCAAATTGCAAAAGAAAAAGAAAATGAGATTATGTCTGTTTAATTTTTTAGCAAAAGTCGACATCTTAATAGGTTGAGCAATAATTGCAGAATTTGTCTGTATTCAGTAAGTTTCTATAAACTCGCTGAAAGAAGTTAAAACCTCCGGCGGATGTCACAAATTTTGAATTGTGCAAGCACAATTCAAAATTTGGACGCAATTAAGTCGAGGTAAAATTGATTATTTAGAACCTTGTGTTTTTTTAGACGTCCTATAAGTACAGGGACGTCTTTTTTTGTTAAGAATAAGGAAAATAATTCGCATTTTTGATATGATAGAATTAGTATACGTTCCGATTTGTAAGTTAGTGGAGGATTCTAAATGTTAAACAAACTCGTATGGGGAAAATCAGATAAACAACGTCAAGATTTACAGGAACGAATTTCAGAGATTTCTAATGAACAAGTGCCTGCCCATATTGCAATAATTATGGATGGTAACGGTAGATGGGCGAAAAAACGTGCACTACCTCGTGTTGCTGGACATCATGAAGGAATGAAAAACGTTCGTAAAATTACACGAGCTGCAAATGCAATCGGAGTAAAAGCCATTACGTTATATGCTTTTTCAACAGAAAACTGGAAACGTCCAAGAAAAGAAGTAGAATTTTTGATGCGTTTACCTGAAGAATTTTTAGGTTCATTTTTACCTGAGTTAATGGAGCTAAATATTCGCATCAAGATGATTGGCGAAATGGATGTATTGCCTGGTCATACACAGAGAGCTGTTCAAAATGCGATGGATCGAACAAAAGACAATACAGGAATGGTTCTTAACTTTGCACTGAATTATGGTAGTCGCACTGAATTAGCAATTGCAATGCAAAGAATAGCCAACCAAATTAAAGTGGGAGAATTAGATGTATCAGATATAACTGAAGAGCGTATTTCTTCAGAACTTATGACTGCTAATTTACCTGATCCAGATTTATTAATTCGCACGAGTGGAGAAATTCGTTTAAGCAATTTTATGTTGTGGCAACTTGCTTACACAGAATTTTGGTTTACGGAAATCCTATGGCCAGACTTTGACGAACATGCCTTTTTTGATGCTATCAAAGATTATCAAAAACGCAATCGCCGTTATGGTGGATTGAAAGGAGAATAGGGAAAAGTGAAGCAGCGTATTATTACGGCTATAATTGCCGCTGCACTGTTTATACCATTCGTCATCTATGGTCAATTACCATTTACCATTTTGATTTACGCAATGGCAGCAGTAGGTTTATATGAAATATTGAAAATGAGAACAATCTCGTTGTTCTCAGTACCAGGAATCATTGCATTATTTACCTTGTTTATCATATTAATGCCTGATGACTGGGCAAATACTGTGCATGAAGTTACAAACTATTCAAAGATTGAATATGTATTCATCGCAACTATTTTATTGCTAATTTATACTGTACTGGTAAAAAATAAATTTACATTCGATGATGTAGGCTTTTTATTAGCAAGTGCTATGTATGTTGGAATTGGATTCCACTTCTTTATTACAACGCGAGCAGAAGGATTAGCATATGTTGTCTATGCATTGGTTATTGTATGGACTACGGATTCAGGAGCATACTTCATTGGTAGAAAGCTTGGCAAAAATAAACTTTGGCCAGAAATTTCTCCAAATAAAACAATAGAAGGTTTTGTTGGGGGAATCGTTGTAGCAATTATTTCCGCAATTATTTTCCAATTAATTGCGGAAATAGATAAATCTTATGTGACATTAATTATTGTAACGATTGTAGCTTCTGTATTTGGTCAATTAGGTGATTTAGTAGAATCGGCAATTAAACGTCATTATGGTGTAAAGGATTCAGGGAAAATACTACCCGGGCATGGTGGGATATTAGACCGCTTTGATAGTCTATTATTCGTTTTACCATTACTTTATTTCTTGCACTTCATAGGATAAGGGAGATCTTTTAAATGAAATCAATTAGCTTATTAGGAGCAACTGGCTCCATTGGCTTGCAAACACTAGATATTGTAAGAGACCATGCAGATGAGTTTGAAATCGTTGCATTTGCAGCAGGCAAAAACATTGAAAAAACAAAAGAAATTATTCGTACATTCAATCCGAAATTAGTTTCTGTGCAATTAGAGGAAGATGCACAATCTCTTTCTAAAGAGTTTCCTCATATTGACTTTTCTTTTGGGCCAAAAGGTTTAGTAGACGTAGCTACTTTCTCAGATGCAAACGTTCTATTAAATGCAGTATTAGGAAGTATCGGTCTTGAAGCAACTTTAGCAGCTATACGTGAAAAAAAAGCCATTGCCATTGCCAATAAAGAAACGCTTGTAACTGCTGGCCACTTAGTAATGAGTGAAGCAAAAAAATACGGGGCACCTATTTTACCAGTAGATAGTGAACATTCAGCTCTTTGGCAATCCATGCAAGGGGAAAATCGTAAATCTATATCTCGCCTTATCCTTACTGCTTCAGGTGGTAGTTTCCGAGATCTAACACGTGAAGAATTAGAAAATGTTACGATGAAAGAAGCTTTAAAGCATCCGAACTGGTCAATGGGAGCGAAAATTACTATTGATTCTGCTACCTTGATGAACAAAGGATTAGAAGTAATTGAAGCAGCTGTATTATATGACATGCCATATGACAAAATTGATGTATTGATCCATCGGGAAAGCATTATTCACTCAATGGTTGAATATCATGATACAAGTATAATGGCTCAATTAGGTACACCAGATATGCGAACACCAATTCAATATGCATTAAGCTATCCTGAGAGATTACCACGATCCACAGCTGAAAGATTAGATTTAGCAAAAATCGGTCAATTGCATTTTGAGAATGTAGATCTAAAACGTTTTCGATGCTTAGATTTCGCATACCAAGCAGGCCGTATGGGTGGTACAATTTTGACAGTTATGAATGCCGCAAATGAGGCAGCTGTTGGTGCATTTTTGCAAGAGAAAATTAAATTCCTTGAAATTGAAGACATTATCGAAAACATGATGAACAATCATGTGAACATTCAACATCCAGATTTAGAAACTATTTTACATGTTGATAAAGAAACGAGAAAAACAGTTCAAACCATGATAAAATAGCAGTAGAAGTTATTTTACAAAGCTTGAGAAGGTGGGATTCCATGCAATCAATCATTGCATTCATCGTAGTATTCGGTTCCATCGTATTTTTCCATGAACTAGGCCACTTTATTTTTGCTAAACGATCAGGTATATTAGTGCGTGAATTTGCAATTGGCTTTGGTCCTAAAATATTAGGAATCACTAAAGGCGAAACATTATATACAGTTCGTTTATTGCCGATGGGTGGCTATGTCCGCATGGCAGGAGACGATGCAGATGTGGTTGAACTTCAACCAGGGTATCGAATTGGAATGCTATTGAACGATCAAAACGAAGTAACGAAAATCGTTTTAAATCAAAACAAGCAGTTGCCAGACATGCTCTTTTTAGAAGTAGAAAAGGCAGATCTTCAAAAAGAATTATGGGTTGAGGGTTATGATGAAGATGAAAAGCTTGTACGTTACAATATAGCGCGCAATGCGGTCATCGAAGAAAATGGTAGCGAATTGATTATTGCTCCTTATGACCGTCAATTTAATTCTAAATCAGTGGGCAAACGAGCAATGACAATTTTTGCTGGTCCACTATTTAACTTTATCCTTTCAGTGATAATATTTATTGCTATCGCACTAATGACAGGTGTGCCAACATATGAACCAGTCATTGCAGGTGTTGTAAAAGATAGTCCAGCAGCTGTAGCAGGATTGGCAAAAGGTGATGTTGTCAAAGCAATTAATGGCAAGTCGATTGATAGTTGGCAAGAACTTTCAGATGCAATTCAAAACAGTCCTGAAAAAAAATTAACTTTAGATATTAATCGTGATGGTAATCATGAAACACTAAATGTGACACCAACTAAAAAGACAATTGATGGACAAACAATTGGCCAAATTGGGGTTCAATATCAAAGTCCTGTAGAAAAAGGTCCATTAAAAGCAATTGCATTTGGATTTACAGAGACATTTCATTGGATCATTAAAATCTTTACAATTCTCGGATCATTAATTACAGGTGGATTTTCGATTGATGCATTATCAGGCCCTGTAGGTATTTATAAAGCAACTGAAGAAGTGGCGAAATATGGTGCTGTTAACATTATGAACTGGGCAGCTGTTTTAAGTATTAATTTAGGTATTATGAACTTACTACCTTTACCTGCTTTAGACGGAGGTCGTTTATTATTCTTCGGATTCGAAGCTGTTCGTGGTAAACCAGTTGATCGTCAAAAAGAAGGAATGGTTCATTTCGTTGGGATTGTATTATTAATGATTCTCATGATTGCAGTAACTTGGAATGATATACAACGGTTCTTCTTTTAATGTACACTAATTAAACATAGCTCAAAGTGAGGTTTTTTTGATGAAACAAAGCAAAACATTTATCCCAACTTTGCGCGAAATACCCGCTGATGCAGACGTTAAGTCTCATCAGCTCTTATTACGTGCAGGTTTTATTCGCCAAAATACAAGTGGTGTTTATTCATTCTTACCATTAGGAATAAAAGTACTTCAAAAAATCGAACAAATCGTTCGTGAAGAAATGAATGAAGCAGGTGCTGTTGAATTATTAATGCCTTCATTACAACAGGCTGAATTATGGCAAGAATCAGGTAGATGGGAAGCATATGGTCCAGAATTAATGCGTTTAAAAGACCGTCATGATCGCCAATTCGCGCTTGGACCAACACATGAAGAAGTCATTACATCATTAGTACGTGATGAAATAAAATCTTATAAAAAGTTGCCTTTAACTTTATATCAAATTCAAACTAAATTCCGAGATGAAAAACGCCCTCGCTTTGGATTATTACGTGGTCGTGAATTTATCATGAAAGATGCATATTCTTTCCACGCAAACGAAGAAAGTTTAGATGAAACATATCAAGCGATGGTTAGAGCATATACAAATATTTTCACTCGACTTAGTTTGAAATTCCGTGCAGTAATTGCTGATTCTGGTTCAATTGGTGGTACAGATACTCATGAATTCATGGTACTATCTGAAATCGGTGAAGATACTATTGCCTATTCCGATGAATCAGATTATGCAGCCAATATCGAAATGGCTGAAGTAAACGTTGATTATACACATTCAAGTGAAGAAATGCAGGATCTTGAAAAAGTAGCAACGCCAGATCAAAAATCAATTGATGATGTGGCAACTTTCCTAAATGTTAAACCAGAACAATGTATCAAAACATTAGTATTCAATGTAGATGATGAATTAGTAATCGTTCTTGCTCGTGGTGATCACGAAATTAATGATATTAAACTAAAACATGCATTAGATGCTGAATCTGTGGAATTAGCAGAAGAAGATGCTATATTTGAATTATTAAATAGTCATGTAGGTTCACTAGGACCTGTAAAATTACCTGTGAATGTGAAAGTTATAGCAGATAATGCTATTAAATCAATTCGCAATGGTGTAAGTGGAGCAAATGAAGATGGCTATCATTATATGAACGTAAACCCAGGAAGAGATTTTGCAATTGATCGTTTTGAAGACTTACGTTTTGTGCAAGTTGGTGACCCAACACCCGATGGCAAAGGAACAATAAAATTTGCAGAAGGTATTGAGGTCGGACATGTCTTTAAATTAGGAACAAAGTATAGCGATTCCATGAATGCAACATTCTTAGATGAAAACGGACGTACACAACCATTTATCATGGGCTGCTATGGTATTGGTGTTTCTCGTGTTATGGCTGCAGTTGCAGAACAATTCCAAGATAATTACGGATTTGTATGGCCAAAACAAGTTGCCCCTTATGATATTCACTTAATCTCTGTAAATGAGAAAGATGAAACACAAAAAGGATTAACTGAAGACCTATACAAATTACTACAATCATATCGTTACGATGTGTTATACGATGATCGTAAAGAACGCGCTGGAGTTAAATTTGCAGATGCTGATTTAATCGGATTACCAGTACGAGTAACAGTTGGTAAAAAAGCTTCAGAAGGTATTGTTGAAGTTAAATTCCGTCAATCAGGTGAAACATTCGAATGGGCGAAAGAAGAATTAGTCGATCGTTTAAACAATTTCTTTCACGCTGAATAAATAACGATAAAAATTAGGTCATTTAAGGAGAGAAAGTACATTTGTGCTTTCTTTTCTTTCTTTATTTGACCCTATTAAATATAATGTAGGGGTAAAGAAACCATTTAAATCATAATGGAATTGTGTTCTATATCGGTATGTTTATCTATAAAAACAATATAAAAGTGTGGGTGAATCCCCTAACACTCCTGTATTTGCCGAACTATTAGTAAATGTAAGAAAGTAGGTGGGAAGATGGCAAACGAACAAGATTCAAAACTTAAATTTCAGCTATTATTACAACAGATTAATATGACAGAAGACGTCTTGATGCCTTTTTTCGAAGAGGCTGAAATGACAAGGATGACTGTGCAAAAAAAAGAACGTGTTTGGCGCTTTTCATTGAAATTACAAAATATATTACCTTTTCGAGTCTATCAAGATTTCCAAATGCGTATAGATGCAGCATTCTCTCAGATCGCGAAAGTACATGTTCAGATAGAAGCTGTAAATCAACAATTAACACAACAATTAATTTCAGATTATTGGTTAAAGATTGTCGAAGAAATTGATGAAATGTCCCCACCGCTTAGAGAAGGATTAGCAAAGCAGTTCCCTGAATGGAATGGACAAAAGCTAATATTAAATTGCCAACAAGAATTCCAATTAACTACATTAAAAAATAAATATGCAGAAGTATTATCAGAAGTATATATGCAATGTGGCTTCCCTCATATGGCTATCGATTTTCAGTTAAAAGAAACAACTGAAGAACTAGCTGAACAACAGCAAGCATTTCTTGAACAACGTCGCAAAGAGGAAGCTGCTTTTGCACAAAAAGCCGTTATGGATATGCAAAAACGCGAAAAAGAAAAACAAGAAAATCCTGATTTGTCCGATCTTGCTGATAGACCTTTCCAATTGGGTATCCCAATTAAACCGGATGAACCTATGATGGAAATTCACCAAATCCAAGATGAGGAACGACGAATAGTAATTGAAGGATTTGTTTTCGATGTGGAAGTAAAAGAATTACGAAGCGGGCGGTCATTGTTAACAATTAAGTTAACCGATTACACCGATTCTATTTTGGTCAAAATGTTCTCTCGTGATAAAGAGGACGCAGCTCTTATGCAAATGGCTAAAAAAGGAATGTGGCTAAAAGTACGTGGTTCTGTTCAAAATGATACGTTTGTTCGTGATTTGATTGTAATGGCTCAAGATATGATGGAGATTAGACCAACATTAAGAGTGGACAAAGCGCCAGAAGGGGAAAAACGTGTAGAGTTACATTTGCATACACCGATGAGTCAAATGGATGCTGTCTCCTCAGTCGATTCGCTTGTAGGTCAAGCAGCAAAATGGGGGCATCCTGCAATAGCAATTACGGATCACGCGATAGCACAATCGTTCCCGGATGCTTATAATGCAGGTAAAAAGCATGGCATTAAGATTATTTATGGTATTGAAGCAAATTTAGTCAATGATGGTGTTCCAATTGCTTACGATGATCAACATCGTTTTCTTGAAGAAGACACATTCGTAGTATTTGACGTGGAAACAACAGGATTATCTGCAGCATATGATACGATTATTGAACTTGCTGCAGTAAAAATTAAGAATGGTGAAGTGATTGATAAATTTGAAAGCTTTGCCAATCCACATCATCCACTATCTGCTACAACGATTGAATTAACAAGTATTACGGATGATATGGTAAGGGATGCACCTGAAGTTGTAGACATGATTGCGAAATTCCATGATTTTATAGGAGATGCTATCGTCGTTGCACATAACGCAACATTCGATATTGGTTTCCTTTATGAAGCCTATAAAAAAGCAGGAATTGATGATTTCCATCATCCTGTAATTGACACTTTAGAGCTTGCACGTTTCTTGCATCCAGAAATGAAAAACCACCGATTAAATACATTGTGTAAAAAATTCGGTATTGATTTAACACAACATCACCGTGCCATTTATGATACGGAGGCAACGGGCTATTTATTGTTACATTTATTAAAAGAAGCCGATGAACAAGATATTAAATATCATGATGACTTCAACAAACATATAGGTGAAGGGGATGCTTATAAAAGAGCACGTCCTACACACTGTACAATTTTAGCTGTAGATAATGATGGACTAAAAAATCTATTTAAACTTGTGAGTGAATCACATGTTCAAACATTCTATCGAGTGCCCCGAATTAAACGTTCTTCATTACAAAAATATCGTCAAGGACTACTAATAGGTACGGCTTGCGATAAAGGTGAATTTTTTACAGCAGTTATGCAAAAATCGATGGATGAAGCGATGGAAGTAGCGAAATTCTATGATTATTTAGAAGTACATCCTAAAGCTGTTTATGCGCCTTTAATCGAAGCCGAATTGATCCGCGATGAATGGAATCTAGAAGATATTATTCGTAAAGTTGTGAAAATCGGGAAAAAATTAGATAAACTGGTGGTAGCAACTGGGAATGTGCATTATTTAAGTGAAAATGATGCGATCTTCCGTAAGATTCTATTGCGCTCACAAGGTGGTGCGAATCCGTTAAATCGTTATGAGCTGCCAAAAGTTCATTTACGTACTACAGATGAAATGTTGCAAGATTTTGCGTTTTTAGGGGAAGATATAGCGAAAGAGATTGTTGTAACGAATTCGCAAAAAATCGCAAACACGATTGGGGATGTCGTACCGGTAAAAGACAAATTATACACTCCCCGTATTGAAGGAGCGGACGAAACAGTTCGTGATATGAGTTATAATATGGCACATAAAATTTATGGACCAAACCTACCCGAAATAGTAGAGGCGCGTCTTGAAAAAGAATTAGGCTCTATTATTGGCCATGGATTCTCTGTTATTTACCTTATATCACATAAGCTAGTAAAAAAATCATTAAGTGATGGCTATTTAGTAGGTTCGCGTGGTTCAGTAGGTTCGTCGCTTGTCGCGACAATGATGGAGATTACAGAAGTTAATGCATTACCACCTCATTATATTTGCCCAAATTGCCAACATGTTGAATTCTTCAACGATGGTTCTGTCGGTTCAGGTTTTGACTTACCAAACAAAGATTGCCCTGAATGTGGTGCACACTATAAAAAAGATGGGCATGATATTCCATTCGAAACGTTCTTAGGCTTCAAAGGGGATAAAGTACCCGATATCGATCTAAACTTTAGTGGTAGTTATCAACCACGTGCTCATAACTATACGAAAGTATTGTTTGGTGAAGATTATGCGTATCGTGCGGGAACAATTGGTACAGTAGCTGAAAAAACAGCTTATGGTTATGTAAAAGGCTATGCAGCAGACCATAATATTAATATGCGTGGCGCTGAAGTTGATCGACTCGTACAAGGTTGTACAGGTGTAAAACGAACAACAGGTCAGCACCCTGGTGGTATTATCGTAGTGCCTGATTATATGGATATTTATGATTTCTCACCATTTCAATATCCAGCAGATGCACAAGATGCTGAATGGCGTACAACACACTTTGATTTCCACTCCATTCACGATAACGTGCTAAAACTTGATATACTTGGACACGATGATCCGACAGTTATTCGTATGCTACTTGATTTAACTGGGATTGATCCAAAAACGATCCCTACCGATGACCCTGAAGTAATGAAAATCTTCACTAACCCAGATTCACTTGGTGTGACTGCTGAACAGATTAATTGTAAGACAGGTACACTTGGGATTCCAGAGTTTGGGACGAGATTTGTACGTCAAATGCTAGAAGAAACAAAACCTTCTACTTTCTCTGAACTTGTTCAAATTTCAGGTCTATCACACGGTACAGATGTATGGCTAGGAAATGCTAGTGAATTAATCGAAAATGGAACTTGTGTGTTATCTGAAGTTATTGGATGTCGGGATGATATTATGGTTTATTTAATCTACCAAGGTCTTGAACCCTCATTGGCTTTTAAAATTATGGAACATGTCCGAAAAGGGAAAGGATTAACAGAAGATATGGAAGCAGCTATGAGAAAAGAGAGCGTTCCGGAATGGTATATTGATTCTTGTAAAAAGATAAAATACATGTTCCCTAAAGCTCACGCAGCTGCTTATGTATTAATGGCGGTCCGTATCGCATACTTTAAAGTACACTTCCCAATTGTGTACTACTGTGCTTACTTTACTGTACGTGCGGATGATTTCGATTTAATCGCAATGGTAAATGGCTCTCAAATGATTCGTGCACATATTGAAGAAATTGAAGCAAAAGGTCTAGAGGCATCAACAAAAGAGAAAAGTTTATTAACTGTATTGGAACTATCACTTGAAATGTGTGAGCGTGGTATGTCATTCCAAAAAGTTGATCTTTATCGTTCTGATGCAACAGAATTTGTTATTGATGGCGAAAGTTTAATCCCGCCTTTCAATGCAATTCCGGGACTTGGAAATAACGTTGCCTATGCAATTGTAAAAGCAAGAAAAGAAGGGGAATTCCTTTCTAAAGAGGATTTGCAAATTCGTGGTAGGGTTTCGAAATCATTAATTGAGTATATGGATAAATTAGGTTGCTTAGAAGGGATGCCAGACGCGAATCAACTCTCTCTCTTCTAGGGCTAGTTGCATTTGCTGCTTGATTGTGTTATAATTTAAACAATTATTTGTTGATAGAACGGCAGCAAAAGAGTGGGATTTCCCGCTCTTTTCTGTTGTTATGACAACTATGTGAGTCAGGAGGATTGTATGAGCAAAGTTACAACAGAAGTAGAACAACTAGTAACGCCAATAGTAGATAGTCTAAACCTTGAATTAGTCGAAGTTGAATTTGTTAAAGAAGGTCAAGATTGGTTTTTACGTGTTTACGTGGATACTCCTGAAGGAAGCATTGACATTGAGCAATGTGCTCAAGTAAGTGAATTATTAAGTGTAAAACTTGATGAAGTTGATCCAATCGAACAAAATTATTTCCTTGAAGTTTCCTCTCCAGGGGCAGAACGTCCACTTAAAAAAGATGCAGATTTTGAAAAAGCCATTAATCAATTTGTGCATATTAAATCATATGAAGCCATCAATGGTATGAAAGTATTTGAAGGATATTTAAAATCATACACAGACGAAGGCGCTGAACTTACTGTACAGATTAAAACAAGAAAAATTACAGTTCTAATTCCGAAAGATAAAATTGCAAAAGCTCGCTTAGCAATTGATTTTTCTGCAGAACGTTAAACTTTAGGAGTGAAATAGACAATGAGTAAGGAATTAGTCGGTGCACTAAGCGCACTTGAATCCAAGGGTATCTCAAAAGAGGTGATCGTTGAAGCAATTGAAGCTGCACTAATTAATGCATATAAAAAGAATTATAACCAAGCGGCAAATGTTCGTGTGGATTTGAATTTAGAAAAAGGCACAATGCATTTATATTCTCGTAAAAATGTAGTTGAAGAAGTGGAAGACGAACGTTTAGAAATTTCTTTAGCAGATGCACAAAGAATTAATCCTAATTATGAATTAGGGGATATTGTCGAAGAAGAAGAAACACCTCGTAACTTTGGACGTATTGCAGCAACTACTGCAAAACAAATTGTTACACAACGTTTCCGTGAAGCAGAACGTGGCATTGTATATGAAGAATATGTAGACCGTGCTGATGATATCATTAATGGTGTAGTAGAACGATTGGATGCTCGTAATATCTATGTAGGTATAGGTAAAATCGAAGCAGTTCTTCCTCAAAACGAACAAATTCCAGGTGAAGTTTACAAACCTCATGATCGTATTAAAGTATACATTACGAAAGTTGAACGTACTTCTCGTGGACCTCAAGTATTCGTTTCTCGTACTCATCCAGGTCTATTACGCCGCCTATTTGAACTTGAAGTGCCTGAAATCTTTGAAGGTACAGTAGAAATTAAGTCAATCGCACGTGAAGCGGGTGATCGTTCTAAAATCTCTGTTGTTGCTCACAATGAAGAAGTAGACCCAGTAGGTTCATGCGTAGGTGCAAAAGGCGCACGTGTTCAAACAATTGTTAACGAATTACACGATGAAAAAATTGATATCGTGGAATGGTCAGAAGATCCAGTAGTTTTCGTAGCAAACGCTTTAAGTCCTTCTCAAGTGTTAGATGTACAAGTAAACGAAGAAGAAAAATCTACAACTGTAGTAGTTCCTGATTATCAATTATCATTAGCAATCGGTAAACGTGGTCAAAATGCAAGATTAGCTGCAAAACTAACTGGTTGGAAAATTGATATTAAAAGTGAAACAGATGCAACTGAATTAGGAATTTATCCTCGTCCAGAAGCACAAACTAATGTATATGAAGATATAGATGAAGAATCAACAAATAGTGAAGTTGTTGAAGTGGACCTATATAAAGACGACGAAGAATAGTGAAGAGTAGAATGGTTGGTAGGATCGTATTATTTCTTACCAATCGATTCTTAACGCCAGAGGAAAGGTGAGTTCTGATGCCGATCAATCGTAAGGTACCTTTAAGAAAATGCATCGCTACAGGCGAAATGCTTCCTAAGAAAGAAATGATTCGTGTCGTTCGTACAAAAGAAGGAGAAGTCACTGTTGATGTAACGGGAAAAAAATCCGGCCGTGGTGCGTATGTTTCAAAATCTGAAGCAGCCATCAAAACAGCTAAGGAAAAGAACGTATTTGAACGTCAACTTGAAGTGAAAGTTCCTGATCAAGTTTACGATGATTTAATGGCAATCGTTCGTAAGGAACCATCAGCATGAATAAAGAACAAGCAATTTATAACTTATTAGGTTTAGCCACTCGTGCTCGTAAAGTGGTTACTGGAGAAGAACAAGTAATTAAAGAAGTTCGGGGACAAAATGCAAAACTTGTGATTTTATCAACGGATGCTTCTAAAAATACACGAAAAAAAATGCAAGATAAATGTAAGTCTTTTAACGTTGAGCTACATGAATTTGCGACAAGAGATTATCTTGGACACGCTATGGGTAGGGAGGCGAGAGTTTCCGTAGCTATTATGGACAGTGGTTTTGCAAAAAAACTGTCTGAGCTACTCAACGAAATCTAACCGGGGGTGAATACATGACAAAGTTACGAGTTCATGAATATGCGAAACAAGTAAGTAAGTCAAGTAAAGAAGTAATTGAACAGTTATCTAAGCTCCAAATTGATGTAAAAAATCATATGTCTATGTTAGAAATAGAAGCGATTAGCAAATTGGATGGTGTATATAAAAAGAATAGTAGTACACAACCAACTCAACAAAATGAACAATCTAAAGGACAGCCAGGAACTGGTCCTGTAGCAAGAAAAGAGCAACCCTCTTCTAGTCCTGCTCAAACAAAACAAAAAATTACCCAAGGAAGTACTATGAATAATAATTCGACTTCAAAAGATCAATCAAAATCAAAACAAAATACAACTAGTAGCAATAGCCAAGGCCGTTCAAATAATAACAATAATAATAACAACAACCGTGGTGGGCGTGGAAACAATGCGCAAGGTGGAAACCGAAACAATAATCAAAGACGAAAACCGGGTATCAATGGGGGACAACGTCGTAAAAATCGTCCTCAACAAGCACCACAACCAGCTGTGAAGAAGGAACTGCCAGAAAAAATTACTTTCTTTGAATCCTTAACAGTTGGAGATTTAGCGAAAAAACTTGGACGCGAACCATCTGAAATTATCAAAAAATTATTTATGCTTGGCAGTATGGCAACAATCAATCAAGAACTAGATCAAGATGCCATCGAGTTAATCTGCGCTGATTACGGTGTAGAAGTAGAAGAAGAAGTACGTATAGATGTAACAGACCTTGATACTTATTTCGAAGAAGATGAAAATGAAAATCAAGCAAATATCAAAGAACGTCCGCCAGTGGTAACAATTATGGGACACGTTGACCATGGTAAAACAACATTATTAGACTCAATTCGTAATACAAAAGTTACTGAAGGTGAAGCTGGTGGTATCACACAACATATTGGTGCATATCAAGTGGTTGTAAAAGGCAAGAAAATCACTTTCTTAGATACACCTGGACACGCAGCATTTACAACAATGCGTGCACGAGGAGCAAAAATCACCGATTTAACTATTTTAGTTGTAGCTGCAGATGATGGTGTAATGCCTCAAACAATTGAAGCTATTAACCATGCAAAAGCTGCAGAAGTTCCAATTATCGTAGCTGTCAACAAAATGGATAAACCAACATCAAACCCAGATCGTGTAATGCAAGAATTAACTGAACATGGTTTAATTCCTGAAGATTGGGGTGGCGATACAATCTTTGTTCCAATCTCAGCTTTAAAAGGTGACGGCATCGATCAATTATTAGAAATGATTTTACTTGTTTCTGAAGTAGGCGAGTTGAAAGCAAACCCTAAACGTCGTGCAATTGGTTCAGTTATTGAAGCTCAATTGGATAAAGGTCGCGGTTCAGTTGCTACATTATTAGTACAAAACGGTACTTTAAATGTTGGCGATCCAATCGTAGTAGGTCATACATACGGTCGTGTCCGTGCTATGGTCAACGATTTAGGTCGTCGCGTAAAATCTGCAGGTCCATCAACACCAGTTGAAATTACTGGTTTAAATGAAGTGCCACAAGCTGGAGATCGCTTCGTCGTATTCGAAGATGAAAAAACAGCCCGTCAAGTTGGGGAAGCTCGTGAATCGACTGCTATCCAAGCACAACGTTCAGAAAAACAACGTGTAACACTTGATAACTTATTTGATCAAATGAAACAAGGCGATATGAAAGAATTAAACCTTATCGTTAAAGCAGACGTTCAAGGTACAGTAGAAGCTATGGCTGCATCTCTTATGAAAATTGATGTAGAAGGCGTAAACGTGAAAATTATTCATACAGGTGCCGGAGCTATCACTGAATCAGATATCTCACTTGCTGCTGCTTCTAACGCAATCGTTATTGGATTTAACGTACGTCCAGACGTTAATGCAAAACGTGCTGCTGAAGCAGAAGGCGTAGATATTCGTCTTCACAGAATTATTTATAAAGTAATCGAAGAAATCGAAGCTGCGATGAAAGGTATGCTTGATCCAGAATTCGAAGAAAAAGTAATTGGATCTGCTGAAATTCGTGAAACATTTAAAGTTTCTAAAGTAGGTACAATTGCTGGTGGTTATGTAACTGAGGGTAAACTAACACGTGATAGTGGCGTTCGAGTTATCCGTGATGGTATTGTAATATTTGAAGGTGAATTAGATTCTCTTAAACGTTTCAAAGATGATGCTAAAGAAGTCGCTAGAGGTTATGAATGTGGATTCACAGTAAAAGGCTACAACGAGATTAAAGTTGGAGATGAAATTGAAGCATTTATCATGGAAGAAATTAAACGCTAATGATCATGTATGCAGAGTGTGAATTCTTCGTCCCTTCTGCACATTCGCTAAAAGAGAAAAGAGCAGTATTACAGCGTATGATTACTCGTACAAAACAAAAATACAATGTCTCAATAGCGGAAATTGATCATCAAGATGTTTGGCAAAGAACACTTCTAGCACTTGTTTCCGTTGCATCCTCACAACAGGCAGCCGAAAAAGAGCTTGGGCGGGCAATTGCTTTTCTCGAATCTAATCCTGATTGGCAATGCCTTAACATACAACGAGAGTTTTTATAGAAATTGAGGTGAAACGATTATGTCAATGCGTTCAAACCGTGTTGCAGAACAAATGAAAAAAGAACTTGCGGATATTATTAGTCGTAAGTTAAAAGATCCACGTGTTGGATTTGTTACTGTAACAGATGTAGATGTAACAGGAGACCTACAACAAGCTACGGTATTTATTACTTGCTTAGGTTCAGAAAGAGAACGTCAAGATACGATGAAAGGTCTAGAAAAAGCAAAAGGCTTTATTCGCTCTGAGATTAGTCAACGTATTCGTTTACGAATTACACCTGAAATTTCATTTGAGTTTGACTCATCTGTTGAGTATGGTAATCGAATTGACAATTTGTTACGTCAACTTCACGATTCGCAAGAATAATAATCGATAGAAGCCTGCAGATGAAAAAATTTGCAGGCTTTTTCTAATATAAAGCGCGACCTCGTGTCGTAACGGCTATCTGACCCACATCTTGTGGGCCAGTGTTAAACACTAAATTATAAATTATAAGCAAAGGAGTGAACATGTATGCAGCATGGCATTCTCCCATTATGGAAAGAAAAAGGCATGACATCTCATGATTGTGTATTTAAAATCCGTAAAATCCTACATACAAAGAAAGTAGGGCATACAGGGACATTAGATCCAGGTGTTGAAGGCGTATTACCTATTTGTATTGGCAATGCAACAAGACTTGCTGAATATTTAACAGATGCAGGTAAAGTTTATGAAGCTGTGATTGAAATTGGAACGACCACGACAACAGAAGATGCTGAAGGTGAAGTTGTAGAAGAAGATAAATCGGAAAAACATCTAACTCGTACACAAATTCTGGAGGCATTAAAATCATTAACAGGTGTTATTTCTCAAACACCGCCCATGTTTTCAGCTGTTAAAGTGAATGGTCGTAAATTATATGAATATGCAAGACGAGGTGAAGTTGTTGAACGTCCAACTCGTCAAATAACGATATATGCTTTAGATTTATTGGATGATGACGAAGTGTATGAAGGAAAGACTATTACTTTTCCAATTCGTATTGCATGTAGCAAAGGTACGTATATACGTACTTTAGCTGTTCAAATAGGTGAAGCACTTGGATATCCTGCTCATATGGCTTCATTAGTACGTACAAAATCAGGTGCTTTTACAAAAGATGATTGTGTCACATTAGACCAATTACAAGAAAAAGTAGACAATGAACAATTAAATGATTGTATTAAACCATTAGAATTTGCATTGATGGAATTTCCACATATTGAAATGACACCAGATATTAAGAAGAAAATTATGAATGGCCAAGTTTTACCAATGCACCCTTCTCTTGAAGAACATGATAAAATAGTTTATATGGAAAATAACAAAGCGGTTGCTGTCTACGTGAAGCATCCAGAGAAAAAGGGACTTATGAAACCAGAAAAAATGTTCCCAAAAGTTGATTAGGAGGCACTAGCATGAAAGTCATTCAACTGATGTACCCTCATCAGATTAGTTCAAAGTATATTGAGGGACCTTACTCTTTAGCAGTTGGGTTTTTCGATGGGGTACATCGTGGACACCAAGCTGTTGTAAAAGAAGCAAAAATACAAGCAACAAATAAAAACTTAAAACTTGCGGTTATGACATTTGATCCGCATCCTTCTATTGTTTTAGGGCAACGTAAAGAACAAGTATTTTACATTACGCCATTAAAACAAAAACTAGAAATTTTAGAAGAACTAAAAGTGGATACAGTATTTGTCGTTCGATTTACTTCAGATTTTGCTAAATTATGCCCTCAACAGTTTGTAGATATATTTATCCGTAATTTAAATATAAAACATGTGACAGCCGGATTCGACTTTACATTTGGTGAGATGGGAAGAGGTACGATGAAGGATTTACTAGATATGAGTAATGAAGATTATGAAGTTTCAGTAGTAGAAAAGCAACAACAAGAATCAGAAAAAATCAGTTCAACAAATGTTCGTCAAGCGTTAAAAGAGGGAGATATGGAGCGAGTTCGTTTGCTTTTAGGACGCCCATTCCAAATACCTGGTATTGTTGTTCATGGGGACAAGCGTGGCCGACAAATTGGTTTCCCAACAGCGAATGTTCAAGAGGCTGAAGGTTCCTTTATTCCAGCGACAGGTGTTTATGCGGTTCGTATACTAGTTCAAAATGAATGGCATGATGGTGTATGTAATGTGGGATATAAACCAACTTTCAAAAATCCTGATGAAAAGAATTTAACTATTGAAGTATATATTAATAACTTTGACAAAAATATCTACGGAGAAGAAGTAAAAGTGGATTGGTATAAATATCTTCGTGGTGAACAAAAATTTGATGGAATCGAATCATTAAAAGCTCAAATCGAATTAGATAAACAGCATGCATTGGAATATTTGAGTCACTGCTAGTTCAATTAATTATAGTTGCATGAGTGAAATCTTTATGTTAATATTTCTAAAGTGACTTGCATAACAAGTTACTTAACCATTACTTGGCACATCGAATCACCAACGAGTAGCTCAGTAATTGGGGATATTTCAATTTAGGAGGTGAATAGGATGGCACTAACACAAGAACGTAAAAACGAAATCATTGCTGAATACCGTACTCATGAAAGTGATACTGGTTCACCAGAAGTTCAAATCGCTGTCCTTACGGAAGAGATTAACAACTTAAACGAACATTTACGTGTTCACAAAAAAGACCACCACTCTCGTCGCGGTTTATTCAAAATGGTCGGACGTCGTCGTAACTTATTAAAATACTTACGTGAAAATGACGTACAACGCTACCGTGAAATCATTACTAAACTCGGCTTACGTCGATAAAATGCAATTTTGTGAAAGCGGGCTTGTCCCGCTTTTTCTTTATGCTTCAATAAATATAACCTCCTATTTAATAATTGAAACTGAAGTTTAGAGAAATGTTTCGCAAAGCATAATTTTTTTTGATAAACTACAAGTAACTACATAACATAAACATATATGTGATTAGGTTTTCTTTTTAAGAGAGGAGTTCAATACATGAACGAGAAAAAGGTTTTTACCTATGAATGGGCAGGACGACCTTTGCAAATTGAAGTTGGTCAGCTCGCAAAACAAGCTAATGGGGCCGTAATGGTACGTTATGGAGAAACAGCTGTATTATGTAACGCAACAATGTCCAAACATCCTAAACAAGCAGATTTCTTCCCATTAACAGTAAACTACGAAGAAAAATTATACGCTGCTGGTAAAATTCCAGGCGGATTTATTAAACGTGAAGGACGTCCTTCTGAAAAAGCGGTTCTTACATCTCGCTTAATCGACCGTCCGATTCGACCTCTTTTCCCAGATGGCTTCCGTAACGAAGTACAAGTTATTTCGATGGTCATGTCTGCAGATTCAGATTGTAGTACAGAAATGGCAGCAATGCTTGGTTCATCATTAGCACTTATGGTGTCTGATATTCCATTTGATGGCCCAATCGCCGGCGTTCAAGTAGGTATGATCAACGGTGAATTCATTGTTAACCCAACAGTTGAACAATGGAAAGATTCTATTATCAACTTAGCAGTTGCTGGTACAAAAGATGCTATTAACATGGTTGAAGCAGGGGCTTTAGAAGTACCAGAAGAAACAATGCTTGAAGCGATTATGTTCGGACATGAAGAAATTAAAAAATTAATCGCATTCCAAGAAGAAGTTACTGCTCAAGCTGGTAAAGAAAAAATTGAAGTTGTACTTCATGAATTAGATGCAGAGTTAACTGCAGTAATCACTTCTGAATATGAAGAAAAGATGAATGCAGCAATCCAAACTCATGAAAAACACGCTCGTGACGAAGCAATTGAAGCTGTAAAAGCAGAAGTTGTAGCGAAATATGAAGAGCAAGAAACAGACGAAGAAACATTAAAACAAGTAAATCAAATTTTAGATAAAATGGTGAAAGAAGAAGTTCGCCGTTTAATCACTGAAGAAAAAATCCGTCCAGATGGTCGAAAATTAGATGAGATTCGTCCTTTATCTTCTGAAGTAGGTTTATTACCACGTACACATGGTTCTGGCTTATTTACACGTGGACAAACTCAAGCATTGTCTATTTGTACTTTAGGTGCATTAAGTGATGTTCAAATTATTGATGGTCTTGGAGTGGAAGAATCTAAACGCTTTATGCACCATTATAATTTCCCACAATTCTCTGTTGGTGAAACTGGTCCAATGCGTGGCCCTGGTCGTCGTGAAATCGGTCACGGTGCTCTAGGTGAACGTGCATTATCAGCAATTATTCCAGATGAAAAAGACTTCCCATATACAATTCGTTGTGTATCAGAAGTATTAGAATCAAATGGTTCAACTTCCCAAGCTAGTATTTGTGGATCATGTCTAGCTCTTATGGATGCAGGTGTACCAATTAAAGCACCGGTTGCAGGTATTGCAATGGGTCTTGTTAAAAAAGGCGATTATTACTCAATCTTAACAGATATTCAAGGTATGGAAGATCACCTTGGAGATATGGACTTTAAAGTGGCAGGTACAGCTAAAGGTGTAACAGCACTTCAAATGGACATTAAAATTGATGGACTTTCTCGTGAAATCCTTGACGAAGCTTTAGTTCAAGCAAAACGTGGTCGTATGATTATTCTTGACTCAATGCTTGCTACTATTTCTGAATCAAGAAATCAATTATCAAAATATGCACCAAAAATTAAAAGTATCAACATTAATCCAGATAAAATCCGTGATGTCATCGGACCGGGTGGTAAACAAATCAACAAAATCATTGAAGAGACTGGCGTGAAAATTGATACAGAACAAGATGGAACAATTTTCATCTCATCTTCTGACGAAGCAATGATTAACCGTGCAAAAGAAATCATCGAAAATATTGTTCGCGAAGCAAAAGTGGGCGAATATTATATGGGTAAAGTAAAACGTATCGAAAAATTTGGTGCATTCCTTGAAATCTTCCCGGGCAAAGATGGTTTACTACACATCTCTGAAATTCAAGAAGAACGTACAAAAGCAGTAGAAGACGTTTTGAAATTAGACGATGAATTAATGGTAAAAGTAATCGAAATCGACCGCCAAGGCCGTGTCAACCTATCACGAAAAGTAGTGATTAAAGAAGAAAAAGAACGCGCTGAACAACAATAAAAGCTGAACGTGCTCGTAAAACGTTGAATAAAATGTTTGTTTTCATTTTAGTTTTACATTCACAATTAAAAATCACGAGGTTGTCGGTTTCGTATGAAACGGCAACCTCTTTTTTACATAAGGAGGAGTCCATTTGGTTACAAAGCATATATGTCAAAATGGCGTTCGTATATTAGTTGAAAAGTTACCTTATGTTCGATCTGTTTCCATGGGGATATGGGTCAATATAGGTTCGGGCAATGAACGTCCTGAAGAAAACGGCATCACACACTTTATCGAACATATGCTATTTAAAGGTACATACAGTAGAACAGCTAAAGAAATTGCAGAATCTTTTGACCGAATTGGAGGACAATTAAACGCCTTTACTTCAAAAGAAAATACGTGTTACTATGCCGTAACCCTAGATCATCATGCAATTGAGGCGATGTCCATATTAGCTGATATGTTTTTCCATTCTAAATTTGAAGAAACAGATATTGAGAAAGAGCGACAAGTCATCTTTGAAGAAATGGCGATGGTAGAGGACACACCTGATGATGATGTGGATGAAAGACTTTGGAGCGTAATGTATCCAAATCATTCGATAGGGGCTCCTATTTTAGGAACTGAAGAAACGTTAGCAACTTTTACAAAAGATAAAATTGAAACTTATATGTCTGAAAATTATACACCAGATAAAGTGGTCATCTCAGTTGCAGGAAATGTTACAGATCAGCTTCTAACATCAATCATTACTCTATTTGATCAGTTTAATAACTCATCAGTTCAATCGAAAAAAATTGCAACAATACCAATGTTTGTTCCAGGACAGACAAAAAAAGATAGTAATACTGAACAATCACATCTTGCCATAGGTTACGAGGGGCTGGCAGTTAAAGACACTGATTTAGTCAGTTTACTTGTAGTCAACAATATATTAGGAGATACGACATCCTCTAGACTATTCCAGCAAGTACGAGAGGAAAAGGCATTAGCTTATTCTATTTTCTCCTATTATTCTGCATATGAGCATACAGGAGCTTTTATGATTTATGGTGGTACATCACAAGATAAACTTACTCTACTAGAAGAAACTATTCTTCAAGTAACAGAGCAGATGATAAATGATGGAGTATCGAAAATCGAAATTCAATATGCCAAAGAACAATTAGAAAGTAATTTATTACTCGGACTTGAAACATCGAATGATTTCATGAATCGAAATGCTAAAAACGAGCTTATATATGGTAAAGATAAAACAGTAGAAGAGACTTTAAAAGACCTATATGCTGTTGATGAAGAAAGTGTATATCGAGTTATTCAAAAGCTGTTAACAAAACCATATGCAAAATCATTAATTCAACCTGCTAAGGGGATATAAGTTTGTCTCCTTAGCTTTTTTATGCACGGGAAAAGCTTGGGCTACATACACTGTTAATACGGGAAAAGGAGGGATTGAATGCTCTTATCGGAGCTTGCAGACAAAGAGTTGATTCAGATCAAAGATGGTGTGCGTTGTGGATTACTCGCTGAAACAGAGTGTTTACTTAATGCTAAAACTGGCCAAATCTACGGTTTTGAATTAGTTCAAAAAGGTTATCGCTTACCTTTTCAATCAAAAGAAAATAAAACACAATCATTTATTCCTTGGACAGAAATTGCTTTAATCGGCGAAGATCGAATTTTATTTAAAAAAACTGAGCCTTTAACATCGGGGTATATTAAATGACAATGGAAAAATGGCTTATATTGGGTAAGGATTTACGGTTTAAGGAATTAGCGTTGCAGCTTTCTCTTGATTTTGAAAAAGTAATTTATAAGTATACAAATACATGGAACGACGAAATACAACAGATTGTTTTGACTGAGAAACCACAGAGAATTGTATTGCCTATTCACGCAGTTGATTTACCTAAATATGCTTTTGAGGGGTTACAGAAAGATACAGCCATATTTGTTGGTAAAAGTAATCAAACATTACAGCAGGAACTTCAATATCTAGATGAAAATCGAGTGATTTACTATTTGCAAGATGAATCTTATATATGGCTAAATGCAAGGTTAACATCAGAAGGGATGCTATGTGCATTTTATGAACTTGAGAGTGCTTCAGTTTATGGAAAATCCTTTTATATTACAGGATTCGGTCGAGTAGCAAAAATGCTTGCATACATGTTGCATAAATTAGGGGCAAATGTCCATATACTAGCACGTTCAAATAGTCAAATTCAAGAGGCAATTGCGTATGGATATGTTGCTGCGCAGCTATTACCTGAAAATATGACACAGCCTTATTATTTGATCAATACAATCCCAAATAAATGGTTTACAGATGAATTTATTCAACAATTTGATCATTCGGTAAAAATCTTTGATGTAGCATCAGCTCCAGGATGCTTAAATGTTGAGGATGACCAAAGTGTAGACTATAAATTACTTCCTGGATTACCTGGAAAGTATTTTCCACAAGATGCAGCAAATCTATTGGCACAAGTAATCATACGTAAAAATAACGAACTAAAGGAGGGATAAAGTGTTAGAGGGAAAACGTATTGGCCTTGGCATAACTGCATCTCACTGTACGTACGAAGACGTAATACCTAAAATTACATCTCTAACAGACCAAGGAGCAACTGTTGTACCAATTATCACAAATTCGGTATTAACAGCAGCTACACGTTTCGGAACAGGTGAAGAGTGGATTCAAAAGATAGAAGCATTAGCAGGTCATGAAGTAATTAAAAGTATCGTAGAAGCAGAACCTTTTGGGCCTTCCAATCCCGTGGATTGTATGGTTATTGCTCCTATGACAGGAAATTCAATTAGCAAATTTGCAAATGCAGCAACTGATTCGCCAGTTTTAATGGCGGCTAAAGCAACTTTACGAAATGGAAGTCCAGTTGTATTAGGAATTTCAACAAATGATGCCCTTGGATTAAATGGAGTTAACGTCATGAAGTTATTAAATACCAAAAACATCTACTTCATTCCATTTGGTCAAGATAGTCCGACTGGAAAACCGAATTCCTTAATATCTGATTTTTCGCAATTATTACCTACGGTTGTAGCTGCCTTAGATAAGAAACAAATACAGCCTTTGCTGATTCAATATACTAAATAATATAATTATTATATAAAATTCGTACTAGTTGTGATACAATAGCGCCATTATCTAATGAATAAATGAGGAGAGATGTAGGGATGGCTAAAGAATATACAGTAGCAGTTGTTGGAGCTACAGGCGCAGTAGGAACAAAAATGATGGAGCAGCTTGCAAAGCGTAAGTTTCCTATTGGGAAATTAAAGTTACTCGCATCAAAACGTTCTGCTGGTAAGGAACTTACATTTAATGGTCAAACATACACAATAGAAGAGGCTACGCCAGAAGCTTTTGAAGGAGTAGATTTTGCATTATTTAGTGCAGGCGGATCTGTTTCAAAAGCATTAGCACCTGCTGCAGCAGAACGAGGAGCAGTTGTTATCGATAATACAAGTGCATTCCGTATGGATCCAGAAGTTCCTTTAGTAGTACCAGAAGTGAATCCACAAGATTTAGCGACTCACAAAGGTATTATTGCCAATCCAAATTGTTCAACTATTCAAATGGTTGCAGCACTTGAACCAATTCGCCAAGCATTTGGATTGAAAAACTTAATTGTTTCTACATATCAAGCCGTTTCAGGGTCAGGAATAAGCGCGATTGAAGAACTAAAAGAACAAAGCTTAAATTTTGACCAGGCAAAGAATGTAGAAGCACATGTGTTACCGGTAAAAGGCGATAAAAAGCATTATCCGATTGCTGGAAATGTCATTCCACAAATTGATGTATTCACTGACAATGGTTTCACATATGAAGAAATGAAAATGATTAATGAAACAAAAAAAATTATGCATGCGCCAGAATTACCAGTTGCTGCAACATGTGTCCGTGTACCAGTAGTTGCTGGACATTCTGAATCTGTTTATATTGAAATTGATCAAACAGACGTAACTGTGGAAAGTATTAAAAGAGTATTGCAAGAAGCACCAGGTGTAATTGTGCAAGATGATATCTCGTCACAAGACTATCCAATGCCAATTTACACTGAAGGCGAAGATGCAGTATTTGTTGGACGTATTCGAAAAGACTTAACAAAAGATAATGCTTTCCATCTTTGGATTGTGTCAGATAACTTATTAAAAGGTGCTGCATTAAATTCAATTCAAATCGCAGAGAAGATGATTGAAGACGGATTAATCTAAGGGGGCATAACAAGTGAATATTGGTAATGTTGCTACTGCTATGATTACACCGTTTCGTGAAGATGGTTCAATTCATTTTGAGCAGGTTTCAGAAGTAATAGAGCATTTAATAGCAAACGGTACCGATGCAATTGTTGTTTGTGGCACAACAGGTGAATCGCCAACATTGTCACATGACGAGAAAGTTGCTTTAATTCATTTTGTTTTGAAAAAAGTTGATAAAAGAGTTCCTGTTATTGCAGGGACTGGGAGCTATAATACGCAAGCTTCGTTGGAACTTACCAAAGAGGTTGAAGCAGTTGGTGTTGATGGAGTTATGTTAGTTTGTCCTTATTACAACAAACCAAGTGAACGAGGTATCTATGCACATTTTGCAACAATTGCAAAATCCACATCGTTACCAGTAATGTTGTACAATATTCCAGGACGTTCAATCGTGAATATACAACCGAAAACCATTTTAGATTTAAGTGAAATTCCGAATATTCAGATCATAAAAGAGGCTAGTGGTAGTTTAGATCAAATGACAGAAATTATAGCTGGAGCTCCTGATGGTTTGGAAGTATACTCAGGGGATGATGGCTTAACATTACCTCTACTAGCAATTGGAGGTTCAGGTGTAATTTCCGTTGCAGCACATATAGTGGGAAATGATATGCAAAAAATGATTGCATTATTTAAAGAAGGTCGTAATCAAGAAGCAGCAACGATACATCAAGCATTATTACCATTAATTCGAGCTTTATTTTCTACGCCAAGTCCTTCAACTGTAAAATACGCATTAACCAAAATAGGAATAGGGTCAGAAGATGTTAGATTACCGATTGTAAGACTGACAGATAAAGAAAAATTAGCCTTTGACCTTGCGTGGGAAGAATATTTGGAAAAGCAAAAACAATTTTAGAAAATAATTTTTTGAATGGGTAGCCTGCCCATTCTTTTTTTGTTTGTGAAAACTCTCAACAATAGATATAATGAGTGTAAGTGGTTTGTGTTCGGGATTATTTTAGGAGGAAATCAAGTGGTAAAAACAAAAAATGAAGTTATTCGCGTCATTCCACTAGGTGGCGTTAGTGAAATCGGCAAAGCTATGTATGTCGTTGAAATCGATGAAGAGCTTTTTGTCGTAGATAGTGGACTTATGTTTCCTGAGGATGATATGTTAGGAATAGATTACGTGATTCCTGATATGTCGTACTTAGAAGAAAATAAAACGCGTGTGAAAGGTATTTTCCTAACACACGGTCATGAAGATGCGATTGGTTCAATAGCATATCTTTTACAAAAAGTGAATGCACCTGTCTACGGTTCTAAATTGACAATTGCATTAGCAAAAGAGCATTTAAAAGATTTACCTGCTCCATACCCGGTTAAATTCTTTGAAGTAACGAAAAAGAGTCGTATGAATTTCCAATCTACGCATGTAACATTTTTCCACACAACACATAGTATTCCAGACTCTTTAGGGATTGCTTTCCATACTTCAGAAGGTGCAATTGTGCATACTGGAGAATTTAAATTTGACCAATCAGCACAAGGTAAATACAAACCGGATATTGCGAAAATGGCTACATTAGGTGAAGAAGGTGTTTTCATCTTAATGTCTGATTCAACAGAGGCAGAACGCCCTGGATATACGATCCCAGAAAACGTAATTCGTGAAAAACTTGCAAAAACATTCCATCAAGCAGAAGGAAGAATTTTAGTTGCTCTTTATGCATCAAACTTTATACGCATTCAACAAGTATTCGATCAAGCAACAGCTGATGATCGTAAAATAGCAATTGTAGGCCGTAGTTTAGAACATGTATTTGAAATAGGTATGCGTTTAGGTTATCTGTCTGTAGATCCTGAACGAATTATTCCAATTAGTAAAATTAACGACTATGCCGATGATGAAATTGTAGCAATTATTACAGGTAAACAAGGTGAACCACTAGAAGGATTAGAAAAAATCATCCGAAAACACCACCGTGATATCCGTATTAAAACTACAGATACAGTACTAATTACATTTACACCTTCACCAGATATGGAGGTACAAATTGCTGATACAATGAATAGTCTTGCGAAAGCAGGTGCTAAAGTTTTATCAGCTGATACTAAGGTTCATGTTTCAGGCCATGGTGCTCAAGAAGATTTGAAATTGATGTTGAATCTTATGCAACCAAAATACTTTATCCCAATTCAAGGGGAATATCGTATGCTGATTGCGCACTCTAAATTAGCTCAACAAACAGGTCTATCTAAATCTCAAATCTTTATTGCTGATAAAGGGGATATCGTTGAATATAAAGGCGGTAAAATGCGTATGAGTGGCCGAGTAACGGCTGGCAATGTTTTAATCGATGGTATTGGTGTCGGTGATGTAGGTAATATTGTCTTACGTGATCGTAAATTACTTAGCCAAGATGGAATTTTTATCGTTGTTGTAACGATTAATCGTCAACAGAAAAAAATTGCCTCAGGTCCAGAAATTTTATCTCGTGGATTTGTTTATGTAAGAGAATCTGAAGAGTTACTAAGTGAATCTTCTGAATTAGTAAAAGCAGTTGTCGAAAAATATGTGAATAAAGGATCATATGAATGGACAAATATAAAACAAGAAATCCGTGACACGCTAAACTCTTATTTATTCCAAAAAACGAAACGTCGACCAATGATAATCCCTATTATTATGGAATATTAATGCGTAAGCGGACAAAAAGGATTTCCTAACCTCAAGATTGGTAGGAAATCCTTTTTTCCTTTCAATACATGAAGATAAAAGAGAGTAGGTGGAGGCATGGCAATAGCAAAAAAGGGACCTGCAAAGTCAAAAAAAGCATCATCAAAAACAAAAAAAGATACACCATCGCATCCATTAATGTATGAAATTATTGGTCTCATTTTAATTGGGTTTGCAATTATTATATTTTTTGAATATGGTCCTGTAGGGAGATTGTTTCAATTTATAGCACTATTTTTATTTGGAAACTGGGCAATAATTGTTCCGTTTTTATTTATCGTTAGTGCACTTTTATTAATGTTGAAACGAACGGTCCCCAATTTAAAAAATCGATTAATATTAGGAAGTTTGCTAATTACAGGGGGACTAACATTATTTAGTCATATCGCATTGTTTGAACAACTATTTGAAGGGAATGCAATTCAAAGTAATTCCGTTTTAAAAGAGACATGGCGAATATTAATTACTAGTGGTGGTATACAAGATCATAGCCACGCATTAGGCGGTGGTATGATTGGTGCAGTGTTATTTGCATGTTTTTATGCATTATTTGACTCTGCAGGTGCTAAAATTGCCGGTTGGTTAATGGTACTCATTGGCATTGTTTTAATTACAGGAAAAGCGCTTATTCCGTATTTGGCTAGCAAATGGCCATCCATAAAAAAATCAATCCTTCAAATGAAAAAAGATTCTGGGGATTCTATAAGTAGACGCCAAGAAGCGAAAAAGAAAAAGGAAGATGAAAAGAAAGTCAATTCTCGAAGAAATCGAAAAAAAGAGAAGTCAGACTCAACGATTCATGATGAAGAGCATCATGCAGCAACAGAAATTGAGCCGGTATTAGAAGAACGTAGAGAACCGATTATTTCTGCCTTTACACAGAGAGTTCAAGAAGATCATTCTAAACCAGAAATGCCAGTAATAGGTGAGGGAGATTTACATATAGATGTAGATCATCCACCGATTGATACCTCCGATGTGGTTGAAAATAAAGCGTATCAATTACCTGCAATGAATTACTTGAAACTTCCACCACATACTGACCAAAGTGGTGAATTTGAATTAATTCAAGATAATGCGCGTAAATTAGAACAAACTTTCCAATCTTTTGGTGTCAAAGCGACAGTTACTCAAGTTCACTTAGGACCAGCTGTAACTGAATATGAAGTTTTACCTGATCGAGGCGTAAAAGTAAGTAAAATAGTTGGGTTACAAGATGATTTAGCATTAGCACTTGCGGCAAAAGATATACGTATAGAAGCACCAATTCCAGGCAAATCAGCAGTTGGAATTGAAGTGCCAAATAAGGAAGTTGCAATTGTAAGTCTGCGTGAAGTGTTAGAATCTAAACAAAACAATAAACCTGATGAGAAATTGTTAATCGGTTTAGGAAGAGATATTACGGGTGAAGCAAAACTAGCGAAATTGAACAAAATGCCACACTTACTTGTAGCTGGTTCAACAGGTAGTGGTAAATCCGTATGTATTAACGGCATTATCATTAGCATATTAATGAGAGCAAAGCCCCATGAAGTTAAAATGATGATGATTGACCCTAAAATGGTTGAATTGAATGTTTATAATGGAATCCCTCATTTACTTGCGCCAGTTGTAACAGATGCTCGTAAAGCTTCTCAAGCATTGAAAAAAGTAGTCTCTGAAATGGAGAGACGTTATGATTTATTTTCACATACTGGAACACGTAATATTGAGGGCTATAACGAACAAATTGAGCGATTCAATGAGGAAAACGGAGAAAAACATCCTAAAATGCCATTTATAGTGGTCATAGTTGATGAATTAGCAGATTTAATGATGGTTGCTTCTAGCGATGTGGAAGATTCAATTACTCGATTAGCACAAATGGCACGTGCTGCAGGAATTCACTTAATCATTGCTACGCAAAGGCCAAGTGTCGATGTAATCACGGGTATTATTAAAGCGAATATACCATCCCGAATTGCTTTTGCTGTATCTTCTGCTATTGATTCTCGCACAATCCTTGATATGGGTGGCGCTGAACGTCTTTTAGGTAGAGGAGATATGTTATTCTTACCAGCTGGAGAATCGAAACCTGTGCGGGTACAAGGTGCTTTTGTTTCTGATCAGGAAGTAGAACAGATTGTTGATTTTGTTATAGCACAGCAAAAAGCCCAATACCAAGAGGAAATGATTCCAACTGATGAAGAAGAAATTCAAGATTTAGATGATACAGATGATCTGTTTGAAGAGGCCGTTCAATTAGTTGCTTCACAAGACACTGCATCTGTATCTTTCCTTCAAAGAAAACTTAAAATTGGCTATGCAAGAGCTGCACGTATAATGGATCAGATGGAGGAAAGAGGGATTGTTGGTCCGGCTGAAAAAAGCAAACCAAGAGAGGTCCTGATTGGAAAATAATTTTAATAGATAATTTTGATATTAACCAGAGAATGTAAAAAAATACCTATATTAGAATAGTAATATAAAAAAATATCTGTTTTAACACAGTTTTTTCTGAAAGTTATTTATTTACCTAAACAAAAATGGTATAGTAATGTCTGATTAGTAGGAATGTTTTACGTCTGATGTCTGATCTCTGATCTCTTTTGGTGGTGGTTTATATGACAATTAAGTCTGATCATCGTCATCTCTATCTTCAAGTGATTGATCATTTAAAGGCAGATATTGATCAAGGTGTTTACAAAGAAAATGAAAAACTACCTTCTGAATTTGAATTATCGAAATCACTTGGAGTCAGTCGTGCAACACTTCGTGAAGCTTTAAGACTGTTGGAAGAAGAAAATATTATTGTTCGAAGACATGGTGTTGGTACCTTTGTTAATCCGAAACCTTTATTTACATCGGGTATTGAACAACTCTCAAGTATTTCCTCTATGATAGAGGATGCTGGAATGCAGCCCGGTACAAACTACATAAGTTCTTCCGAGCAGCTTTCGAATGAAGAAGATATAAAACGCTTTCAATGTGATGCTGATGAATCATTAATAACGATTGAACGTGTGCGTACAGCAGACGGTGAACCGGTCGTGTATTGTGTGGACCAAGTACCTGCAAAATATTTACCAGCAGACTTCTTGCTTCGACATAATTCATCCATTTTCTCGGCCTTAGAGGAGTCTGGGGAAATTCATGTAGCTTATGCAGTTACATTTATTGATCCAGTTGGCTATCATAGTCAAGTTTCTCCAATATTACAATGTGGGCGTGAAACAGCGCTCTTAGTTTTAAAACAGCTCCATTATGATGATAACGATCGTGTGGTGCTCTATTCACGTAATTATTTCAGAGCTGATAAATTCAGTTTCCATGTAGTACGAAAACGTGTGTAAAATAAGTATTCATTCCTGCTATCGAAAAAAACAATATAACTTACTTTTGGGGGGATTTCAAGTGAAAACACGTAAAATCGGTTTAGCACTTTCTGCACTTCTAGCATCTGGTACATTACTAGCAGCTTGTGGTTCAAAGGATGCAACAGAAACAAAAAAAGGCAGTGACAAAAATTCATTCTCAGTAGCAATGGTGACTGACGTTGGCGGTATTGATGATAAGTCATTCAACCAATCGACTTGGGAAGGTATTCAAAAATTCGGTAAAGACAATGGCTTATCTAAAGGTAATGGTGGTTATGATTACCTACAATCTAATTCTGAAAGTGATTACAATACGAACCTTAACGGCTTGATCCGCCGCAACTTTGATTTAGTATACGCTGTAGGCTTTAATTTACATGACTCTGTATCAGAAGTAGCAAAACAACAAAAAGATGCCAAAATTGCTATCATCGACTCAGTAGTTGAAGGTCAAGACAATGTCGCTTCAATTATGTTCAAAGCAAACGAAGCTTCTTATTTAGCAGGTGCTGCAGCAGCATTACAATCTAAAACTGGTAAAATTGGTTTCATCGGTGGTATGGAAGGTGACATCATTGGCGGATTTGAAGCAGGCTTCGTTGCAGGTGCTAAAGCTGCTAATCCAAAAGTAAAAGTTGATGTTCAATATGCAGGTACATTTGGCGATGCTGCAAAAGGTCAAGCAATTGCTAAACGTATGTATGATTCTGGTTCTGATATTATCTTCCACGCAGCTGGTGGTACAGGTAATGGATTATTCACAGAAGCGAAAGAACGTAAGAAAAAAGATCCAAATGCTGATGTATGGGTAATCGGTGTTGACCGTGACCAATATGATGAAGGTAAAGTGGATGATAAAACAAACGTTACTTTAACTTCAGTATTAAAACGTGTTGATATTGCAGCAGAACAAGTAGCTAAACAAACTAAAGATGGTAAATTCCCTGGTGGTGAATTGATTACTTTTGGTTTAAAAGACAATGGTGTTGACTTAGCTGATTCTCGTGGTGCGATTACTCCAGAAACACAAAAGAAAGTTGACGATTATAAAGCAAAAATTATTAGTGGTGAAATTAAAGTTCCTGAAAAACCAGGAAAATAATATTAACCATTATCATCATAAAGGCCAGTATCTCCAGGTCTTTATGATGTTTTTATCTATTAAAAAATTAATAGATGAAGGTATTTGAAGATTTAAGAGGATTTTTTATAAAATCTATTTTTGTAAAATTACAGATATTAATCTTCAGACGTTAATATTCTGAAAATAATTCCTCTCCCTCTTTAAATGCTTTCTTGTGTTAATTTTTTAACCTTGTTAGTTTATTAATTACACTCATAAATTTATAGTGTCCAAGGGAGTGAACACATTGGAATATGTGATAGAGATGCTTGGAATTCGCAAACAATTTGGCGATTTCGTAGCAAATGATAACATCACCCTTCAGCTAAAAAAAGGCGAGATTCATGCACTATTAGGAGAGAACGGTGCAGGGAAATCGACATTGATGAACGTGCTATTTGGTTTATATCAACCAGAAGCAGGTACAATCAAAGTTCATGGCAAGGATGTCAAAATTACAGATCCTAGCAAAGCAAATGATCTTGGAATTGGTATGGTTCATCAACACTTTATGTTAGTTGAAAATTTCACGGTGACTGAAAATATCATTTTAGGTAGCGAACCTACTAAAATGGGTTTGATCAATATTCGTGATGCAGCGAAAAAAGTACAAGCACTATCTGAAAAATACGGTTTAAACGTAGACGCAAATGCTAAAATTGAAGACATTTCAGTTGGAATGCAACAACGTGTTGAAATTTTAAAAACATTATATCGTGGTGCTGAAATCCTAATCTTCGATGAACCAACAGCGTCCCTAACACCTCAAGAAATTACAGAATTGATACAAATCATGAAACGCCTTATAAAAGAAGGTAAATCCATTATTTTAATTACACATAAATTAAAAGAAATTATGGAAGTTTCAGATCGTGTAACAATTATTCGTAAAGGTAAAGGGATTGGAACTGTTACTACAGCTGAAACAAACCCAGATCAACTTGCTGAAATGATGGTTGGTCGACATGTTGTCTTCAAGACTGAAAAAACGGAAGCACATCCTACTGACGTTGTATTAAATATCGAAAACTTAACTGTTGCCGATAATCGTGGTGTAGATAAAGTTAAGAATTTAAACCTTACCGTTCGAGCTGGGGAAATTGTTGGGATTGCAGGGATTGATGGAAATGGTCAATCAGAACTAATCGAGGCAATAACTGGTCTTCGCAAGGTGAAACGTGGGAACGTCACTTTAAAAGGTAAGAATATTATAGGGTTAAAACCTCGTAAAATTACAGAATCAGGAATTGGGCATATTCCTCAAGACCGTCACAAGCATGGCCTTGTATTAGACTTTCCGATTGGACATAATATCGTTTTACAAACTTATTATCAAAAACCAGTTTCTAAAGGCGGTATTATCGATTATAAAACAGTAAATGATATTGCCAAGAAAATTATTGAAGAGTTTGATGTACGTACACCGAACGAAATGACTCCTGCACGTGCATTATCAGGTGGTAACCAACAAAAAGCAATTATTGGTCGTGAAATTGATCGTGATCCAGAATTACTTATTGCAGCATTACCTACACGTGGATTAGACGTAGGTGCAATTGAATTTATCCACAAACGTCTAATTGAACAACGTGATAAAGGTAAAGCAGTTTTACTTATCTCGTTTGAATTAGATGAAGTAATGAATGTTTCAGATACGATTGCGGTAATTCATGATGGTTCTATTATTGATACAGTATCACCTCATGAAACAACTGAACAAGAACTAGGTTTATTAATGGCTGGTCAATCACTCCACAATGATCAAAAAAAGGTAGGTGACGAATAGTGTCTAAACGTACGACAAATATTCTTGTCCCTGTCATTTCGATCATCTTAGGCCTAATCGTAGGTGCAATTGTGATGCTTGTCAGTGGGTTTAGCCCAGTAGATGGTTATATCGCATTATGGAATGGGGTATTTGGTAATAGTTATAACATTGGTGAAACAATCCGCCAAATTACACCATATGTATTTGCTGGTTTAGCTGTAGCCTTTGCATTCCGTACTGGGTTATTTAACATCGGTGTAGAAGGACAATTGATTGTAGGTTGGTTAGCAGCAGCGTATGTAGGTTATGCATTTGATCTACCTAAAATAATTCATCTTCCATTAGCATTATTAGCAGCAGCAGTTGCAGGAGGATTATGGGCGTTAATTCCAGGTTTACTAAAAGCTAAATTACAAGTGCATGAGGTTATTGTTACGATTATGATGAACTATATAGCACTTCATGTAGCAAATGCGGCAATTACGGCATTATCTGATGGTGGGGAAAAAACTGAAAAGATTCATGATTCTGCATCTCTTAGATCTCCATTCTTTGAATCTATCACAGATTATTCTAGATTGCATTGGGGATTTGTAATAGCAATAATAGCAGTAATCGTCATGTGGTTCTTATTAGAGAAAACGACACGTGGTTTCGAGCTAAAATCTGTTGGATTTAATCAACACGCATCGGATTATGCAGGTATGAATGTAAGTAAAAATATCGTTCTTGCTATGGTGATATCTGGTATCTTCGCTGGTCTTGGCGGAGCAATGGAAGCGCTAGGTACATTCGGTAATATTTCTAAGATGACAGCATTTACTGGTATCGGTTTTGATGGGATCGCAGTTGCCTTATTAGGTGCAAACCAACCATTTGGTGTATTACTAGGAGCAATACTCTTTGGGTCATTAAAAAATGGTGGACTAAATATGCCAAACGAAGCTGGAATCCCAGTAGAAATCGTATCAATTGTAATTGCCTTGATTATTTTCTTTGTAGCATCAGGTTATATCATTCGAATAACACTTGAACGTTTAAGTAAGAAAAAAAAGGAGGAAAAATAACATGAGTTTCTTAGAAGTGTTATATTTCATTGTTCCTTCTGCTATTTTCTATGCAGCACCATTAATAGTGACCGCAATTGGCGGTGTATTCACTGAAAGATCAGGTGTCGTTAACATTGGTCTTGAAGGTGTAATGATTATAGGGGCCTTCAGCAGTATTGTCTTCAACTTAACATTTGCAGATTCTCTCGGTGGATGGACACCTTGGGTAGGGTTACTTGTTGCGATGGTTGTAGGTACTTTGTTCTCACTAATTTTAGCAGTAGCGGCCGTATCATTCCGTGCTGACCAAACGGTTGCAGGGGTTGCACTTAATATGTTAGGCTTAGCGATTGCTGTATTCTCAGTTAAGATGTTATATGACAAAGGTCAAACGGATTCAATTGCAGAACGATTTTCTCGTTTTGATATTCCAGGATTAAAGGATATTCCGATTTTAGGGAAAATGTTCTTTACGGATGTTTATGGTACATCTATTTTAGCGATTGCCGTTGCATTTATTGCTTGGCTTGTAATCTATAAAACACCATTTGGTTTACGTTTGCGTGCTGTGGGGGAACATCCAATGGCTGCAGATACAATGGGTGTTAATGTAACGAAAATGCGTTACATTGCAGTAATGATTTCAGGTGCACTTGGTGGTATCGGTGGTGCAATTTATGCACAAGCAATTGCAGGAAACTTCAGTCAAGGTACAATCAGTGGACAAGGTTTCATGGCTATTGCAGCTATGATATTTGGTAAATGGCATCCACTAGGAGCAATGGGTGCAGCTCTATTCTTTGGTTTTGCACAGTCTTTAAGTATTGCTGGAGCTTCAATTCCAGTAATCAAAGATGTACCTGATGTCATTTTGCTAATCTTACCTTATGTATTAACGATCTTAGCTTTAGCTGGATTTATCGGTAAAGCGAGAGCGCCGAAAGCATCTGGTACACCATATATAAAAGGTAAACGCTAATTGTGATTTAACCAAAAAAGACTGGGCATTAGCTCAGTCTTTTTTGATTTTAAAGGTTCTAAAAAGTTGAGAAGTAAGGGTGCACGCCACGGCATGCCTGCTAAAAAACAAATTGTGTAAAAAAACGCAGTGGGTTTAAGCGGTTTGTGTGCTGAGAGTGCTGGTGTATTAGCTAAACAAAATAACTGAATTTTATTTGGAAAACACATATGTACATAAGTTCTTTTCGTAATATGTTTTAGTTGAAAACGAAAGATAAAGTGGATATTAGAAAATTAAAATAGAGGTAATGTGTTTAGTGCAAAAGTCTAATTTGCAACCTACTTTTACATTAGTTGCAATTTTATTCAATTGCCATGTATAGTTGGAGTAATGGTTTGTTATATTAAGTAGATAGGAGGGGTTTGAATGTTTAACACTATAGAAGTAGCAAAAGACGTTCATATTCATACAAGAGTAACCGATCAATTTAAAACAGTGAATTTTTCGCTGAAATTACGAAGACCTTTAGAGGAAAAGGAGGCTGCAGCAAGAACTGTTTTATCAAATGTATTGCAACATAGTAATGCCAAATTCCCATCTACTGCTAGTATGCGTATGTATCTAGATGATTTATACGGTACAGTATTATATTTAGATACAACTAAAAAAGGAAACGAACATACCGTTTTATTAAACGTTGAGACTGTTAATGATCATTATTTGAAACATGGTGATGTATTAGGGAAAGTTTTAGAATTAATGCATACCGTGATTTTTGAACCGAATTTTGAGAATAATGTTTTTAAAGAAAACATCGTTGCACGCGAAAAAGAAATGGTCAAAGAACGTATTCAATCGATTTTTGATGATAAATCACGCTATGCACAAAATCGTTTAACGAAAATCTTAGCGCCAAATCATCCAGCCTCCACTTCTGCAAATGGGACGATACCAGCTGTTGAAGCTATCACACCACAAACTTTAACTGATACATATCAACGCATGCTTGCTGAAGATGTGATTGATATCTATGTAGTCGGTGATATTGATGAAGCGAAAATGGTTGAAGATTTAAAAAGAGCATTCCCATTTGGAGACCGAAAATCAGTATTTGAAAACAGTGTTTTACCTAAAATTCAACCAACAGATTCCTATGTGAAAGAAACACAAGATATGAAACAAGGAAAACTGCACATTGGTTTTACTACACCTGTTTTCTTTAAAGATGCGGATTTTCCGAAAATGCAGATCTTTAATGGTATTTTTGGTGGTTATGCTCATTCGAAATTATTCATGAATGTTCGTGAAAAAGAAAGTATGGCTTATTATTGCTCAAGTTCATACTCAGCACAATATGGTTTAGTGTATGTAATGTCTGGAATTGATGCTGAAAATGAAAAGAAAGCTACTCAATTAATTGATGATCAATTGACTGTTATGCAAAATGGTGAAATAACAGATTTGGAAATGACACAGACAAAAGCAATGCTTCAAAACCAATTAAAAGAAGCTTTGGATTCTGCACGAGGTCAGATTGAAATTTACGATCAATATAAAGATTTGGACGAAGATTTCAATGTGGAAGCATGGCAAGCAAAATGGCAAGCTGTGACAAAACAAGACGTTGTAGATATGGCTAAGCAATTGCATAAAGAAACCGTCTATTTCTTAAGTGGAATGGAGGACAAAAAATAATGGAAACAATTCGTTTTGATCAATTAGATGAAACACTTTATTATGAAAAGCTAGAGAATGGATTAGATGTCTATATTTTACCGAAAAAGGGCTTTTCTAAAACATTTGTAACGTTTACGACAAAATATGGTTCAGTTGACCGTTCTTTTGTGCCACTTGGTGAACAAGAGGCAATTACAGTACCAGATGGAATTGCCCATTTTTTAGAACATAAAATGTTCGAAAAAGAAGATGGAGATGTGTTCCAAAAATTTAGTGAGTATGGTGCATCTGCTAATGCTTTCACTTCATTTACAAGAACAGCGTATTTATTTTCTGCAACGAATCATCTTTATGAAAGTACAGAAACTTTACTAAACTTTGTACAGGAACCATATTTCACTGAAAAAACAGTGAATAAGGAAAAGGGGATTATTGGTCAAGAAATTACAATGTATGATGACCAACCCGATTGGCGTCTTTACTTTGGTACGATTGAAAATATGTTTAAAGAACATCCTGTGAAAATTGATATTGCAGGTACTATAGAATCGATTGACCAAATTACAGCGGATCATTTATACACATGCTATCACACGTTCTATCATCCATCTAATATGCTTTTATTTGCAATTGGAGCATTAGAACCAGAGGAAATGATGGCAGCCATTCGCGAAAACCAAGCGAAAAAAGAATTTGCAGAACCTACTCCGATTAAACGTATTGAAGTAAATGAACAAAGTGGAGTAGCTATCCCTGAACGCTCATTACGTATGGATGTTTCAAAATCCAAGGTGTCCGTAGGTCTTAAAGCAAAAGAGACTAACTTATCAGGCCGTGATATGTTGAAGCATGAACTTGCGATTAGTTTAACACTAGATATTTTATTTGGTCGTTCTTCTGATTTCTATACAAAAGTATATGAAGAAGGGTTAATTGATGAGTCCTACTCATATGATTTTTCTTTAGAACATGGTTTTGGATTCGCCATGATCGGCTCTGATACGCATCAACCTGATAAATTAATTGAAGCGATTAAAGAACAATTGAAAAAAACAGAGGAAAAATGGCCATTTGGTCAAGACGAATTAGAACGAGTAAAACGTCGCAGAATTGGTTTTAACTTAAGAGCTCTTAATTCAATTGAATTTATAGCAAATCAATTTACACGTTATAAGTTCAATGATATGAATTTATTTGATTCCGTATCGGCTATTGAAGAGTTGACTGTAGAAGATGTTCAACTAGCTTTTAAATCTTTACAAGGTGAATCTCAACAAACTGTCTTTAAAATTTTACCTTTAGAGGTCAATGCTGAATCAGATACAGCAAAAGAAGGTCAAAATTCATAATGAAAAAATTTGCTTTAGTATTAGGCGCTTCCGGTTCAATCGGAAGTGCCATTTGCCGTGAACTAGCAGACCACGGTTGGTCTTTATATATGCAATACAATCATCACGTGGATACGGTACAAGTTTTGAGTGATGAATTAATCAGAACATACCCAGACCAAGAATTCATGACGATACATGCGGATTTAACAGATGAATTTGCAGCAACAACCATTGCTCAATCTGTATTTTCATTAAAAGCAATTGTTGTTGCTAGTGGTCAAGCACTATATAAGCTTGTTGAAGATACTACTGTTGAAGAGATGAATGCTCTATGGAAAGTACATGTCCAAACCCCTATTCAGTTGATTGGCTTACTTTCTTCAAAATTACGTCAACATCAAGTAAGCTATATTACAATGATTGGTTCAATTTGGGGAGAAGCTGGTGGAGCTGGAGAAACACTGTATTCCACTGTTAAAGGTGCAATTCATGCATTTGTAAAAGCATATGCCCAAGAAGTTTCATATAATGGTATACGTGTCAATGCGGTAGCGCCTGGTTTAATTGATACGAAGATGAATGGTCATCTAAATGATGAAGAAATGTCTTCACTGTTATTAGATATTCCGTTAGAACGTGCTGGAAAACCTGAAGAAGTAGCCTATTTAGTAGCGTTTTTGCAATCTGGAAAAGCAGATTATATAACAGGACAAATTATGAGAATTAATGGTGGCTGGTACATATAATTATGATCTTTACACATACTTGATATGTGAAGGAGGGGTTATATGCCTATCATTGAAAATTGGCAAAAATGGACAAGCTTTTTAGGGCAAAATGTTGCACAGGCCGAGCATGCTGGTATGCCTAATAAAATAATTCAACAAGCAGCGTTACAAATCGGTGAGTATTTAGCTAAAAATGTTGATCCTAAAAATGAACAAGAACGCGTACTCTCTGATTTGTGGGGCGTTGCATCCGAAAATGAAAAAGAAGCATTAGCGAATTGCGTTCTTAAACTAGTGCAAAGTAAGAATCTACAGTAGTTGTTTTTTCTGTGTCGATTAACCGCAGAAGAGGCTATTACAGTACTTATGAAGTACGTGGGGTTGCCTTTATAGTGTTTTTTTACACTTTTAAGGCAACCCCTTCGTTTTTTTCTTTTCATATGTACAAAAATCGGCTATTATGGAACATAGAAATGTCTTAAGCGTCTTATAATAGAAGGGATCGTTGTATGTGAAAGAATGGTATTTTGAATATGAAATACAAGTCAATCGCCCCGGATTATTAGGTGATATTGCGTCATTATTAGGTATGCTTAGAGTTAATATCGTAACGATAAATGGTGTCGATCAAGTACGAAGAGGTATGCTATTACGTGCTGAAAACGAAGAACAAATTGAACGATTTAGAAATATTGTTTCGACAATGGAAATGATAAAAGTTACGAAATTTCGACAACCTACCACTCGAGATCGTTTAGCCATTCGACATGGTCGTTATATTCAACGAGAGGCGGATGAGAAGAAAACGTTTCGTTTTGTTCGTGATGAACTAGGTATACTTGTAGATTTTATGGCTGAAATTTTCAAAAAAGAAGGTCGTAAGTTAATAGGAATACGCGGTATGCCTCGCGTTGGAAAGACTGAGTCAATCGTCGCCGCTAGTGTTTGTGCAAACAAACGTTGGTTATTTCTATCATCTACAATGATAAAACAAACAATACGCAATCGATTACTTGGTGATGAATTTAACAGTAATAATGTGTTCATCCTTGATGGAATTGTTACTAGACGTTCTTCTGATGAACGACATCAACAATTAGTTCGGGAAATTATGCAATTACCGACAATTATCGTAATCGAACATCCTGATATGTTCGTGCAACATTCTGAATATACAATTGAAGACTTTGATTATATTATCGAATTAAGACATCATCCAGATGAAGAAATTACATACGAAGTGCTAGAGCGTAATAATAGCTTTTTACAAGATTCGGATGGTTTCGGTGGTTTTGGAGGATTTAATTTTTAACAGGAAGGTGTATACAATTGACAGAATTAGGAGCTCGTTTAAAGGAAGCGAGAGTGTCAAAAGGGTTTAGTCTGGATGATTTACAGGAAATTACAAAAATTCAAAAGCGTTATCTTTCTGCGATTGAAGAAGGCAATTACAGTATTATGCCTGGAACATTTTATGTACGAGCATTTATTAAGCAATATGCAGATGCAGTTGGTTTAGATACTAATGAATTGTTAGAAACCTACAAAGGAGATATTCCTGCCAACAAAACTGTAGAAAATGTAACAGCAACGGCGAACATCCAACAACCTCAACAACGACGTAGTCTGACGAAAAAGGCGGCTAAAAGTAGTTCAGATTGGATGCCAAAAATAATTGTTGCCTTATTTATCATCATTATTATTGCGGCTATTTGGTTCTTAAAACAACATAACTCTAGTAACGATGTAGTGGATGAACCGAAGCAACAACAAGACGTTAAGGTTGAATCAACTGATGTTCAATCAAATAGTAATAAGGATAAAGAAGTAAAAGGAAATTCTGCTACTGATACACAAGCAAAACAGGATCAAGCAGCAAAAGATCAAGCGAATGAAACAAAACAAAAAATCTCAAAAGGTATTTTAGAAAGTGATAGTGTTACAACTACTTATACTTTAACAAATGCGAAAGACTTTAAAATTAAAGTAAAACTAACAGGTAGTACTTGGGTTGGTATTCAAGATGAGAATGGTACTGAAATCTCAAATGAAGCAACGACATACAATCCACAACAAATGTATAATAATGGCGATGAAATTGATGTTGATGCTACAGGCAAAAAAAGCGTCCGTGTTCGACTTGGAGCCTCTGCAAATGGTACAGTATATGTAAACGATGAGAAGATTAAATTTGCAGCAACTCCTGCAGAACGTTATACTCAAAATATCGTTATTAAATTCGAGGAAGCAAAGTAGTCATCTTTCAAAAGATGACTTTTTCCTTTGCTAAGAAAGGTGAAAGAAATGAATATTCCTAATAGAATCACAGTCTCTCGAATTTGTCTAATTCCTATTTTTGTTCTTTTCATGGTATTAGATTTTGGCTGGGGAGATATGTCCATATTGGGCGTTACATTACCAGTTGAACATTTTGTTGGGGCTTTGATTTTTATTATTGCATCTATAACAGACTGGATTGATGGTCACTATGCACGTAAATACAATTTAGTGACAAATTTAGGGAAGTTTTTAGATCCATTAGCAGATAAATTACTTGTATCTTCTGCATTTATTTTATTAGTTGAATTGGGTTATGCACCTGCTTGGGTTGTTATTATTATTATTAGCCGTGAGTTTGCAGTAACAGGCTTACGATTAATTTGTGCAGAACAAGGTGAGGTTGTAGCGGCTAACCAACTTGGAAAAATCAAAACATGGGCACAAATCGTGGCGATTGCCTCATTATTACTTCACAACATTTTCTTTGAAATGTGGGGTATTCCATTTGGTACAATCATGCTTTATATAGCATTAATTTTCACAATTTGGTCAGGAATAGATTACTTCTGGTTAAACCGTAAAATATTATTAGAATCAAAATAATAGAATGTAGTAAGTTTAGGCTCATTTTGCATGACGAAAGATATTCGTTTGGCAACCACATTAGTGGCGTTTGAATTATTCAAATGAATGAGCCTTTTTTTTACCAATAATAAGGGGGATTTGAAGAATGAATACAGAAATTATTGCTGTAGGGTCTGAATTATTATTAGGTCAAATTACAAATACTAATGCACGTTTTATATCCAAACAATTATCTGAACTTGGAATTAATGTGTTCTATCATACAGTTGTAGGGGATAATGTTGGACGATTAGAAGAGGCAATTAAAATTGCAGAATCACGCGCAGATCTAATAATCTTTTCCGGTGGTTTAGGTCCAACAAAAGATGATTTAACAAAAGAAACAATTGCAAAACATCTACAAACAGAGCTAGTTTATGATGATTACGCTATGAAATCGATTGAAGATTTTTTTGTAAAACAAAATCGTAGCATGACGGAAAATAATCGTAAGCAAGCACTAGTGTTAAAAGGTTGTGAAGTATTAATAAATAAGCATGGTATGGCACCTGGTATGATTTTTGACCATGACAATCGCACATATATATTACTTCCTGGACCGCCAAAAGAGATTGAACCTATGTTCCAATTTGAAGCAAAGCCGAAGCTCGCAGCAAGACTTCATGAAGGTGCGAAGATTATATCACATGTGTTACGTTTTTATGGAATAGGAGAAGCAGAGCTTGAAGTACGTATACAAGATTTACTTGATAAACAATCAAATCCAACAATCGCCCCCCTTGCTTCAGATGGCGAAGTGACTCTACGTATTACAGCAAATGCTAAAAATGATGAAAAAGCATGGGAATTGATCAATAAAACAAAAGAAGAAATATTAGCTCGTGTTGGTGATTATTTATATGGCGTGGATGATGATTCTTTATCAAGTAAAGTAGCAGAAATGCTTATAAACAATAAGCTAACGATTGCAGCAGCTGAAAGTTTAACAGCTGGCCTATTCCAATCTGAACTGGCATCAAATGCAGGTATTAGCCAATCTTTACTTGGTGGAATGGTTACTTACACTGAACAGGTTAAAAAAGAACAACTAGGTATGCCTGAAGAAATACTTGAACAATTTGGAGTAGTGAGTGCTGAATGTGCTGGTGAAATGGCACGTCTTGTGAAAGAGAAATTCAATACAGATATTGGTGTTGGATTAACAGGCGCAGCTGGGCCGGAAGCACATGGTGACAAACCTGCTGGTACAGTTTGGATTGGTATTGCAATTAATGATGATAAACCATATACGTATCGCTTACAATTATCAGGCATGCGAAATACAAACCGTCTTCGTGCAGTAAAATTTGCTTTTCACTATTTAATCCAATTATTATCTAAAAAAGGTTATTCAAAACTTTAATTTTTAAGTATTTGAATCAATTTGGATAATGCAAAATTCATATAAAATATACGAACATTTCATGATAGTCAATTTTGTTCTTTGCAACGCTTTCGACGGCGAGTCCTTGAATGTATTCGCATTTCCTTTGTGCGATGTTAATTCAGTGAGGTTCATTCATAGTCCTACGGGAAAAGCTTGAGCTGTAAGCCACTTAGGAAAGTAGTGGAGGGCATTAAAAAAGTAAAAAGGCTGAAAATTCATTATAAAAATCTTGTATATCTATCTTTGTTGATGTGGAATTAGCGCAGACTCCTGCGGGAAAGCGGGACAGGTGAGACCCCGCAGGCAGCTAGGAGCTGCCGAGGAGGCTCAACGCTCGCCCGCGGAAAGCGAA
>NZ_JBCMNM010000078.1:0-3734 GCF_050459865.1 Rummeliibacillus pycnus
TCATCGTGTAAAGCATTCGCTGCTTTAATCATATCTTCCTGAGGTACAACAACGGATACTTTAATTTCTGAAGTGCTGACCATTTTGACTGGAATACCTTCGCGATATAGGCGATCAAACATCGAAGCTGCAACACCTGGATTTGAAACCATACCAGAACCTACAATTGAAACTTTTGCCAATTCCGATTCATGATCTACATGATGATAACCAAGTGTATCTTTATGCTCGGATAGTACTTGTAATGTATCATTAAGGTTATCCTTTTTCACTGAGAATGAAACGGATGGTTCTGTTCCTTGAATAATTGTTTGAACAATTATATCCACATTGACATGATTTTTTGCTAATGTTGTAAAAATATTAGCCAATGAACCATTGTAGGCCTCTTCATAATATACAGTTAATCGAATAATATCTGATTCAAACGCAACACCGCGTACAACTAAATCTTTTTCCACTTCAATTTCCTCCTTCAAAATGGTACCTTCAACATCCTCATAGCTCGAACGAACAGACATTTGGATATTATGATTTTTTGCTACTTCTACAGATCGGGGATGCAAGACACCTGCTCCTAGATTAGCTAATTCAAGCATTTCATCATAGGACATTTCTTGTAGCTTTCTAGCACCTTTTACATATCGAGGATCACTTGTATAAACACCATCAACATCTGTATAAATATCACAGCGTTCTGCATTCAGTGCTGCTGCAAGCGCAACAGCTGTTGTATCTGAACCTCCGCGGCCTAATGTTGTAATATTTCCTTCAACATCAATTCCTTGGAAGCCAGCAACTACAGCCACTTTTCCCGCCTCCAAAGCCTCTTTGACAGCTTTTGGTGCAATATTTTCGATCCTCGCATTGCTTGGTACATGCTCTGTCACAATACCTGCTTGCCAGCCAGTAAATGATTGAGCCTCGATTCCTAGCTTATGCAAAGCAATTGATAACAATGATATCGTTACTTGCTCGCCCGTAGTCAATAACACGTCCATTTCTCTTTTTGAAGGTGATTCAGAAATTTCGTGGGCCATATCAACAAGTTGATCTGTCGTTTTACCCATTGCAGATACAACTACGACAATGTTATAACCCTTTTGTTTCTCACGCTGAATGCGCTTAGCAACATGCATAATTCTTTCTGTTGTTGCAACGGAAGTTCCACCAAATTTAACGACTAAAGTACTCATCAAAACGCTCCCCTACATAATAGTATGTGGACGATTTTCACAATGACTTCTAATGAAAAAAAGAGCAGCACTTCACACAGATGGTGAATGGGCTGCTCTTAGCATGCACGTTCAAAAGAACATTCATGTGAGATAGCCCTCCAGAATCTACATTGATTCTGACAATTCTACATTTCTTTAATGTAGAACCAGCAGCAAGATGGAATTAGCAAACTTGCAACTTCGGCGACTTCCCCTTTCACCGACTATCAATGGACCTATTCGTCCTCCAGTCGGATACTATTGAAACCCGCGCCTCTATCATCACTAAATCAGTGATTTTTAATTGGTGTCATTAAGATACCATATGATTTACTTTTCGTGCAATCATTTTTTCTGAAAAAAGCCAATTATTACATTAGATAGTTTTTCCGGTACACCAGCTTCTTGCAACTCTTCAACGGTTGCTTCTTTAATCTTCTTAATTGAGCCAAAATGTTTTAATAATTGTTGTTTTCTTTTTGGACCAATCCCTGGTATTTCATCTAATACCGAAGTGATTGCATTTTTTTCATGTAACTGTCTATGGAATGTTATGGCAAAGCGGTGAACTTCATCTTGTACACGTTGCAATAAATAAAAGGCTTCACTTGTTCGTTTTAAAGGAATAATTTCAGGAGGATTTCCGTATAACAGTTGAGAAGTTTGGTGCTTGTCATCCTTTGCTAGTCCTGCTATTGGAATATCAAGCCCTAATTCATCCTCTAAAATTTCTCTTGCAACCTCCATTTGCCCTTTCCCGCCATCTGTAACTAGTAAATCCGGTAAAGGTAGACCTTCCTTGAGTACACGTGAATAGCGACGACGAATTACCTCTCGCATTGCGCCATAATCATCATGGGCACCTGCACTTTGAATTTTAAATTTACGGTATTCTTTTTTGCTAGGTTTACCATCTATGAAAACGACCATTGCTGAAACAGTATCTGCTCCGAATATATGGGAGTTATCGAAGGCTTCGATACGAAGCGGTGTTGCTATATTCATTGCATCGCCTAGTTCTTCGCAAGCTCCTATCGTTCTTTGTTCTTGTCTTTCGATTAGTTGGAATTTCTCAAGTATTGCAATTTGTGCGTTCTTTGAAGCTAAATCCAGTAATTCTTTTTTTCTACCTCTTTGTGGTTTTAATACATTAATCTCTAATACTTGTTGAAGCATTTCGCCATCAATCTCTTGAGGTACGAGTATTTCCTTCGGTTTTATATGATCCGCTTTTTCATAGAATTGACCTACAAAGGTTAAAAATTCTTCTTCTGGTTCTCCGTAAGAAGGGAATAATGATACATCTCGTTCAATTAATTTTCCTTGTCTTACAAAAAACACTTGCACACAAATCCAGCCTTTATCCACTGCATAGCCAAAGACATCTCGATTAGTGAAATCATTTGTTGTGATTTTTTGTTTCTCCATTACCGATTCGAGATGTGCGATTTGATCACGGTACTCTTTAGCACGCTCAAAATCAAGTTGTTCTGAAGCAGCTAGCATTTTCTGCTGTAGTTCCTCTTTTACAGCTGCATGTCCACCATTTAGGAAATTGCTGATTTCTTGAACCATTGTGTCAAAGGTCTCTTTTTCAATCTCTTTTACACATGGCGCTAAGCATTGTCCTAGATGGTAATACAAGCACACTCTATTCGGTAAAGTTTGGCATTTTCGTAAAGGATATATTCGATCTAGTAATTTCTTCGTTTCATTGGCTGCAAATGCATTAGGGTATGGTCCAAAATATTTCCCCTTGTCCTTTTTTACTTTACGGACTGTAAGCAATCTTGGGTATTTTTCATTTGTAATTTTTATGTAAGGATATGTTTTATCATCCTTAAGCATAATGTTGTATTTCGGATCATGTAATTTGATTAAATTTAATTCCAATAAGAAGGCTTCTTTATTAGAAGATGTTACGATGTATTCGAAATCTTCTATTTCACTTACAAGTCGTTGTGTTTTACCATTATGTGATCCTGTAAAATAGGAGCGTACTCGATTTTTTAATACTTTTGCTTTTCCAACGTAAATAATTGTTCCTTGGCGATCTTTCATCAAATAACATCCAGGATGATCAGGTAAGATTGCTAATTTTTGTTTTATTAAATCATTCATCAAATCACCTCTAAAAAAAACCGGGCACCTTTTAGGGACCCGGTTTCGTTTATGAACCCAAAAAACTTATGCGTGTTTTTGGATGAATTCAGCTAATGCTTCTTTAGGTTGGAAACCAACTGTTTTATCAACTTGTTCGCCATCTTTGAACAATAATAATGTTGGGATAGACATAATACCAAATTGGCTAGCTGTTTCTTGGTTTTGGTCAACATCCACTTTAACGATGTTCACTTTACCAGCTAATTCTTGATCTAATTCTTCTAGTACTGGAGCGATCATTTTACATGGTCCACACCAAGTTGCCCAGAAATCTACTAATACTAAACCATTTTCAATATCATTTGAAAAAGTTGCATCTGTTGAATGTACAATTGCCATTTTATATTTCCTCCT
>NZ_JBCMNM010000079.1:0-12204 GCF_050459865.1 Rummeliibacillus pycnus
CTCCGTTCCTTAATTGCGCTGCGGGGTCTTGATTCGCTTGCTTTTCCCGCAGGAGTGATCACCTTTATAACGGAGCTAGTATAAAGAAAAAAAGCTCTGCAATTTTGTTTTTGCAGAGCTTTCATCAGTTATTACGATTTAACTGCTACGTTTTTGAATTCTTCTATTAACATTGGGACAACTTCAAATAAGTCGCCTACGATACCATAGTCAGCTACTTTGAAAATATTAGCCTCTGGATCTTTGTTGATTGCTACGATAATTTTAGAGTTGGACATCCCTGCTAAATGTTGAATTGCTCCAGAAATACCGCAAGCGATATATAAATCTGGCGTAACAACTTTACCTGTTTGTCCAATTTGCAATGAATAATCACAATAATCAGCATCACAAGCACCGCGGGAAGCTCCTACTGCACCACCTAATAGTTTAGCTAATTCTTGCAATGGTGCAAAACCTTCAGCGCTCTTCACACCGCGACCACCAGACACAACTACCTTAGCTTCAGATAGATCTACACCTTCAGTTGTTTTACGTACAACTTCTTTAATAACAGTACGTAAATTAGTGATTTCTATAGACAAGCTAGAAACTTCACCTGAGCGAGATTCATCTTTTGCAAGTGGTGCAATATTATTTGGACGGATTGTGATAAAAACAATACCTTCTTTTACTTTCACTTTCTCAAATGCTTTGCCTGAGTAAATTGGTCGGATAAACAGCGCATCTTCACCTTCACCCTCAATTGCAGTAACATCTGAAACTAATCCACTTCCCAATTTACTTGCAATTTTAGGTGATAAGTCTTTACCCAAAGCTGTATGTCCAAATACGATTGCATCTGGATTTTCTGCATCAGCAACTGCTTTGAATGCTTGGCTAAAACCGTCAGAAGTATATTGTTTTAAATGTGGATGCTCTACAGTAACAATTCGATCTGCACCATATTGAATAATTTCAGAGCTTAATGCTTCAACTGCATCTCCGATTAGAACGCCAACTACTTCACCATCTTCAGCAATTGTTTTTGCTGCTGCAATTGCTTCAAACGAAACATTTCTTAAAGTTCCTTCACGTACTTCACCTAATACTAATACTTTTTTTGTCATGTGATTCCCTCCTCAGCAATGTATATCAGCTTAAATAACTTTCGCTTCTGAATGTAGTAATTGAACAAGTTCTTTTACTTGATCTTGTAGTTCTCCTTGTAGTACACGACCAGCTTCTTTTTGTGCTGGTAAGAAAACTTCAACTGTTTCCGTTTTCGCTTCTACATCATCTTCATCAATATCTAAATCATCTAATTCTAGTTCTTCTAATGGTTTTTTCTTAGCTTTCATGATTCCCGGTAAAGAAGGATAACGCGGTTCGTTTAATCCTTGTTGTGCAGTAACTAATAAAGGTAACGAAGTTTCAATTACTTCTGAGTCCCCTTCTACATCACGCACAATTTTAACTACATCTCCATCAATTTCAAGATTTGTAATTGTAGTTATATAATTTATATCTAGTAATTCAGCAACTCGAGGACCAACTTGACCAGATCCCCCGTCAATTGCTACATTTCCACCTAAAATTAAATCTGCATCTTTATCTTTCAAGTATTCGGCTAAAATATATGCTACAGAGAATTGATCTAACTCTTCTACATCATCTTCTGTATTGATTAGTACTGCTTTGTCGGCACCCATTGCTAAGGCAGTACGTAGTTGTTTCTCGGAGTCTTCTCCGCCAATTGTTACAACTGTTACTTCCCCACCTTGTGCATCTCGAATTTGAATGGCTTCTTCAATTGCATATTCATCATACGGATTGATGATAAATTCCGCACCATCTTCTTGAATAGCGCCACCGTTTAATACGATTTTCTCTTCAGTGTCAAAAGTTCGTTTAACTAATACAAAAATGTTCATATAACTTACCCCCTAATACTTTTATTGTCCTTTAAAAACAGGCTGTCTTTTTTCGATAAATGCAGTGATTCCTTCTTTAGCATCTTCTGTAACAAAAACGGTTCCAAATCTTTCTGCCTCAGCTGAAATCCCATCATAGAAAGAATTTGTTTTTGAAAATTGCAACATTTCAATCGCTGTTTTTAAAGCAATCGGGCTTTTCTTTGCAATTTTCTTTGCAGTTTTTAATGACTCTTGTAATAAAGATTCCTCTGGTATAGCAAGATTTGCAAGTCCCCATTTTACTGCATCCACACCTGAAATTGGATCGCTTGTAAACATCATTTCAGCTGCTTTCGCTACGCCAACATAGCGTGGGAGACGTTGAGTTCCTCCAAAACCAGGAATTAAGCCCAGTTGCAATTCTGGTAAACCTAATTTTGCTGTTTCACTCACATAACGGAAGTGACAGCTCATTGCTAGCTCTAGTCCACCACCTAGAGCTGCACCATGAATCGCAGCAATCACTGGTTTTGAAAACTTCTCTAGTCTCTCAAAAACATCTTGTCCATGTGTTGATAATTTTGCAAACTCTTTTTCCGATGATACTTCAGTAAATTCTTTAATATCAGCACCGGCAGAAAAGAATCTGCCTTCCCCATGTAACAAAACAACTCGTACATCTACATCTTTTTCAACAGCATCTAGTAATTGATCTACCTCTTCTATTAACGCACGAGATAAAGCATTTGCTGGTGGGCGATTAATGGTTGCTATTGCAACCCCTTCTTCCACTATATAATTTAGATATTCCATTCCCCTTATCCTCCTTTGTTGAAAAATATGTATGTGGCAAAGTTGTGAACTTCGCCACTCCATTTAAGCTTTTTGAATCCCCTTTAATAAAATGTCATGAACGCGAGGTGCCATTGCAACTAAATCATATTTTTGCTCTTTCATTACCCAGGTTGTTGATACTTCATCGATTGTTCCAAAGATCACTTGTCTAACAAGACGAATATCAATCTCTTCCATAAATTCTCTAGCTTGAATACCTTCTTTTAAAATCTCATCAAGCAATTCAAGGTATTCCTTAAGAATACTGTTAATTTTCAAACGTAGATCCTTATTGGATTGACGAAGTTCTAATTGAGTAACAATAGCTAAATGATAATCTTCAGATAGCACCTTAAAATGTCCTTCAATCATCCGATAAAGCATTTCAGACGCTGAAGTGCTCTCTTTAATTATATCCTGTAAGTTATCTACAAAAACAGACATTTTTTCCTTAAATACGGAAATTAATATATCTTCTTTGTTTTTAAAATATAAATAAATTGTTCCATCCGCGACGCCAGCTTGTTTTGCAATTTTGGAAACTTGAGCTTGGTGATAACCATTATCCGCAATTACGATGACAGCAGCGTCAATAATTTGTCTGTATTTTGGTTTGTTTTTGTTCAATATGATCACCACCGGTTTATTATGAAAATATTATGAATGACCATTCATTCATGTTTTCATGATATATTTTCAACGGTAGATTGTCAAGTCGGCTATTGCATACCTTAGATTGTTTGTTCTAGCTTTGTTTTTTCATCTTCTATAAGAGTTCGCCGCAAAATTTTACCAACAGCAGTTTTTGGCAATTCTGTACGGAATTCATATATGCGTGGCACCTTAAATGCTGCCAAATTTGCCCTGCAATATTTGTTAAGTTCTTCTTCAGATACTTGATATCCAGCTTTTAAAACAATATAGGCTTTTACTGTTTCACCACGATAAGGATCTGGTACACCCGCAACTATACATTCTTGTATTGCATCATGCTCATATAAAACTTCTTCCACTTCTCGGGGATATATATTAAAACCACCCGCAATAATAATGTCCTTTTTACGATCGACTACAAAGAAATAGCCATCTTCATTCATATAGCCTAAATCTCCAGTTAGCAACCACCCATCCCGTAATGTCATCTCGGTTTCTTCTGGACGGTTCCAATATCCTTTCATCACTTGTGGCCCTTTTACAGCTATTTCACCAATTTCACCAATTGGTAGTGGTTCCATCGTGTCTACTTTGAATATAGCAGCATCTGTATCTGGCCAAGGTACACCGATTGATCCTTTCACTCTTTCCCCGTGCCATATAAAGTTTGAATGTGTTACTGGTGAAGATTCTGTTAAACCATAACCTTCAACTAACTTTCCCCCAGTTACTTTTTCAAAATTTTCTTGTACTTCAACTGGTAAAGGAGCCGACCCACTAATACATGCTTTAATGGATGAAAGATCGTACTTATTTAGATTAGGATGGTTCAGTAAACCAATGTACAAAGTTGGAGCGCCTGGAAATAATGTCGCCTTATGCTTTTGAATCATTTTTAACGCTTCAGTCGCATCAAATTTCGGCATTAACACCATCTTATCTCCTCGCATTACTGAGAGAAGTAATACGGTTGTCATCCCATATACATGGAAAAATGGTAATACCCCCATAATGACTTCTTTTCCTAATATACATTCACACAGAAAAGCACTACACATTTGTACGTTTGCGACTAAGTTTTTATGCGTCAACATCACACCTTTTGGAAACCCTGTTGTTCCCCCTGTATATTGAAGTAAAGCGATGTCCTCTTCATAATTAGAAGCTAATTCGATTAATTTTACATCACCAATTTTCATGATTTCTGAAAAAAGATGGTTTGACCCACTGTGCTCTACACTCACTTTAAAGCCATATTCTTTTTTCTGAACAAAAGGATACAATAGATTCTTTGGAAACGGTAAATAATCTTTAATACCTGTAACAATGATATTTTCTAAATCTGTATTCTTCCAAACTTTCATAACCCTTGGGTAGAGAATATCCAATGTAACAATTAACTTTGTACCAGAGTCCTTTAACTGATATTCAACTTCACGTTCTGTATACAGTGGATTCGTCTGAACAACAATTCCACCAGCATATAAAATACCATAATATGCAATAACACTTTGTGGACAATTCGGTAGCATAATCGCCACACGATCTCCCTTTTCGATCCCAATTTTAACTAAATAATTTGCAAATTTTAACGAGGATTCATATAACTCTTTATACGTAATATCTTTACCCAGAAAATGAATCGCTTCTTTTGTAGGAGTTTTCTCAACAGCCCTCGTCAAATATTCTTGTAACGGAATTTCTTCGTACTTCATTGTTGTAGGAATATTAGGCGGATAGTTCTTTAACCAAATCTTTTCAGTCAATTGATACGCCCCCTGTATTTTACAAATAGTTAGAATTTTTCTAACTTTAATTATAAGTAATATCGGCAACGCTTTCAATCGGAAATTATTATTTTTTGTGTTTTTCCTAGATATATATTACCTATTCGAGAATTTCTCTACTATTTGCTAATAAAAAAAGATTAGGCATACGCCTAATCTTTTACCACTATAAAGCTATTACAGAGGTGAACTGTTTGAGCTTTTATCTAATGTAATAATAAATATACAACGCCTGTTATGATGAAAAGTCCACATACAACCATCAACACTTTTGCTAAAGTTTCCATACTTACTCTCCTAAACTGCTAAGAAATACTAGCTCCTATTACAAATGATAAACCAACAGAAATTGTAAAGGAAATAAAACCTACGGATCGATTATCCTTTTCAATTTCATGATCAATATTAAACGTAGGCGTCAAAAATTCATAGAGAATATAAGCTATAATGAGTAAAGTAAATCCAAACAATCCCCATCCAATCATTTCTATAAGTGAATTATGACGTTCTATGGAATAGCGAAAAATATTACAAACCCCTAATATTTTACCTCCTGTTGCTAAGGAAACCGCAACATTGCCACTTTTTATTTCCTGCCAATTTTTATATTTAGTAACAAGCTCGAATATTACCATGGCCACAACAAGACAAAGTACTACTACACTAAAATAGCCTGTTGTTTCAACAATAGGCTGATGCCAAAAGCTACTCAGCAACATGCAATCCCACCCCCAAATATTCTTTCTCTATTTTAATTCAACAACAGTCACACCGAAGCCACCTTCACCCGCTTCGCCGTAACGGAATGATTTAACGCGTTTATGTCGTTTAAGTAGTGATTGTATTCCTTGTCGCAATGCACCAGTACCTTTACCGTGAATAATGGATACTCGATTATAATTTGATAGTAAGGCGTCATCCAAGTATTTTTCAGTACGAATCATTGCGTCTTCGTAGCGTTCACCACGTAAATCTAATTCAAGTTTAACATATGAATCTCGATTACGAACATTTGCTACCGAGACCGATTCTTTTACTTTCTCGGGTTTAACAAATTCTAAATCTGATTCATCGAGTTTCATCTTCAGAATCCCAATTTGAACAATCCATTCATTATCAGATACTCTTTCAAGTAAGATTCCTTTTTGACCATAGCTTAATACTTTCACTTCATCACCTTTTTGAAGGTTGACTGCACGAGCATTTGCTTGACGTTGCTTTTTCAAAATACGATTTTCAGCAGGAGTAGCTTCTTCAAGTCGTTTGCGAGCCTCGATAATTTCATGCTCTTTGACAACTTTATTGGCGTTTAAACGCATTTTGTGAAGTTCATCAATGACTTCTTCTGCTTCTCTCTTGGCATCTTCAACAATTTTACGCGCTTTTTCTTTCGCTTTTTTCGCTAACTCATCCTTGCTTTCTTCGTAGTCTTTTAACTTAGCATCAAGTTCAGCTTGAAGTTTTTCGGCTTCTGCAAGAAGTTGATGTGAGCGTTCTGCATCTGCTTCGGATCTTCGACGACTCTCTTCCAATGATGCAATCATTGACTCAACTTCATGACGATCTGTTCCTGTAAAGGATTTAGCACTCTTAATAATATGATCCGGTAAACCTAGACGCGTAGAAATTTCAAAGGCGTTACTTCGTCCAGGAACACCAATTAATAAGCGATATGTAGGACTTAATGTTTCCACATCAAATTCAACACTTGCATTAACTACGCCTGGACGATTATAACCATAAGCTTTTAACTCAGGATAGTGTGTGGTCGCCATTACGCGAGCACCTCTACCATGTACCTCATCTAGAATTGAAATCGCAAGAGCTGCTCCTTCTTGAGGGTCAGTCCCCGCACCTAATTCATCAAATAAGACAAGTGAATGTTCATCGAATTGTTGTAGAATATCAACAATATTCACCATATGACTAGAGAATGTAGATAAACTTTGCTCAATCGATTGTTCATCACCAATATCAGCAAATAGTTGTGTAAATACGGAAAGCTCTGATCCATCTAATGCAGGTACTGGAATTCCAGCCTGTGCCATTAGCGTACATAAACCAACTGTCTTTAATGTGACCGTTTTACCACCAGTATTTGGACCAGTTATCACAATTGCTGTAATATCACGGCCGAATTCAATATCGTTTGCGACTGCTACATCGATTGGTAGTAGTGGGTGACGTGCTTTTCCTAATTTAATATAACCTTCATCATTCATAATTGGCATTGTACATTTATTGGCTTGACCATATTTAGCTTTTGCTAAAATAACATCGATTTCTCCTAGCAATTGAACTAATGAAAACAATGAATGCGCCACTTCTTGTACTAAAGCTGAAAGATGAAGCAGTATTTTTTGGATTTCTACTTTTTCCTTTGCTCTTAAACGGTGAATTTCGTTATTCGCTTGTACTACAGCATCTGGTTCAATATAAAGTGTTTGACCAGAAGCTGATTGATCATGCACGATACCACCATAATGGCCACGGTATTCTTGTTTTACAGGAATAACAAAACGATCGTTACGAATTGTGATGATAGAATCAGATAGCATTTTGGAAGCATTGCTACCACGGGTTAGACTTGCTAATTTTTCACGTACACGGCCTTCTTGTGCTCGAAGTTGTTGTCGGATTGAACGTAATTCAGAACTTGCTGAATCCATTACACTTGCATTTTCATCGATACAAGAATTGATCTCATGTTGTAGTCCCGTTAGAACTGGGATATCATTTTTCTTTTGGATAAAGTAAGGGATTTGAATATCACCTTCTGCTTCAATATCTTCGATGAATTCTCGGAATATTCGGCTCGATCGAATCGTACTTGAAATTTCCATCAATTCTTGAGGACTAAGCATGCCACCAATTTGCGCGCGTTTTGCATGTGGGCGAATATCGAAAATCCCTCCCATTGGCACATTTGCTTTAACTCGAAGAATAGAAAGACCTTCATCCATCTCATCTAACAATGCTTTTACTTTTAATAAATCTATCTCAGGAGTTAATTTTTCAATTGCTGATGTTCCGATTGAACATGTACAATAAGTTGCTATTTGTGCTCGTATTTTATCAAACTCTAGTGTTTTTAGTGCGCGTTCTGCTATCACTAAAAAGACACCTCCTATTTCTTCTCTATATACTTCACAAAGTCATCTAGCGACCAAGTGTTAACGATATTATCTTTTTTCAACCATGCTTTTTGAGCATATTTTGTGCCAATTTCCATAAAACGAAGTTGCTCGATGGCATGTGCATCTGTGTTAATTGCAATAGGAACTCCTGCTTTGTAAGCCATTTCTAAATGTTCTACACATAGATCTAAACGATATGGATTTGCATTTAACTCTAAAATTTTACCATATTCTTTTGCCCATGTAATAAGTTGAGCTATATCAGGATTATAACCATCTCTTTGACCAATAACACGCCCTGTTGGATGTGCAATCATATCAACATGTGGATTTTTCATCGCATTTAGAAGTCGTTCCATAATTTTCTCTTGTGGCTGTGAAAAACTAGAGTGAATCGAAGCAATGACAAAGTCTAGCTCCGCCATAACATCGTCTTCAAAATCAAGAGATCCATCCGGTAAAATATCCATCTCTGTACCTGCTAACAAACGAAATTCAGGGTGCTGTTCATTGAAAGCCCAAATTTCTTTGCGCTGTTCTACTAATCGTTCTGGAGTAAGTCCATTAGCAACTTTTAAGTATTGAGAGTGATCCGTAATTACTGCATATTGATAGCCTTTAGCAATCAATGCTTCCCCCATCTCATGAACCGCATGCGCTCCATCAGACCACGTTGTATGCATATGTAAATCTGATCTGATATCAGTTAGTTGCACAAGTTTAGGAATCTCATCTAAACGATCAAATTCATGATTACCTGCTCTTACTGTAGGTGGGATAAATGGCAAATCAAAATGAGCAAAGAATTCTTTTTCAGAATTAAATGTTAAAACAGATCCATCCGTTTGCTCTACCCCATATTCACTAATTTTCTCGCCACGCTCTTTTGCAATTTGACGCATCCGCACGTTATGTTCTTTTGAACCAGTAAAATGGTGAAGCGCTGTTGCATATTCATCAAGTGTAACTAAACGAAAATCAACATTGATATCATCTGTTTGTAGGGTAACCGAAATTTTGGTATCGCCTGCCGCAATAATTTCTTTGGTTATTAACTTTGATAATAATGCTTCTTTTACAGCTTCTGGATTACTTGTTGCAATAATAAAGTCAACGTCTTTACTTTGCTCTTTTACACGTCTAAAGCTTCCAGCAACAGATGATTGCTCAATTTCAGGTATTTCATGTAAAACCTTTTCGATGTCAGCAACGACTTCTTCTAACAACCATACTGGATGAAACTCCGCTCTTTTTCCAAAACTCTCGAGCTCTTTTAAAATTTTTTCTTCTGTTTTCTTTCCAAAACCAGAAAGAGCAGAAACTTTTCCTTCTTCACATGCTTTTTTCAAACTTTCTGCTGAATCTACACCAAGTTCTTGATAAAGCTTAGCGATTTTCTTGCCACCAAGGCCCGGTAATTTTAATAATGGAGGTAACCCCTTTGGAACTTCTTGTTCTAATTGAATAAGTACCTCTGATCGACCATTTTCTATTAAGTCGTGAATAACAGCAGCTGTTCCTTTACCAATCCCTTTAATTTTAGTGATATCTTCAATTTCGTTTATACTTCTTGTATCTGTCTCTAATGCGGCTGCCGCTTTACGAAATGCTGCTATTTTAAAAGGATTGACACCTTGAAGTTCTAAAAAGATGGCAATTTTCTCAAGTGTATGAATGATTGTCTTTTTATTCATCGTATATTCCTCCTTATCAACAAAAGACTTCCCTCTAAAGAGAGAAGTCTAATTCTACTTTTTATTTCATATAAACAAACCATAAATTTTGGAATGCTTTGGATATGATTGGTGTGTATTCGAGTATTAACTTTGTTAAGAATGAACTATCTATATATTTTTGGATTCCTTCAATTGGAAGTAGTGCCAATACATATAGCACAATGAAAATAAGCAAATACGCCTCAATGAATCCAAAAAATCCACCTAAGATACGATTTAATCCTCCTAGGAATGGAATATGTCTTAAAAAGTCAAATAATGATGCTACAATTTGTATGGCAAACTTAACCACAAAGAATATTAACGCAAACGCTAATAATTGATAGAATGTTTGGCTTATATCTAATTGCTCTACAGCAAATTTTAATGTAGTATTTTCATCAACGGAAGGGTATGGTATCCATAGAACTAATTTTTCCGCTAATGGTTTATAATAGAGATAAGCTACAATAATTGAGATTAAAAAACCAGCCATTTGGATTAGCTGTACTACTAAACCTCTTCTAATACCACTGACTAATCCAGCAAATAATAAAATAATTATGATTAAATCAACCATTCACTTCATCCTTTAAATTTTTCAATTCTGATTCTAGTATTTCTACTCGGTTTTTTAATTTTAAGTAATCGTTTACTGCATTGCAAGCAGTGAGGACGGCTAGCTTGGCACTGTCGAGGCTTGGATTCTTACGTTTAATTTCACGCATTTGATCGTCTACAGTTGCCGCTACAAATCGCATATGTCCTGCCGATTCTGTCCCAACTATATTATAAGTTTGAGCGTAGATTTCAACTGAAACTCGATTTTTTCGTTGCTCTGACAAAGCCTTAACCTCCTTTAAAGTCCTATTTCTTATGATAACATGAAGTGTCTGAGTTGTGAATTATTTAAGAAGAAAGGAATATAAAATATGTCTAATATTGTAATTAAACTAACTCCAAAGGTGCAAAAAGAAGTGATGAACTTCTATTCTCAAAATATAGTAGATCGCAAAGCACCTGGCGTTATATTTGCCGCAAAGCTTGCTGACTGTGCGATCACAATCTATTCATCTGGTAAAGTGATGTTCCAGGGTGGCGGTTGTGAACGCGAAGCCGAACAGTGGAAAACTCAAGCAGAAGATACGCCTACTAAGACGTTATCAAAGGGAGATACGTTGCCTAAAAACTTATCCTCCTTATCTGTCATTGGCTCTGATGAAACTGGAACGGGCGATTATTTTGGACCTATTACTGTAGCAGCCGTTTATGTACCACAAGACAAAATTGAATTAGTAAAAGAGTTGGGTGTTAAAGATTCTAAAATGCTTTCAGATGAATATATGTTAAATATTGCATCTGACCTTAAAGCTACTCTACCGCACTGTGTACTAACATTACATAATGAAAAGTACAATCTTGTTCAAACTGCTGGTACTTCACAAGGTAAGATGAAAGCACAGCTTCATAACCAAGCAATCCGACAACTTTTAGCTAAGATTGAACCTGAAAAACCAGAATATGTTCTAATTGATCAATTTGCTGAAAGAAAAACTTACTATAATTATCTTAAGAATGAAAAGGAAGTTGTTACTGAAAACGTATTATTTGCCACGAAAGCAGAACAAATCCATTTAGCAGTAGCGGCTGCATCTATTTTAGCTCGATGCGCATTCTTACAAGAAATGGATAAATTGAGCAAGCAAATCGGGATCACTTTACCAAAAGGTGCAAGCCATCAAGTAGATGAAGTAGCTGCAAAAATATTATTAGCGCAAGGTGAAGATATTCTTCATAGCGTAACAAAGTGGCATTTTGCAAATACGCAAAAAGCTTCTCACATTGCTTCTAAAAAGCGATTTAAATAACAAGAAACAGAATCAGTTTTTGAACTCTCAATTAGTATAGACAACTTTTATTGCAAAAATATAACTATTATATTATTTTTCAGAATCAATTTCATAATTCAAAGTGTAGCAAAAAATAACAAACATTTAATATTTGGATATTCCAAGTTTGTTTGATGTCAAATACTAATGAAGAGTTATCTATAGAGCGAAAGACAGGCGACTCCTGCGGGAAACGCAAGACAAATCAAGACCCCGCACGCAACTAGCAGCTGACGAGGAGGCTTGATGCTTGCCCGCGGAAAGCGCCTGTCTGTAGCGAAACATCCAAATCT
>NZ_JBCMNM010000080.1:0-31599 GCF_050459865.1 Rummeliibacillus pycnus
AGGACGTTGCTAGGCACACACATTAAGCACAACTGATTATTCAGTTGTGCTTTTTTATTTGCTAACTTTTTTATAGTTTTAACATTTAGTTAGTCATGATTTATACTTTAATTAGGTAAACGTTGTCTTTAAATTATTTACCAGGAAATAGTATAAATGCTTTAAAATATAGAGCCTATACTATTTATTTGAGAAAAAACACTAGAAAAATGAAGGTGTGCACTCCTATGATTCTGTACCTGATAAATTGTTATTCTGTATAAACATAAGATTTGCCGGAAAAGCTGGCAGTTGAGATTCGCAGTGAAAGGGTTTTTTCGATAAATAACCACAAGAGCACCGTGGAAAGGCTGAACATGAATACGCTGGGGAGATATTATTATATTTTACTCCAACTTTTCTCATTGAACTAAAATAGTATTCTGATTGTGGTTTCGAAGGAACAGAAGAAGTGTTCTCTAAAAGGTAAATAATATTTGATGAAAAAATTAATTTGATGTGCAAAGGAGTCCATATATGCTAAAGAAAAAATCTATCTTTAAGACAACAGTAGTAATTGTCACATTCATTGTAACGCTTCTTACATTAAATAAAAAGGTAAAGTAAGTGATAAATAGATTATATTTTGCCATATTAGCCAGTGACATTAAATAACCTATACAATATAAAGAAATAGGTAACTCTTTTGATGGGATTCATTATATTGCTAAAAGTTCAAATGGTACAAAATAGATGGATAGTTATAGCACAAATATGAGATAAAGCGAAGGTTATTTTCCTCAAAAAGGGTATGTTCAGGTTTTATAGCATATTTTAGCACAAGCAATAGTATTATTAATTAGAACCAATCATGTATAATGGAATGTAATAGTATATATGAGAGGGTTTAGTCATGACGAATAAATTATTTTTTACATTTGAAGGACCAGAAGGTGCAGGAAAGACTACAGTACTCAAGATGGTTGTTAGTAAATTACAAGATGAGGGAAGAGAAGTAGTAGCAACACGTGAACCAGGTGGTAGCGTCATTGCGGAAGAGATTAGACAAGTTATTTTAAATCCGGCACATACAGAAATGGATGCAAAAACGGAAGCATTATTATATGCTGCAGCAAGAAGCCAACATTTTGTTGAAAAAGTAGAACCCGCTCTAAAACAGGGAAAAGTTGTTTTATGTGATCGCTTTATTGATTCTTCGTTAGCATATCAAGGTATTGGACGCGAATTAGGTATTCCTGGAGTAAAATCTATCAATGAATTTGCTATTGGTGATCGTATGCCAGATATGACGATTCTTTTTGATCTAGATCCTGAAATTGGATTAGCTCGTATTAATAATCACAAAGAACGTGAAGTAAATCGTTTAGATGTGGAAAGTCTAGCATTCCATCAAAACGTAAGAAATGCATACTTGAAATTAGCTGAGGAATTTCCTGAAAGAATCTATATAATTGATGCAAGTAAATCATTAGAGGAAGTTTTTCAAAGTGTCTGGAAAATTTTAAAAAATGCATTGTAAAGTAAATGAAGAGATACGTTGGATTGTGTTATAATTATAAGTGTACCTATATACATTAGAGGAGTGAATGCCGATGAAATTAGTTGTGGCAGTTGTACAAGATCAGGATAGTAACCGTCTTTCAAACGCTTTAACGAAAAATGGATTTCGCGCAACAAAATTGGCCAGTACAGGGGGATTTCTCCGTTCAGGGAATACAACTTTCTTGATTGGTACTGAGGATTCACTAGTTCAAAAGGTATTAGATAATATTCGCGATAATTGTCGTTCACGTGAACAAATGGTGGCACCTATTTCGCCAATGGGTGGAAATGCAGATGCCTATATTCCATATCCAGTAGAAGTTGAGGTAGGAGGAGCAACCGTTTTCGTTTTACCAATCGAACAGTTTCATCATTTCTAGGAGACGGAGGAGACAATTAAGTGAAGATCAACCAAGATCTGCGTATTGGATTGGATACAACTAGACAAAAACTACCGAATCACCAACCAACGACGCGATTTGGAGATTTAGTTGTAAATTCAGGACAACGTATGCAGACAGAACAAATAACAAAATTATTAGGCGATATTTCAACAGCAGGCGACCGTATTGCAAAATCTAAAAACTTACGTGATTTAGCCAAGTTTAAGATGTTAGTTAAACGCTTTTTAAAAGAAGCCGTTTCCTATGGTATGGAGCTGAAGCAATCCCATACTTGGAATCGATTCGGCGAAGGTCGACGCTTGAAAATAGTAGATACAATTGATGAAAAACTGATAGAGTTAACAGAAGATGTTCTAAACGAGGAAAAAGATTCTGTTGACTTATTAGCTAAAATAGGTGAGATTAAAGGTTTATTGATCAACCTTTATACTTAAAGCCCCGTGTCTTTCGGAATTCCGGACACGGGATTTTTTCAAACAATGAAAAGGTGTTGAATGATGATGCATACAGCTGAAGAGCTACGTAATTTACAACCAGTAGTGATGAAGCAGCTCCAAATAATTTTTGAAAAAAGCAGAGTGGGGCATGCGTACATATTTGAAGGCGGAAAAGGTACAGGAACTGAAGAAATTATGCTGTTCTTTGTCCGTTTGCTATTATGCGAAAATCCACAAGATAATGTTCCATGTGAAACATGTCGAAGCTGCCAGCGCATTAAATCAGGAAATCACCCGAATTTTCACCAAGTATATCCTGAAGGGCAATTCATTAAAGTAGATGCAATTGAAGATTTGCTAAATGAGATGAGTAAGACAGGATTAGAAGCAGGACGTAAAGTTTATGTAATTCATAGTGCAGAACGGTTAAATGTAAAATCGGCCAATAAACTATTGAAATTTTTAGAGGAGCCTGAAGGAATTGTAACAGCTTTATTTGTAACACAAAATATTAACGCAATTATTCCGACGATTCGCTCACGCTGTCAGCATATAAAATTTCAGGAAATTCCAAGGAATGCAATGATGAGGGAATTAGTTGCCGACGGGATTACGCAGTCTATGGCCGCAACAGTAAGTATGGTGACAAGTGACTTAGAAGAAGCATTTTCTCTATCAAAAGATGATGCGTTTGCACAGGCTAGAAAAACAGTGTTAAAATTGGTTGAAGCAAACTTTAGAAATGTACATGAAGCAATGCTAGTTGTACATGAAGATTGGTTACCTCTATTTAAAGAAAAAGAGCAAATAGAATTGGCATTAGATTTAATGCTATTTGCTTTCCGAGATATAGTAGCAATTAAGGCAAATCCAGAGGCGATGTGTACGTACCCTGATTTACTTTCAACATGGAAAGAGGCAGCACTTCACACAAGCTTCGATAAGCTATCATCGCAATTGCAGGCAATATTAATTGCTCGCAAACAATTGCAAAGTAATATGAATAAGACGTTGATGATGGAGCAGCTAATGCTGAATCTGCAGGAGGGAAAATCCTTTGTATAAAGTAGTAGGTGTCCGCTTTAAAAAAGCGGGTAAAATATATTATTTTGACCCTGGAGATTATTCTCTAGAAAAAGGTCAATATGTTATCGTAGAGACAGCTAGGGGTATTGAATATGGAAAAGTAGTTGTCTCTATGAAACAAGTTGGAGAAAACGATGTTGTTTTGCCACTTAAACAGGTAGTTCGACCAGCAAATGAACGTGACCGCATTCAAGTAGAAGAAAATGCAATTGAATCGAAACGTGCCTTTGATTTAGCAACAGAAAAAATACTAGACCATGTATTAGAAATGAAATTAGTTGATGTTGAATATACATTTGATCGCAATAAAATTATCTTCTATTTCACTGCAGAAGGTAGAGTCGATTTTAGAGAATTAGTAAAGGATCTTGCAGCTATTTTCCGCACACGTATTGAACTAAGACAAATTGGTGTACGTGATGAGGCGAAAATGCTAGGTGGTATAGGGCCTTGTGGAAGAATGTTATGCTGTTCAACATTTTTGGGAGATTTTGAGCCTGTATCAATTAAAATGGCTAAAGATCAAAACTTATCACTTAATCCTTCAAAAATTTCAGGTTTGTGCGGACGTCTAATGTGCTGTTTAAAGTATGAAAATGATGAATACGAAGAGGCTCGTGAACAAATGCCAGATATAGGTGAAACGATTTCAACACCAGATGGCAGAGGTAAGGTAATTGGATTGAACATATTAGAACGAGTGCTTCAAGTTGAATTATTTGAGGAACAACGAATCTTAGAATATACATTGGATGAAATATTACAATATGAAAATAGTTCAGTCCAATAGAGGGGATAATGAGGTGGCTTGAGTGAAGGACCGTAATTTCTTAGATACTGTTATGGAGTTCGAACAACAGCTTGAATCGATGCAAAAACAATTTGAGGCATTGAAGAAATTTGTTGCACTCATGATGGAAGAGCATCAAACACTACAAATGGAAAATCATCATCTTCGCACACGTTTAGAAGAAGTTCTTTCTGTAAAAATAGAAGGACCTGATGAACCAAATGCTGAGGAAGAGAAACAAGAGATAATTGATGTAGGTGAAGGCTACGATAATTTGGCTCGACTATATCATGAAGGATATCATGTTTGTCATGTCCATTTTGGTAGTTCGAGAAAAGGTGAGGATTGTTTATTCTGCCTATCATTTTTAAATAAACAATAATTGGTAAAAAAGGCTGATTCCATGTTAATTAGTGGATGTCAGTCTTTTGCTATGTTGGAGGGTAAATGAATGGAGCAATGGTTGAAGGAAGATGAAAGAATGGATTATTTATTAGCAGAGGATTTACGTATTATTCAAAGTCCATCTGTCTTCTCATTTTCATTGGATGCCGTGTTATTATCAAAATTTGTTAGTGTTCCGTATCAAAAGGGAAATCTCGTAGATTTATGTGCAGGTAATGGTGCGATTCCATTATTTTTAAGTGCACGTACAAAAGGTCATATTACGGCAGTTGAGTTACAAGATCGACTAGTGGATATGGCAAATAGAAGCGTGCGATATAACAAATTACAAGAACAAATTATGATCATGCAAGGTGATGTTCGTACAATCGCCCATGAATTAGGTGTTGAAAAATATGATGTAGTAACATGTAATCCACCCTATTTCCCTGCAGATGAAGCAAGTGAAAAAAACTTAAAGGAACATGTAGCTATTGCAAGACATGAGATTTATTTAAAATTGGATGAAATGATCTATTCTGCTAGTAAGCTTTTAAAGCAAGGTGGAAAGGCAGCATTTGTACATCGACCAGGTCGGTTACTTGATATCGTAACAGCAATGCGTGCTAATCGTATAGAACCAAAACGGATTCGCTTTGTCTACCCAAAGGAAGGTAAAGAAGCAAATACATTATTAATAGAAGGAATTAAAGATGGCAAACCTGATTTAAAGATATTGCCACCATTATATGTATACGGGGTAGATGGTGAATATACTGCTGAAGTGAGAGAAATGCTATATGGCGACAAGCAATAATCAAATCATGTACGTATTAGAATGTGCGGATGGTACTTACTATACAGGATATACAAATGATTTAGAAAAGCGTGTTGCTGTACACAATTCTGGCAAAGGTGCAAAATATACACGAACAAGAAGACCTGTAAATTGCATATATTTTGAATCATTTGAAACAAAGCGCGATGCAATGAGTGCAGAGTATCATTTTAAACAATTAACGAGAAAACAAAAGACGGACTATATGGCAACAAGGAGTGATGCTGAGTGAAATCACAGAAAAGTTCAATGCATGAAGAAGGTAGTTGCTTATACTTAGTAGCGACACCAATCGGCAATTTGGAAGATATGACGATGCGTGCGATTCGAATTCTAAAAGAAGCAGATATTATTGCGGCAGAGGATACACGTAATACGAAAAAGCTTTGTAATTATTTTGAGATAGAGACACCATTAGTAAGTTATCATGATCATAATCAAGAACAAGGGGGAGAAAAGTTACTTCAATTTTTGCGTGAGGGGAAAACAGTAGCTCTTGTAAGTGATGCAGGTTTACCATGTATTTCAGATCCAGGAGCAGATATTGCAGCAAAGGCAATCGAAGAAGACTTTGCTGTGGTTCCTATTCCAGGAGCTAATGCAGCAATCACGGCTTTAATTGCTTCGGGTCTTGTACCTCAACCATTCTTTTTCTTTGGTTTTTTAAGTCGTTATAAAAAGGACCGTAGAGATTCATTGGAATTATTGAAAAAACGTCATGAAACCATTCTATTTTATGAAGCACCGCATCGTTTAAAAGATACTTTAAAGGATATGCAAGCTATATTTGGCAATCGTCGCATCGTCCTTGCACGTGAATTAACAAAGAAATTTGAGGAATTTTTACGAGGTACCCTAGATGAGGCAATTGAATGGGCAAATAACAATGAAATACGTGGAGAGTTTTGTTTAGTAGTTGAAGGTAATTTAAATGAAGAAGAAAGCGATGAAAAAAATTGGTGGGATCAACTATCAATTGTAGAACATGTTGATAAACTTATTTTTGATCAAAATATTACTTCAAAAGAAGCAATTAAAGAAGTCGCAAAAGTACGTAATTTGGCAAAAAGAGACGTATACCAACAATATCATATTGAAGATTAAAGAGGATTGCGCCATACATGTGCTGAAGGCATGAGAGCCTGAATCCCAAATAAAAGAAAAAGCCCATCCGAAATGGCGAATATTTCGGATGGGTTTTTTGATTATATAAAATCACATTTGAAAACAAGGTAAGGTAATAAAGTAAATATTGATTTATTATTGTATATCTTGTTGCTCGAATTGATTTGTCCAAGAAATTATTTAGTTAATTTTCCTTGGATTTCTTTCATAAGGATTTGTGCACCTTCTGGGCTAAGGATTAAGTTACCTCCAGCTAAACGGAAGTTATCATCAGATACTTCACCAGTTACAGCACAAGTCATATTAGGCATATATTTTTTTAAGATGATTTTATCATCATCCACGTAAATTTCTAAAGCATCTTTTTCAGCGATACCTAAAGTACGGCGAAGCTCAATTGGAATTACCACGCGACCAAGTTCATCAACCTTACGAACAATACCAGTAGATTTCATAACAAGAGTTCCTCCTATATTTTCTAATATTATTTTTCGTCAAATTTCGACATAAACTCTGTGTCTGTTGTATATCATACCAACTAATGACATAAACGTCAATTATTTTTGCTTGTATTTTAAACGTTTTTTCAAAATATTTCCGTTCTTTAAGGATATTAATCATATGAATTTGTTTTATTTTATACAAAACGAGCATTTCCATACGGTTTTTTGCTTAGTTTTCTAGATAATTTTGTTATTAAATATCATTCGACAAAATTAGACAAATTCGAGTTAATAAACTTTAATTGAAAGGTTTTTCGTACTCCGATAGAATAGGGAGTATACTGTAAAGCACTGGAGGAAGTTTTCGTGACAAATGAAAAGAAAACATTCTATATTACTACACCAATTTACTACCCAAGTGGTAAATTCCATATTGGTACGGCGTATACGACTGTAGCTGCAGACACAATGGCTCGCTACAAACGATTACGTGGCTATGATGTTCGATTCCAAACAGGTATGGATGAACACGGCCAAAAGATTCAAGAAAAGGCAGAAGAAGCAAACAAAAATCCGAAAGAGTATGTTGATGAAATTGCAGCAGCAGCAAAGGAACTTTGGAAGTTAATGGACATCTCTTACGATGACTTTATCCAAACAACAGAAGAGCGCCATACTAAAGCTGTAGAGAAAATTTTCAAAAAATTCTTAGAGAACGGCGACATTTACAAGGGTGAATATGAAGGATGGTATTGTACACCGTGTGAATCTTTCTTTACAGATACACAACTAGACAATGGTAATTGTCCTGATTGTGGCCGTCCTGTTCATCGTGTAAAAGAAGAATCTTACTTCTTTAATATGAAGAAATACGCAGATCGTCTTTTAAAATATTATGAAGAAAATCCTGGATTCATTGAACCTGAATCTCGCAAAAATGAAATGATAAACAATTTCATTAAACCAGGATTAGAAGATCTTTCTGTATCTCGTACTTCTTTTGACTGGGGTATTCGTGTTCCTGGAGATCCAAAGCATGTTATTTATGTTTGGGTTGATGCTTTAACGAACTATCTAACAACATTAGGGTATGACACAGATCATGACGAAGACTACAAAAAATATTGGCCAGCAGATGTTCATGTAGTCGGTAAGGACATTGTGAGATTCCATACAATCTATTGGCCAATTTTCTTGATGGCTTTAGATTTACCACTTCCTAAAAAAGTATTCGCACATGGCTTCATTATGATGAAAGATGGTAAAATGTCGAAATCTAAAGGAAATGTTGTTTACCCTGAAATGTTGATTGAACGTTATGGTTTAGATGCGACTCGTTATTTCTTGTTACGTGAATTACCATTTGGTCAAGATGGTGTCTTCTCTCCAGAATCATTTGTCGAAAGAACTAATTTCGACCTTGCGAATGATCTTGGTAACTTATTAAACCGTACTATATCTATGATGAATAAATATTTTGATGGTATCATTCCAACTGATGGATTAGAACCTACAGAATTTGATGATGCACTTCATGCACAAGCAAAAGAAACACAAGCTAAATATGAAGAAGATATGGAAAAAATGCAATTTAGCGTCGTATTAGCAGATGTTTGGGCACTAGTTTCACGTACTAATAAATATATAGATGAAACACAACCATGGGTACTTGCAAAAGACGAAGCACTCACTAATCAACTTGCAACAGTGATGTATAACTTAGCTGAAAATCTACGTCGTGTAGCAATCATGATTCAACCATTTATGACAAAGGCACCTAAAGAAATTGTACGTCAGCTTGGTTTATCGGAAGATTTACTTACATGGGATTCATTAAATGAAGAAAATATTCTACCTTCAGGTACAAGAGTAATCGACAAAGGTGTTCCTATTTTCCCTCGTTTAGACGCAGAGGAAGAAGTAACCTATATTCGTGATCAAATGCGTGGATCTGTCAAAATTGTCGAAGAACCTAAAAAAGAAGAGAAGAAAGAAGCAGCTCAAGAAGAAGTACCTGAAATTACAATTGATGATTTCATGAAAGTCGATTTACGAGTGGCAACAGTAACAGCTTGCGATAAAATTCCAAAAGCTGATAAATTATTAAAAATTCAATTGGATTTAGGTTTTGAACAACGTCAAGTTGTGTCAGGTATTGCGGAATATTATAAACCAGACGAGTTAGTAGGACGTAAAGTAATTGTTGTAGCAAACTTAAAACCAGTAAAACTTCGTGGTGAATTATCACAAGGGATGATATTAGCTGGTAGTAAAGATGGCATTTTATCATTAGCAACTGTAGATGAAAAATTAGATAATGGTGCCAAAGTTAAATAATTTATCCAACCTATCAAATATAAAAACCTGCTGGGAACAAACAGCAGGTTTTTATATCTATAGAATCAAAAATAAAACAAATATTTATATAAAATTAATAAATTCGACCTTTTAAAACAGGTCGAAAGAATTAGTTGTAAGATGAATTTTTATGGTCATTAGGTATTAAGTATAAGTCGAAATGTAATATTTGTAATGAAAATGTAATTTAGCTGTGAACTCTGAAATGGTTTATTTAGCTAAAATGATAAACATGTGAGGAGAATGAATATGTTTATAGATACGCATGTACATTTGAATGCTGAACAATATGAAAATGATTTACAGGAAGTAATCGATCGCGCTCTAGCAGCCAATGTAAAAGAGATGGTTGTTGTTGGATTCGATCGACCAACGATTGTTCGTGCTATGGAATTAATCGAGAAATACGATTTTCTATATGCAGCAATTGGTTGGCACCCGGTAGATGCGATTGATTGCACTGAAGAAGATTTGCAATGGATTGAAAAGTTAGCAGCACACCCAAAAGTTGTGGCAATTGGTGAGACTGGGCTAGATTATTACTGGGACAAGTCGCCAAAAGACGTTCAACAAGAATTGTTGCGTAAACAAATTCATCTAGCAAAACGAGTAAATTTACCAATCGTGATTCATAATCGTGAAGCAACTGCAGATTGTGTACGTATCTTGCAAGAAGAACACGCTGAAGAAGTCGGCGGTGTGATGCATTGTTTTAGCGGTAGTGTAGAAACCGCTAAAAGTTGTATCGAGATAAATTTTATGATTAGTTTAGGTGGCCCTGTTACATTCAAAAATGCAAAAAAACCAAAAGAAGTAGCAACGGAAATTCCTTTACAATATTTGATGATTGAAACAGATGCTCCGTATCTTGCACCGCATCCATATCGTGGTAAGAGAAACGAGCCTTCGTTAGTACCATTAGTCGCTGAGGAAATTGCGCGATTAAAAGGTTTACCGGTTGAAGAAGTAGCGCAAAAGACAACTGAAAATGCGCATCGCTTTTTCAAAATTAAAGCTTAAAAAAAGAGTAAAATAAACAAACGTCTCCCACATTCACAGCAGGATCTTCAACTCTTTTGTAAATTTTTTGAAAATAACTTATCTGTTGACAGTCAAAAAAAGAGTCTATATAATCCAACGAGTGTTAAGGAGGCGTTTTTCATGTCAAATAATTCCATGAAAAAACTGTTCTTAAAGTCATTGAGGAATCAGCAAACAGCAAGGGGTATTATAACTTTTATGCTAACATTTGCTGTCGTAGTAGCCACCCTTTTTGTAGCTACTTTTAAAACCGTCAATGCGGAAGCAAACGGTTCACAACAAGAAAAACTTTTAACAAAAAATACAGTTAGTAAATTACATGCTAACAATTTCGCAATATCAACCTCATTGAATACGAATAATTCGTATGAACAGGAAATTAAGATTTACAAGAAACTTGTAGGAGCAACTTCGACTACGGTCGCTGACTTTTTAAAGCAACCCACAGTTAAGTCAGGAGAAAATAGCGAACTTCTAGATACTGAGAATACGCAAAATGCAAATGACACTAACGCATCTGACGTTCGAGTAGAAAAAGCCATCGATGTAGTGGAAGACTCTCATGATTCTGCAAATGAAAATTCTAACAAAGAGATTACACAAGTAAGTAAAGCAAGACAATATCATACAACAGGTACACTTAATATGCGTAAGGGCCCAGGAACAAAGTACAAAATTGTAAAAGTAATTCCAAAAGGTAAGAATGTTACGTATAAAGGACGCAAAGGATCCTGGTACAAAGTATCGTATAATGGTAAAACTGGTTATGTATCAAAAGCATATTTAAAATCAGGAGCAGTTAAAAAAGTTTCCAATTCTGTTGGTAGAGGGACTATGTATGTAACATCAACTGCGTATACAGCGTATTGTAATGGTTGTTCAGGAAAGACGAAAATTGGTATAGACTTACGAAAGAATCCTTATAAAAAAGTCATAGCTGTTGATCCAAAAGTGATACCATTGAGAAAAATGGTATATGTGAATGGATACGGTTTAGCTGTTGCAGGAGATACAGGTGGTGCAATTAAAGGTAAAAAGATTGATGTCTTTATGCCAACAAAAAAACAAGCCTATAACTGGGGCAGACGAACAGTAAAAATTACAGTTCAAGATTAATAAATGAAAAAATTAAAGCTTTCTTTTCCATACTGGAGAGGAGAGCTTTTTGTATGAACAAATACTTTAAGCCTTAACAAGCGGCGAGTACCTAAATTGATCGCGCGAGGATGATGTGTGATCCTGGATAAGAATAATAGTGGAGATGGATCATTCAGACGCGAAAATGATAAAAGCTTTCAATTCGAAAGTAATGTGGCTCGAGGGTTTAACAACGAAATATGATTAAAAATTAAAGCAAATGTAGCTTTTATGAACCGGTATTGAAACTCGATTACAATGTCTATTTCCCACCCGTTACTGTACAATAAGCATAGAATCGAAGTAAAATGGTCAAAGGAACTTTTTAGAAAAGAGGATTTGATATCCGTGGATATAAAAGAAATAATTGTCGTTGAAGGAAAAGATGATACGACAGCTATAAAACGGGCTGTGAATGCAGATACGATTGAAACAAATGGTTCAGCTATTTCAGAGGAAACTCTGCATAATATTCAACATGCCCAAGATGTACGAGGTGTTATTGTATTTACAGATCCTGATTATCCAGGTCGCAGAATTCGGGCTATTATTGAAGCACGTGTAACAGGTGTGAAGCATGCATTTTTACCAAAGAAACAGACCATTGCTAAAAATGGTAAGAGTTTAGGTATCGAACATGCTAAAGATGAGGATATTCGGTATGCATTATCAAAAGTCTACACACCAATAGAACCAGATCAAGAAACAACATGTACAATTACATTAGATGATTTAATTGTAGCAAAATTATTATCTCATCCTGACTCGAAAAGACGCCGTGACCGTTTAGGTGAGCTGTTGAATATTGGTTCTACTAATGGAAAGCAACTCGTTAAAAGATTAAAGATGTTTCAAATTACAGAAGAGCAATTTGGAAGAGCAATTGCACAGATAAATCAGGAGGAACAAGATGCATAAAGATATTGCAACACCTTTACGCACTCAAGAAATTTTAAAAAAATATGGTTTTTCATTTAAAAAAAGTTTAGGGCAAAACTTTTTAATCGATCCTAACATTCTACGTAACATCGTAAGTTATGCTGACTTAACGAAAGAAAGTGCTGCAATTGAAGTTGGCCCTGGTATTGGCGCATTGACAGAACATTTAGCACGCGATGCTGGAAAAGTTGTGTCTTTTGAAATTGACCAACGCTTATTACCGGTACTAGAAGATACACTAAGCCCATATGACAATATAAAAATTGTTCATTCAGATGTTCTAAAGGCCGATGTAGCTAATATTATTAAAGAGGAGTTATCTGATTTCGAAGATATTATGGTCGTAGCAAATCTTCCGTACTATGTAACAACGCCTATATTACTAAAGCTACTAATGGAGAACTTACCAATTCGTGGAATGGTCGTCATGATGCAAAAAGAAGTAGCAGATCGCATTTCAGCTGTACCTGGCACTAAAGCATATGGTTCTTTGTCCATTGCAGTGCAATATTATATGAAGGCAGAAGTGGTAATGACTGTACCAAAAACAGTATTTATGCCTCAGCCAAATGTTGATTCGGCTGTATTACGCTTAACACGTCATGCAGAGCCTCCTGTGGAAGTAATAGACGAATCATTTTTATTTGAAGTGACTCGTAGCTCATTTGCGCAACGCCGAAAAACGATTTTAAACAATCTACAATCTCAATTACCAAATGGTAAAGCTAAAAAAGAACAAATACTAATAGCTTTGACTGAAGCAAATATCGACCCGACACGACGGGGCGAAACTTTATCCATTGTAGAATTTGGATTATTGGCAGATGCTCTATATCCATATTTCAAAAAATAATCCATATATTAGTATAATAATTGAAAAAAATTAAATCTATATGAAAAAAGTGATTGACATGGCTTTGTTGGATTGTTAAAATATAATTTTTGTGTTGACATTAATCGCTGTATTATGTATACTAGTAATTAGTGAGGTGTAAGCGAAAATGCCAAAAACTTTAGCTGACATTAAAAAGTCGTTAGATTGTCATTTGGGTAGACGTTTGCAATTGAGAGCAAACGGTGGTCGCAAGAAAACGGTTGAGCGCGCTGGAATATTACGTGAAACATATCGCGCAGTATTTGTAGTTGATCTTGATCAAGACGAAAACGCTTTTGAGCGTGTGTCTTACAGCTACACAGATATTTTAACAGAAGCAGTAGAGATTACATTTGATGACGATGCAACAAAAGTTGCTGCAGCCAAATAAGTAAGTGCAATTATATTCAAATATTTTGTTTGGACACTTGTAGAACATTCTTTATTTTAAAAGAGTGTTTTATGAGTGTTTTTTATTTTTGAGGACATACTATCATGGTCAGTCGTTAAAGGAGGAATTTCGTTTGGCGAGAAAGTCAATTATGTCAGATCGTTTGAAAGTTGAAATCGCAAAAGAATTAGGCTTTTACGATACTGTAGAACGTGAAGGCTGGGGCGGAATCAAAGCACGAGATGCCGGTAACATGGTGAAGAAAGCCATTGAAATGGCAGAACGTCAACAAGCAATGGACGAAAGCCAAAAGTAGAGTAATCTATAAAATAAACGTACTGACAAAAAACAGTTCCCTCTAAGATATACAGAGGAGAACTGTTTTTGATTTGCTTACTGGTTATTTTATACAGAAGACTTAGTATCCAGCATAAACGCATGCAAATTAACAGTAAAGTTTAATAACGTCTTTGGTTTATGAATAACCATTATTGGGAAAGCTTTTACATATCAGTAGCTGAAGTATCTCAACTTACTTTTCGTGTGGTAGAATATAATTCAGTAAAAAGAACGGAGAACTACATCTTCTTTTTTATATTTTTCGGGAGGAGGCGGAGTTATGCTTTATGTAAAAGCACCTGCCAAAATTAATTTAACACTTGATGTACTATATAAACGCCCGGACGGTTATCATGAAGTTGAAATGATTATGACAACGGTTGATTTAGCCGATCGCGTAGGCTTAAAAAATCGCCATGATGGAGAAATTCAAATTCATTCGAGCAGTAATTTTGTACCTGATGATCAACGGAATCTAGCATATCAAGCAGCGAAGTTACTGCAAGATACATATAACATTCAAGATGGCGTATCTATTACAATTGAAAAGCAAATTCCTGTAGCTGCTGGATTAGCAGGTGGTAGCAGCGATGCAGCGGCTACATTAAAAGGGCTCAATACTTTATGGAATTTAAATCTCTCAATCGATCAATTAGCAGAGCTAGGTGCTAAAATCGGCTCAGATGTTTCATTTTGTGTTTATGGAGGAACAGCAATTGCTAGAGGACGAGGCGAAAAAATTGAGCATATTACCACACCACCAAGCTGTTGGGTGATTCTAGCAAAGCCAACAATTGGTGTATCAACAGCCGCAGTTTATGGCGGATTGAATATCGATGAAGTAGAACATCCAAATACGTTACAAATGAGACGCGCTATTGAGAATAAGGATTTTGCGTTAGTATGCGATACTGTTAGTAATGTATTAGAGAGTGTTACACTAAAGCTACATCCAGAAGTAGCCATAATTAAAGAACAAATGAGCCGATTTGGAGCAGATGCTGTATTAATGAGTGGAAGCGGTCCGACAGTTTTTGGTCTTGTACAAAACAAAGCGCGAGTAAGTCGTATTGTAAATGGTCTTAGAGGTTTTTGTGATGAAGTATATGCAGTACGTTTGTTAGGCGAAAGAGATATTCTTGCTTAAATGCGTATATTTGTGGTATTTTTTGTATAAAACATTCGTATTTAGGAGAGGATTTTATGAAATGGAAGCGTAGTGAGCGCCTTGTAGATATGACGCATTATTTAATGGAGCATCCACAGCAGTTAATCCCCCTTACATTCTTCGCAGAATTGTATCAGTCTGCAAAATCTTCTATAAGTGAAGATTTGTCAATTGTTAAAGATACATTTGAGGAAAGAGGGATTGGCCTTCTAGTGACGGTTCCAGGAGCTGCAGGGGGTGTTAAATATATTCCCAAAGTACCAGATGCAGCTGTAAAGGACGTAATACAAGAGTTGACAAAAGAGTTAAGTCATTCCGATCGTTTGTTACCAGGCGGATATTTATTTATGACTGATTTATTGGGAAATCCAGAATTGATAAATCGAGTAGGAAAGGTATTTGCCTCTGCTTTTTGCGATCAAGAAATAGATGTTATTATGACAGTAGCAACAAAAGGAATTTCAATTGCTCATGCGATTGCCCGACACTTAAATGTGCCAGTTGTTGTTGTACGTCGTGACAACAAAGTAACAGAAGGTTCGACTGTAAGTATTAACTATGTATCCGGTTCATCACGCCGTATTCAAACGATGGTCTTATCAAAACGTAGTATGAAAAGTGGCCAACGTGTACTGATTACCGATGACTTTATGAAGGTCGGGGGTACAATGAACGGAATGAAAAACTTATTGGAAGAGTTCGACTGTACTTTAGCAGGTATTGCTGTATTAGTAGAGTCTGAACATCCCGATGAGCGTTTAGTGGACGATTATTATTCATTAATAAAATTAAAAGAAGTAAATGAAAAAGATCGTACCATTGCTTTATGCGAAGGAAACTATTTTGAGAAGGGTGGAAATAAGTAATGAAAGAAGTAGCAACAAAAAATGCTCCAGCAGCAATTGGACCATATGTTCAAGGCATGATTGTGAATAATCTTTTTTATAGTTCAGGACAAATCCCTTTATCACCAACAGGCGAGTTTGTTGATGGAGACATCACAGAACAAACAAACCAAGTTTTCGAAAATCTTAAAGCTGTTCTAGCAGAAGCGGGTTCTTCTTTAGATAAAGTTGTAAAAACAACTGTTTTTATTGCTGATATGGAAGATTTTGCAGCTATGAACGATGAATACGCAAGACATTTTGGTGCTCACAAACCAGCGCGCACAACAGTAGAAGTTGCAAGATTACCAAAAGACGCAAAAGTAGAAATTGAAGTAATCGCATTAATTTAATTTTTTACTAGTTTTTTAATAATCTTTACAGAAAGTAATATATTAAGAAATTATTAATTAGAAGTAAAACAGGTCACGATAGTGGCTTGTTTTTTATTATAAGTAGAATATGCTCGATGCAAGCAAGAAGGGTATAAATGAGGCATCGCGTCTCTATTGCTCAATTGTAAACTATCTGTAAAAACCGTTGAATGTACATTGAATTGTAAATTTTTTTCTATAAATTTGAAAATAATTTTTTAAATTTTGAAAAAATTGTTTAAAATTAAGAAGGAAATAGTTATACTTTTCTTGAATATATGTAAATAGATTCTAATTAACATCCAAGATGAGAGGTGGTGAAAAAATGGAAGTAACAGATGTAAGACTTCGCCGTGTAGATACTGATGGCCGCATGCGTGCCATTGCTTCCATCACACTGGACAACGAATTCGTAGTGCATGATATCCGTGTCATTGATGGAAATACTGGCTTGTTTGTAGCAATGCCAAGTAAAAGGACACCAGATGGTGAGTTCCGTGATATTGCACATCCAATCAACTCGGGCACACGATCAAAGATACAAGAATCTGTATTAGCAGCATATGCTGATTCTAGTGAGGAAGAAGCGCAAGTACTTGAAGAAGAAAAAGCACAATAATATTTGAAATAGGAGCCATTCAATAATTGAAGCAGGCTCTTTTTTCTTTGTCATAAATTAGTATTCAAGAAGATAGTAATTTATGTATACGAAATTTAATAAATGAAGATAGTTTTAACTAATCCAATATGTTAAGAGTATAGAAAAAATGAGTTAATGGAGAAAATAAAAGAGAAGAATAACATTGGCTATTATTCATTAAAAAGGGGGAAAATTCAATTTTAATAGTAAAAAAGAAAAGAAATTATATAATAAATGTTTTTTCGTTGTTTTGTCAAGCTATAAAGTCTTGAAAATTAATTAAATTTACTATATAGTCTAAAGAGAAAATAATCTGCTTAAATGGAGGACTTACGAAATGACGAATATTTATGCCGTAATTTTGGCTGCCGGCCAAGGCACGCGTATGAAGTCCAAATTATATAAAGTTCTTCATCCGGTTTGTGGTAAGCCTATGGTTGAACATGTGGTAGATCATATTCGAGAATTGAATGCTGAACGTATCGTGACAGTTGTTGGTCATGGTGCTGAAAAGGTTCAAGAGCAATTGAAAGATAACAGTGAATATGTGTTGCAGGCTGAACAATTAGGTACAGCTCATGCAGTTCAACAAGCAGAGCCACTACTTGGTGATTTAGAAGGCACAACAATTGTTATTTGTGGCGATACACCATTGATTCGTCCAGAAACAATGAAAGCGCTATATGAATATCATGAAACAAACCAAGCAAAAGCAACAATTTTAACAGCAATAGCTGAAGATCCTACAGGTTATGGTCGTATTTTACGTAAGGATGATGGTCAGGTAGCTCAAATCGTCGAACAAAAAGACGCAACACCTGAACAACAAAAAGTAACCGAAATTAACACAGGAACATATTGCTTTGATAACAAGGCATTATTTGCTGCGTTGAAACTAGTCAACAATGATAATGCACAAGGTGAATACTATTTACCAGATGTGATTGAAATTTTGCAAAAACAAGGTGAAGTTGTAGCAGCTTATGTTACAGAAAACTTTTCCGAAACTCTTGGTATAAACGACCGTTTTGCTTTATCACAAGCAGAAGACATCATGCGTGCTCGTATTAATGAAAGTCATATGCGTAATGGGGTTACCATTATTAATCCATCAAACACATATATCAGCGTTGATGCGAAGATTGGTCGAGACACAGTTATTCAACCAGGTGTAATGGTTGAAGGAGCTTCTGTCATCGGAGAAGATTGTTTAATAGGACCTAATAGTCATATTCAAAATAGCCAAATTGGGCATCGAACTACAGTACATTCCTCTGTAGTAGAAGATAGCCAAATTGGTGATGATGTAGCAATTGGTCCATTCGCACATATACGTCCAGCATCTAATGTTGGTAATCATGCGAAAGTTGGTAATTTTGTAGAATTGAAAAAAACGACACTAGGCGAAGGTAGTAAAGCATCACATCTTACTTATTTAGGAGATGCGACAGTAGGTACTAACGTCAATATAGGTTGTGGCACAATTACAGTTAACTATGACGGTAAAAATAAATACCAAACAGTAATTGAAGATCACGCTTTTGTTGGATGTAACGCTAATCTGGTTGCCCCTGTCACAGTAGGCAAAAACTCATTTGTCGCTGCTGGCTCAACCGTTACAGAAGATGTTCCAGAAAATGCACTCGCTATCGGTCGTTCTCGTCAAGAGAACAAAGAAAACTATGTTAACAAATTAAATTTAAAATAATTAAAAATTAACAGGAGGCCATCATGCCGTATCAATATGCTAACTCAAATTTAAAAATCTTTTCACTAAATTCCAATGAACCACTAGCAGCTGCAATTGCTAAAGAAGTAGGTGTAGAATTAGGGAAAAGTTCTGTTAAACACTTCAGTGATGGAGAAATCCAAATCAGTATTGAGGAAAGTATTCGTGGTTGTGACGTATTTATCGTTCAGTCAACTTCAGCTCCAGTAAATGAAAATTTAATGGAACTACTTATTATGGTTGATGCTGTAAAACGTGCCTCTGCACGTACAGTAAACGTAGTAATGCCTTATTATGGCTATGCACGTCAAGACCGTAAAGCACGCTCACGTGAACCAATTACGGCAAAATTAGTGGCAAACTTATTAGAAACTGCTGGTGCAACTCGTGTAGTTGTTCTTGATTTACATGCTCCACAAATTCAAGGCTTCTTCGATATTCTTATCGATCATCTAATGGGTGTGCCGTTGTTATCTGATTACTTCAAACAAAAAGGTTTCAATCCAGAAGATGTTGTCGTTGTATCTCCTGACCATGGTGGCGTAACACGTGCTCGTAAAATGGCAGAACGCTTAAAAGCACCAATCGCTATTATCGATAAACGCCGTCCAAAACCAAATGTTGCAGAAGTTATGAATATCGTTGGTAATGTTGAAGGAAAAGTTTGTATCTTAATCGATGATATTATTGATACTGCTGGTACAATTACAATTGGTGCTGAAGCTCTTGTGAAAAGTGGAGCAAAAGAAGTGTATGCTTGCTGCACACACCCTGTATTATCAGGCCCAGCAATTGAACGTATCGAAAACTCTGTAATTAAAGAATTAGTTGTTACAGATTCAATTCAATTGCCAGAAGAGAAAAAATCACCAAAAGTTAAACAATTATCTGTTTCTACATTACTAGCTGATGCAATCGTTCGTATTTACGAAAACAAATCTGTAAGTAAATTATTTGATTAATTTTTAATAATAGTTTAGCTCCACATCTTATTACGGATGTGGAGCTTTTTTATATTGTTATTATATCGCATGTTACGATATAATCGTTATAATGGATATATAATTGTAGGGAGATAGGATAACATGAATAGATTAAATACGTATTTTACAACCATTTACTACTACTTACACCCGGAACATAAGCAGGTAATCTCTCATCAAAGCGTGCGCATTCTACAGTTTATTCAAAAGGAAGATTCTGTTACAGTACGCCATGTTGCCGAAAAACTTGGTATTTCACATAACACTGCGTCAGAGCATGTTAAAAAACTTGAACTAAATGGCTGGGTAACAAAAAATAGAGCTGAAAATGATCAACGCATTGTACATCTCCAATTAACAGATGAAGGTTTACATGTCGTCAGAGCAAATACAGAATTAGATGCAAACAAACTTTCCGATGTATTAGCAACACTGACGGTTGAACAACAACAACAAATTGAAGAAGCATTTCGATTATTAAGTGAGGCAGCAGAAAATGTACACAATCATTAAAATTGTAAGTTCGGCAGCTATTATTGGTTTAGTAACAGAGATAGCAAGACGCTTTCCAACATATGGAGGTATTATTGCTGCACTGCCTCTTATTAGTTTGTTAAGTATTATTTGGTTAACCGCTCAAGGACAAAATAAAGTAGAAATTCAGCAATTTATGTGGGGAGTTATTATAGGTTTACCAGCAACCTTTGCTCTATTAATTGCTGTCTATATTGCAATGAAAAATAATTTGCATATTGGATTCTCAATCGGTATCGGCATTATTTGTTGGGGACTATTTTTAAGTGCACAGAAATGGTTGTTTCTTATAGCGAAGCTGTAAAATGAGAGGCTTTCTTCATTATTTATTCTTCAAATTTTACAACTATATTATTCACTAAGAAGTAATTTCTCTATTACGAAGCTAGAAAAATGTTTCATTCCTAGGATAAATGGGCACATTGAGTGATGTGGTTATTTCATTTTAAGGAGGAGGCAAAATCTATATGAATACTATAATCCATGCACAAAAACGTGAGGTCGGAAAGCGTTCTGTAATGTCGGCCTTAAGAAACAATGGCTTTGTGCCAGCGATTGTATACGGGTATCAAATAAAGTCAACTTCAATTGCAATTAATGTAAGAGAGTTTGAGAAAACATTACGAAGTGAAGGAAAAAACGCCTTAGTAACTTTAGATATAGAAGGCAATCAAATTAAAGCAGTTGTAAATAATATTCAAAGAGACACTATAAAAGATAAGCTAATGCACTTAGACTTTTTAGCAGTTGATATGTCAAAGTTAATTGGAATTGAAGTACCTGTTATTCTGAAGGGACAAGCGATAGGAGTAAAAGGTGGTGGAGTTTTACACCAACCAAATCGTACAGTAAAACTAATTGTAAAACCTACCGAAATTCCAGAAAATATTGAAGTAGACGTTTCAGGATTGGAAATTGGTAAAAGTTTAACGATTGGGGACATTCGCAATCAAATTAAGCATACGATTGCTGGTGATGATCAAATACTATTGGTTTCTGTATCAGCTCCTACTGTAAGCATTGAATTAGAAGGTTCTGTTTCAGAAAATGCCTCTATAGATGCCGATAAAGCAGTATAGTTAAAGTTTATTAACTTTCCATAAAGACTATTGTTAAAAATTTAAGGCCTTACGTTTCTTAATAGAAGCGTAAGGTTTTTTGTTGAAAAAGTGCCCTGATAATCAACGAAATCTCTGAAAAAATTAACTAATTCATGTTCATTAAAGATAGAACCAATCCGATAATGATGTAGTATCATTATTTATTATTGTATTTGAGTTAAAATCAGTTTCACCAGCACTTATGCTTTATCTGGCTTCACGTGCCAGCCCCTCGAGAGTTCTGAACCCGATAGCCGTTGCGACGCGATGTCACGCTCTTAGGCAATCTTCCTTAAAACGAACTTCTTTAGCACTAATGTGGTATCCGGCTTCGGGCGCTAGCTACTCGAGTCACTTCGCCTTCTCGGTTGAAAGCAAAAAGACGCTTTCAATTCGAAGGCTCCAGTGCTTGTCGGAGGCCCGCAGGAAGTGGGTCAGATAGCCGTTGCGACAGGATGTCGCGCTTTTAGGCTATCTTCCTCAAAACGAGCGCCCTCAGCACTTATATGGTAAAATAACAGGGATTAGTTAGAAAAGGAAGATGCCAAATATGAAACTAATTATTGGCCTAGGAAACCCTGGGAGAGACTATGAACATACACACCACAATGTGGGATTTGATACAATTGATTTATTAGCAGAAAAATGGGGCATTTCATTAAATCAACAAAAATTTAATGCAATATATGGCACAGCGCATCGTCCAGAGGGAAAAGTAATGCTGATGAAGCCTCTTACATATATGAACCTATCTGGTGAAGCAGTTCGCCCTATGATGGATTACTATGATATCGATGTAGAAGATATTGTTGTTATTTATGATGATTTAGATTTAGAGAAAGGCAAATTACGCCTTCGCCAAAAAGGCAGTGCAGGTGGTCATAATGGTATTAAATCATTGATTCAACATATCGGTACGCAAAACTATAATCGTATTCGTATCGGAATTAGCCGTCCACCAGTGGGAATGAAAGTGCCTGACTATGTACTTTCAAGATTTTCGAAAGAAGATCAGCCTGTGATGCAAGAAGCATTTGGCCGAGCAGCGGATGCTTGTGAATATTGGTTAGAGAAGCCTTTTGCAGAAGTTATGAATCGTTTCAATTAAATTATGAAGCATAAAAGATGCCAAAGCTGTCTATACTTTTTATAAAGGGAGGCATGCTTATGGCTATTCGTTACAGATGTCGTCATTGCAACACGGAAATAGGCGTATTGCCATTTGATTCTGAAGATAGTATTCGTAAACTTCATCAACTAAATGAACAAGATGCTAAAGAATTTATCCGTCATGAGCAAAATGGTGATACAACCGTAGAAAGTATTTGCGAACATTGCGAAGACTCGCTTAAGAAATTCCCGAATTATTATGCATTAAAAAATTGGTTACAGTAAAACGCTTTGGCGCATTGTGCGTCCAAGGCCTTTTTCTGTACATTGAATGATATAGCATTTATTTGCTAACGGAGGGAGGCCAATATGGAAATACTACGTCAATTATTATCCCGAGATACACATGTTCAAAAATTGTTAGAAGATATAAAAAGTGGCCAAGAAGAGCAATTAATTACGGGCCTTTCTGGGAGTGCTAGACCAGCCTTTTTAGACACTATTTATGATTATATCCAAAAACCTATTTACATAATTTCACCGAATTTATTGCAAGCTCAAAAGATGTTCGATGATTTATTGAAACTTGTTGGTGAAGATTATGTTCACTATTATCCAGCAGATGAGTTTATCGCTGCAGATATGTCAATTGCAAGTCCGGAATTGCGAGCGCAACGTATAGAAACGTTAGACCATATGTTACATCAACAAAAAGGACTGTACATTATTCCGATTGCCGGTATGCGCAAAATGATGGCGCCAAAAGAAGAATGGCTTACATTAAATCTAAATGTTTCAATTGGTGAAGAGATTAATGTAGAAGAATGGCTTCAAAAATTAGTGACAATGGGTTATACAAGAAGTCAAATGGTCACAACACCGGGTGAGTTTGCTTTACGTGGGGGAATTTTGGATGTTTACCCTCCGTATCTTGAGAATCCTATACGTATTGAATTATTTGATACAGAAGTAGATTCTATTCGTACATTCTCAGCTGATGATCAACGTTCGATTGGAAAATTAGATGCGCTTCATATTTTACCTGCATCTGAATTTGTATTAACAAAAGATCAACGCTTAAAATTAGCGCAAAAGCTTGAAGACGCTCTAGCAGATAGTTTGAAAAAGATAAAAAAGAAAGAAATCCAAGAGCAATTATATCAACATGTTCAAGCAGATATAGAGTTATTAAAGCAAGGTGAGTTACCAGAGTTTACGAATCGCTATGGGTCATTATTGTACGATCGTCCTTCATTCTTAGGAGATTATTTTGCACAAGATGGACTTGTTGTTTATGACGAACTTGGTCGAATTCAAGAAGTAATGGAAGCGTGGGAAAAAGAAGAAAAAGAATGGTTTTTATCTTTACTTGAAGAAGGAAAATTAGTTCATGCAGTAAAACCTTCTTATTCATTAAAAGAGATTATTGCTATGATTCATTTACCTTCGCTTTACTTTGCGCTATTTGCAAGAACATTTGCAGGTATTCGTTTTAAGAAAACGACAAGTTTCTCTTGTAAGCCAATGCAACATTTCCATGGACAAATGCCATTACTCAAAAATGAGGTAGAACGCTGGCAACATGGAAAATTCACCGTTCTTTTTGTAACAGAAGATGAAGATCGCTTAACAACAATTCAAACTACATTAGAAGATTACGATATTCATATACAAATTGGTAAACCAGTGGCAGAAGGTATTTTTGCTGTTACAGGTAAACTTTCAGCGGGATTTGAATTGCCATTACAACGTTTAGCGATTGTCACTGAGGAAGAACTTTTTAAACAAAAACCTAAGAAGAAAAAAAGTCGTCCTCAAAAAATGACAAATGCAGAACGTATTAAAAGTTATACAGAAATAAAACCTGGAGACTATGTTGTACATGTTCATCATGGTATCGGGAAATATATTGGTATTGAAACACTTGAAGTCAATGGTAAACATAAAGATTATTTACATGTCCGATATCGTGCGGATGATAAACTTTATGTCCCAGTTGATCAAATTGATTTAATCCAAAAGTATGTTGGTTCAGAAGATAAAGAGCCTAAGCTTCATAAACTAGGTGGAACAGAGTGGAAGAAAACAAAGAGTAAAGTATCATCAGCGGTACAAGATATTGCAGATGATTTAATTAAACTATATGCAAAACGTGAAGCAGAAAAAGGGTTTGCATTTTCACCTGATGGTGATGAACAACGTGCATTTGAGGAAGCGTTCCAATATGAGGAGACAGAAGACCAATTACGTACTATCCAAGAAGTGAAGGTCGATATGGAAAAAGAACGCCCAATGGATCGACTTGTTTGTGGTGATGTTGGCTATGGTAAAACGGAAGTAGCTATTCGAGCAGCATTTAAAGCCATTATGGATGGTAAACAAGTGGCGTTTTTAGTACCCACGACGATTTTGGCACAGCAACACTTTGAAACCATGCAAGAAAGATTTCAAGATCAAGCCGTTACAATTGGCTTGTTAAGTCGTTTCCGTACGCGTAAGCAACAAAATGATACGTTAAAAGGCTTAAAGGATGGTACAGTTGATATTGTTGTCGGCACACATCGCCTATTATCAAAAGATGTTGTTTATAAAGACCTTGGAATACTCGTTGTCGATGAAGAACAACGTTTCGGTGTAACACATAAAGAAAAGATTAAACAGTTAAAAACAAATGTAGATGTACTAACGTTAACAGCTACACCTATTCCACGTACTTTGCATATGTCAATGGTCGGTGTGCGTGATTTATCTGTTATTGAGACGCCACCAGCAAACCGATTCCCAGTGCAAACGTATGTTATGGAGCATAATGGGGCATTGGTGCGTGAAGCGATTGAACGCGAAATGTCTCGTGGAGGACAAATTTTCTATTTACACAATCGTGTAGAGGATATGGCAAAAAAAGTAGATGAAATTCAAATGCTTGTGCCAGATGCACGAATAGGATTTGCCCACGGTCGAATGTCTGAGTCAGAATTAGAATCTGTTATTCTACGGTTTTTAGAAGGAGAGTATGATGTTCTAGTTACAACTACGATTATTGAAACCGGTATCGATATTCCAAATGTAAATACACTAATTGTGAATAATGCAGATCGTATGGGACTATCACAACTTTATCAATTACGAGGACGTGTTGGGCGATCCAATCGTGTCGCATATGCTTATTTCATGTATCAACGAGATAAAGTGCTAACGGAGGTTGCTGAACAACGATTACAAGCTGTAAAAGAATTTACAGAGCTAGGGTCCGGATTTAAAATTGCAATGCGTGATTTATCTATTCGTGGAGCAGGGAACTTACTAGGCTCTCAACAACATGGCTTTATTGACTCTGTAGGGTTCGATTTATATTCTCAAATGCTAGAAGAAGCGATTGAAGAACGCCAAACAGGTGTGAAAAAAGAAGAAGAAAAAGATATCGAAATTTTACTTCCATATGATGCGTATATTCCAGATGCATATATTCCGGATGGCTATCAAAAAATCCAAATGTATAAGCGTATCAAGGGTATGGATGAAGAGGAAGATTACGCTGAAATCATTGATGAATTACATGATCGTTTTGGAGATCTACCGATGGAAACAGAACGTCTTTTACGAATAGCACGTATAAAGGTATGGGCTAAAAAAGTAGGCGTAGATTTCATTAAGACAAAGAATAAAATCGTCACCATCGATATTTCAGAAGAAGGAACTGCCAATCTTGATGGTGGGAAAATTGTTTCAGAGTCAATGCAATTTGGCCGTGCAGTAGGGTTTCAATTAGAGGGTCAGAGACTTATTTTAACGATTGATGAGAAAAAGGCAGAAAAACAATTGCCATTTGATATTTTAGAATCATTGATGAAACTACTACCGACTGCAATACGAGAAAAAGCAGCGATTAAAGACTAATAATTGCCATGTATAATTTATATTTGAATGCCCCATACTACCGACAAGTACTATTATGAAAATTTGTCGAAAGTGAGGCAACACGAATGAAAGCGACAGGCATTGTACGTCGAATCGACGATTTAGGACGTGTGGTAATCCCAAAAGAAATTAGAAGAACTTTACGGATTCGTGAAGGTGATCCATTAGAAATATTTACTGACCGCGAAGGTGAAATTATATTAAAGAAATATTCTCCAATCAATGAATTAAGTGATTTTGCTCTTTCATATGTAGACACATTATTTGAAACATTGGGTACAAGTGCACTTATTAGTGATCGCGATGAAATTATTGCTGTGGCAGGTGTTTCGAAAAAGGAGTACATGCATCGTCAAATATCATCCTTTGCAGAAGAGTGTATATTACAACGTAAAATAATCGTTGAAAAACATGAAAACTCTGTTGAAATTGTACCTGGTCAAATCGAACAGATTAAATCTTATTGTATCGCCCCTATTGTTGTAGCAGGAGATGCAATTGGAGCTGTTTACATCTTATCGAAGATGCATTTTATTGGGGATACAGAGCAGAAAGTAGCAGAGACTGCAGCACATTTTTTGGCAAAGCAAATGGAAGATTAATAAAAAAGACCATTCAACTATTGATTAAATCAATAGAGAATGGCCTTTTTTGTCTATGTTAAAGGATACTGTCACATCTAGATAGATTATTTTTTTAAGCGAATGGATCTAAATTGCGAGGAAGTATTGAGTAAATCTAGCATTTCTTTTGTATTGTTAATAGTAGAAGAAGAAATTTGTGAAGGCTCTTCTAAAGATAGTAATTTTTCGTTTATACACATTTCAGAAATTAAAACCTTTGTACCGTCAGCTTTTAAAAGGTATTTACGAATATAGCCATTTTTTGTTTCCGTAATGATACGTGATGGTTTGCTTTTCATTCTTTTTTCTATTTGTAAATAGCTTTCTTGCGTTAAAGAAGATTGTTTATACTGTGCTGTATTTTGAAATATATCTACTTTTGAGACTGAAACCTTCATAAATATTCCCTCCTATAACCTATTTGGTATAATAGATATCGTCAAAATTCCAGAAAAATGAATTATTTGTAAGACTCTGATAATGGATAGCGTTGATAATTTTATCCAGTGTGTAGCATGTTGATTTGCTCGTATAAAGATGGAAGACGTTTTGGTGAGTGAGATTAATATGCTATACTGTTGTCAATTATTTGTGTTGTAACCGATGAATTATATAGGAAAGAGGATTATCATGTCCGAAAAATGGGGGATGAAAGTTTATTTAAAGGGAGTTGCTTTGCTGACAGTAGCGGCTCTTTTTGTGAAGATATTAAGCATGGTTTACCGTGTGCCATTTCAAAATTTAGTCGGAGACCATGGTTTTTATATTTACCAGCAAGTTTATCCCTTTGTAGCGCTATTTGTTACATGGACATCTAGTGGTATAGCTGTAGCCATCTCCAAAATGCTCGCGGATTTAGACGAAAGTAATCAGCAAGATGAAAAAAGAGCCCTGCTACGTATAATATTTCGATTTTTAACTTTGCTATCAGTGGTATGCTTTGTGATTTTGTATATTGGTGCACCAGTTTTTGCACACCTGATGGGGGATTCAAATCTCGCTGGACTGCTAAAGATTGGCGCATTTGTTGTATTTTCAATGCCGTTTTTAGCTATATATAAAGGTTTATTTCAATCTACAGGATTTATGAAGCCAGTAGCTTATGCACAAGTAGTTGAGCAAACGGTAAGAGTAGTTGTTATTTTAGGTGGGACATGGGTCATTATGTCAACAACAGAATCTTTATATGGTGCAGGGAAAATAGCACTTTTAGGAACGGTTGTTGGAGAGTTTGCGGGTGTTCTTTTATTATTAGGGTACATGAAAAGGCACAAATTTTTGGGTGCAAAATATAACAGAAAAATAAAAACAAATCTAGCAAAATGGCCAATACTTAAAAAGTTAATGGTATTAAGCGTTAGTGTAAGTATGAGTAGTTTAGTGTTGCTTGTATTTCAATTAGTCGATTCTTTTACTATATATAGTGCATTAAGGGAACTAGGGATGCCGTCTTTAAAGGCGATGGAGACAAAGGGAATATATGACCGTGGTCAGCCATTAGTACAAGTTGGATTAGTTGTTGCATCTTCACTTTCATTGGCTATTGTCCCACTTGTAGCCCATGCATCAAAACGTAATGATGGACAAAATGCCGATCGATTTATCCAGCTCACATATCGTACATCTCTATTATTTGGCATAGCTGCAGCAGTAGGCTTAGTACTTGTTATGCCAAATATTAATACAACTCTTTTTGAGAATGCAGATTTATCAAATGTCTTATCTGTATTTGTTATTCAAATTATTTGGATATCATTAATTATGACATTAACGGCCATTTTACAAGGGTTAGATCAATTAAAAATACCTGCATTGTTATTAGTTGTAGGGATTATCGTTAAAATGCTTTGCAATAAATTATTTATCCTGAAATTTGGTATTGTTGGAGCTGCATGGGCTGGAAATTTAGGTCTTTTTATGACGACGTTGGGATTATTATGGTACTTAAAAAGAGTAAAAAATATCCATTTATCAACAGCTCGTTTTTATAAAGGCGCGGCGCTCGCTACGCTCGCGATGATATTAGTTGTTTTACTGTTTACAATGTTCGTGGAACCAATGATTTTTCCTTCCTTATCGGGGCGCGTGCGAGCGTTGATTCTTTGTGTTTTGAAAGCAGGAATTGGTGCTTTAGCTTTTTTAACAATAATCGCAAAGTTAAATATTTTATCTATTAGAGATTGGTATTTACTTCCCTTAGGACGTCGTATGGCTAGTTATCAGCTTTGGATTAATCGAAAAAATAAACAAAAATAGGTGAAGAATATGCATCAACTTACAGTCATTGGATTAGGCGCAGGAGATTTTGAACAACTTCCGATAGGCGTCTATCGAAAATTAAAGGAAGCAAAGAAGATATGTGTTCGTACAAAAGAACATGCTGTATTAGACGAATTGGCAAAAGAGGGCATGGAATTTGAAAGCTTTGACGAAATCTATGAAAAACATGATGATTTTCTACCAGTTTACAAAGAAATTGTCTCAACATTACTCAATTATATAGAAGTAGAAGATGTAATCTATGCTGTTCCCGGTCACCCTTTAATGGCTGAAATGACGGTTCAACTTCTGATTCAGGCAGAAAAAGAAGGGAAGGTTCAGCTCAAAATTGAAGGGGGGCAAAGTTTCTTAGATGCTATTTTTGGTGCGCTTCGAATTGACCCGATTGATGGCTTTGAACTAGTTAATGGTACTACTTTCTCAATCCATGAAGTGAATATGTATAATCATCTATTAATTGCACAAGTATATGATCAATTTAGTGCTTCTGAAGTAAAACTCACACTGTTAGAAAAATACCACCCAGATTATCCGGTTACAATCGTAACAGCAGCAGGTTCAAAAGATGAATTCATCCGTACAGTGCCACTACATGAATTAGACCATGTTGCAGAAATTAATAATTTAACAACGGTGTATGTTCCGCCTATTAAAGATAAAGAAGATGCATTGCGTGAATGGTCGACATTCCGCGACATTATTTCTATTTTACGAAGCCCAGAAGGTTGTCCATGGGATCGTGCGCAAACTCACGAAAGCTTAAAACGTTATATGTTGGAAGAAGTTCATGAATTCTTACAAGCTATTGATGAACAAGATGATGAGCATATGATTGAAGAACTTGGTGATGTGTTGTTACAGGTCTTCTTACATGCTCAAATTGCAGAGGATTCAGGCTACTGGAATTTAGAAGATATCCTAGAGGGGGTTGCAGGCAAAATGATTCGCCGTCACCCTCACGTTTTTAGTGATGTGAAGGTAAATAGTGTAGAGGATGTTAATGCAAATTGGGAGAAAATCAAGAAGCAAGAACATCAAAATGATGACAATTTCGAACCTCTATTAAAAGGTGAATATCGTGCAACATCTTCGCTACAAACATCTTATAACTATCAACGTAGAGCGGCAAAAGTAGGTTTTGAATGGCCAAATGTTGAAGGAGTTTGGGATAAAGTAGAAGAAGAGTGGCATGAGTTCCGTCAAGAAGTAGAAAACGGAACACCAGAATCAAGACTTGATGAATTTGGTGATGTATTATTTACACTAGTAAACTTAGCACGTGTATATAAAATTTCAGCAGAAGATGCAATGATTCATGCAAATGCTAAATTTGCTAAGAGATTCGGCTATGTCGAACAACAAGTTATGGCAGGTCGCAAAGATTTTAAAGACTATTCATTTGAAGAACTAGATCAATTTTGGCAAGAAGCTAAACAATAAGAAAAGAGGATACTCATATGAGATTAGATAAATTTTTGAAAATTTCTCGATTGATAAAGCGTCGTACTCTAGCAAAAGAAGTAGCAGATCAAGGTCGTATTACAATCAACGGTAAAGTAGTAAAAGCAAGCAGCGCTGTTAAAGTAGGAGATGAGCTTGCTATTCGCTTTGGACAAAAAATAGTAACTGTTCGCGTAGAAGAATTAAAAGACATTGTCCGTAAAGAAGATGCGGCTAAAATGTTTACCATCTTAAAAGAAGAAAAACTAGATAGAGTCGAACCGCAATTTATCGATGATGAAGAATAATTCGTATTGTGATGTTGTATGATATTTTGATTTATAAATCGATTTCATAATGCAAAATTCATATAAACTATACGAACATTCCATGATATCCAATTATGTTCATTGCAACGCTGCAGGTGGCCACTTCAACGGAAAAGCTTGAGCTGAAAGCCTAACAGGAACATTGTGGATGGCGCTGAAAGTAAAATAGTTAAAAATTTATAAGTACTACTATCTTTGTTGATGTGGAATTAGCGAAGACTCCTGCGGGAAAGCGAGACAGGTGAGACCCCGCAGTGCGATTAAGGAACGGAGTCTAAGAACGCCACGTCCTGTGGCAACGACTCCGTGACCAACATCCTGTTGCCCCGAGGAGGCTCAACGCTCGCCCGCGGAAAGCG
>NZ_JBCMNM010000081.1:0-22518 GCF_050459865.1 Rummeliibacillus pycnus
ATTTGTATTCGGTTGTGTAAAAGGACATCTACGATAACATGAAGTGGAATCAGCTTCGCTTTCCGCGGGCGAGCGTTGAGCCTCGTCGGGGCAACAGGATGTTGGTCACGGAGTCGTTGCCACAGGACGTGGCGTTCTTAGACTCCGTTCCTTAATCGCTTTACTGCGGGGTCTCACCTGTCTCGCTTTCCCGCAGGAGTCTTCGCTAATTCCACATCAACAAAGATAGCTATACAAGATTTTTATGATGAATTTTCAACTTCGCTCCATAATGAAAAAAATTGTATATCATTATAAATGTTCGTATATTTCATATGAATGATTACTTATAATAATTAAAAAACACCCATACTTTCCTATTTATGTTAATATTTATTTACAATACCTATACAAATTTTAATATAAATATAGCTTAGTAGAGTGTTGACAACTCATTCCATATGTTACTAAAATAAAAGGGAAGTATGAGAAGAGAACGATAATATCAATTGAAATACATAAGTGTTTTTCTAATTAAAGCTCTGTTATGAGAACCCTCTCTACAGAGCTTTCTGTATTTGTATGACAAGAATCATTATTCTGTTGAATAAAGGATATATATTATTTTTGGCGTGTAAAAAGTGGAGATGAATGCCCCGATACTCCTGCCGAAAAACTAGCAGAAACCCCCTGCAGTAAAAATTTTTTTGTGAAGAAGCTAGCGAAACAATGCAGGAGAAAGTCCTAGCAAATGATGAGGCTCGAAAGTCAGTCAATGTTTCATTTGCAACGAGTAACCGCTACTAAAAGGAGAAATAAAAATGACACTGAAAGTACAGCCATTAAACGGGATTTTAAAACCAAAGGATTATCGTACTAAGTTACAGGAAGCTGAAGATTATTCACATTATAAGTTACATATTTTGATTCTGTTCGCAGTAAGCATATGTGTATATGTGGTAAGTGGAGCCCTAGGAATTGGGGCTGAATCGCTTTCGAAAGAATTAACAACTATTAGTGGACATGGATTTGAAGCGAGAAAGCAATTATTTTTAATCGGAAGATTGTTTCAAGGTATTTTGATTCCATGTGTATTTCTATTTGGAAGTGCTTTGTATTATTTTGCCTTTATTAATGGTAGCTTTCGAAAATTAGTCATTGCTCAAATGAGTATATTTGGCATTTTCTTAATTGAAAAAATCATTCAGATTCCACTATTTTTATTACTTAATATCGGTGTGACTTCTAATATTTTTTCGTTTGGCATTATTGCACAATACATAACTGATAACGAAGTAATGATTCATTTCCTTAGTGAAATTACATTATTCCGAATTGTCATGTTAGCTTATTCTTATTACTATTTATCTAAAATAGTAGAAGTTCGAAAAATGACTCTACTAATTGCTATTGGGATTTTGTTTTTACTGTATTGGATTTTTGCCAGCTTTATGTCTTATATCAAAATAGGATTCTTTTTTTAAAGGAGGATGAGAAACTTGAAAAAATGGGGCAAGTATATTATTGCTGCTGTTGTCGTGATTTTTGTTGGAAGTAATCTTTTCCTCTTATTAAAGGATGATAGTAAGGCAGCTAGAACTGTAAATATCAGTGAATGGACAAAAATAGAACAAGGTAATGTGAAGAAAATATTGCATACGAGGGGTGTAACGGAGCCAGAGAATGAAACGAATGTGTATTTTGACGATCAAAAAGGTTCTTTAGGTACGATTTTGGTAAAAGAGGGAGATCTCGTTTCGAATGGTACACCTTTATTTTCTTATGATTCACAAAAACTAGAAGAAAGAAAAGCGGATTTAGAAGATGAAGCGGCTCGTTTGCAAGGAGAAATAGATAGTGTTGACCAAGAAATTTCTCAATTGCAACAAATCGATACAAGTGACTCTTCGGATATAACAAACGCGGAATCAGATAACAAAAAGATTAATCTAGATGTTAATGTGAATGTTTCTTCAATTGTTGAAGGAAATGTTCAACAAAAGATTGCAGAGGCAGAAGCGGAAAAAGGAAAGTTAGAAGCAGCATCATCTGCAAATGAAGCAAAAATATCTAGAATGGAAGAACAGTTAGCCGATTTGAATGTTGTGAGTTCTGTAGATGGTCAAGTGGTGAACATCAATGCTGATTTAAAAGATCCGATGATGACGATTGCCTCTACAAATTCAGTTGTAAAAGCAGTTGTACCAGCAAAGCAAGTACAAGAAGTAATGGTTGGACAAAAAGTTAAATTATATTCAAAATTAACGGATAAAACTTACAACGGAACTGTTACGAAGGTAATCACCTATCCTAATAATGATGCAAAGAAAAAGAAAGAGCCAAGTTATTCATTTTTGGTTAAGTTAAATGAAGAGACAGCCAATAAAACTAAAGTAGACAAGCAAGCGAAGGACGGCCAATCAGATAATTTGTCTGAAGATGGAATGAAAGATGGACAAACATCAGAAGGAAAATCAAATCAAACTGTTGATGGACAAACAGAAGATATGCAAACGCAAGGTGGTCAAATTGAGGCGGTTAAAAAAGATAAACCGTTACTAGTTGGAACGGATATGAAGATGCAAGTGATTGTAGACGAAGCATCCGGTGTTCCGATTATTTCATCTAAATCCATGTGGAAATCAGACAAAAAACACTATGTCTATCAACTTACTTCCAAAGGCATTGTCCAAAGACAAGAAATTACTTTGGGGGTAGGATATAAAGGGGAAAATCAGGTTGCAAAAGGACTTCAAGCAAATGATGTAATTGTAAAAGATAAAGATGCCATCTCACTCGCATCTGCATCAAACTTCATCACGCCTATGAAAACATTCCATTTCCAAAAAGCCGAATTAAAAAGTATGTCCAAAAAACAATATGCAAAATATATATTGAGCGGGCTTTTTGAATAAAAGAATCTTTAAAGTATGCATATAGCTTCGGGGAATGCTAACTTTTCCACCGACCGACGATGAGCCTCCTCATTCGGTTACGCTCGATGGCGATGAAAAAGTAAAAATAGAAGGAAATTAAAAAGCTTGAGTGAGCATCCTGAACCTTAAATCGAAAAGAGCAAACCAACGGCAAATTTGCTGTTAGTTTGCTCTTTTCTTTTTTTATTGTTCTGCGCCATTTCACTATCGTGAATGGACAAGGTCTCCTTGTACCCAAACTTCACGAATATTTTCTGGGCGCACAAGATACATGATTTTTTGGAAGATATCAAGTAAATCTTCTTCTTTATTAAAAATAGGGAGTTTAGCAGATGCTATGTTGGTATCAATTACTTGAACATCCCAAACATAGTTTTCTTCTAAGCGACCGATTGGTAAACTTAAGCTTTCTCCACCACCAGCAGTTGCAAAATAGAAGGCCTGATTAATCGTGATGCGAGATGATGGTACCCCTCGACCTTCAGAAGGTAGATTTGGATTGACACCATCTTCTAACATTCTGGAAGACATTACAGCTTGTCTTGCATTATCGAAAAGACTAGGTGAAAAACCTCCAGAGACATCAGAGCCTAAACCAATTTCTACACCTTTTTCATGGAAATGAGCAATTGGAATTACGCTGTTGGCAAAATAAGCATTCGAAATAGGGCAATGACTAATTGCAGTTCCTGTTTCAGCAAATAAATCTACATCATCATCGCTTAAAAAATTACAATGTGCCATGACAGACTTGTCGCGTAAAAGACCAAAATCATTTAAAGCAAAGGCATCATTTTTGTCAAAGCGCTCTCTCACAGAACCATGTGCCCAATCGCTTTCACTACAATGTGATTGCACATGTGTATCATATTTTGCAGCGAGTTCTCCTAAACCTTTCAACGCATTGTCTGTGCAGCTAGGTATAAAACGCGGCGTAACAACTGGGTACACACCTTGTTTAACTTGTTCGGCTAATTCTTTTACAGCTAAAATAAATTCTTCTGTATCTTTTATAGCTTGATCTGTGTTTTCATCACGATAATCAATTGGATTTTGCTCTGGATCATCCATCACTACTTTTCCTATTAGGCCACGCTGACCTTTTTTAGCACATATTTCAGCTAGTAGTAAACTTGCTTCTTTATGAATAGTAGCAAAATAAAGTGCTGTTGTTGTGCCATTTGCTAGTAAGGTACTGACTAAATCTTGATAAACATTTTCTGCAAATTGCAAATCCGAAAATTTTGACTCAAGTGGGAAAGTGTATGTATTTAACCAATCATAAAGTGGTAAATCTAAAGCAGTGCCTGATTGAGCCCATTGTGGCGCATGAACATGTAAATCAACAAATCCAGGCAAAAAATATTGCCCTTCAGCTAAACGATGAAAGTTCGCTTCACCCGAATAAGTACCTAACAGCTCCTGATAAGCTTCATCTTCTGGTCCTGCAACTTTTTCAATCATGCCATCTTCGTTAATGCAGAATAGATAATCTTTCAAAATGTTTACTTCTTTTGGTGACTTACTTGAAAAAGCAGTACCTTGGAAAATTCGCGTATATTTTTTCATTAACTACACCTTAATGTTCGTATTTTGTGTTTATATTTCTTATTATATGATGGGAACATTGATTAGTCTATATAAAGGCGAATAATCATTAGCATCCGTGAAACGGAAATTCGGAATCAACCAAGAACCCTTGCCGCGTGAAAGGTGAGTAATTAGGACTTGAATTGCTGAAAGGGCGAATACAATTTCAAAAAGAGCGAATAAATTAGCGGGGAGAGCGAATAAATGGATGAAGAAAGCGAATAACCAGCCCAAAAGAGCGAATAAAGATACCCAAAACCCTCATCCGCGAACCAAAAATCTGGAATCAACCAAGAAACCTTGCCGCGTGAAAGGTGAGCAATTAGGACTTGAATTGCTGAAAGGGCGAATACAATTTCAAAAAGAGCGAATAAATTAACGGAGAGAGTGAATAAATGGATAAAGAAAGCGAATAACCAAGCCACAAGAGCGAATAAAGATACCCAAAACCCTCATCCGCGAACCAATAATCTGGAATCAACCAAGAAACCTTGCCGCGTGAAAGGTGAGAAATTAGGACTTGAATTGCTGAAAGGGCGAATACAATTTCAAAAAGAGCGAATAAATTAGCGGGGAGAGCGAATAAATGGATGAAGAAAGCGAATAACCAGCCCAAAAGAGCGAATAAAAACCCCATCCATGAGATTTATTCGAACTCGGATGGGGTTTTTCTATTTATCATTTAATTGTTCAATTGAGGGAGATATTTTACTCAAATTTCAATCCCACCTCTCGCAGGCATTATATCTTTTTCTTCATGATCCACATCTATTTTTTGCAAATCATCAGCCGGTTTTTCTAAAGGATTACCTTGTTTAGGTTGGTTTTTTTCTATATTATTGGATTCATCTTTATTCGGAGCTAGTAAGTTGTCTATTTTACTATCTATAAAATCCATTGATGTGGTTAAGACAATCTTTAAATCTTCAAAAGCTGAATTCAGAGTTGCAGGTGTAGAAGCAAATAACTCAATACTCGTTTTATTCCAATCGTTGAGGGGAGTGGAAGGATTGTTCATCGTATAATACGATCCTGCTAAAAAAGATATGAAACATACAAGTACAACACTGACTAACTTCTTAATCATCATTTCCACCTCCTTCTTAAAAAGCTAAATACATCCTTTCCAAAAAGAGGAGAAATTATAACTAGTTGTTAGAATTAGTTGAAAACAAACATTTTATTTACTATCAAATAGTCATACAACAGCAAACTTCGCTTAAATTTAGCATCAAACTAATTGTCTCCCATTATAAAAAATTCAAATGATTCCATCTTTCACGTCAAAATCGCTTCCTTCTCTTGAAGCGATTCCGCGATTTGATCTGACTTTTCCGCGATTATCCAAATTATTTCCGCGTACACATCAATTTATATCCTAATTTTGAAACAGATTATGAGTAGCAGTTCGTTAATAGAAGGATTCCATGCAAAGAACTATTAATAATAGAAGAAAACCATCTCATAAAAAAATTCTTTTGTGGAAGCATAAAGAAAATGGAGGTGAATTGATGAAAAAAGATGAACAAAAAAAATCCGAGAAAGTGGAATTAGGTGTCGATGAAGTCATAGGAAAAGGAACGTACCCGTCTGTAACAAACAATGCGATTAAATCCGTTGTTTCAGAATTAGGAGGAACCGCAACATCAGCCTATAGCCACCCGGTGAATTACAATAAACAGCCAATGTTCTCATCAGGCGGACTCAGTATCCATGAAGCTCAAGGTCAAAATATAGAACCACATGAAGAACAATAGGGAGCAGAATAAAACTTAGGATAAAGGTGACACTAAATAATAGAGAAACATTATGAAAAATATGGAGGTGATGAAATGACCAACGAAAAATATACAGTAGCAGGAACAAATATAGAAGAAGTTAAAAGGCAAAATGCGCAATCAGGTCCTACTTATAACGAGATAAAAGAAATGGCTGCCAATCATGAATTTGATCCAACAGCGAATGGAAATATGATTGATCCCGATACGCCAAAAAAGTATACATGGACTGGAACGGATATTGAGGAAGTAAAAAGACTAAATGCTGCATCCGGTCCTAGTTACAATCAGATATTTGAGATGCTTGACAGGGAATTAGAATCTAAGGAAATTCGTCATAACGAATAAACAAATCCCTAGAAAAAGGTTTAGAAAAGATTTAAATATTTGAATGAAAGTACAATTCCATTAGTAAAAATAACTTAGCCTCACATCTTTTGAAGATAGGGGGCTATTTTTTTTCTTCCAATTATTCATTGTTCGGCACTAAGAAGAATTGCTCAGCGTGAATCATTGTTATAGATTTCCTTTTTTAAGTGGAGTTTTAGACGGACAACCAGTTTAGAGACACTATAACAAGTATTTAATTGCTTTCAATTATTGACCATCAAGTACTGCTGTAAACATTTAATATGATTTTTCATAATATAGACTTAGAAAATAAATATTCTGTTTAGGATTTAGATAGCGATACTTAACAAGGGGGAAAGTTATGCCTGCGATTACTGGGGCGCAATATATTGATCGAATTGATAAGCTGAAATCAAATGTATGGATTGATGGTGAACAAGTAACTGGAAATATTTCTGAACATCCAGCTTTTAAGGGTGTTATGAAAAGTCAGGCTAGCCTTTACGATTTACAACATGATGAAAAATTAAAGAATGTCATGATGTATACATCTCCAACAACAGGTGAAAAGGTGGGGCTCTCCTTTTTAATGCCAAAGACTAAGGAAGATTTAGCAAGGAGAAGGGCGATGGTCCAGCATTGGGCGAGAGAAAGCAATGGCATGATGGGGAGAAGCCCGGATTACATGAATACAGCACTAATGACGCTCGCAGCTTCATCTCATTTGTTGGAGGACGAGGAAAACTGTTTCCCTGAAAATATTAAAGCTTATTATGAATATGTACGTGAAAATGATTTATCTCTTACTCATACGTTTATTGAACCTCAAGTAGATCGAAGCTATAAATACTGGGAAGAAACCAAAGAGCCAATAGCTGCAAAAATTGTGGATAAAACGAAGGAAGGGTTAGTTGTAAAGGGAGCTCGTTTACTTGCAACACAAGGCGGAATCACAGATGAAATTTTATTAATATCACCTGGAAGGCCCTATGATGATGAGAGTGGTTTTGCATTCTCCATCCCTAGTAATACTAAAGGGCTTAAGTTTATATGTAGAGAATCCTTTGTTGGAGGAGAATCTAAATTTAACTATCCATTAAGTTCTCGCTTTGAAGAAATGGATACGATTGTCGTTTTTGATAATGTTTTAGTGCCTTGGGATCGTGTATTTTTTTATGACAATCTAGATGTTGGGCAATCCTACCTTAACCAGAGTTCATTTCAGCCTTTTGCATTGCATCAGGTTATATCAAGACAAATTGTGAAAACGGAATTTATGCTTGGTATTGTTCAGTCTATTATCGATTCCATTAATATTTCAACCTACTATCATGTGCAAGAAAAGGCTACAGAAATCATTGTTGCTTTAGAAACATTAAAGGCATTTGTTATTAAATCTGAAGTCGATGCAAAACCAAACAAAGCTGGTTTAATGCAACCCGATTATACAACACTTAGAATTGCTATTAATATTTTTCCTAAGATATATCCACGATTTACAGAAATTGTGCAGCTATTAGGAGCAAGTGGATTAATGTCGATTCCTACTGAAAACGCATTTCAATCTCCAATTAGAAAAGAATTAGATCAATATCTTCAATCCGCTGCAAATAATGCAGAAGACCGTGTCAAACTATTCCGCTTAGCGTGGGATGCTACAATGAGCTCTTTTGGAGCACGGCAAACACTATATGAACGCTTCTTCTTCGGAGATCCTGTAAGACTCACGATGGCTCTCTATGTTGAATATGACAAAGCACCGTATGTTGAGATTGTGAAGAAACAACTAGAATAGATAAGGTCTTAAAAAAAATTAAGCCGTCTCGAAAATCTACAATAGCTATCTGGTCGCTGCTAGATCAGATGGCTTTTTTGTGTGAATAGAGATTATGAGAGATTCCAATGCCACAAACACTTCTCCTTTCTATCTTAATAATAAAATGACAAAATATTTATCACCAATCATACATACATTGAAATGAATAATTTTTTAATACAGAAGTCAGTATTGACATGAGAAATGAAATATACAGGCTTCACTTTTAATCACAAAAAAGATTGGATGATGAAAGTTATTGAAAAATCGCTCCTTTTGATGGTCATATTACGGTTATTGTCTGGAAGTATTGAAGTAACAGCTGCTTTGTTAATGTTAAAATACAATAGTTTAGAAAAAGCATTCTATATTAATACGATGCTTGCTTTAGTCGGGCCAACGGTATTAATCGTCACTACGGCAATAGCATTATTTGGACTAGCTGATAAAATTTCCGTGACAAGAATGATTTGCCTTTTTGCGGGAATTACGCTTATTCTTATCAGTTTAAATGCTAAGTAAAACAGTTTATATTTTTTAGAAGGCACTAATTTGCTATAAGCTTGTTTTTCCTAAGGCGAACCACGAGCCTCCTCGCTCGCTGACTTTTTCAGATTCCCAGAAATAGAGTACCTCTTCCATAAAATATAAGGACCAATTCTGTTATCAAAGAGAAGTGGTCCTTTTTGATGCTTTTTCAGTTTGATCACCAATTGCCTCAATTTTAATAAATTTGAGTACAAATAGGAAAAGAATCAGTCCTAGAACCCCTGCCACAATATAGCTCATGTTTAGATAATTATTCATCACGAGTGACATAACCGGAGGTCCAGCTGCAACACCGATATATCTTGCGGAGCTATAAAAAGAAGTGACCGTTCCGCGCTCCTCTTTTCGAATGTTTTCTGTAATGATTGCGTCAAGTACGGGAAGGAGTGCGCCTAATGCGATTCCAGCGATGCTCACGACAACCAGCAACAGGATTAATCTTTCCTTAGAAAATCCGACGAACACAATACTTAACGAAACAATGATTAAACAAATAATGATCATTTTCTTTATTGTTTTCAAGTTTCCTTTGATTTTCTTCCCAGTTACATATGAAGCAATGCATAGTAATAATAATGGAATGGCTAATACGAATCCTTTTTTCACACCATGTATATCATGGGTCTTTTCTAGATCTTCAGAGAGGAAAAATAACATGCTAAATAAAACAAGCATAACGTAAACCCCGATTAGAAATACTACGAATAACCAGCTTCCATCCTGTTTAAATGTTTTTTTGACATTTTGAACAAATTCTTTAAATGCTATAGGTTCATCTTTCTCTTTTGGGGTTTTTACAAAAAAGAGGATCAAAATAATGGAGATTAAACTAAAAACGGATATAGAGAAAAACGGTAGAAACCATAATAAGGCAGCAAATGATGAGCCAAGAATAGGGCTTAAAACCTTTCCGAATGTGTTGGATGTTTCGATAATTCCTAGCGTTGTACTGGTTTTCTCATCATCACCATTGTACAAATCACCCACCAGCGGTATAACGATTGGCATCGCTCCAGCTGCTCCTATACCTTGCAATACTCTACCAATGATAATTATTGTATAGGGATTTTGCATTTTCCATGATGCCAAAGCTGCGATTAGTCCACCGATTAATGCTAAAATCAAACTTGGTAAAATGACTATCTTTCGTCCATAGCGATCTGATAAATAACCAGCTACTGGAATGAGCAGAATAGCCGCTACTGAGTAACTAGTAATAACCATACTTGATTGTAATGAAGAGATTCCTAATTTTTCCTCTAAAATAGGAAGTACAGGAATCAGCATGGAATTCCCTAGTGTCATGACAAGAGGAATGGAGGCTAAACTGATGATACATCCTATACTAACCTTTTCCTCATTTCTATTGACATTTCCCATAAAGACACCTCTGAATTTTTTCAATTATTATAGATAGGATTTCCAAAAGTTTTGATTTTATGTTGACATAGGTGTCCTAAATATTTAGTTAAGCTTTATTAAACCTGTTTATTAGAATAATGAATGGTAAGCTAAAATACCAAAATGAATACCAAATCCAATCATTGAAATAGAGGATAAGGCAGATACGATGTTTAAAAACTTAGTGGATAAAATTTTCCTCGAACCACTTGATACAGTTGCCATAATGAAATCTACCAAAATAATACCTAGTAATATAAATAGACTGTAAAGTACCATTTCAATTCCGCTTAACCTACCTGATCCACCTACCAGAACTGAGCCGTAGATTCCTAGCCAAAAAAGAATTGTTAAAGGATTTAATAATGCAATAAGGAAGCCTGATCGAAATGAATGTCTTAGACGTACCTTTTTCTTGAATTGAGGATTAAACTTCACTTTGTGCATTGTAAGTAAATTCTCAATCCCCGTATACAAGAGAACAAAACAACCAAATGACCATAATATGGATTGGATCATTGGATATTCAATAAATTGACCAATCCCAAGATACACCAATAGCATGTACATTAAATCTGTCGCAATCGCTCCAAGACTAAAAAACCATGCATGAAAAAAGCCGTTATTAATACCTAAATTAAGTAGAGTAGCCTTCACTGGTCCAATTGGCGCAGCCAAAGAAACCCCTAAAAAGAAATAGGGAAATAGGGAGTGCATAATCGTTTCCTCCGTTTAATCAAGTTGTAATATCTTATTCCAATGAGACAACCAATAGGACAAAGAAGAAAAAATACCATGACTTCAATAGAAAAAATCCTGAAATTTTGAAAAAAATTGGTCTTCAATTAGATCAGTTTTTTTATTAGGGGTTAGGTGAGACCCCGGAGTGATTAAGGAACGGAGTCTAAGAACGCCACGTCCTGTGGCAACGACTCCGTGACCAACATCCTGTTGCCCTCAACGCTCGCCCGCGGAAAGCGAAGCTAATTCCACATCATTCAGCGCAGCAAGTATTGATTCAATTCAATAGATATTTTTATTAAATCACTCGTCGTAATGTTTCAAGTAATGGTAGTTGGTTATCCTATAGAAGTCAAAAAGTAGATGCACATAATAATAATCACTGAAACAAATTTGAGGTGTAGATGAACGATGAAAGAATTCAAGGTTACTTATTTTTTTGATCAAGAGCATTATGTTAGACGATTTATCTTTATCGAATCGCAAGAAGAAGCGGAAAAACTAATTCAGAGTGAACGTGATCAATATATTTCGTTTACAGATACTAGAGGAATTTACCATGAATTGAATACAAGTAATGCTCGGGTCGTACAAATTTCTGAATATCACAGAGTAGACAAAAGTAAAAAGGCTAAAGAAGATACTTATGAAAATAATAATTTTTTCTCATAACCTTTTCTGGTAGGAATAAAGATAAGATATAAAGGAATGGAGGTGTTCAATTGAATTATAAGCGTGATGGATTTACAGTTGTAGGGACGGATATCAATGAAGTAAAACGTAAAAATGTAGAATCAGGTATGTCCTACAATGGAAAAAAGGCAAAGCTTGAAAAAACAAATAGTCAAAGTAAAGCCATCAATAGCGTTATACATCCTAACAAAGTAAAAACAGAAAATAAATTGAACATGTAAAAACTCAGGTTCCTTATAGCCTTTTATAAGTAATAACAAAAGATTCGATTCCAATTGTGGTAATCGGATTTTTTGTTATTTGGCGTAATAATACAAAGAAAAAATAGCGATTTTATGATATAAAAATCTTAAAAAGGCAAAAAAATATTATTTTTGTAAATTATTCTTCATATTTTGTAATATTATTTTGATATTAATATTACCGATTTGTTACATAAACCTTTTATAATAGATTTTGTAGATTAATATAAAAGGAGCTAGGACAATTGAAAAAAACGATTATATCGGCAATGGCATTGAGCTCGATTATGCTATTCTCAACAATAGGTGAAGAAACGACTGCATCAGCAGCAACTACTACATATACAGTAAAAAAAGGCGACACACTTTCTAAAATTGGTGCCAAATATCATATTTCTTATAAAACTATTATGAGTTGGAATCATTTAAAATCAACAAACATTAAAGCTGGACAAAAATTAAAAATTAAAAAAGGTACATCATCTAGTTCTAGTAAGAAAAGTACTTCTACCTCAACTTCTACATACACTGTAAAGTCAGGTGACACTCTATCAGGTATTGGTAAGAAATATGGCGTATCATACAAGACACTTATGAGTTGGAATCATTTAAAATCAACAAACATTAGAGCCGGTCAAAAATTAAAAGTAAAAGGCTCAACAAAAAAAGTTAGCGATAGTGTTGCACCATCAAATAACAATACAAAATTAGAAAAAGCTGTATCTATTGCTTTATCTCAACAAGGTGTCCCTTATGTATTTGGTGGATCATCAACAAACGGATTTGATTGTAGCGGTCTTGTATACTATGCATACAAAAATGCTGGAATTGGAACATATCGTACAACAGCAGCAGGTTTCTACTCAATTTCAACAGCTACAAGTTCTCCTAAAGTAGGCGATTTAGTATTTTTCAAAAATACATATAAATCAGGTATTTCTCACATCGGTCTTTACATGGGTAACGGAAAATTTGTAAGTGCTAGCGGTTCTAAAGTGCAAGTAAGCTCAGTATATGAATCATACTGGAGTAATCACTTTGCAGGGTATAGACATCTATAATTTGTAACTAACACCCACACAAATTTCATTCAATTGTACAATAAAATTTGTTCTTAATCTCTTATGTTTGAGATTAAGGACATTTTTTATTTAATAAATCATTATAATTAAGACTTCTATACGATTGTAAGGATTAGCAAGAAGTATTTGAAAAGTAGAGATGTATAACCTAAAGAAGGTACAAGATATTTCGAAGTCTTACTTTATCATCTGGCACAGAAACAGAAAAAAGCCAAGACCATCATGATGGTCTTGGCATAAGAGAGAAAAGACATGAAATATATGCAGTTTTATCTTATAACACTAGAGTTTGAATTTATTAACAGTTATTTGGAGTTGTTCAGCCATTCCTGCTAAATTAGTTGAAGCTGCAGTGATTTCTTCCATACTCGCAGTTTGTTCTTCAGAAGCGGCTGCAACATTTTGGATACTGCTTGAATTTTGAACAACAATTACGCTTACTTTTTCCATTGATCCAGCAATGTTGTTTATTCCAACATCCATGGATTCAATAGATTTGCTTACTTTACTCATTTGTGATGTTAAATCTGAAACAGCAGTGTATATTTCTGTAAACGCATCTCCTGCTTGATCGAAAGCTTGAGCACTGCCTTGAAGATTTTCGTAACTAGTAGACATGGATTCTACAGCATTTGTAGATTCAATTTTGATAGAGTCTATTCGATTACTAATATCATTTGCCGCTTCTCTTGATTGGTCAGCGAGTTTTCTTACTTCTTCTGCAACGACAGCGAAACCTTTCCCATGCTCACCGGCACGTGCAGCTTCAATAGAGGCATTCAGTGCAAGTAAGTTCGTTTGGTCGGCAATTTCAGTTATGAGTGAAACAATTTGGCCAATTTCTTTTGAGTAGTTATCCAATCGATTGACAACTTCAGAAGTTGATTGAATCATTTCTTTTGTAATATCCATTTTCTTAACAGCATTTTGTATAATTTCATTACCATTTTCAGCGGTTTTTGTTGTATCGTTTGCTTTTGTACTTACTTTTTCTACATATATAGTGATTTGATCCATCTTGTTCGAAATGTCATGTACGTTATTACTTATTTCTTCTATTCCATCCGTTTGTTTTTCAGAACCAGCAGCTACTTCTTGCATAGATCCAGTTACTTGTTCTATGGAAGCAGTTGTCTGCTCAGAACCAGCAGATAATTCTTCTGCCGTCGTAGCTACTTGTTCAGCGTTTGTAGTAATTTGTGAAATGATACTACTCAATTCATCTACCATTCTATAAACGCCGTGTGATACTTGTGCAATTTCATCTTTTCCTATAACCTCAAATCGTTCTGCAGCCAAATTACCCTGTGCAACCTTACCGACATAGTCTTTAATGTCTATCATTGGCTTGATCATTCTTCTACTAATGATTATGGCTATAATCGCGCCGATAATGACGAATAATACTGTTAATCCGATAGAAATCCATAATGTTTGAGATTTTATTTTTGAAATAAATGAGGCATCCATATCTACACCTAATACAATTTCTGTCCCTACGATAGGAACAAAAATAGATTTGTGAATACCATATGTATCTGTATAAATATCACTGAATTGTATAGTCTGTTTATCAATTGCTGTATTCACATTAGGATCAAATTTATAGGCAGTATTATGTTTATCTGTATCACTTAATGCAACAATATGTTCTTTCCCATCTGCACGAGATAAAACATACGCATTTTCAATATTATGTTTGTCTTTTGCAGTATTTAAAATATTTAAGAGATAGTCATATTTTGTTTGCTCGTTAGTATCCGCAGCCCTTACAAGCGATGAATCGATATGTGTCATTACTTCCTCAGAAACAAGTTGCAGATTATTTTCAAATAAGCTAATTACATGAGCATTAATGATTTTACTAGAAGAAAAATAAAGTATTCCGCCGAATATCATTGAGAAAATAGCAATAGGGATGACTAAGGTTAAGATATACTTAAGTAAAATAGAATGTTTGTTTTTTATTAAAAACTTCAAAACTTGATTCCTCCATTTTTCTAAATTAAATGTTTGGTGACTGAATTAGGTCAGGTATCTCTAAAAAACTGAGTGGTTCAATAACAATCAAAGTTGGATGGAGAAAATTTTTGTCATGATTGTAGTTTTTATTTTACGAGTCCTAAAGTCATGCTTTATTGTATTTCGATAGTTCATTATCCTTAAGTATTATAAACGGATTTGTTACTAAAAGCCAATATTTGAAAGTTTACTTGTAATTTACAAAATAGGATTACAAGTACGAGCTATGTCATTTTTCATTATTAAAGCCCAACCCAGATGGAGGTTTTTACATATGTTACAAGGAATAATGATAAAGGAGTGAAAATGAATGGTTCAACCTTTCGGCAGACAGGGCGGTTTCGGAAGACAGTTTTTTCCAGGTCAACAATTTTTCCCAAGACGCGACGAATTCTTCCCAAGACGTTCAGAATTTTTCCCAAGACGTGAAGAATTCTTCCCTAGACGTTCAGAATTTTTCCCAAGACGTGACGAATTTTTCGATAGACGTGGAGGATTCTTTAATCCGTGGTGGAATCCGTGGAATCCATGGAATCCTTGGCAACAATGGAATCCGTGGAACCCGTGGCAACAGTGGAATCCATGGAATCCATGGATGAGATAAATAAAAAAGGACACTGTCACCAATAAAATTCATAAAATTAATAATAATAATGTATTCTGATATGTAAAAAAAGAGGTATCCAAAAGGTCATTGGAAAATGACTTTTATGGGATACCTTTTTCATTAGCGAAAAATCCATTTCTATACCATCGCATCCACGTTTCTACTTGTGTTTTATTTCGAATGTTCAAAGTTTCCATTACTAAACGTACTGGAATCCCCGCTAATTTCATTTCAATTGCTTTCATTTTTACTTCATACGGATAACTTACTCTTGTCCCCATTAGAAAAAGCACCTCCAAAGAAATAGTTAGGTAACTAATACCCGAATTCCTTTAGAGATGCTTTTTTATTTTGTCTAACCCAGTGGGGTCAGTTCAGAATAATCAACCTTGGTGTTTTTATTTTTAGAGAGATAACTAAGATGTCAAAGCTATATTCCATTCTAAAAATTACCCCTTAACCCTATATCTTAAATTTCCCAACTGCCATGCGAAGATGCTCAGCCATTGTTGCTAGATTGTTAGAAGAGGCGGTGATTTCTTCCATACTAGCTGTTTGTTCTTCAGAAGCTGCTGCAACATTTTGAATGCTACTTGAATTTTGAACAACAATTACACTTACTTCCTCCATGGATTCAGCAATGTTGTTAATGCCACCATTCATAGATTCAATAGCGTTACTTACTTTCGTCATTTGAGAAGTTAGATCTGATACTGCTGTATAGATTATGTTAAATGCATTACCTGCTTCATCGAAGGCTTCAGAGCTTAATTTTAGATTTTCATAACTAGTAGACATTGAATCAACTGCATTTGAAGATTCAGTTTTGATTGAATCAATACGGTTGCTAATATCATTTGCTGCTATTCTAGATTGATCTGCAAGTTTTCTTACTTCTTCAGCAACAACTGCGAAACCTTTACCATGTTCACCTGCACGTGCAGCTTCAATTGATGCATTAAGTGCAAGTAAGTTTGTTTGATCTGCAATTTCAGTAATCAATGAAACAATCTCGCCAATTTCTTTTGAATAATTGTTTAAGCGATTCACTACTTCAGAAGTTGTATCAATCATTTCAGTAGTTGTATTCATTTTTTCTACAGCATTTTTTATGATTGCATTCCCATTTTCTGCTGTATGAGTTGTATCAATTGCTTTTGCACTAACTTGTTCTACGTAGTTTGTTACGTCATTCATTTTTTTCGAAATAGTATTTACGTTAGTACCAATTTCTTCTACAGCATCTGTTTGCTTATCAGAACCAGCTGCCACGTCTTGCATAGATACTGTAACTTGTTCTATTGAAGCACTTGTTTGTTCAGAACCAGCAGATAATTCTTCAGAAGTAGCTGCTACTTGTTCAGCATTTGAACTGATGTTTGAAATGATGTTTCTTAAATCATCAACCATATGATACACACCATGAGATAATTGTGCGATTTCGTCTTTTCCTTTAATTTCAAATCTCTTTGCTGCTAAGTTGCCTTTTGCAACTTCATCGACATAGTTGTTGATTGCAAGGACGGGCTTAATAATTTGTTTACTTATGATATAAGCTAGTATTGCACCTACAAGAACGAACAATAATGCTAAACCTATTGAAACCCATATTATTTGTGTTTGAACTTGTGAGATAAATGAAGCATCCATATCTATTCCAAAAATGATATCTGTCCCTTTAAAAGGTATGAAAATAGATTTATGGACACCGTATTTATCTTTATAAATATCACTAAACATGATTTTGTCTTGATCTATTGCATCATTCATCTTAGGATCAAATTTATAAGCAGCATTATGATTATCTGTTCCACTTAACGCAACAATATGTTCTTGTCCATTAGAGCGGGAAAGAACGTAGGCATTTTGAATGTTTTGCTGTTTTACTGCTATATTTAATGTATCTAAAAGCGTTTTATATTGTGTTTGATCATTATTATCAGCATTCGTAACAAGTGAAGTATCTATATGCCCCATTACTTCATTTGAAACGAGTTGTAATTTATCTTCAAAAAGACTCATTACTTTATATTGAATAATATTGTTACAAGAATAATAAAGTATAGTACCGAATATTGCTGAAATTATCGCAATCGGAATGACAAAAGATAGAATATACTTAAATAGCATTGAATGTCTATTTTTAGCGAGAAACTTCAAGGGTTAAACCCTCCAATTCTTCAATTGAGCTTATAAGTGACTCAATCATTGCAGGTATATGTTCTACTTCTGTATAAGGAGAAATAGAGAAGAACTTGGCTACCCCAACTGGAATACGATCTGTGCTGTCAGATGCATTAACAGTACAAACACGAGTTGTGTCTCCAAAGAACACGTCATCACGGTGTTTACCTAATACTTCAAATAAAGATGAATTTAATGCATTTATTTTTTCAATTTCAGAAACTGAATAAGTACCTGCTTGTTCTGAATCCCAATTATAACCATTAGGGTATAGACGAAATGCAGTAATTGGCCCGATATTAGTTGGATTAACCACTTGAAGGGATGGTATTTTATCTGCTAATTGGTGATGGAATGCTAGATTTACTCGAACATAATTAGCTAATATTTTTTGATAACCTGTTTTTCCGAATGCCATTAAAGCAGCATAAATGGCAATTGAACTACCCATTCGAGAGCATTCTAATGTATAGCCTGTGTGATATGAACCATATCCACGATTACCTACATATGGTGTATCAAAATCTTCTAAATCTAGGAGACCAAGTGCACTACCTTCTTTTAATAGGAATAGACTTGTTAAGTATGGAGTTTGACCGAGTTTTTGGAAGTCAAAGCATAGCGAATCAGCCATATATAGGTATTGCATACGTGAACGGATGACCATTAAGCTTTCAAGCACTTCATCTTCAAATTGCAGTGGGTTTTTGGCAAAATCATAATCATTAAAGAATGCATAAAATCCGCCTAACGCTGAATCTGCGTGAATATGAATTGGTTTCAAGTTATGACGATTTTCTAAAGAAGTTGTAATTTCTTTAATCTCTTTAATATTGTCAATTGCAAAACTATCTGTAGCACCGGTTGTTGCAACAATATATACTGGAATTCCACCTTTTTCGATGACTTCAGATAAACGTTTTTGTAAATCATCCATATCCATTGAATGATCTTTTCCGGCTTTAACTCGGATTAAATGGTTGCTCCCAATTCCTACTGCTTCAATTGATTTTAATAAACTGTAATGCGCATTTTCAGAAGCGAAACAGTAAAGGTTATTTGGCACACCTTCTTCTTTCGCATGTGGGAATTGTTTTGCAATCGCTACGCGAAGTCCACTGAATACAGCACCTTGTCCACCCCAAGTTGTATAACCGAAGCTCTTAGTATAATCATATCCCACCAATTTAGACATCATAGAAATGACTTTTACTTCAGATTCTGTAGCTGCAGGTCCGTAAACATCCCATAAGTTATTACCATTTAAAAGAGAATTAACAAATAACCCTAAAATACCTGGAATGCTTGCCATAGGTAATACATTTGTTACAAAGTTATGAGTATGGAATGGGTGTCCTTTCATTAAGTCAGTTAATTCATTCACGACTGTATCTAATCCCGTACCATTCGTAGGGACACCATGTTCTTCCATCAATTCTTGATAAAAGTTAGCTGAGCGTTCCTGCATAGGGCCAAGTGTCGTTTTAGATGGATCTTTTAATGTGTCCATAGATGTTAAAATTTTCTCAAGATAACTTACTAGTTGCTCTCTCTGTTTTTCATTGCCATCTTCGCTTTGGAATAGTTGTTTAATATTATTCAATTTAAAAACACCTTTCGTAGTTCTAAAAACTTATATTTATTTAAAAAATAATAGTTCATTGTGCGTATATATTATAAGTAAAAAATCTTACAAAATCCAACAACATTTAAAAATGAAATAATTCCGAAAAATTAAATATATATAATTTAACGTTGAATGAGATTTTATTTATCTGTCAAAATGTAGTTTTACTTAGTTCATACACAAAAAGGTCATTTCAGCTGGATTCATTGCCAAATTGTTTTATGAGGAAAACTTCCTTTAATAATTTTTAAAGAAGTGTAATGCAAAAAAAATACTAATTTGATTTGTGGGATTTGTACTATCGATAACATTAAAATATGAATAAAATAAATGACATTAACACAGTGGCAATGTCTCTGAATGCTCGTATAAATGGATTTGTAGAAAAGTTAAATGTTAAAAATTGAAAAAAAAGAATTATTTGACAATTAAAAATTGCAATTATAAAATGGTATAAATGGATTATCTATATATGGAGAATATACTTATTTTTTGTAGTAATCTGTTAATAAACACAGGAACAGGTGGTTAATTTGGGCTAAAAAACACGAGTGAATTTGTCTAATGAACTGAACTCAAGAAATTTACCAATTTTAAGTTAGAAGACTATATTTCATAATCTCCACTATTTTATAAAGGAGGGTTAAATTATGTTAGATGAATTTTATACAATACATGAAAATACAATGGCTTTTTTACCGTCATATGACGGTGTTGGTAGTTATAAAACTGATATTCTTGAAGTGGATGCTCTTAAAGAAAGCCTATTGAGCCCCATTGAGCTTGTTGATAAAAATTTACGTTATTTTGGCTCTAGTTTAAAAGGTGCGAGTGAAGGTACACGTTATATTCTTGGAGAAGTTAATATGTATCCGGTTATTATGAATCATAAGCAGCAACTTGTTTGGTTCCCAACAAAATCTCCCAAGAAGAATGATTGTGTTTGGCTAGCACTTAACCATATTAAAAATTACAAAAAAAATAATAATCAAAGTACAGAAATCATTTTTACAAATGATTCTTCATTAAATATTCAATTAAGTTATAGTTCATTTGAGAAACGAATAAATCGAGCATCGATGTTGAAATTTAGATTAGAATACCATTCAAGTTTTATTTTAATACCTCCAAGTATCCAGAGGAATTTTATAAAATACGATATTATTAAAGATGCGAACGATCTCAATTACCAAATACATAGCAAGGATAAGGATTCACTAGATAGCTAGTTTTGCTATGTGATAATATCCATATCATGCCCTTAATCTCGATTGGGATTAAGGGCATTCTAATGAAGATAATGATAAAAAGTAAAGAAAAAAAGTGCCTATTCCGTCTTAGTTAAGACAAAATAGGCACTAGCAAAATTAATTTTTACTCTTCTACATTAACGTTTTCATCTAAATCGCTATCAGGTGATTCTTGATCTCCATCATATTCCTCTAGAAGTGTTTCATCGATTGCCTCTTTTGCATCAATTGCCTTTTTCAGAGCTACTGCAAAATCATCACGATTCATTTTCTTTGTTGGTTGAAACTTTTTTGATGAAGTACTTTTTAAAATATTATAAGAAGCGGCTGTTGAAATGTAGTCGCTGTATGCGTTTTTTACTGAAACATCTGTAAATTCTTTTCCGGTTTTCATAGGTAAATTTAATGCATTAACAAAAAGTTTTGCTGCTTCTTGTTTTGTAATAGCCTTATCAGGATAGAATTTCGAACTATTAGTGAATGCATCAATGGCTGTTAAAGCAATAATATATGAATAGTTTGCAGTTTTTTTCGAAATATCTTCATAGCTATTAGTAGTCGATACTTTTGCAATATCAATACCACTCGCTTTACCAACAAATTTCGCAGCATCAGCTTTTGTGACAGCTTGCTTAGGTTTAAATTTAGCATCTTTATAGACATTCATATAATCATTACTTGTAATAAACAAGATAGAAGAATAAGCAGCATCTTGTTTATTAACATCGGAGAATTTCATGATAATTCCCGCACTAGCAGTAGATGTATGAATTATACTACTCATTACTAAAAAGGTAGTAGTAATCAACATAATCATACTGTTTCGTATGATATTTTTCATCAAAATCCTCCTAAAATCTTCGAAATTTTCTCTATTATAACTAAAATAGATTACATTTCTGTAACAAAGACATTTCAAATTACGAAAATTTAGGAAAATAATAGGATGGACAAAAAAATAAATAGGCACTTTGTTAGAGTGTGGATTAATTCATTCCTTTAAATGTAGCTGTAGCAAATCCAACAAGCTCTTGATTTTCGTCGTATAAACGTCCTTCTAGTATTGCTGTTGAACGAGTTTGTGAGATGACTCGTCCTAATGCTTGAATACGTCCATCAGTGATTGGTTTTAAAAATCTTGTTTCCATTTGCATTGTAATCACTTTATCAAAGCCAAGTGTATGTGTTGCAATGCCCATAACTGTATCAAGTGATGCCATAAATACACCACCGTGCAATGTACCTACGACATTAGTAAGATCTTCTCTGTAGTTAAATGCAATTTCAGCAATCCCATCTTCAGCATGAATATATTCAAAACCGAGTGTTTGCCAGAACGCACTTTCTTCAAAACGTTGTTGTACGGTTTTCATGGTTGTCAAAATATCTCCTCCTGTACTATAACTATATCTTTTTATGGCTTATAAGAAAAGACACATAGAAATGTAAATAATACTAAGCGCACAAGCTGAATTTTTATGAAAAAAATCTTGTATAGCTATCTTTATTGATGTGGAATTAGCGAAGACTCCTGCGGGAAAGCGAGACAGGTGAGACCCCGCAGAGCGATTAAGGAACGGAGTCTAAGAACGCCACGTCCTGTGGCAACGACTCCGTGACCAACATCCTGTTGCCCCGAGGAGGCTCAACGCTCGCCCGCGGAAAGCGAA
>NZ_JBCMNM010000082.1:0-32097 GCF_050459865.1 Rummeliibacillus pycnus
GAAGCAAGTGAGAGCCTGAGAGATACAAGTGAGACCTGAGAGATGCAAGTGAGGACCTGAGTAGTACAAGTATAGCAGCGAGTAGGGAAACACAAATCTGAGCACCAAGGAAAAATCAACTCAGTTTATCCAATAGACATTCAAAAAATATTTCCATATGTAATGCACCCTTTACACAAATCATATACTGCCCTTTAGTGCTTTATCGATATATAACGCATATTATGCTTTAAATCAGGATAGACTTTGTTCGTTATGGATTCACCTCAGAAACACTCACCAACAAATTGACTAAAGGATGTTTTTATGAGAAAAAGCTACATTCCACTAATCATCGCCATTATTTGGTTAATCGCGATTTACAAAATCACGGCTTCTCCTTCTGCGACAGGATCAAATACATTGAATGTCATCGAAACTGTATTTGGTATAAGTGAGCCAACTGCGGATCTTCTGAATTTTTTCATTCGAAAATTAGCGCATATCACTGTATTCGGCTTTTTAGCGATAATTCTATACTTCGTCTTCCAAAAGAAAAGATCATTCTGGGCATGGCTTTGCACAACCATCTATGCAGGGACAGACGAATTTCATCAATTATTAGTAAGTGGCAGAACATCGTCAATTTTTGATGTCATGCTTGATTCCTTTGGGGCCATAGTAGCCTTAATTTTGCTACATTATACAAAGAAAAGATTGGCACAGAGACATCGGAGAAACGTTGTGCCCAATTAGAATAATGACTACTATTCTTCTCCCGACCCTTGTAAAAATACTCATCTCTAATATTCCACACCACCTAATCAAACAAATGGTCAGGTGGTATTTTTATGTCTACATCCATAACCACTTCTTACCTAAAAAAGTGCTACCCCTACCGTTTAAAAATAATCCCCTTAATTTCCCAAATATATTTTTCTGCATTTTCAGCTATTTGTACCATCGTATTATTATTTTCCTAGTCTTATTAATCACTAATATCTACAGTCGGTTAAATATTTTTTCCTAGTACAAAAAGGAGTCGCTTTATTTTGATACGTAATTCACGACAATTTCACCATCAATTTTTGTTGCAAGATGTTGTATAACGAATAATCCCTTCATTTCAACAAATTTAAATTAAAAATTATGGATTTTAACTTTTTGTCATAGCTAATCAAAAAGCACCATATAATAAAACAGTTTTGTGGAAGTTTGAAATTTTAGATGAAGGAGGATTCGAAGTGCCATACAATAAACGATTGCCGTTACTAATGTTATTAGATTCTATCATCGTTTTCGGAGCCATATTTTTTGGGTATTTTTTAATAGATCCTGCTCTAATGAACTATACATTGTCTGCTCTCTGGGTGAGTTCCATCACCTTATTAATCAGCCATCATGTCTTTGCGACTTTTTATAGCATGTACCAAAATGCATGGGAATATGCCAGTATTGGAGAATTATTCGCCATTGTGAAGGCTGTAACATTTTCAATCTTAACAACTGCTATCGTTCAATTAATAGCTTTCCAACATGTGAATATGCGCGTGTTAGCGATTACTTGGATGATGCATGTGATTTTAATCGGAGGCTCTAGATTTTCTTGGAGAGTATATCGAGACCGTTTTATCTCACCAAATCCCGATAAAAAAAGCACGTTAGTTGTTGGAGCTGGATCTGCTGGTACCATGGTCGTTCGACAATTATTAAAAAATAAGGAAACGGATCTTTACCCGATTGCCTTTGTAGACGATGACCTTAAAAAGACGAAGCTACAAATTTATGGAGTAGAGGTAAAAGGTGCTATTCAAGACATTCCACAATTAGTAGAAGAAATGAAGATTGAAAATATAGTGATTGCAATTCCTTCTCTCACCAAATCAGAAATAAATAGAATATACGAGGAATGTGCGAAAACAAAAGCCAAGACGAAAATTATGCCATCGATTGAAGACCTCGTTTCAGGGAAAATTTCAGTCAACCAATTTAGAGATGTGCAAGTGGAAGATTTACTAGGCAGAGAACCAGTCGAATTGGATATAACGAGTATATCTGGAGAAATAACTGGCAAAACAGTGTTAGTGACAGGAGCAGGCGGTTCAATTGGATCTGAGATTTGCCGACAACTATGCAAATTCTACCCGAAAAAGTTATTGCTGTTAGGTCATGGCGAAAATAGTATTTATACAATTGATATGGAACTAAGAAAAACGTATCAAGGTGAAATCGAATTGATCCCTCTGATTGCGGACATTCAAGATCAAGGGAGAATTTATGAGATAATGGCAAAATATTTGCCAGACGTCGTTTACCATGCAGCAGCACATAAGCATGTGCCATTGATGGAATATAACCCAACCGAAGCGGTGAAGAACAACATCTTCGGTACAAAAAATGTAGCGGAAGCTGCGCAAGCGTTTGACGTGGCGAGTTTTGTAATGGTCTCAACAGATAAAGCAGTCAATCCCCCTAATATCATGGGTGCAACAAAACGGTTTGCTGAAATGATCATACAAAACTTAGCAAAAGAAAGCACAACCAAATTCGTAGCGGTTCGATTTGGCAATGTATTAGGAAGTAGGGGCAGTGTTATCCCGCACTTTAAAAATCAAATTGAATCTGGAGGCCCAGTAACCGTAACCCATCCAGATATGACAAGATACTTCATGACAATTCCAGAAGCTTCCCGTCTCGTACTTCAAGCTGGTGCGCTGGCAAGAGGAGGGGAAGTCTTTGTCTTGGACATGGGAGACCCCGTTAAAATTGTCGACTTAGCTCGAAATTTAATCACCCTATCCGGCTATACAGAAGAAGAAATCGGAATCGAGTATACAGGCATTAGACCTGGCGAAAAAATGTTCGAAGAGTTATTAAATGACAATGAAGTTCAAAAGAAACAAGTATTTCCAAAAATCTTCATAGGAAAAGCAGAACCAATCGACAAACAAAATCTATATAACGTAATGGAAACCCTGCTAGATAAAGACACAAATGAATTAAAAGAAACCATAATCGAAATTGCCAATACAAAGAGTGGTACAAAATCAAAGTTGAGCAAGACCGGCACCTAAAAATATGAAACTAAAAAACTCACCAACATTATGAATGTTGATGAGTTTTTTTTCTGTCCTGATATTAGTAATAGGGCACTGAAACCCTAGGACAAAGACAATATGGGGGGGAATACTGATGAGTTCTTAGAGAATCCAGAAATAAGGACTTAAAACATTGTATTAGCGAATACAATTCGATTTAGAGCGAATAAATCAATGAAACTAGCGAATAAACCAGCCCAAAGAGCGAATAAACGCCAATAGAAAGCGAATAAAGTGTAACCCAATCGCTCTCACCAAGAAGAAAATGGTGATGAGTTTTTGTACCCCAGAAAAGACTTAAAACATTGTATTAGCGAATACAATTCGATTTGGAGCGAATAAACCAATGAAATTAGCGAATAAACCAGTAAAAAGAGCGAATAAACGCCAGCAGAAAGCGAATAAAATGCCACCCTGATTAATATGAGGTAATTGGAGATCAGTTTTTGTACCCCAGAAAAGGACTTAAAACATTGTATTAGCGAATACAATTCGATTTGGAGCGAATAAACCAGCCGAAAGAGCGAATAAAACATTAAAAAGAGCGAATAAATGCCAATAGAGAGCGAATAAAGTGTTACCAATCATTCTCATCAATAGGGAAATAAATGTTTTTTGTAATAATATCAATACCTGGCAGTCTTTCGAGTCCAGATTAATAAAAGATAAATAACAATTTAGCATCTAGTAAAACACCATCTTACTTTAGATGGTGTTTTTGATTGAAGTATTCTGCACTATAAGAAAAAAGAAAAAGGATTGCATCAGGCAACCCTTTTTCTCCAACTCTTGCACCCGTTAGACTGAATAAGAACTAAAAAAGTATTTATTCATCTAATTAAAATGACTTGTTACCAACTTTAAACTAACCAATGTTTAGGTATGCTAAAAGAAGGTGGTAATTTGGTATTAATATCACCATTAGCCGAGTTTATTTGTGCTTGAGTGAGAAAGATACTTCCTATGAGATTAGCTCCACTTAAATTAGCGTCTCGCAAGTCCGCACCGATAAAGTCCGTCACTCTCAGATCACATTCTCTTAGGTCAGCTGCTATCAGCAAAGCACCTCTTAAATTCGTTCCTCTAAGGTCGGCTCCTCTTAAATTAGCACCAATAAGGTCACTTCCCTTATTTATTTTCCTCTGTTTACTTTGATTTTTGTTTTTCTTAACTTTTGCACGGACTAATTCACTTGTTTGTAGAAGTAAATCATTAACACCTGCTCTATGGACGGGGACATTAATTTCTAAGATAGACTTCGGACTTAGATTAGTGAGGTGTTCAGTTTCCTTCACAGCCTTCTGTAAATCTTTGTACAAAGGTTGAGCTTCTTTAAAGCTTTGTGCTTCATTTAAATAGCAAAGCATTTCGTGGAGCTGTTGCATAATAGGAAATACATCAAACATTTCCTTTGCTGATGCTGGGTTATCTCGCCAATCATTTCCATTGTACGTTACTTGGGAAACCTTTTGACCAGCTCCAAAGCATTCATATACAGTGCAGCCACGAAAGCCTTCAATTCTTAGATTTTCATGTATCCCACAACGATAATTTAGGTCTAAGTTTTTACAAGGAGTCCCTCCGTCTTTATTAAAAGCAAAATCAGCAGACTTTGCATAAGGTAAAGCTACACAACATAAACCGAAACAATTTTCGCAGTCAGCACTTAAATTATTCATCAATTGTTTAGACAATACTTACACATCCTATTACTTGCTTATAATAATTTATCCATTAAATAATTATCATATTATCATATAAAAATAACTGACAGGAATAATTTGTTAAATTAATATGTCCCTTTTATAGTAGTTAGCGAACATTCCAAACAATAATATGTCCTGTTCCGCTCTCATCAATATTGAAATTGAGCTTTTTGTAAAAAAAAAAAGACTTAAAACATTGTATTAGCGAATACAATTCGATTTTAAGCGAATAAACCAGCCGAAAGAGCGAATAAACCAATCCCAAGAGCGAATAAACGCCATCAAAAAGAGAATAAACTGTCACCCAATCAAATAAACGACAACAAGAACATTTTCATCATTTCCTCAAAGACATAATTTACAAAAAACACAAATATAATTAATAAAAGAGAAAGTAAGCGCTTAAATTCTACCAATCAAAATCACCAAATCTAATCTCGTTTACGAAGATATATCACCCTAAAACACTCGAAACGCAAATCATTTAAGCCACAATATGAATAACTAAACTTGGAGGGAGTTAAAGATGAATCTAATAGATACCCAGTTTGATCTTGCCATTCTAGTAGCACTAGAAGAAAGTGGAGAACCAACGAGTAAAGAGAGGATTATTCATAAAACAAAAACGTTTTGGCTAAGATGGAAAAAACACAGTCAAAAACAAGAGATAACAAGAATTAGACAGCGTCTATCTGATCTGACCACAAAAAGAATCGTATTACAGAAAAATAACAATGGAAAAGCTTCCTATTACTTAAACCCAGCCTATGAACCAAATACTATTATAAAGGAGTATCTGAGTGAGCTATTTAATCATGCATCAATCTCATTTTGGGGGAATAAGATACTTTTCGATAATAATGAAATAAATGATCATTCACTTATTTTCACCTTACAAGAGATTAGAGGAATCATATTAAAATATGGTATATCTGAGTAAGTGCAATGGAAAATATTAAAAAATTGAATAGATTAGTAATCACCCTATGGTCAGATTCTTAAAGAATCTGGCTTTTTATATGTAAAAAAATAGAAAAGTAAACCGATAATGTTAACTAAAAGAGTACAGAAGCATTAGCATGATTCACTATGTCTTGTTATTAGTACCCATAGAGTAATACAGAAAACACATCATCTCTACCTTCTGGGAATATATTAATACATAATCAGAAAACAATACCTACATATCGGAGGTAGGAACTACATGAATACCAAAGTAGCACAAGAAGAATTCAAACAAATACTGTTATACGGCTACCAAAGAGGAAACGATGATTACACATTATCTACGGCAACACTTGTGAAAGAATTATCAGAAAGGATGAAAGACATGATAGTTAATGATGAGGATCAGAAAGAGGAGAGTATATAATAATTCAAATAGTATGGAAATGGATGAAATCGACATCATCTGATGAGTGAAAGCTTACAGGTGATGTTTTTGTATCTACAATCTTAATCTCTATATGAAAATTTCACCGCTATCCTGTTTACTATTATAAAAAAACCCTCTCAGACATTCACAAAAAAGATACGAATCACATCAATTTTCATTTAATTTTTCATTCAAAACGATACTAAAAATACCTAAAAACCACCTGCTAAATTATTACAAAAACCAACAAATTCGTAACATTTGTAATAGTGGTACCAATTGATGGTATGACTAATAACAGAAATTGTCACGATAATGTCATAACCTATAAATAATTGACTGTAAAAAAAGACACTATATAAAGGAAGAAACTCCAAATATTTTTTAGCATAAATAAATAATAGCCTACGATCTTAGATAGGGAATGATCTATTTCATTTTATTGAAAATATTACAAATGAGTATATACATAAAAATTATCTAAAATTAGTAAAATATCTATCTCTAAAATAAGTCTTTAATACCATAAAATATAAATATGTGATATTAATCGCAGAAAATTTGTAAAAACAATGTAATTTGATAAAATATGTATAATATTTTTATGTTTATTTTAATAAAATAGTGATATATAACTTATGATGTTCAATATTTTTACATAAAAAAAGGTGGAAATTCTCCCTCTGATAGTCGATAATTAGGCTAAGCATGATTAGCTGATGAAAAATAAAACCAGCAAAATGCTAATCATATCCAATAAGGGAGGATTTTAATTCATGGCAAATTTCAAATTTGTTAAGTCTGCAACAGCACTTGTTCTTGGTGCATCTGTACTTACTAGTGCAGTAGTTGTTCCAGGCACAAATGCTTCAGCAAAAACTACTTACAAAGTGACTAAAAAAGGTACACTTGTAAACGCAAAAACAAACAAAACAGTAAAAGGTTATGCATCTTATAAAGGTAAACTTTATAAAGACGGTAAAGTATTCACTGGTCTTTACAGCAAAAAGTACTACTACAAAAACGGCGTAAAAGCTACTGGTACTTACGCAGGTGCTTACTACTACAAAGGTTCTAAAAAAGTAACAACAGGTACTTATAATGGTGCTTACTACTACAAAGGTATTAAAAAAGTAACAACAGGTACTTATAACAATGCTTACTACGTAAAAGGCGTTAAAAAAGTAACAACAGGTACTTATAACGGTGCTTACTACGTAAACGGCGTTAAAAAAGTAACAACAGGTACTTACAACAAAGCTTACTATGAAAACGGTAAAAAAGTTGTTTCAACTGGTCTTTACAAAGAAAAATACTACAAAGACGGTGTACTTAACGTAGGTCTTGCATTATTCGAAGGTAAACTTTACAATGATGCAGATTTAAACAAAGGCTTAAAAAAATTCGAAGAAAAATTCTACTTTGATGCTGATCTAGCTAACGGAACATACGATGATAACGGTGTTGAAAAAGCATTCGAAAACGGTGTTGAAGTTGGCGCTAAAGTTAAATCAGTAGAAGCGATTAACGCTAAAGAATTAAAAATTACTTTCAACAAATCTCTTGATGCTGATACAGCAGAAGTTATTGGTAACTATGTTTTAGATGGTACAGACTTAGCTGCAGCTACTGGTTCTGTTGAATTAAGTGAAGATAAAAAATCTGTAGTTATTACATTAGCTACTGCATTAACTAAAGATACTTCATATAAAGTAGCAGTTAAAAACTCAGTTACAGATTTAGCAGGTAATAAAGTAGCTGCTTTTGAAACTCTTTATAAATTTACTGATACAGTAGCTCCAAAAGTAGAATCTACAAATTATTTTGCAGCTGATGCAAAATATGTTATTAAATTCTCTGAGCCAGTAAATCCATCTATTACTTCATTAGTAAAAGTTTTAGATAAAAACAATGCTGAAGTTTCAACAGCATCAGCTGCACTATCTACTGACGGTAAAACTTTAACTATTACATCATCAGCTGCTTTAACAGCTAATGACACATACAAAGTTGTTATTCTTGGTGCTACAGATTTAACTGGTAACTACTTTGAAAACAACCGTATTGAATCTTCATTTAAAGTAGCAAAAACTGATGAAGTAGCTCCAACAGTTGCTTCACTTGAAGCTAAAGATGCTCAAACTGTTCGTGTAACATTCTCAGAACCAGTATTAGTAGATGCTTCTTCAATATTAGGTACTATTTCTTTAGATGGTGCTGCTGCAACTAATGTTAAATCAGTAACTACACCTGCTGCTGCTGGTGAGGCTAAAGATGTTAATGGCGACGGAAAAACTTGGGATGTATTAGTTTCTACATCAGCTATTTCTGGAGTTAAAAAAGTAACAATCGCTGGAGTAAAAGACCTTCAAGGTAATGCAATTGCATCAGCTTATGATAAATTCGTTACTTTTGCAGCTGATACAAAAGCTCCTTCAGTAGTTTCAACAAAAACTGTTGGTTCAAAACTTTATTTAACACTTGATGAAGATGCTGCTACATTAACTGCAGGTTCTGTTACAGTATTAACTCCTGATAATGTAGAAAAAACAGTTTCAGTAACACCTACATTCAGTGGTTCAAACAAAAAAGTTGTAATTCTAGATTTAGGTTCTACAATTTCAAAATCTGGTTCTTACAAAGTATCTGTTCCAGCTACAATGATTAAAGATGCAGCTGGTAATGGTAAAGCATACACTTCAACTGATTCTTACTCTGTAGGTAATGATACAGTAGCTCCTACATTAAAATTAAATGCAGGTGGTACTGCTGTTGATGCAACTGCTGTAGTACAAAATGCTGCAAACCCAAGTGAATTCACATTAACATTTAGTGAAGAAATGGGACAAAGTGCATTAGATATTAATAACTATACTTTAAATGGTAAAAAAGTATTTAAATCAGCTGTATTTGTAGGAGATACAAAAACTGTAAAACTTACTGCAAATGCAGATGCTATTGATGTTACTGGTAAATACTTAGTAGGTATTACTAACGTAGCTGATTTAGCTGGTAACGTAATCTCACCTGTTTCTTATGAAGAAGATGCATCAGTTGTAGAAAACGTTACTCCAAAAATCAAAGAAGCTAAACTAAAAGATGCAAGTACAATTACTTTAAACTTCACTGAAAATGTAACAACTACTGCTACTAACTACGTAGAAGTTTATGTAAATGGTGCTAAAGTAGCTACTACTATCTCTGCAATTACAGGTGCTGCAACTGCTGATATTACTTTAACTTCAGCTCTTACAGATACAAATGCTGTAGTTACTGTTAAAGTTGTTGATGGTACATCAATTCTAGATGGTAACAGCAATGCATTTGTTACTGGTCAAACTTACACTGTAACAAAATAATCTAACCGATTATTAAATCCACTCCCTTACCTTATTGGGCGAACGGATTCAAAGACTCCTATCTTCTTCGGAAGATGGGAGTTTTTTTGTTTCATAGCGTTTGGATTCTCTTTTTAAATATATATTATTATCTTAAATTCTAGCTCTCATGTATTCGTGCATGAGAGCTTTTTAGTTAGGTGGGAGATTCATGAGTGTACTAGAAGAAACATACAATATCTTAATAGGGATCTTTCAAGCAAGCCTAGATAAAATTCTATCAAACGATTTTAGTACTAAATTTTCAGGGGGGATATATGGAGAATAAAGTTTTTATTTAAAAATATTAAATTTGTTAATATTAAGTTTTTTTATAGATAAGAAGGTGGAAATAATCATTTTAATAGTAAATAATTAGGGTATTAGCCAGCTGATATCGATATAAATCAGCTATTTAATGACAATAAAAAAATTAAGGAGGATTTTTATTTGTGGCAAATTTCAAATTTGTTAAATCTGTAACAGCATGTGTTCTTGGTTTCTAGTGTTAAAGGTAGTGAAATTTCTTTTGATGGTATTGAAGTAGAAGAAGCATAACTTTAATTCTTTTAGCAAATTCTGATTAAGAAAGGAACTAATTTAAATGAAAAAAAGAAAATGGAAAAAGTCTTTAAACGCATTTTTGTCGACACTCTTAGTAGCAAGTGTCCTAACACCAGCCATTCCAACATCTGCTGCAACAGGACAAGCTTCAGAATTGATTATTTCTGAGTACATTGAGGGAAGCAGTTTTAACAAAGCTATTGAACTTTATAATGGGACTGGATCTGCCATTGATTTAAGTCAGTATAAATTAGAGCTATATGTAAATGGAGCTGCTACAGCAGGACAAACATTACAACTTACTGGAAATATAAATGCTGGAGAAACCTATGTAGTTTATCATAATAGTGCAAATGAATCGATAAAGAGTAAGGGAAATCTCGCTAATTCTACCGTCATTAATTTTAATGGGGATGATCCCGTAGTTCTAAAAAAAGGGAATAATGTTATTGATTCCATTGGACAGGTTGGAAAAACAGTAAAAAATATGGCGGATGTAACATTAGTCCGGAAGTCCAATATTACAACAGGCGATACAATTATTGATGATTCGTTTGATCCGACTATAGAGTGGGATAAATTACCGATAGATGATGCATCTAACCTCGGTAAACATACAATAGATGGTTCTCCAGTAGATCCAGGAAACCCAGCTGACATCAAATCGATTGAACAAGCAAGAGTTCTACCAATGGGCGAAACTGTTTCGATCAAGGCGGTAGTTACAGCGAAATTAAAAAATACGATTTCTGTTCAGGATGGTACGGGTGGAATAGCTGTACGTCCAGCTACTTTAGATGCTGCGGTTGGTGATGAAGTCACTTTAACGGGTAAATTAGCTGATTACAGAGGACTAATGCAATTAGATGGGGCAACAATTGTTGAAAAGAAACTAAATGTAGGTACACCAACACCTAAAATAGTTTCAGGTGCAGAAGTTTCAGAAGAAAATGAATCTCGTCTAGTAACAGCAAAAAATATTGAGATCCTATCTGTAGAAGATGGCGGTACTTGGGCTAACTATACGGTTACAGATGGTACAACGCAATTTGTGGTACGTGATGAAACGAAGACTTTAAACTTAGCCGTTGGGAAAAACTATGAATCGATTACAGGGATTGTTCAACAATTCGATAATGTCTATCAAATCATCCCACGTTCTACAGCAGATATTATAGAAGATGTGAGTGTCGTTCAGTCTGTAATGCCATCAGTTAAAGCAGGAGCTATTGCAAAAGGTACTGAAGTAGCTCTAACGACTACAACTGAAGGTGCAACTATTTATTACACAACAGATGGAACAGAACCTACCAAATCTAGTAGCGTATACAGTAAGCCTATTGCTATTCAAAATAATACGACATTAAAAGCGTTTGCTGTAAAAGATGGGCTAAGAGATAGTCAGGTTACTTCGTATGAATATACCGTTTTTGATCCAGCACAAGTAATCCAAATTCACGATATTCAAGGAGCGTCACATCAATCACCTAAACGAGGTGAGAAAGTTTCAGGGCTTGAAGGAATTATCACATATGTCTATAAAATAGGAAGCGGAAACTATTTCCATATGCAAACACCTGATGATAAAAAGGATATCAATCCAAACACATCAGAAGGAATTGTTGTTTATACTGGCAACACTGCAGCAAACGTTAAAATAGGGGATCTTGTAAGTGTTGATGGAAAAGTAGATGAATACCAAATTGATGGTTATACTGACACGAAAAAAGAGACAGATTTATCTGTTACACAGATTAATGCTCGTAACGACCAAGGTGGTAAAGTGGGGGTTGTGAAAAGTAATGTAACACTTCCAGAACCAATAGTAATTGATCGCAATAATCTACCATCTGAAGTTATTGATAACGATGGATTTGCTAAATTCGATCCAGAGGAAGATGCTATTGATTTCTGGGAATCTCTCGAAGGTATGAGGGTTGAAGTAGGAAATGTGAAAGCTGTGGCACCTCAGGAACATGGTGATCTGATTACAGTACTAGAAGACAGACAAACGGATACCATTCATGGTGGTGTATTACTTACAGCAAATAATGCAAATGCTGATAGAATTCAATTTAAACTCTATGATAATACTCTAGCGAGAGATTTTAAGGTAGCAACAGGCGATAAATTTACGGGTCCTATTACTGGGGTAGTCAATTATGGCTTCCAAAATTATAAAATCTATGCTGATTATGATGTGATGAAATCAAAACATGTTGTAGGTGATTCAAAACCAGAAACAACGACAATCGTAAAAGCAGATGACAAGTTAACCGTTGCTTCTTATAATCTAGAAAACTTCTCTAATAATACGAAAGAAACTTCAGATGATAAAGCGCGCAAATTGGCTCGTGCATTTGCTTCTGATATGAAAAATCCTGATATTATTGGTGTGACAGAGGTTCAAGATAATAATGGCTCTTCTGCAGGAGGCACTGCGGCAGATCAAAGTTATCAGCGCTTAATTACTGAAATTGAAAATGCTGGTGGCGTCAAATATAACTACGTTAATATTGACCCAGTAAATAATGCAGACGGTGGTGCACCGAATGCGAATATCCGAGTAGGGTTCTTATATAATCCTGACCGTGTAAAATTAACACAAGACATACCAAGTGGTGATGCTTCAACAGCTGTAGGATATAAGAATGGAAAGCTAACACTAAATCCAGGACGAATTGATCCAACAAATACTGCATTCAATAATAGCCGAAAACCACTAGCTGCACAATTTGATTTTAATGGTGAAAGCGTTGTTGTCATTGCTAATCACTGGAACTCTAAATCAGGTGATACACCATTATTCGGCTCAACACAGCCACCTATATTAGAAAGCGAAGTGCAACGTCATCAGATTGCAAATGTAGTGAAAGACTTTGTTGAAAAAATTAAAGCAGACAACCCAAATGCAAATATTGTTTCAGTAGGTGACTATAACGATTTCCAATTCACAGATTCGTTAAAAATCTTAGAAGGCAACCACATGACGAATATGATTAATACAGTAGATAAAGCGGATCGCTATACGTATCTTTTCCAAGGAAATTCACAAGTGTTAGATCATATTTTAGTATCGAACAATTTAGCTAAATCAACGAAAATTGATATTCTTCATATTAATGCAGATTTCACTGATATGGCTGGCCGCGCAAGTGACCATGATCCAGTAATGGTACAACTTGATTTATCAGATAAGATTGTTCCTGAAAAAACGTACAACTTAATAAACATAAATGAGAAGGAACTAACATTTTCTGAGCCAAGCATTTCCGTGAATTTTGAAAGTGGCAAGATTACAAAAGGAATCACCATTACAAGTTCCAAATATGCTGAGCTGAAAGGGGCAGGATTCACAAGCAAGGGCTTTAACGGTTCAACCGTTACGATTAAACCGCAAGAACCTGGTGCCATTATCAACTTCTCAGGACTCCCATTAGGAAAAGTCGTCATTGATGGACCGAATGTGAAAGAAATTTGGGGTGCTGAAAATATTAAAAAAATCCATTATAAGAATGGTGCAAACCCTGAAAGCATTCAGTTTAAGGATTCAGAAGGTGAGGCCCCTACCACACCAGTAGAAAACAGTGCTCCAGTAGCAATAAAAAGCTTTGATAATCAAAATGTGGTAGTGGGGAAAAAGCTGAATTTTCTTTTGACAGACTATTTTCAAGACCCTGACGGAGATAATCTAACATTTAGTTCCACATTAGGAACTATTAGTGGTTCAGAGCTAACTTTGGATTTACCTGTAGGTACTCATACTGTGGAAGTTACAGCTACAGATGGAAAGAAATCTGTCACCTCTAGTTTTTCTGTAACTGTGATTGCTGAAGATACTTCAAATGGATACTATAGCGATGCTATTGGTAAAGAGGGTCAAGTGTTAAAGGTAGCACTACACGAAATAATAGATGATAACCGGGTTCTCTCGTACGATGAAGTATGGAATGCTTTGAAAATAACAGATGAAGATCCGAAGAATCCGAATAATGTCATCCTTCTTTATTCAGGTGATTCTCGTCCAAAGGATAAAGCCGGTGGTAATGTTGGAGACTGGAATAGAGAGCATACTTGGGCAAAGTCACATGGTGATTTTGGTACAAGTAATGGCCCTGGTACAGATATTCATAACTTGCGACCAGCTGACGTACAAGTAAATAGTGCAAGAGGAAATTTAGACTTTGATATTGGTGGAAGTGCAGTAATCAATTGTTCAGAGTGTAAAAGAGATTCTGATTCATTTGAGCCGCCAAATGATGTAAAAGGCGATGTCGCTAGAATCCTTTTTTACATGGCAACACGTTACGAAAAAGATGACAGAGTTGACTTAGAATTAAATGATCAAGTCAACAATGGAACAAATCCTTTTCACGGAAAGCTTTCCATTTTACTAAAGTGGAATGAACAAGATCCAGTAAGCGAATGGGAAAAACAACGAAACGAAAAAATATACAAAATTCAAGGAAACCGCAATCCATTCATCGACCACCCTGAATGGGTAGAAGCAATTTGGTAAGTCATAAGGATAATTTCTTACGGGTTAAGATGCCTGAAGAAGTTGCAGTTTAACAGAAGCATTAAATAAATTACAAAATGAAGAGTCCTAAACCACAATGGTTTAGGACTTTCTTTTTTTGAAAGGAAGGATAACAGTGAAGGTACACCAATTGAAGAATTTCTTACACATTTTTTGTTTGTACATTACAAGCAACATTTGCCAGAAAGGAAGTTTAAAATTGCAACCATTAACAAGAGGATTAATAGTTTAAAAGTTTACAAAAATTTTTTACAGCGTAAAGGCTATGTTAATAACAACTACATTCATTTGAAGAAAGATAAGGTTGTAATTGCAAATGATAGTGAGTACTCAGTTACTGCATTAACAGAAGTGTAAGTAAAAAGATTTTTGTTTTATTTAGAGGATAAAACGAACTTAAACAATGCAGAAAATAGGGTACTGTCTTTGATCTCTTCGGTGATTAGGTGGGGGCTTTCTATTTTTTGCGGAAATTGAGTGAGAAGAGGAATATTTCGATGGTTAAAGATTAACTATAAAAATAAAATCAATTTATTACCAACAATTATATTATTGGTAAATAAATTACTATATAAATTTAGTATTTTTGATGAGAAAATAAATAGTGAGTATAAATACTCATTGTAATAAAAGAAAGAAAGGAGAATAGATATGCAACAAAGAATCGAAATTACGAGAATTACGAGAATAGCGCTTGCTGTTAGTCTGGTTTTACTAATGCATAGTTCATTTGGAGGTATACAAGTTTATGCTAAGACAAGCTATCAAGTAAAAGAAAACAAGCTAGTGAATCCGAAGACGGGGAAGACTGTAACAAAGACCGTTGTCTATAAAGGGAAGCTATACAAAAAAGGGATTGTCTATAAAAAAAAGACAGTTTACAAAGGAAATCTCTATCAAAATGGAAAATTAGCAAAAGGAACGAAGATTTATAAGAAAAAAATGTATATCAATGGAATCTATAAGAAAGACAAGACGAAACCAGTGCTAACGCTATCTAACCCTCAATCAGAGTATGTTTTAACATATGGGAAAGCCTTTAAGCTACCTACTGCTACAGCTAAAGATAAGATAAGTGGAAAAGTAAATGTTAAGACGAAAATACAAAATGACAAAGGTGAAGAAGTGAAAAAATTAGATACCACGCTATCTGGTATTTATACAATTACATTTATGGCTACAGACTATGAAAAAAATACCGTAACCAAGAAAATTACTGTTGAAGTATCGCCTGCGGAACAATTAGAAGTAATCGAGATATATTAATATGAAGAATGTAAGTGCAATCCTATATGGAAAATAGGATTGCTAATTACGTTGTTTTGAAGCTATAGCATATGATGATAGGGAGGTTTATGTAGATAAGCAGTTATTATATTTTATTAATCTACTAATCTTGTTTCAGATATTCAAAAAATGTTTCAAATATCATTTCTGAGGCTAGTAAAATATCTCAATTACAGGCTATACTTCCTGAAGCGTGTAGGCAATGGATTGAATCATCGGTTGAAACTAGAAACGGAGCAAACTTTTCTTCCTACGCATATATAAAATATTAAAGGAGATAATTATGAGAAAAAAAATTGGCACTTTTTTATTTGCATTTATATTATTATTTTCTATGATTAGTTCACCTCTTTGGTCAATTAGTGCTTTTGCTGAAACGATGGATGATGAAAATGATTATAAAGTATTGATGACGAAAACGAATGTTGAGACAGATAAAGCTTGGAATATTAAGATGAATTCAAAATTAGATATACATACGATAACGAAAGACAATGTTTATGTTTTGGATCAAGATGGAAACAAAATGGATACCTCGGCTGTGCTGCAAAAAGACCAACAAACGATAACAATACAGCCACCAACGAATGGTTACAATACGGACCAAACTTATACACTATTTGTAACCGATGGGGTAGCGTCAAGTAAGAAGAAATTTATTAAGCAGCCTGTGAAAATGCAGTTTACAACGGCAAAAAAATCAGCAAAACAATTTGTAGCCAATCCTGAGAACAATAATATTGACTATACAAAAAATGTTGAAGAACTATCGAGTAAAACTTTAAAAAAATTAAAAACGACTAATTACGATCAAGATAAAGTAGTATTTGCTGGTAAGATAAAAGAAGTAATCTCTCTCAACAAGAATGATGTCATTATTTTACCAGCCACAAAGGAATATCCGTTTGGATATGCTAAGAAAGTATCAAGTATTAACTATCAATCAGGTAAAACAGTCATTCAAACAAAGGAACCTATTTTAGAAGAAGTTATTGACAAAGATTCTGAAATTTCTACTTCAAAAGAATTGACAATTGATGATTTTAAAATTGATGAAGACCAGATAAAAGGTGTTTATACAAAAAAAGAGACACCAACATTAAGAGTTTTTGGTATAGAAAATGATGATCAAGCAGAAATCAGTATTGAACAAGAACATGAGGGTGTCAAAGTTAAATATGAAAATATCGTATTACAAAAAGGAACTACAAAAACGATTCGTGGTAAAAGAATAAAGCTAAATAATGTTACGTTAAATGGTTCTGTTACGTTTGGTTTACCTCGTCTACATACAGATGGGAAACTCAGTAATCTGAAATATTTAGAATTTAATACACAGTTTAAGAAAGATATAAATATTAAATACAGTTATGAACGAGAAACCGAAGAGGGAGCCTTTGAAGTTTATACAGAAATTCAAGATGATGTGAAGAGAGTTTTTGATAAAACAATCGATTTAGGTGTCAATATCCCGGTTAAATTATATGGAATTGCTGGAGCAAAAATTGGTCTCGCTCTTGTAGGTGAAGGTGCTTTATCGGGAGAGGTTTCCGCAGGAACAGAACTTGCTTCTAAATTAAAAGTTGGATTTCGAAAAAATAATAACGGGAAAATGGAGGCTTTTAACAAATCAACTGTAAAGGCAGATATGAAACTTGGTAAGCTAGAAGGAAAGGCAGAAGCTAGTCTTGCTCTACGTCTTGCTATTCATGCACAAGTTGTTCAATTTCAAGTAGGGGAATTAGACACCGATGTTGGAATCGGAGCGGAAGTGACAGGTGAAGCATCAAAAACTTTATCGGTTGGTGCATCAGCAGGGAAAGAGTCGAGTCAGGAAGACGGAGTAGAATTTGAAGGAGATGCTTGTGTAAGACTGGATGTTAAAAGCTTCTTTAAAGTAAATGGTAATGTAGGAACAACAAATCATAATATACCATTCGAGGCATTAAAAAATGAAAAACCACTATATGAAGCATCAACATGTGATGTGACAAGTCTTCGTGTATCTCCAAAAACGATAAAAGCAGCACCAGGTGAAGAAAAGCTAATTAGTTTATCGAGTGTTACAAACCAGTTAAAGGAAGAGGAAATTGAGCTTCCAGACAAGTCTGTTAAGATGTCTATAGAACGTAAATCAGTTGCAACAGTAGATCGCTATGGATATGTAACGATAAATAAAAATGCTCAAGAAGGCGATAAAGCAACATTAAAAGTTGAATATGAAGATATTAAGAAAAATGTAGATATATTAGTGACGAAAGCCAATAAACATGCGTTAGAAGGTCAAGTGCTATCTTCAACAGATAATGGTAGGTTATCAGATGTCACTGTAAAGGCAATAGATAAAGGGATGAAGAAAGAAGTAGCAAGCACAACAACAGATGCTCAAGGACAGTACACTTTATCTTTACCCGAAGGTGAATATGAATTAGTTTATAAAAAGAATGGTTATAAAGAATCTACACGTATGCTGGTAATTGATGATTCAAGTGATAGTCTGATCAAAATGGATGTACTTAATCTTGTACCAAGTGATGCACAGATAATCGGAATTAGTGGGACTACAACGAATGCGGTAACAGGTGAAAAACTAACAGGAGTGCGTCTAGAATTCTATAATATGAATGATATGGGAAAAGATGATGTTGAACCAGTCGCTGTTACATCAGTAGATGAAGAGGGGCACTACACACAAAAGTTGGATGAAGGAATGTATAGTGTAGAAGTTATTCCTGATAGTACGAGCTATTTACCAATGACGCAAGAAATTACAGTAAATGCAACACATAAAGAAAGTAACTTTGCAATTTCACCGATTTTAAAAGAAGGGCATATACGAATTGTACTGTCTTGGGGGAAAAATCCGAGAGATTTAGATGCACATCTCTATGGGCCTTCAGAAAAATCGGATGAGATATTCCATCTTTATTATCGTAACAAAGGAAATCCTGAAGAAGAAGCCGAAGACGATTACAATAATTATGGAGCTAACTTAGATTTAGATGATATAAATAGTTTTGGCCCGGAAACGATTACGATTTATGAAAAACATAAAAATATTTATCGATTTATCGTTCATAGGTATGCAGGTAGAGGAATGTTGAGCGAGAGTGGAGCTACTGTCAAAGTATACTTCGATGATCAACAACAACCAATTCAAGAATTTACAGTGCCTTTCGGTAAAGAGGGAGACTATTGGCACGTCTTTGATTTAGATGCTATGAAGGGTAAAATATATGAGGTGAATGAAGTTTTAGAAGAAAATCCAATGAGTAATTATTAAAAAAGGTATTTTAAAAGCTTTAGCTCCGTTCAATCTAAAAATAAGTTCGCCATATAATTCAATTCAATTTAAGTCTTTTCTATATAGAACGATAAGAAAAAGTCCCTGATTATTTTTTGGTCAGGGATTTTGTTATGGCTATGGTTTTATCTGTGGGGTGTAGTTATTTGTATTGCTTCTTTCTTCCAACTTATTGCTTCTTCGATTGTGGTATTTTCAATAAGATCTATTTTCGCAAGGTTTGCGATAGTTCTAGCAATACGGATAATTTTAAACTGGGTACGGTTGCTTCATCAAAGCGAATTGAATTAGGAACGCCGAAAGTTTCATGTAAGGTGGAAAAAATGAGCGATAACTTTAATCCCTTACCTATCTGTATTAATAAGAAAAGGATTTAATATCAACTGTTCAATTACTTGTATTGTATATATTTAAGTAAAATGAACTATTTTATTTAATTGTAAATATTACAAAAGATATAGAAAAATAATTTCATATAACATATAATTAAGTTATTATTATACATATTTGGTTATAGGAGTGATACTTGTGATTTTTAATTTTGTATTAAAACATGTATTTAAAGCAAGCACAGAAGAAGAAAAGTTAAAGGCGTCTTTAATTTACGGTTGGGGCTTAGCTTTTATAGGAATTGTTAGTGTAATAATTGCAGATTTATTACCTAATGTATCTACACCATTTACTTGGATAGTAATCATAACTCTTGGATTATTTATTATGAGATACACATCTGTAAAACCGATTTTAGGAGCAGCTGCAGGAGGAATTACAGTTGTAGCAATTGGTGCAATGTTAGAAAACCTATTTAACCGTAGAGACAACGCATTAAGTATGGGTGCATTATTTGGAGTAATCATTGTGTTATTTGGTATGATTGTTAAAAATTTGATTGTTTCATGGTTTTATTTAATTCGTGAGACAATTCGTTACTATAAACACAAAAAGAATAATAGTGAATTAAGCGAAACAGTTTTTATAAAAGCGAACGCTTAAAAAATCGGTCTTTTGTTCAATCGTAAAATCCTTTAACATGTATAAAGGAAGGTCATGCATTTAGTTCTGAAAAGAGATATGGTGTTAGAAAAAACTGTATGCTTAATCAAGACTATGCTAAAGATATAAAAAGTGGCGTTTTACAGCTTATATATAAAAGATATAAGAGGGCATTAGAAATATTAGAAAATAATAAAGAAATCAAGGAGATAAATATTTTGGGTGGTGTGCGTACCTATATGGATAGTTATAATGACTATCAAAATCCGCTATTAGGAGAATTGCATAAGGTTGAAAAAATAATTAAAGAATTAATTATTTTAAAAATATTAACACGCAAAAGCATATATAAAAACCATGGATCTTGCCCAGAAGAAAAGTCCTAAACCACAATGGTTTAGGACTTTCTTTTTTGAAAGGATTAATTTCACAAATAATCTGGTGAATTATTAGGAATGCTACCTTTCAGTATTTCCATTTTGGGCTTACCTAGTGCGTAACCTTGCCCATAATGAATTCCAACAGATTGAAGGTATTTTATTTCTTCTATATGTTCTATGCCTTCAGCAATAATTTTTGTATTAGATTGTTCTGCATATTCATATATCATCGAAGCTAATTTTTGACTGGCCTCATTCTGATGAATATTTTGAATAAGTGAGCGATCTAATTTAACAAACTCTGGTTTTAGATAGATTAATGTCTTTAAACTATTATAGCCAGACCCCACATCATCAATAGCAATGCGATAACCCTGTGAACGATAATTAGAGAGAACTCGCTCAAATTCTTGGAAATCTGTGACAGCACTACGCTCCGTTAGTTCAAAAACGACTTGATTTGGTTGCAGTCCGACATTTCCTAAAAGTTTTAATGTTTCGCCATTGTGATAGTTTTTATCTAGTAGAATTGATGGATGGATATTTAAAAATAATGTGTAATGTTTTGCAATGGAGTTTTCCGGAAGTCTAGTCATGTATCTTTGTAAAGAAAGATTCCTACAAAACTTTTCAAATGCAAAAACCATATCCGTTTGCCCAACAAATTCATAAAACACATCGGCATTTGAAAATAATTTTGAGTTAGATGGTCTATTTAGTGCCTCGAAGGCAAATGTTTCATCTGTTTGCAAATTGACAATGGGCTGAAAAAATGTGTTGAGTTTTTCGTTTTTTAATATTTTTTTTAGCTCATTGTATCTTTTGAAATTCAAGAGATCCTCATGACGCCGGCCATATAAGTATTTTAAATATGAGAATGGGTTAACAGGCGAATCCCCGGAATATAGTGGAAAATTCATACGATCTCCTTATGTATAAAGGTATTTTTCCTTATTTTAATATTTTACTGTTAAAGTAATGTTAATTTTATTTAAAGACTTGTAAATAACGGGCGCATTAAACAATTCGGAAAATAGATTACAGATTAAGTCCTCAATCACATTGAGGCTTTTTTTCTATAGCTAAAGCAACCAATGGTCGGACGGATGGCATTTACGCGTTCAATAGTAGAAAGATGTTTAAATATGTTTTTCTGAGCTTTTGAATCTATTGATGTTCTATTTTATCCTTTTCGCTTTATTGAAATATAGGTATTGTTACCAATATTCATTTACATAAATAGGTAAAAATAATCTTAATAGTATTATTTTTACATGTTATAATTTCTAAAAGTTGACAAAAAATGTATTATATTTTCAAGTTGATTATAGGTCACTGGATTGATTGATGGAGATTAAAGAGATCGTAGGAAGACTTCTGTTTTTTTAAAAAAGAGGTGATGAACATGTCTTTAGGTTATTACTATGCACTTTTACGTGAAAAAGAATATCAACTTGAAAGGCTACAGGCCTGTAATAGTCAGTTGCACGCACATCAACAAGAATTTATCGAGTATGAAATAAAGATTACACAACCTACACTTTCTAGTAACACTTGGCAAGGGATGTTAGCCAATAAGTTTGATCAAACCCGCACCGAGCAGATGCTAACTAAATATCGTGAGTTAGACGGGCAACAATTCAGTTCTGTTTATAAGGTGTTAGGTGACAAAATAAAAAGCTTACAAGAAGAAATCATTTCTATAAAAGAGATTATTAGACGTCTTGAGGAAGAACTTGCTGCTGAAAGGGAGAAAAGTAAATAACAAGTTTTAGGAGGTGATATTTGATGGGTATGGAAATTAAAATCAAGCAGGGTGAGATTGAACAAGCCCTTTCTAAGATGAAATCCTCTACAAATGCTCTTCATACTTCGTTTCCTTCTACAGTCGGTGAGGATAATGTTCTAACGCTCGTTCAGAAATGGAAAGACCTCCAACAAGCGCTCGAACAAGTTTTAAAATCCTACAAAGTCCTATTAATACAAAATGAAGAAGCAAGCCATCAAGCTGTTCAGAGTATGATTGAGTTGGATGAACAGCTGGGAGATTATACACTGTTGAAATAAGAAATTTACACTGTGGGAAGTTTTACTTTATGCTAAGCGAGGTGGATTGATATTACGAAGGTATTAGATGTTACTGGCTTACAGAATGGAATAGAGGAAACACTCAAATCATTAAAAAATAAACAAAATGAGATTGCTGAGGTTGAAACGGCAGTACAAGGGATAATTGCACTAGAAGATGCCTTTAAAGGAAAAAGTGGTGATGCGGTACGGAATTACTATAAAGAAGTACATCTGCCATTTATCTCTTATTACAAAGATTTTATAGAAGATTACGAAAGTAAACTTAAAAGCATGGATAAAGAATTACAGGCGCTAGAATCTGCTAGTAATGGTAAGATTGTCGAATTGTATTTAAAAGGAGAATTAAAAAGTAGCCTGCAAAACTCAGCCAATCATACAATTACGCTAACAGACGAGACAAATAAAACAATTCTTTCGGTACAAGACATTGTTGCATTACCACAATTGAGTGATACATTCTTTCTTGAAGAAGTCACTGATGCGAAAAAGCAAATTAGTGATACGATAGAAAAAATCCATCAATTTGATTACAATCAAAGTAATGTCCTAGAACAATTATCCAATGATGTATCAAACATGCAACACTACATAGATGGCATCAAATCGCTGTCCAAAAGCGGGAAACTACAACTAGAAAACTATAAAAGCGGTACCCTAAATAAGTATCATTTGGATGACTGGCTTATGACCGAAGAGGGAAGTACCTGTTCTAGAGAAGACACAAAAGAAATCGAAAAATTGAAAAAGAAACTTTTGAATGCATCTACTATAGATGAATATTTGAAGATTGCAGAAGAAATTGGCGATGCAAACCTAGATGAAGATCAGAAACAAATCGTCACCATGCTGAAAACAGCGAAAGGTATCAAAGATGGCCTCTACAAATCGGGAAAAGACTTCGTGGAAGGGATAATTGATTTATTCACCACCAATCCAATAGAAACGATAGAAAGTACACTTAAAGCGGTAGTTGATCCAGAAACATATAAGTATCTGGCGAAATCGATAGCCGATTCGTTTGAAAGAGATGTGATCAACGGAGATGCCGAGTCACGTGCACGATGGATATCCTATGCATTAGGAACCGTCTTTACTTCCGTGGTGGGAACCAAAGGCGCAGGCGCTGTAACGAAGGCAGGAATGGCAACTACGAAAGCCGCTGCCAAAGCAGGAGTAAGCACAGTAAAGGGTGCACTAAAAGAAACCCCCATCCCAAACTTATTTCCATATGCACCCCAACACCAATTAGCTGGTGCTAATTTAGGTGTTGTGCCTTTTAATACGGTGAATAGTGTAGGGTTGAAAGATCGGTTGCTTTCTATGGCTAAGGTGGAGACTAAGGGTAGTAAGGGAGCTAAGGGTACTAGAAATGTAAAATATTTAGATGATGTACCTAGAATAAAAGAAATTGAAGTTAATTTTAAAAAAAATGTTAAACATGACTCCGAAGAGTTTGTAAAACAATTAAAAGACCAAGAAAAAGGTATGAATGAATTAACAGTTGACGAGTATCTGAAAAATAGAGATAGATATATTGCTGAAGGTAGAGCAATAGAAGGAAATGCAGCTCAAAAAATGGCTAGACAAGAAGCACTTAAAGATAAAATTGCTGAACTGCGAAAACAAGGACTTTCCAGAGCAGATGCGACAAAGCAAGCTTCAGAATGGATGGAAACAAAAGCAGCACTTCATAATCCAGATCAAATAGCTGGAGGAAGAGCAGACATTATTGGAGGTTTGGGGGATAAAAGAGTAAATTCCTCGATAGGTTCACAATGGAAATATAGAATTGATGTTGTTGATGAGCAAATTAGGGAAATAGCGAAGAATATGTCACCTGAAAAGCTAAAGAATACTTATTTAAATGTGAAATTAACTCAATAATCAAAGGAGGGTATTTTAATTGGAAACTATATTTAGCGATTTTATAAAACATGAAACAGTTGATGAAGATGTTATTTTAAAATATAAGGATAAACTTCCTGAAGAATTAATAGAAACATGGAAAAAATATGGTTTTGGTACTTTCGCAAATGACTTTTTAAAAGTTATTAATCCAGAGGATTATTTAGATATTTTAGAGCGAAGTTATCTAAGGTATGAGCAGGCGATTCCTATTTTTACAACCGCAATGGGTGATATTATAGTATGGGAAAAAGATAAGTATGTAAATTTATTAAACTTTAGAAAAGGATATGTTAATGTTGTTTCATCTGGATTTGAATTCTTTTTTGATGACTTAATAGATAATGACTTTATGAACGATGAATTAATGTGGCAGCCTTATCCTGAAGCTATTAGTAAATACAGTGCCCCTAACTATGACGAGTGTTTTGGATACACCCCTTTATTAGGTTTAGGTGGAGCAGAAAAAGTAGAGAATCTAAAAAAAGTCAAATTGAAGGAACATATTCTTATTATTACTGAATTTATGGGACTGGTTCAGTAATGGGTGCCAGGTACCTAAACAATTCTGAAAATAAGATACAAATAAAGTCTTTAATCTCTACCGAGGTTAAAGGCTTTTTAAGTTTACCATTATATACTAGTCAAGGTGCGACGGTAGAACTTTGGGAAAGAAAGCTTAAACAATTGGAAAAATAATGGTAAGGAGGTAAGTTCTCATGGATAAGAAAGATATTAATTTCCTTGAACAGTTACTTTATAATGCAGAAAAAAACTATATAATCAATCAGTTAACGAATACAAACAACTCTTTATTACTTCATTACTTTGCTGCAAATTATAATTGGAATAGTAGATTTGATTTACCAACAATTATTCTAGAAAATGAGGCTTGTGATTTCGGAACAGGTTTACTAATGTTTCATTATGCAGACGGATATCGTATGTTAGAAAATCAGGATGAAGTTTCAAGTTCTTCATTAGATGAATGGAAAAATTTTTTGGGTAAGATTTATAATAAACTTATAAACTTAGAATTTAAATCTCAGAATATTTCCTTCGACCCTGAATTAACAAAAATTCAAAAATATAAATTGAAAAAGAGTAATCCAACCATTCCTGATATTCTCATTAGTAAATCACCAGGAGAAGTGGTTAATATTCCAAAAATATAATGTGATTGGTTAAAAACTAAAGTTTTGGTTCTAGGTACCCGAATAATTCTGATAATAATGTACAAATAAAGTCTTTAATCTCTACCGAGGTTGAAGGCTTTTTAAGTACGATTTATATATCCAATCGAAACATATAACTAAATATCGAAATCGATAGCCGATTCATTTGAGCGAGATATGGTAAATGGTGATGCCTATTCACGTGTAAAATGGGTGTCATATGGATTAGGTACCGTCCTGATTTCCGTAATATGGTGAAAATTTTAATCCAAAGTGAAAAGGTAAGTCTGGAGGAGGGAGAGTAAACTAATGAAATTATATTTTTTAGAACCAGAAGTATCAGGTGGTCATGGTGAACATACCATTTATGGAGCAGAGCAAGATATTGAAACAGAGGGTATATCAGGAAAGGTAAAATATTTGCATTATGAATTTGAAGGATGGCTAGGAGATGACTTATTAGAGTCAACACCAGCTTTCATTGTATCAAGTAAACTTCAAACAGAATTAGAGAAAAGTGATTTTAAAGATTACAAACTTGAAGAGTGTTTAATTACTACGTCTGATGAGTTTAAAGAAATGTATCCAAATAAAGAAATTCCTACATTCAACAGATTTATACCACTTGGCAAAATTGAAGTAGAAGGAGAGAAATTCAAAAATTGGTCAGGACATCATTTCTGTTTATCACCAAAAGGTGAGTTAGTTGTAACTCAAGAAGCGTTGAATTTATTAAAAAGAGTTTCAATAGATAATAGTTATATTACACCCCTAACACAGGAGTAAATTATAAAACCTTAGACATATAAACAATTTTTATCTCAACCCCATAAGTTAGACAAATAAAGTGATATGACTCCAAAAGTTGGACCTAATGGGTGTCCCATGGAAAGTTTTGGTGCCAGGTACTCAAACAAATACTCAAACAAATTTTGAAAATAAGCTATAAATAAAGTTTTTAATCTCTACAGAGGTTGAAGGCTTTTTAAATACGATTTACATTAATTTGAAAAGCTTAAAGTGAGAATTATATCCTGAGTTATTTACTAAGTAAGATGAGGTGGAGTGTATGGATGTGAAATCAGAACTAAAGAAAATCTACACAAATAGACTTTTACAATCTCAAAAAGAAATATCTGAATTTAAAGAGGCGTTAAGTAATCTTATTGGTTTAGGGGATAAATCAGTTATTACAGGATTATGCATGGGATTTGACGATGATACAGAACAATATGAAATAATGTTCGGATTAGTACATGGCATAGAGCATCTCTATAAAGAAAATATTGAAGAAGGGTTATATTTAATCGCTTCGGCTGTCCCAAGTGTTATTGATAGGGCAAGAGAATGGATGGAAGTTTTACATTATAGAATTTTAAATCATGAACAAGTAAGAAGAACATACGGTAGTGTACTATCTAATCTAGATGACAAGACAAAAGAGATAATAATAAACTTATTAAGAGACATAAAAAGTGAAGACCCAAAAATGTTTAGCAATTCTGTAGATGAAGTATTAAAAGTAATATAATTATAACCACCTTAATTGGCAAAAACCTTTTAAGGTGGTTTTTTAATCTACTACCCAGTGCCGAATAAATTGGTTATAAATTTTGGTGCCAGGTACTCAAACAATGATACGATTCTTTCGGTACAAGACATTGTTGCATTACCACAATTAAGTGATGAATCCTTTCTTGAAGAAGTCAATGACGCGAAAAAACAAATTAATGATACGGTAGAAAAAGTTCATCAATTTGATTACAATCAAACTGAAGCACTAGAACAATTATCCAAAGATGTATCGAACATGCAAAACTACATTAACGGGATTAAATTGCTATCTAACAGCGGGAAACTCCAACTAGAAAACTATACAAGCGGTACCTAATAAGTATCAATTGGATGGCTGGCTTACGGAATTGGGAAGCACTTGTTCTAGAGAAGACACAAAAGAAATCGAAAAATTGAAAAAGAAACTTCTGAATGCATTTACAATAGATGAATATTTGAAGATTGCGGAAGAAATTGGCGATGCAAACCTAGATGAAGATCAGAAACAAATCGTCACCATGCTGAAAACAGCGAAAGGTATCAAAGATGGCCTCTACAAATCGGGAAAAGACTTCGTGAAAGGGATATTTGATGTCGTCCTCCATCCAGTAAAAACGGTAGAGAGCACAATTCAAGCGATAGCCCACCCAATCGAAACCTACGATTATATTTCGAAGGCAATCAGCGATTCGTTTGAACGAGATGTGATCAACGGAGATGCCGAGTCACGTGCACGATGGATATCCTATGCATTAGGAACCTTCGTGACTTCCGTGGTGGGAACCAAAGGGCTGGGTGCTGTATCAAAGACCGGAATGGCAACGACGAAAGTCGCTACGAAAGCCGCTGCCAAAGCAGGAGTAAGCACAGTAAAGGGTGCACTAAAAGAAACCTCCATCCCAAACTTATTCCCATATGCACCCCAACACCAATTAGCTGGGGTGAATGTAGGCGGTGTGCCGTATAATACGGTGAATAGTGTAGGGTTGAAAGATCGGTTGCTTTCTATGGAACAAGAAGTATCTAATTCAAGCAGAGCACCATTTACGGGGAAAAACGTTTCAGTACCATGGTTAAGTGATAAATATAATGCTATTGAAATAAAAGGGAAAGTTAAAGCTAATGGAAAAATAAAAGATATTGATAGAAGAGTTTATCAAATTAAGAATTTAGATATTAAGAGAGTGGACCCAAAAACAAAGAAAACAAATTTACAACTGATGAACAAAGGTCGTGCACCTTATGCAAATGATGGTTCAAAAATTAATTTACACCATTTGATTCAAGAAGAACCAGGAGCTCTGTTAGAGATACCAGAGAGTTTACACAAAAAATATAGTGAAGTAATACATGGGTTAAAAAATAACGGGGAAAGTTTTAGGCAATCTCCAAAACTCGAAAATCAATATGATAATTTTCGTAGAAGGTATTGGAAATGGAGAGCAAAGCAATATGAAAATCAAGATTAGAAGGTGATGGGAAATGAAGTATACTAATTTACAAAAATTTATTAAGGAAAATGGAGAAGGTGATGATTTTACAGGTGGAGTAAATGAAGAAAGAGTTTTGGAAATCGAGAGTAAACTTCAAGTGACTCTTCCTGAAAGTTATAAATGGTTTTTAAGAAATTACGGATCAGGTGGGATTTTTGGTATTGATATTCAAGGTTATGATTATGAGGGGGCATCAGTAGTAGATTTAACTAAAGACTATCGGGAATTTTATAATTTAATCGACGGTATAGTTGTAATTGAAAATATTGATGAATTCTCATATTGTCTAGATACAAATAAAATGATAGACGGAGAATGTCCAGTTATTATGTGGGATAATCTTGAAGGATATGGACGTACGTTGGAAGATAACTTCTTAGATTATTTTATTCAACGTCTTGAAACAGCAAAGGGAAACTGGGAAGAAGATGACGAAGATTAGTAAACGAGTTAACCTGCCAAGGAGTAAATCCTATTGGTGGGTTGTTTCTTTATAATCGCCAAAGAAATTAGATTGATCCTACCCAACAATAATTCATCATAGAATTAGAGAAGTCAATGACGTGAAAAACAAATTAATGATACGGTAGCCAAAATTTCCAAATGAGCACCAGGCTAGTATTTATGGAACAGGTCCACCACAGCATATGTCTTGTTTAAAGGAGGTAAAAAATGATGAACTGTAATAATTTTATAAAAGCAAACAAAGAAAATAGTTTTTATCTAGTGACTGAAAGTGAAATAGAAGAGGTTGAAAAAAAACTGAATTTAAAAATGCCTAATGAATTAGTTAATTTTTATTTAGAAGTTGGTTATGGGTTTATTAAAGGATCAGAGTTTAATATTAATCGTATTATGGACCCATATTCTATAAGAGACTTTCGATTGAGAATAAATGATTTTGAATTTTATCCAGACATAGAAATATACGATGAATTTGAGAGTAACAAATTAATATTTTTTGAGGGTAATGAATCAGCTTTAATGTCAATTGAATTGAATAATAACAATGAAAATCCGATTTATTATTATGATATTCAAATAGCAACTTCTCTTTCCGAATTTTTAAGAAAAATAGAAGAAAATGATAAGTATTACCTTGATTTATTAGTTGATTAAGCGAACATAGTACTTATTCCTTGATTGGCGCTATTCAATTCCAGAAGGATTTATATACCCAACAATTAAACTAAAGCAGGCAGGGGCTACACCACACCATAAGTCGGATACAGTAATAGATTTAATCCCAACTGATTTGCTTAGAAATGCTCTACATATTGGTTCTGCATCTGATTTACGAGGAGGATATTAAAAAATGGAAGAATTAAAAAAGAAATTAGATGAAATAGTTGATTTTGATATAAAAGAGATAGATACAATTTGGGATGAAGCTGATATAAAAACGCTTGAAGAAAAACATAACTTAAAGTTACCTCAAGATTATGTTTTTTATCTGAAACATTACGGTAATGATTATATAAGAGAAGACTTTCGATTTATACCATCAATAGAATTGCCAAAAAAGATTAAACAAACCCAATTTGAAATAGATTCTATTTATGGATTAAATAATGATGAGAATAGATTGGATGATAAGATTAACACCCATTGGGATATATTACCATATGGTTTGTTTCCAATTGCAGATTTGCCAGGTGGAGATTTAATATGCATGGGTAAGCAGGGCGATAAACATAATAAAATTTATATATGGTTTCATGAAATGGACGTATATAATGTTGTCCAAGTTTGTGATTCTTTTGAAAGATTTATAGAAAACTTTAAAAGAGTAAAAGTAGAAAATAATACCCTAGATAATGTTAAATTAAGTTTGGGTGATAAATTAAATGACTTTTTAAATAATGCTTCTAAAAATATGAAGTAAATAGAATATTAAGTGATAATAGCTACATGTAGGTACATTCTTTTGAAATAGTTGATGATCGTATGATAAGTTGGATTTAATGCCGTGTTGAATCAAAGTTTTGGTGCCAGGTACTCAAACCACTCTGAAAATTAGTGATAAATAAAGTCTTTCCAGATATGCTATATAAAGATTATTGGAGGAAGCAATAATGAGATACTTTAAGTTGCTAAAAGACTATACAAATGAGAGGGAGATAATTTGCTTGTGTGAAAATTCTTTTGGTTGGGAGCAATATGAATTATCAGAAGGAAAGCAAATTAGCAGTTGGAATGAGAAAATAACTTTCTATTACAATCCAAGTGAAGGTAATCAGGTATCAGATTATATCCATAATAATTTATCATGGTTTATAGTTTCCCCACTGTTTGAAACGATATTAAATGAGATAGATAACGGTGGGGTGCAATTCTTGCCAATAAATATTATAAATAAAGAAAACGATAATTCGATACATGGATATACAGTAGCAAATGTGGTTAATGTGGTTGATGCTATTAACTTCGAAAAGTCAACATATAGTGTATTTGAATTAGATGATAATAAATTTTATGATATTTCCAAATATACGTTAAATGAAAATGAAATAAATGGTAAACATATATTTAAATTAAAAGGTGATGAAATTCCAATATTTGTATCGGAATTAGTGAAAGAATTAGTTGAAAAAAATAATATTACTGGTTGCGACTTCCTTGAAGTTGAAGTAACCCCGTAATCATTTTACTTTCCCTTAGAGTAAATCATTCTAGGCGTTTAAGGATTAAAGCAGCAACTCACCTATTAGATAGAAGGATATAAATGAAAGATAGTGTCTACACACACCTAAAATAATTGAGGGGCTTTTAAATACGATTAGAAAGAATAGAGGATTATCTTGAGTTATATAATAAGGACTTAAGTAGTTTTATGGTTGAAAATAATCTCATATAATAAAGTTTTGGTGCAAGGTACTCAAATGATTCTGAAAATAAGCTATAAAAAAGTCTTTAATCTCTACCGAGGTTGAAGGCTTTTTAAGTACGATTTATTAATTTGAAAATGGAGAGCGAAACAATGTAGTCACTAAAAACTATTAAAAAATCTATCGCGAAAAAAAGATGTTGACAATAAGATATTTATTTCATATACTATTCAAGTCGCTAAAACGACATGAAAATAAATGAGTAATAATAAATATCAAAACTATTTAAATTTGTTGTTGACGCATTATAATTATTTTGATATAATAAATGAGTCGTTAAGATAACGACAAGATATGAACCTTGAAAACTGAACAAGCAAGACGTTAATCAATAAACTTTGATTACTAACATTCGTTAGTAACAAGGACAAATTGTTATCATCTTTTA
>NZ_JBCMNM010000083.1:0-10759 GCF_050459865.1 Rummeliibacillus pycnus
AAGCGCTCATTTTTCATTTAAGGGCCAGATTGTTGAATAAGACTTCCAAACAAAGCTGGGTATTCATGTTAAAATTGATATGAGATTGTGAACAAATGTACTTACACTAACGAGCAGAATAGTTGAAGAAGAAAAAGGAATAATGAAAAGGAATAGGATGGAAAAAGTAATATGGTTAATATTGATGACCGAACGGCGTATGAAAATGAACGTATAGATTTCTGGGCTTGTGATTGTATAAAAGAACCAGAATATATGTATTGTGTTGACGGAGAATATGGAACAACTTTATTTGATTTCTGGAAAAACTATAACCGTTTTCCTCTAAAGGTTATCCATAACTTTGTAAGAGAATTTGATGATTTAGACGATGATGACAAACGGCTTAGGTACAGAATTGATGAAGTTCATTCGATAAATGAATTGAATAGAATACTAGACGATGTTGGATGGAAATTAACCTTTGACGATTTCTTTATAACTAATTCATCAAAAGAAATAAAATTAAAGATACAGGATAGAGATGAATTGAAGGGTAAGGTCTCTGAACAGTATCCTATATTCGAATTAGATCCAAGTGACACTCTAACAGAAGTGATTTTACACGGAGATTCTTTTCTTGTTGGTACAAATGATATTAGTTTATCAACGAAAGAACAGCTCTATAAGGTCATCCTACCTGACTATCCTAGTTGAACTAACGGGTGCTTTTCTTGAAGATCATTAAGTTGCATATGCAGCTCTTTTTTTGTTTTATTGAACTAACGGAGCAAGTTAGTCAAATGTTTTTTTTTTGAAACTTTTTTCAACATCTTTCTTTTTTTGAAAAAATGTTTATAATTATCTTAACATTATGCGTTTTATCACTTTTCTGACATTTATTACTCGATTTAGGGGCGCTGATCATGGGGATAACGACATTATTATTAAATGCATTCATTATTATTATTTGTATTTTTTTCTATCAAATATTTTGGTTAGATAAAGATGGAAAAGAAGCGCGTAATACTATATTAATTTCCTTTCTTTCATCCATTGCGGTTGTTCTTTGTATGACATTCCCGTTTAAGTTTAATTATGGATACATATATGATTTACGGCTTATCCCAATCCTTTTAGCTGTTCTCTATGGTGGTTTTAGGAGTTTTATTTTTATTACTGTTATATTTGTTTCTTACCGTTTTTACATAGGCGGAGACGGAGTCTACCCTGCAGTTATTGTATATTTTATGGCCACTTCCATTACTTTGGTATCCCAATATTTTCTTGCTGGTTATTATAAAAAAAGAAAAATATTGTTCAGCTTATTGCTTATGTCTCTTTGCACTATTTCCTTTTCTATATTCGCTTTAATGAACCAAATACGGATAAACGATAAAGTTCAACCTGATTTTATTCACTTTTTATTCAATTATATAGTGATCAATATTCTGACTGTTTTATTGTCTCTTTATCTAATTGAAGGAATGATAGAAAGGTTTAAAATGAAAGAAAAAATTCACCGTGCAGAAAAATTTATGGTGATTTGTGAATTAGCAGCGTCTATAGCCCATGAAATAAGAAACCCGTTGACTACGGTATATGGATTTATGCAGATGTTTAGTAAATACGAAATCTCTGAAACACAAAAGGATGACTATTTGCAAGTCATGCTAATGGAGTTAGAACAAGCGCAACTCGTTATTAACGATTATTTGTCCCTTATAAAACCACAAAATGTTGCAAGAGAATTATTAGATATTAGACCAATTGTTGAGCAAGTAATAGAGGTTATTTTACCGATCGCCATCCAATGTAATGTTAAAGTTGAAAGCGATAATGAATGTTCCTATTATATATATGCCAACACCGATAATCTAAAAATGTGTTTAATTAACATTGCAACGAACGGGATTGAAGCCATGACTAATGGAGGGATGCTCCGAATTAATGTGAAAAAGGTAAAGAATCGTATTGTAATTGATATTATTGACACAGGAATTGGAATGTCTTCTGAGGAGATAAATCGAATCGCTATGCCGTTTTATTCTATAAAGGAGAAGGGAACCGGGCTAGGTACGATGATTGCATACAGTATAGTAAAAGGATTAAACGGAGATATAGAAATAAAAAGTGAAAAGGGAAAGGGAACACGGTTTTCTATTATTATTCCTTCTTCCTAATAGAAATCATAGGGCAAAAAAATTTCGACGATTTAGAGCTTGCTGTTAAAGTACAGTTCGAAAACGAAGAATTTAAAGACGAAAAAGAAATTGAGAAAATATCCGGATACAATAACGCAATAGTATCCATTTTGGAGTGTATAAACCCAATTTATTTATATGATTTAAATGATTAAAACAACCTTAATTGAATAAGATTGTGAAGTATTACACTTAAACTAAACCAGCTAATAGATTGTCAATAAAAATCTTTTAAATTAAAAAACACTTCATGCTATACTAAAAAGCGCAACCAACTGTACAACTGGGGCATGATAGTGACCCGTTGATTCCAAAACAACAGGTGGCTTCATCCCTGTTTGACGCTCTAAATCTAATAAATATGAGTGTAACTCTTCCAATCCATCCACCGTATGATCGACTTTCACGCTGCTTTTATAGGGCATTTTTTTGTCCAAGAACATTTGAACCTGACTTTCACCTTTTGCGACATCCAGACCAACTACTGGATTCATAGTTTATCTCCTCCTAAGGTAGTGTATTGACCGGTAACCTCTATCTAGCTTGTTATTCATATCTTCGCTTGTTATATGAGATCGTAATGTCCCAAGCAGCCTAATCATGTGTTAACAAGTAGAGGGCGAACAGTTTAGTTGTCGGGATCTAGTCCCACGGGTGCTTCCATTCGACCCCGGCTACTATCAATCTATAAATTGAATAAAAAATAGTCAACCAGATTTCTCCGGTTGACCTTATAATACGAACGGGTGCTTTACTTCAAGATGGGATTCCACAGAGATCCCATCTTTTTCTTCTTCAACCAAGTTTAGTTGAATATGGTGTCTTTTGAAACAATAGGGGGGGAGTGTATGAAAAAGGTATTAATTTCTTTGTTAGCTGTAGTTGTATTAGTAGGTGGGATTTATTTTGTATTTAACCTTAAACCACCAACACCAACTATAACTATTGAAAATAATGCTGTAGAAGTGGCACAAGGTTCTTATTGTTGGGGTGGGCTTATTAACGTTCAATGTGTTGATAAGGTTTCTCCGCCAGATGTTATTAAGCATCAAAAACTTAAACCTGTTGTTGTATCACCTGGAGCTGAATTAAAAATAGAATTTAATCGTAAACCACTAGAAAATACGTTGAGCGCATCTATATGGTTTAATAAAAACGAAATGGAGAATGTCCGATTAAATGACAATGTTCTATTAGTGCCAAAAGAAAAAGGGGTTTATTTTTATAGTGTTTCTGCGCATTGGGAAAAAGGAAGTTCGAGTTATGACTTTGTAATTGAGTTAAGTAAGTCTTTTTTCACTAACGGGTAGCTTTAGTCGAATAACGATTTTCAACAATCGGGCGCTTTTCTGTAAAAGGAACAGGAACAGCGCTTATTTTCATTAAAGGGCCATTTACTTGAATGGGGATTGTTGTAACTGAACTGGATATACTAAACCCAAATATAATTTAGGGTGATGGAATTGGATAAAAGTAAACCTTTTCTTTTGGTTTTATTTAGTATACTAATTTGTGGGTTGTATTATGGAACTGTAAATGCAAAAACGAACGATACTCCTCCTTCCTTTGAGGAAAAGATTACTAAAGGCAAACAACTCACTCCTTTAGAAAGCCAGTTAATGTCTTTTATGTTTGGTTTGATGGTAACCGAACCAAAACAAGCTGTTGAATTGTGGATATTAGGCGTAAATAATCGAAGTGGTGCTGTTCAATATGCGATGTTGTCCCCTGCGCTTCGAAAACAATCAAGGAGTAAATTCGAGCAAACTCACTGGATAACAGGTCAGTCAAGTCCTTCGGTTAGTAACTTTCGTTTTACTAAAGTAGAAAAGTTCAGCGAATCCAAAATGCGGTATACCGTTAAATACGATTTATGGGCATCATATGGAGACTTTGGTGGTGGGGAGAAGATTATAATCGTGGAAAAGAATTTAGAACCATTTAAAGAGTATTGGTTTATTTCATCAATAACAACGAAATACAATCAATGGGAAGCATTTACCCCAGCCGAGACAGTTTTAAAATAGAGCATTGAAGTTAACAATCCGACACAAAAACGTTCAACAAACGGGCGCAATTCGTGAATTGGAATTATGCCTTTTTCAGTACTAGAACCAATATTACTAAATAACATCTTTTTTAAAACTGAATATTGATATAAAAGTATAGGTAAGATTGTGAAAGCAGTTATTCCGCCATAAGCAAGTACTAGCTAAATTTTATATTTGAAAAATATAATGCAATGGACTCTACTAATCTTTATCGGAATTTAATACTACATACTTCGAACTAAGTATCTACTGTAATAAAATTAATATTGTAATATACTACTATAAATAGGTTAACAATGTTAATTTATGTTTTATTCAAAGCTCACTAGAATGTCCAGTAAAAAAAAACTATAAGGAGTCCTAAAATGAAAAAGAAAATAAACTATTTAATCTTACTTTTAACTGCCATCTTTATAGTTGGTTGTACTAACGTAGAAGATGCATCCGTTACAGATAAAGAAACAGATTCACAAGATGTAACCACAGTTGAAAAAAATTCAAATAATAGCGAAAAAGAAGAGACGTTCACTACGGTTGTAGATGAACCAGTAGTGGAAGAAACGCAAACCGAACAAAATAATGACCTGTTCTCGGGATACAAACTTATTGAAGTTGATGGTAGCGATTTGTCTGGACATCGTGAACCCAACGTTGTTGTTGACATTGGTTATGGGGACCGGAAGTATTGGGCCTTCACGAATGAACATGGGCAACTGGTCCGTGTCATTGCTGACGAAATCGTTCTACAAGATGACGATAACGAACCTGTAACATCGTCTGGTAGATATTACAATGATGAAGCAAAAGTTCCTGGTGTAGAAAGAGCAGATTTAGATGAAGGACATATCATTGCAGATTCTCTCGGAGGGGTATCCAATGCTTACAATATTACTCCACAAGAAAGTACGCTTAACCGACATGGTGATCAAGCATATATGGAAGATGCCATTCGTAAAGCTGGTGGTGCTACTAATTTTGAAGCAATTATCACATATCCTAATACGGAAACGCAGATTCCTTCTCATTATAAGTACACTTACACTTTAAAAGGGAATAAGATTGTAGATGAGTTTGATAACGGCAACCCTGATGAGATAAATAAATCTCTAGGCTTAACTGAAAGTAAATCAACTAACTCAAATAAGTCAACTAGTTCTAATAAGTCGAATGGCACTGAAGATATTTCTAGTGTTGATACAGATGGTAATGGACAAGTGACGATTAAAGAAGCAAAAGCAGCAGGTTATAGCATGCCAATAACGAGTGATCATTGGTTATACCCTTATATGCAAGATAATGATAACGACGGTATGGTAGGGGAATAAGCACCTAGAACTCAGGGCAAATTAAATGAATGAAATAAACGAATGACTTTACAGAAACAATCGGGCGCTTTCCTGTAGTAAGGAAAGTGTCTTTTTTCTTGTATTTGAAGGGTTCCCATGAAAATAGAAGTAAAAGATGATGATAAAGTAATAATTGATGACTTTGAATTTTATGGTCATATTGAACAAGAGCAATTCTGTTCTAAATGCGAGTTTAATTTAGTATACAATGAAGATTTTGATGCATATTTTTGTCCTAAATGTAATCTCTGGACTGAATCCCAATGTAGTGACCCTGATTGTGAATACTGTCCGAATCGTCCTGAAAAACCATTACCTCACAAATAAGTTCTTTATTAATGGGTGCTTTACTTCAATAACAATCTTCAACAATCGGGCGCTTTTCTGAAATAAAGAAAGCGTCTTTTTTCAATTAAAGGGCCAAATTATGGAATACACTAAGAGTATTTTTATTTAAAAGAAGGAAACATCCGAATTTAATTGAATGTAAATATTAATTAGAGGAGGTTGATCTTATTGGAGAGAGGAACTTTACTGGTATCTTCATTACCAGAGTATGAAGAAGAGATTGGCAGATGGCTATGGTGTCTAGAGGATGTTCGACGTACTCTTATAACTAAATTAACTGGAATCAGCCAAAGCTTAATTGACCGAAAATTAGGCGAAAGGCAATCAATTGGGACACTTTTGTATCACATTGCATTGATCGAGGCAGATTGGTTGTATGTAGAAATACTTGGAAGCGATTGGGATCCTGAAATTAGCGCATTATTTCCTTTAAAACATCGAACTGACGACAATTTAACTCACTTTGAGGGAGAAAGTATAGAGGAACATTTTTACCGCCTTAATAAGGTACGTGAAGTATTTCTTTCCCACTTTCGTTCAATGAACTTAACCGATTGGCGTAAACCGAGAGTTCTTGAAGATTATGACGTCACACCTGAGTGGGTTGTTTACCATTTGATTGAACATGAATCGCATCATAGAGGTCAAATTTTCCAAATTCTTCGGGAATTATGAAATGATAAGTGTTAAAGAGAAGGAACTATAATCCATCTTGAATTAATGGAATGGCTTGTGGTGTAGTTATTTCATTAATGGGCGCTTTTCTTTAATAAGAGGGCGTCTTTTTGTAATGCCTCGACACATTTAAGAGATTAGATCTTGTTAGGGTAATGAAAAGATTGTGAAGATTTCTACTTAAACTATAGGTATCTATAGTTAAATAAGATTTCGGTATTCATAACAAAAAAACTCGCAAATTTCTATGGCGAGTTTTGCTTTTTAAATATACCAATAACGATGTCAAAACGAATTTGACACGGATTTTTAGAAAAGCACCTCAAAACAGAACCCTTTATGGTAGTACAGAGAGGCAATTTTTTACCGTTTTGTTAGAATTTAAAGTCTAGAATCATCTTACTGTTTTCACCTGTAAACTTATAGTTATAAGACCCTTTTAAACTTTCTAAATCACCGGTAGCTTTGATGATTGTTGCTGGAGAATCTAGATTTCCTTTATCAAATATTCCTTGCTCTATAGCCGTAAATGTCCCATGTTTTCCTTTGTAAGTTCCTTCGAAATGCAGAAATCCAGAAATTTTAGAAGTGGCCAAGTGACCATCATCTATAGTAGAGTCTATATAAAATAATAAATATTCAACAAAAGCTTTTCCTGTTAATTCACCCTCAATATCATATTCGACATGGGCAATATTAATAGGGAATTCTTTTCTTGTGTCGTCTACTGGCTTTTCATCCCATTTGCTTACTGTAAATGTTACTTCCATAGTAAATCTCCCTTCATTATTAAATAGTAATTCACCTCCAGTATAATATCCAAAAAGCACCATTACCAATAATAGAATAAGATTGTTTTTATTAATTTTTCTTTCATAACTTTGCGAAATATTTCACTTAAAGTAACGGCTGCGTTACTTTAAGAAGCATTAAGTAATTTTAGGACTAATGCTATATGTTAGTTATTCAATTAAAGGGCGCTATCCTTGAATAAGTATAAGCGCTCGTTTTTCATTTAAGGGCCATATGATTGAATAACACATAATAGGGGAATTGGATATTTATGTTAAAATTCAGGTTAGATTGTGTAGTAATGTACTTAAACTAACGGGGCAGGTTACTTGAAGAAAGGTATTACATTATGAGGAGTGGTGATTAGGTGGATCTGGTATTTATTCGTCATGGTCAAGGAGAACACACATTAGACATACCAAAAAGTTTACAGATAAAAGACCCCTCATTAACACCTAAAGGAGAGAAACAAGCAAAATTGCTAAGAAGTCAATTCCCTTTAACTATTGATGATATTTTAATCATAAGTCCTATTAGAAGAACTTTGCAAACCCACATTTATTTGGAGTGAAAATATAGATTGTCGTAAGGTTGTAAGTCCCTTGGTTTCTCCTCGAATATTTCCTATATCCCCAAATAAAAACACATTGCCTTGTGATAAAATAATTGATTTAGAAATAATCCAAAAAGATTTTTCAGCTTTCGAAATTGAAACCAATGCTCCCCGAGATTTATGGTCTAATGGAATAAATGTTATGTCTGAAAATAAATTCATAAAAATTGCAGAAGATTTTATTATGAATTGCAAGCTATTACAAAAAGAAAAGATATATATAGTATCACACGATGGTACCATAACTGCTTATCGTCAATTAATTTCAGGTCAGAGTTTATCTAGAAAAGATTTCCTACAAGAAACAGGATGGGTTCAAATTACTTGTTGAACTACGGGGTGCTTTACTTCAATAACAATATTCAACAATCGGGCGCTATCCTTGAATAAAGATAAGCGCTTATTTTCATTTAATGGCACGATTGTGGAGCAATATCTTAAAAGAAATTTGTATTTGTTGGGTTATAATTTAGAAGAGATTGTGAATTCTGTACTTAAAGTAATATAGTCTGATTAATGATTTAGGGATTTCCCCGACAAGTTCTGTTTGCAATGGTAGTGGGCTTGCTGCCATTACAAACAGGAAGCTTGCCTAACTCTGGTGTATAATAGTGTGAAGTTATTTAATTTTAACGGAGGGTAATGAAAATGAAGATTTTGTTTGATGAAACATACACTTCAAATGACGGAAAGAGAGCAAGCAGGAATATTTGGTATGGAGATGCTGATATATCAATTGATGGTGAATATGGAAAAACCATTAATCTTAATGCAGATTTTATGAATAATTTATGCGAAATAATAAAAAATGACTTATCTAAGAATGCAGCAAATGCGCCTACTGAAACTAACTGGTATTTCTATGGAAGTGATGTAACAAAGGACACTATTGGAGACAATATCAGTCCGACAATTATGGTTCGTGAGAGATCTGACGAGTTTTTAACTAATTTTAATATCAGTGACCACGATTTTGCTGTAAATATTGATGCTATTCTGTTGTTTAAGAAGGATTTTGAAAAACGTTTAGCGAGTCATTGATGAGTAATATCAGTATAAGGATTTTCAAACTATTTGAGGGGATGATTTCATATTGAATTCATTCTCTTTTTTCATGTGGTCTGAGATATATTATCAAACAAATATCAAGACGAGCTGGGATAAAAAAATATACATCCCCATCAATTAAGCCACAGCTTAGCGGGAAATTGAGACACGATTTTTATAGTAAATATTTTTGAAAGCATATAAATTGAAACTTTAATTGAAATCGAGGCACCGATGTGAATAGGCGTGTCTTTTCGTTAGGGGCAGATTGTTTAGTAACGCTAATGGATAGTGGAAGAAAATATATCATAATAAAATAATTAAGGGAGATAAAACGAATGTTAGAAGAGCTTCTTGCCTCACTAATACCCAATGGTACTAATTCTTTAAATACACGAAAAATCGACCGAAATATTGAAATGCTGAAGAATCATTCATGGTTTATGAATATTTATGATGATGAAAAATATCATAGTCTTTTCTTTGGCAATAGAAAAGTAAGAATGTATTTACAAAATACGTATCGTGTGAAAAGAATTATTAAGAAGGAACATGTTCAGAGGAAATTTATTATTTTCCTAAATCATCAAGTATAAAATAATACATGAATTTAAACAGTGTATTGACAATCGAGATTATTAAGAGCCTATCCTTAAAATAAAGGTTTAGAAAGGGAGAAATAGTAAAGTCTATAAAAAGATAAAAGTCAAATGAGGTGTTAAAATGTCTGAAAATTTCGAGGTTATTTTGAGGTCAATTACTTCTTTTGGATTGTTACTAATAGTCACACGTATACTAGGTAAACAAACAATCTCTCAAATGACGATATTTGATTTCGTTGCAGCCATTTCATTAGGTGCCATATCAGCAAACTTATCCTTTAATACATCTATAAAAGTACATCATATGATCATTGCACTGGTCATTTATGTCATTATAATTTTTATGATTGCTCTCATTTCATTAAAAAGTAGAAAAGCCAGAAAGTTTTTAGCTGGTGACCCGACTATTGTTATTCAAAACGGAAAAATACTAGAGAAGAATATGAATAAGATGCGCTATACGTTAGATTATTTAAATCAACAGTTAAGGGAAAAGGACGTCTTTAATATTGAAGAGGTACTGTTTGCAATTGTAGAGACAAATGGGACATTAACAGTCTTGAAAAAGCCTCAATTCAGAAATGTAACTAGACAAGATTTAATGATACCGATAACTCCTGAAATTAATTTACCAATTGAACTAATTATGGATAGAGAAGTAATAAAGGAAAATCTGGAACAGAATAACTTAACAGAGTCATGGTTACATTTGGAATTAAAGAAACGAAGCTTAGTTCAACATGATGTATTATATGCAGTCCTGTCCGGGAATGGAAATATGTATGTTGATACATATGAGAATCATATTCATTCACCAATTGATAAAGAATAAATGATATATCTCTTAATTTATTAGGGAAATTAGAATGCTTCAGTAAAACGATCAGTGAAACGCAGTTATAAATAACGTTATGGAACAAATAGTATGATAAATGGATATTAGCTGGATATTGACACGAAGGATTTTATATGGTTGAAGAAACTACATGGGACAGCTTCTTCGGGGCGATAGTTCAACAAACTAAGGAAAATATTCATAATCATTATTTTGATCTTCAACAATCGGGCGCTGTCCATGAAAATGAACTGCACCCCAAATGTT
>NZ_JBCMNM010000084.1:0-33097 GCF_050459865.1 Rummeliibacillus pycnus
TTTTCTGCGACGAAGCTAGCGAAGCGATGCAGGAGCACAAAGTTTTTAGCTTCCGAGGAGGCTCAACGCCCGCGGAAAGCGAAGCTAATTCCACATCATGCAACAAACAAATTTTTTTGAATAAAAAAACTATCGAGAAGTCTAATTCATTAGATTTACTCGATAGTTCTTTATGATATTTACAATTAAAGGTTTAATTGAATTGAATACGTTTTTCTTCAAATTCTTTAATAGAATCTTCGTATTTGAAAGTCAATGCAATTTCATCCCAACCGTTTAACAACATTTCCTTATAATAAGGATTGATTTCAAAGTGATATACTTTGTCGTCAGAAGTTAAAGTTTGTTCTTGTAGGTTCACTTCAGCTTCTAGAGTAGATTGTTCGCCTTTCGATAATAATTCTTCAATTTCTGATACTTCCAATTTGATTGGTAGAATACCATTTTTGAAGCAGTTATTATGGAAAATATCTGCAAAGCTTGGTGCAACAACAACGTTAAATCCATAATCTAAGATTGCCCATGGAGCATGTTCACGAGATGATCCGCAACCAAAGTTTTCATGAGCGACTAAGATATTGGAGCCTTTGTATTGTGATTGATTTAATACAAAATCTTCAATTGGATTACCATTTTGATCAAAACGCCAATGATAGAATAGATATTGACCAAATCCTGTGCGTTCAATTCGTTTCAAAAATTCCTTCGAAATAATTTGATCAGTATCAACGTTTTTTCGATTTAAAGGTGTGACAACACTTTTTACAATATTAATAGGTTTCATAATTTACGCCTCCATCACACAGGTACATTTATTATTTCTCGAACATCTACAAAATGACCAGCGATTGCAGCTGCTGCAGCCATCGGTGGACTCACTAGATGTGTTCTTGAACCGGCACCTTGGCGTCCCTCAAAGTTACGATTGGATGTAGAAGCACAGCGTTCACCAGCAGGTACAACATCTTCGTTCATCGCAAGACACATACTGCAACCTGATTCACGCCATTCAAACCCTGCATCTTTGAAAATTTGATCAATCCCTTCTTCTTCCGCTTGTTTTTTGACAGAATAAGAGCCAGGTACGACGATTGCACGTACGTTTGGATGAACGTGTTTGCCTTGAATAACAGAAGCTGCAGAACGCAAATCATGTAATCTGGAATTTGTACATGAGCCGATAAAAACATGTTGAATTTCAATTTCTGTTAAAGGTGTACCTTCTTCTAAATCCATATAAGCAAGTGCTTTTTGCAATGCTTGTTTATCTGATTCTTCTTTAAAATCAGTAGAAGATGGAACAGCCTTTGATATACCACTACCCATTGAAGGATTTGTACCCCAAGTTACGAAAGGTTCAATTTCAGATGTTTCGATAATGAGTGTTCGATCATAAGTTGCGTCTTCATCAGATGCAAGTGACAGCCAGTATTCTTTTGCCTCTTCAAATTTTTTACCTTGAGGAGCGTAACGACGACCTTTAATATAATCAACTGTAATTTCATCAGGGCTAATTAAACCTGCTTTTGCTCCTGCTTCAATTGACATATTACAAATCGTCATGCGTTCTTCCATAGATAATTTATGAATTGCATCACCTGTGAATTCAACGATATGACCAGTACCTACATCAATACCGAATTTTGCAATAATCGCCAAAATAATATCTTTTGCAGTGACGCCAAATCCTAGCTCACCTTTAACGTGAATTTGCATTGTTTTAGGTTTACTTTGCCAAAGTGTTTGTGTTGATAATACATGTTCTACTTCACTTGTACCGATACCAAATGCAATCGCACCGAATGCACCATGTGTAGACGTATGAGAATCTCCACATACAATTGTTTTACCAGGTTGAGTTAAACCAAGTTGTGGTCCAATAACATGGACAATTCCTTGATCTGGATGACCCATATCGGCTAATGGAACACCAAATTCTTCACAGTTCTTAGCTAACGTATTAATTTGTGTTTTAGCAATTGGATCATTGATTACTGGTAAGTTTTGTGTAGGTACATTGTGATCCATTGTTGCAAAGCACAGGTCTGGACGACGAACTTTGCGATTATTTAGACGAAGCCCCTCAAAAGCTTGCGGTGAAGTCACTTCGTGAATCAAATGAAGATCGATGTAGAGTAAATCTGGTTTACCGTCCTCTTGATAAACAACGTGTTGGTCCCACACTTTTTCAATAATATTTTTCCCCATTATTCTTCACCTATTTTCTAAATATAAGTAGTCATAATACTATCTGAAACAAAACTTGTATCTAATTCATTTAATACTTTTTCAGTCCATTCATTTGTTGTAAGTAAGCGACTATCTGGAGTTGCTAAATCTGCTGTGTAATAACCATCTTCAAATACAGCATTAACTGCGCGTTCAATTTCAGCAGCTTCTTCATTCAAGCCAAATGAATAGCGTAGCATCATTGCAACAGAAAGAATCGTTGCAGCCGGATTGGCTATTCCTCGACCTGCAAGTTCTGGTGCAGAACCATGAACTGGTTCATATAATCCAAAATTATCAGAACGAATACTTGCTGAAGGAAGAACGCCAAGTGAACCTGTAATAACTGAAGCTTCATCACTTAATATATCTCCAAACATATTTTCAGTGACAATGACATCATATGCTCCTGGATTCGTAATAAGCTTCATAGCAGTTGAATCGACTAAACTGTGCTCTACTTCTACATCTGGATACTGTTCTTTTTTCTCGTCTACAATTTGTCTCCATAAGCGTGAAGTATCAAGAACGTTTGCTTTATCAACAGATGTCAACTTTCCTTTACGAATACGAGCTAGTTCAAACGCATTCTCCACAATACGTTCAATTTCTGGTCGAGTATAAACTAGTGAATCTAGTGCCTCTTCATCTGTACGTTTACGTGGCTCACCAAAATATAATCCTCCAGTTAGTTCACGTACAATTAGTAGATCAACATCTTTTACTAAATCATCTTTTAGAGGAGAAGCTTTTATGAGTGATGGAATAGCCTGAACGGGACGTAAATTTGAGAACAAATCAAAATGCTTACGAATACGGAGTAATCCTTTTTCAGGTCGTAGTTCAGCAGGATTATTATCCCATTTTGGACCCCCTACTGCTCCTAATAGGATAGCATCACTTTGTTCACATAACTCAATGGTTTCTTGTGGAAGTGGATCCTCATACTGATCAATTGCAGCACCTCCTATAGTGGCGTATGCAATATAAAATGTATGTTGAAATCGCTTGCCCACAGCTAGTAGTACTTCTACTGCAGAAGCGACGACCTCAGGACCAATCCCGTCACCAGGTAAAACAGTAATCTTCTTTTCCATAATAACTCCTCCTCCAATACTAGAATGGCTAAAAAACATTCCTTCCAAATTAATGATAGTTCCATAAGTTGTATCTAATTAACTTAAAGAAGCAGGTAAGCTGCTCCTTTAAGTTGTGAATTTTAATTGAAGTAAAACATGGATTGCTATCAACAAAATTCACTAAGCTTTTGTACTTCCAACAGTTTCTTTTTCAACTTTTTTACCTACGAATGGCATCATACCGCGTAATTCTTCACCAACTTTTTCAATTTGGTGTTCGGCTTCAGCTTTTTTGATTGCATTATATTTAGGACGACCAGTTTCATTTTCATTGATCCATTCTTTTGCAAATTTACCTTGTTGGATGTCAGTAAGAACATCTTTCATCGCTGCTTTTACTTGATCAGTTACGATTCTTGGACCTGATACGAAGTCACCCCATTCAGCAGTATCTGAGATTGAGTAGCGCATGTTTGAAAGACCGCCTTCGTACATAAGGTCAACAATTAATTTTAATTCGTGGAAACATTCAAAGTAAGCAATTTCTGGTTGGTAACCTGCTTCTACCAATGTTTCGAAACCAGCTTTTACTAGAGCTGCTGTACCACCACAAAGAACTGCTTGTTCTCCAAATAAATCTGTTTCTGTTTCTTCTTTGAAAGTTGTTTCAAGAACACCTGCACGTGCCGAACCAATTCCTTTTGCATAAGCAAGAGCAATATCTTTTGCAGTACCAGTTGCATCTTGATAAATACCGATTAGTGCTGGTACACCTGCTCCTGATTCGTACGTACGACGAACTAAATGTCCTGGACCTTTTGGTGCAACTAAGAATACATCTACATCTGCAGGTGGCACGATTTGCTTAAAGTGAATGTTGAAGCCATGAGCGAATACTAGTGCGTTTCCAGCTTCTAAACCTGGTGCGATTTCAGCTTCGTATACTGCTTTTTGTTTTTCATCTGGAAGTAGAATCATGATCACATCAGCTTCTTTTGCAGCTTCAGCTACTGATTTAACTTCAACACCATCATTTTTTGCTTTTTCAGCAGATTTCCCTGGACGGATACCAACGCGAACGTCAAAACCTGATTCTTTCAAGTTTAAAGCATGTGCATGACCTTGTGATCCGTAACCGATAATTGCGATTTTTTTACCTTCTAATACTTGTTCATTGATATCTTGGTTATAATACATTTTTGCCATTTTAATTTCCCCCTGATTGTTTTGTAGTTTTTATTTTTTTATTGTAAAATCGAAAGTTGCGCTGATGGCTTAATTTGAGCATCACGTACAAATGCAGTTGCACCTGTACGAGTCAGTTCTTTAATGCCATATGGGCGAATCAATTCGATAAAAGCATCTATTTTTTCCGGATTTCCAACGATTTGATAAGTGATCACATTTTTACCCATATCGATGATTGAACCACGGAAAGGTTCGACGATTGAATTAATTTCGCTACGCAAATTCGGTGGAGCAACGACTTTAATGAGTGCTAATTCACGCATAACTATAGATTTATCTGTAATGTCATTGACTTTAATCACATCAATTTGCTTAGATAATTGCTTAACTAATTGTTCTATCTTAGCTTCATCTTCTACATTAACGATAAATGTCATTTTAGAAATTCCTTGCTGTTCTGTATGTCCAACTGTGATACTTTCAATATTAAATTGACGTTTCATCAATAATCCTGTAACCCGATTTAGAACGCCACTTTGGTTAATGACTGTTACGGTAATGACTCTTCTCATCTTTTTTTCACTCCAATCATTTCAGCAAGTCCTTTACCAGGCGCTACCATCGGATTAACTAATGTAAGTTCTTTCACACGACAGTCTACTAAAGTCGGCTCATCTGATTCGATTGCTTCTTTGAATACAGCTTCCACATCATCTACATTTTCAACTTTATAGCCTTTTATGCCGTATGCTTCAGCAAGTTTGACGAAGTCAGGTTGTACTGGCATAAGTGAAGATGAGTAGCGTTCTTCATAGAATGTTTCTTGCCATTGGCGAACCATACCTAGACACCTGTTATTTAAGATGAAAATTTTTACTGGCAGTTTGAATTCTTTCAGCAAAGAAAGTTCTTGTAACGTCATTTGGAATCCTGCATCACCAACGATTGAAATAACTTTTTTATCAGGATCAGCAAATTGTGCTCCAATTGCTGCTGGGAAACCAAAGCCCATTGTTCCTAAACCACCTGAGGTTACCCAGTGATGATCATTTTTAAATGGATAATATTGAGCAGTCCACATTTGATGTTGGCCAACATCTGTCGTAATAATAGCTTCTCCATTTGTTAAACTGTGAATAGTTTCAATTGCTAATTGCGGATAAATTGTTCCATCACCATCATCGTCATACCAAAGAGGATATTCCTCCTGACATTCGTTCAAATACTCATGCCATAGTGTTAAATCTTGTACTTCAAATGGTTGTTCTAATAATGAAAGTAATGCTTCTTTTGCATCTGCTACGATTGGAATTTCAGTTGGAACATTTTTACCAATCTCAGCAGGATCAATGTCAATATGAATTACATTCGCTTTCGGAGCAAATTTTTTCAAATTACCTGTTAAGCGATCATCAAAACGAGCGCCTATGTTTAACAGAACATCACAATTACTAATAGCCATATTAGCTGTAAATGTTCCATGCATTCCAGCCATTCCTAGGAAAAGTTTATGGTTTCCTTCAATACTTCCAAGTCCTAATAATGTATTAACAACAGGGAAATTGAATTTTTCCACAAATTCTGTTAATTCTTTCGATGCATCAGCTGCTAAAACACCAGCACCCACTAAAACAAGCGGCTGTTTTGCTGTACTAAGCAATGAAACGGCTTTTTTGATTTGCAAATAATTTGGATGCAACGTTGGTTGATAGCCTGGCAAGTTTATTGATGCCTCTTCAACTGCGTTATCATCAAAAATTGCATTTGCAATATTTTTTGGAATATCAACTACTACAGGACCTTTACGACCAGTTGATGCAATGTGAAACGCTTCTTTGACAATTCGTGGTAAGTCCTGAACATTTTTCACTTGATAATTATGTTTTGTAATCGGTTGAGTAATTCCGACAATATCCGCTTCTTGGAAAGCATCTGTGCCAACAACAGTTGTTGCAACTTGCCCTGTAAAGACAACGAGTGGTAAAGAGTCCATCATAGCATCAGTAATACCAGTAACTAAGTTAGTAGCTCCTGGTCCAGAAGTAGCAATGACCACTCCTGGTTTACCTGATACTCGTGCATAGCCTTCAGCTGCATGAATAGCACCTTGTTCATGACGAGCAAGTATATGCTTAATTGGATTACGATAGAGTGCATCATATAAAGGTAAGACAGCACCACCTGGATATCCAAAAATTATTTCAACATCTTGGTTTTGCAACGATTCGATAAAAATCTCAGCACCCGTCTTACTGGCTTTACACTCTTGATCAACTTCTTGATCTGTCGCTGATTGTTTCTTTAGTGGAACTTGTGCATTCATCATAGAACTCCTCCCTAGGAAATTAAATTTTTATATAAAAAAAGCTTTTTCATCCACGCAAAAGAAGACCTCTCGCGTAGGGATGAAAAAAGCTTTCATGGTACCACCCTAGTTTATAGTCAAAAACCGACTACCTCATGAATAGAACAATCTATTCTTTCTTTAACGAGCACAAAAGTATGCGCCCGAGGTTACCTAATTGCAAATAGCTTTTAGTAACCCACTCCAAGGGGATGTCAGTATTAGTTGTATTGTCGGCTCTCAGCAACCCGGCTCTCTGTAAATACAAAACTCTAATACCTTTAACCTTATCAACGTTTTATCATTATTTTTTTATCAAATTTTCATCACGCCGCCTGTTGAAGCGGAAGTAACTAATTTAGAATAACGAGCTAAATAACCTTTTTTAATTTTGGGTTCAAATGGTTTTAGTGTTGTTTTTCGATCAGCTAAAATTTCGTCTGATACTTTTAATTCAATCGTTCGGTTTATCAGATCAATTGAAATAATATCTCCATTTTCAACCAAAGCAATTGGACCACCTTCTGCAGCTTCAGGAGAAATATGGCCGATAGAAATACCACGAGATGCACCTGAGAAGCGACCGTCAGTAATAAGTGCCACATCTTTTCCTAAGCCACGCCCCATAATTGCAGAAGTCGGTGCTAGCATTTCAGGCATCCCTGGCCCGCCTTTTGGACCTTCATAACGAATGACTACGACATGCCCTTTTTGAACTGTGCCATCATCAATTCGATCTTGCGCTTCTTCTTGAGAATCAAAAACAATTGCTTCCCCAGTAAATTCTTTGATAGATGGATCGACTGCACCTACTTTGATTACTGCACCATCTGGAGCGATATTGCCAAAGAGAACAGATAAACCACCTACTGGACTATATGGGTTATCTTTTGTACGAATAACTTCAGTGTTCTTAATTTCATGACCTTTAACCAATTCTTCAAGTGTTTGACCAGTTACAGTGATGCGATCTTTATGAATAGCCCCTGGTATTTTACACAGTTCGTTAATAATTGAACTAACACCACCTGCAAGATGAACATCATGCATTGAATAATTGGATGCTGGCATAATTTTAGATAAATATGGAACGCGTTCTGCAACTTTATTGATATCTTCAATGTTGTATTCGATTTCTGCTTCGTGAGCAATTGCTAAAGTATGTAAAACCGTATTTGTTGAACCACCCATAGCCATATCAAGTGCAAACGCATCATCTATAGTTTCTTTAGTAATGATGTCCCGAGGTTTTACATCCTCTTTAATCATTCGAACTAGATGTTCAGCGGCTTGTTTAATCAACTGATATCTTTCTTCAGAAGTAGCAACAATTGTTCCATTACCAGGTAATGCCATACCTAACATTTCCATTAATGAGTTCATAGAGTTAGCTGTGAACATACCAGAACAAGAACCGCATGTTGGACATGCATTTTCTTCAATTTCCTTTAATTTTTCTGCTGTCATAAGACCACTTTTATAGGATCCTACACCTTCAAAAACAGAAGTAAGCGATAGTTGTTCACCTGTTGAAGAAACACCCGCTTCCATTGGACCACCTGATACAAAGACAGAAGGTACATTCGTACGAACGGCCGCCATCAGCATTCCTGGAGTGATTTTATCGCAGTTTGGTATGTAAAACACACCATCAAACCAGTGAGCATTTATAACAGTTTCTGCTGAATCTGCGATTAGCTCACGGCTAGGTAATGAATAACGCATACCGATATGTCCCATAGCTATTCCATCATCAACACCAATTGTATTGAACTCGAATGGAATACCACCCGCTTCACGAATTGCTTGTTTGACAACTTCACCAAATTTTTGAAGGTGAACATGACCGGGAATTATATCAATATATGAATTACATACACCAATAAATGGTTTATCTAAATCTTTTGTTTTAACACCTGCAGCGTACAATAAGCTTCGGTGAGGAGCTCGATCTACTCCTTTTTTAATCATGTCACTTCGCATGTCTACCGCCCCTTATTTTGCTGTAACTTCTTCGTCATATACTTTGACGCCTTCTTTTTCAACGATTTCACGGAAACCTTCAAGTATATCTTTTGTTATGTTGCCAGGTTTGCCATCACCAATTACACGGCCATCAACATTTATTACTGCGATTACTTCAGCCGCAGTACCAGTTAAAAATACTTCATCTGCAACATATACATCATGTCTTGTAAATACACCTTCAATCGCTTCGTAGCCACGCTCTTTTGCTACTTCTAGAATGGCATTTCGAGTAATCCCTTCTAATGCGCCAATATAACCTGGAGGTGTAATTAATTTATTTCCTTTAACGATGAAAATATTATCTCCAGAGCCTTCTGCTACATACCCTTCATCATTCATCATCAAGGCTTCTGAAACACCAGCTTGTGTCGCTTCAAGCTTCACAAGAATATTATTTAAATAGTTTAATGTTTTTGTTTTTGGACTTAAAACATCTGAACGATTACGTCTGCTGGATGCAGAAACAATTGATATGCCAGTTTCATATAATTCAGCTGGGAATAGTGCAAGAGGTTCAGCAATTACAATGACACTCGCTCCTTTGCAAGTTGAAGGATCAATCCCTAAATTACCGACGCCTCTTGAAACAACCAAGCGGATATATGCACTTTGTAATTCATTTGCTTTCAAAGTATCCTTAACAATTTCAGTCATTTCTTCTTTTGTATATGGAATGGTAAGTAAAATTGATTTAGCAGATTCATATAATCGATTTAAATGTTCTTCTAAACGAAAGACGTTGCCATTGTATGAGCGAATGCCCTCGAATACTCCATCACCATATAAAAAACCATGATCATAAACTGAAACTTTAGCATCTTCCTTTTTCACTAAGTTTCCATCAAGAAAAATTAACTGTTCCCCCATACTTTTCACTTCTTTCTGTATTATGCAATAAAATGTTTTTTTCTATTTGCTAGAAACATTTTTTAAATTGTTGCTATCATAGTACGTATTTCCAATGAAGTCAACAGTATTTTTTGAATTGTCACTCAATTGCAAAAATTAAATCTTCAATGTATACGTTTTCATTCCCTTTATATTAGTTTTTCGCTACATTTTGCAATAAATTAAATTTTTAGAAAAATTAATTTATTGCACCTTTTTAGTATATTTATAGTTGACATAAACTAAGTACTTTTTACATGACGGTGGGATATGTTAATTTAATCAATCAATGAGTTTTTTAAAATATTCTGTAACAAAAATATTTTCAGGATCATATTTTTTACGCATTTGTTGGAAAAGCGAGTACTTCGGATAAATTTCTAGTATTTGTTCTTTTGTCAGCTGATTCATTTTCCCCCAATGTGGTCTTCCATTATATTTACTCATCAATGTTTGTACCCATCTGAAATAGTTTTTTTCGCTCATTCCCTTATACATATGAAAAGCTATAAATGCACTTTCCTTAGTTTGAGTTGGACTTAAAAAACCTTTTTCTCCACAAGTTGTTCTGCATTCAATAGGAAAATGAACCTTGAATGGATGCGATTTTAATGTGAAGTATATCTCTTCCATACATTCATGGAATTTTTCCAAAGGAATCGCATATTCCATTTCTAAAAATTTAACTTTACGTGGTGATGGAAAAATTTCATAACTTAAGCCTTTTATGACACCTGTAGGTATACTTTTAGCAGCTAGTTGACTTACCCATTTTGTTGCATTTGGCTTTCTTCTACATACTTCTGAAACAATATATAATAATCCATTTTCTATAACATTATTTTTAAACTCTTCTACAGTTCTAGACTTTATGGACTGTTTTACAATTGGTATTTGATCCATTATCTTCACTTGAATTTGTTCTACTCCAGGGAAGTAAAACCATTCAACATGACGATGTTCACGAATCATTTTATCCCAAACTTTGATTGCTGAATGAAAAGAATAATGCATTGATTGACATTTTAAACTATAGAGAGGAACTGTTTTTATGGTCACTTTAACTAATACACCTAATAATCCCAATGATAAGTGTAAGGCATTTGATAAGTCGTCATCACCTCTAGTATGTTCATGATAGTTTCCTAAACCATCTACAAACCCCCACATCACGACTTGATTGGATAAGGAACCTAATGTAACCCCAGTACCGTGAGTCCCTGTTGCAATTGCACCTGCCAGTGTTTGTTCTTGAATATCACCCATATTTGCAAGCGCAAAGCCGAACTGAGCTAATATTGGGCCAATTTCATACAAATAAGTACCGCCCCAAAATGTGGCTTCACCAGTTTCTGTGTTTATATCTATCAATCCACGTATATTATGAAGGGAAATGGCAATATCATCAGGTTTTGCAATTGGGCTAAAAGAATGTGCTGCTCCAGTAACTCGAATTGTTTTATGCTGTTTCTGGGTATTCCAAATTATATTTGATAACTGCTTTGTATCATGGGGTAATAATGATTGCATTGGATTTCCCTTTACATTACCTGCCCAGTTTTGCCATTTACGAGTATCTACCCAATCTTTTACAGAAAACATTTTCCATCCCCCCTATATGTGTTGAAACTGCCCACATGTTGACCATTTCTAACAGCTTCTAGCTGTACAAATCGTTCACATAATTCACCCGCTTTTGCATGACGAAAATAGATAGTGTCTCCTATATTGGTATTTTGATAATCCAGTATTCTAAGTGGTGTTTGAACTTCTCCAGCTCCTTCAAACGGGAGATATCTAAAATACTGCGCTTCAAAAGGAACAGGTTGCTTATCATTTCCGATGGCTCCTGAAGCAATATAACCGCCGCCATGACAAACAACAACATCCTCCTCTGGATTTCTTGTTACGCGTAGAGCAAATCCAGAAGCAGGCTGTAAATTTAATTGACTGTATTGATCGAATAATGCTGGATTATAAAATGCTGAACCAATCGTTATTTCTGTCACTTCTGAACTTTGCGCAGTAAAATCTACACTACCAGTGCCTCCACCATTTACAAATTCTAAAGTACCAATTTCAGATAAAATAAAATCAACAGCTTCCTTGCGAAGCTTCGCAACACGTTTTTTTGATATCTTTTGCAATTGCTGAATTACTGGCTGTTTCCATTTTTGTATAGGTAAATCACCTACGCCAGCTAATTGCGCCTCATACCCCATTACACCAACAATATGTAAATTTGTTTGATTTTTTAGTAGTTTTAACAATCTCTCCAAATCATGTATATTTTTTATTGCAGAACGTTTTGTACCAAAATAGATTAATGGCGTGTCAACTGATAGATTGATATCGATACAGATGCTAACATTTACATTCAATCGTTTAGCTAAAGAATTTAACCATTTTGCTTGCTTTATGTCATCCACCATAAAACAAACATCGTACCCCTTTTTTATATAATTATATATTTCAAGTACTCTTTGCTCTTCCCAAACTGGATAACCTAGAAGCAAATGATCAAAACCATTTTCTAATAAATAACACGTTTCACTTGCAGTAAAAGTCATCAAACCTGAAACATTCGAAAGCTTTTCATTCAAATATCTAAGTAATTGGATAGATCGAATTGATTTCGTTGCAATACGAACATTTTTATCTTTGATATGATGATTTATAAATCGAATATTTGCATCAAGCGCATTTAAATCGATCCACGCAAAGGGCCGTTCAACTTGTTTAAATGCCTGTTCAAATAATTGCAAGTTGTCATCACTCCTTTTGCCAACTATATAATTTATCCATTACAAATAAAAAAAATGCTTCTTCAATGGCGAAATTTGTTTTTCGTCGAAGAAGAAGCATTTATAATCTTAGTATTCATATTCAATTGTAAGCCTTAGTGGATCTCCCAGATGTCGAATGCGAGATTCAAAAAGAAGATTGAATGTATCGCTACGAAAATCAATGCCTGTTTGTTTAATTTTTTCATTATTGTACGATCCATAAGCTAACAGCTCCCTTCAACTTTTTTGTTATTATAAACTATTTCATTTGAATTTGCAAAGTAATTTTATATGAATTTTACATTATAAAATTTTTTAACTATATTATATAAAATGAATATGTCATGATATGTGTATAGACAAATGATGGGGTGATGAAATGAAGAAAGCGTTAATTATAATTGATTATACTGTAGACTTTGTAGCGAAAAATGGAGCTTTAACTTGTGGAGAACCAGGACAACAACTCGAGGAAGCTATATTACATCATATTCATCAATTCGTAAATCAAGAAGAATTGGTTGTTTTTGCATGTGATTTACATGATGAAAATGATCCTTACCATCCAGAAACAAAGCTATTCCCACCGCATAATATACGAAATACTAAAGGTAGGGCGTTGTTTAATCATGTACAAAAATTGTATGATAAGATTCAACATCTACCTAATGTCGTATGGATGGATAAAACAAGATATAGCTCATTTGCAGGGACAAATTTAGAACAGCTCTTACGCGAACGAAAAATTAATAATTTATATTTAACCGGTGTTTGTACAGATATTTGTGTCTTACATACGGCAATCGATGCCTACAATAAAGGTTTCGAAACTTTTATCTTTAAAGATTCTGTAGCAAGTTTTAATCTAGCCGGACATGATTGGGCACTTGAACATTTTAAAAATTCTTTAGGTGCTACTATTTTATAAATAATCGAAAGAAAAGCTACACTAAAAGTTTTCTACTTTTAATGTAGCTTTTATCTTTATCTGATAAATTTATTTTTTTATTTCAATTTTACTCGTTGTAAGCGTAGTGCATTTAATACTACGGATACTGAACTAAAGGCCATTGCTGCGCCTGCTATCCATGGTGCAAGTAAACCCGCAGCTGCAATTGGAATACCTAATATATTATATCCAAATGCCCAGAATAGGTTTTGCTTTATATTACTCATTGTTTTTCGACTCATTAAAATGGCATCTGCAATACTATTTAAGTCGCCTCGGATTAATGTAATATCTGCTGCTTCCATAGCAATATCAGTACCAGTACCAATTGCCATTCCTATATCTGCTGTTGCAAGTGCCGGAGCGTCATTGATTCCATCACCAACCATTGCAACGTGTTTGCCAGCTTGTTGCAGTTTCTTTAATTCATTTACTTTACCTTCTGGTAACACTTCTGCAATGATTTGGTCAACACCAACTTCCTGACCAATTGCTTCTGCTGTATGTCTGTTATCACCTGTCATCATGATAACTTCGATTCCCATAGCCTTTAAGCGTTTTATTGCTTCGAAGGATGTCTCTTTAATCGTATCTGCAACTGCTACAATCCCTGCAAATTTACCATCGATTGCTACGAGCATTGCCGTTTTACCGTTGTGTTCTAAATTAGATATCTCTTGTTCGACGTCTGAAATATCAATGCCATACTGTGCCATTAATTTTCGAGTTCCGACCACAACAGCTCTACTATTTATAGTTGATTGAACACCATAGCCTGGTACAGCTTCGAAGTATTCAATATGGCCAAGTGCAATATCCTGTTTTACAACACCTTCAACAATTGCTTCCGCTAATGGATGTTCGGATTGTTTTTCAGCACCTCCGACTAGTGAGAGGAAAGTTGTTTCATCCATTTCATTCTTTATTAGAACATCGGTTAGAACAGGTTTTCCGTGTGTCACAGTACCTGTTTTATCTACAACAACAGTATTGATTTTTTGTGTTTGTTCTAAGTACTCCCCTCCTTTAAATAAAATACCGAATTCAGCTGCACGGCCAGATCCAGCCATGATGGATGTTGGAGTTGCTAGACCTAATGCACATGGGCATGCAATCACTAATACGGTAATTAAGACTTCTAGTGCTGGTGTGAATTCACCAGGTGTAACAAAGAAGTACCAAACAAGGAATGTAACGATTGCAATTCCAACAACAATTGGTACAAAAATACCTGATATTTTGTCTGCAAGTCTTTGGATTGGCGCTTTTGTACCTTGCGCATCTTCAACAACTTTAATGATTTGTGCTAATGCCGTATCACGCCCGACTTTTGTCGCTGTCATTTTTACAAAACCGTTTTTATTTATAGTAGATCCATATAGATCATCACCTATTTTTTTATCAACTGGTAAACTTTCTCCTGTTAACATTGACTCATCAACTGCAGAAATACCATCAATCACTTTTCCGTCTACAGGAATTTTCTCACCTGGCTTTACAACAATTGTATCGCCAACAATTACTTCTTCTAATGGTACTTCAATCTCTTTCCCATCACGAATAACCAATGCCGTTTTAGCTTGTAAACCCATTAGTTTCTTGATTGCTTCTGATGAACGACCTTTTGCTTTTGCTTCAAATAATTTACCAAGTAAGATTAATGTGATTAACACCGCACTAGTCTCAAAATATAGATGTGGCATGTGCCCTGAGGAACTCATAATAATCGATTGATATAAACTATAAAAATAAGCTGCGGAAGTCCCCATCACGACTAAAACGTCCATATTAGCGCTGCCGTTTCTCAACGCTTTATATGCACCTACATAAAATTGTTTACCGATAATAAATTGAACAGGCGTTGCAAGAACGAATTGTACCCATGGATTCATTAAAAAATCAGGCAAATATATCCATGAAGTAAACGAAAAATGGGCTACCATCGTCCAAAGTAATGGTAATGAAAAAATAAGTGATGCGATAAATTTATATTGTTGTTTTTTAATTGCTTGTTCTCGATAATCGACTGATTCTTGTTCATCCTTCTTAGGATGTGCTCCATATCCAAGTTTTTCAACACGTGCAATTATGTCACTAACATTAACTACTGAAGGGTTAAATTCAATTGTTGCCTTTTCTAGCGCTAAATTAACATTTGCAAATGATACACCCTTTAATTTATTTAAACCTTTTTCAATACGAGTTGCGCATGCTGCACAGGTCATACCTGTAATATTTAATTCTGTTTTTTGTTTCACTACGCCATACCCAAGTGATTCAATTTTCTTTTCAAAATCTTCTTCACTAACCTTTTCAGGATCATATCTAATTGAGGATCGTTCAATGGCTAAATTAACATTTGCTGAATCAACGCCTTCCATTTTATTTAATCCTTTTTCAATTCGCATTGCACATGCTGCACAGGTCATACCAGAAATTTGAAGATTAACCTCTTTTAATTCTTTTGTCATATTCAATCACCTCTCGTTATACTACATAGGGGTATATAAAAATTAAAATAAAAGTGCTACAAGAGCACATTCAAATTTTATTCTACTACATCGTACCCTTGTTCAATGATTGTTTCTTTAATTTTTTCAAGTGAAACAATATTTTTATCAAAGGTTATATCCACTTTTGCATCTGCTAAGTCTACTCTAACAGAATCAATTCCGTCTAGGGTACCTACGTTCCCTTCAATCGCTTTGACACAGTGGCCACATGACATACCGAGTACCTTTAAAGTGATGTTTTCCATTTTTATTTCCTCCTATCATTCGAATACAAAATTTGTTTAGATCAAAAAATTTATTGATAATCCTTTTACAACTCATACTATACCCCTCTATGGTATTTGTGTAAAGGGGCAAAAACCCAATTTTTATAATTCTTTTATTAATTCCATTCGATCATCAAAAAATGAGCAACTTTACATTGATTACGAAACAAATGATAAATAATTAAGAAGAGCCGATTCTACATTCACTAGAATCAGCTCTTTTTATCTATTTTATCAAAATCAATTCCTTTAAATTATGAACGGAACACTCATAAACTCTACTTTTCTTGAGAAGTACGTTTTGCGATAAAAATCGCCAAGAAAAAGGCGATCAGAGCGAAGATAAATGAACCCATATAAACGGATTTAATTCCCCCTGCTATTATTTCAATGATTTGATTAATTTGTTGCTGTGAAAAAATAGATGTATTAAACGAACCATTTAAATTAATATGCTCCGCTCCTATTTTAGCCAAATTCTCACTTGTAGCTGTATTAAAAAGAACTCCAAATATGGCAGCTCCAATCGATTGACTAAAGGTATTTAAAAACGAATTCAAGCCAATAGCCGTTCCTAATTGATCTTCAGAAGTAGATGCTTGGATAGCTACCACGAGCATTGGAACGATGAAACCCATGCCTATTCCTAAAAGTCCTGTAGAAAGATATATATACAATGAGCTTGTAGTGGGTGATAAAAACATTAGCATTGTTGATGAAATCACTAATAAAACAGTACCCATTTGAATAATTGATTTGTTTGCAAATCTTCCAATTAAGTTACCAGCTACAATTGCACCGACAGTCCACATAACAGAAAGTGGTGTTAGCATGAGCCCTGCTTCTGTTGCATTTTTCCCTAATACAGATTGAGCATATATCGGTAAATATGCAGAAATACTAATACAAATTGCCATACATAATAGCGTTAGCCCATTTAAAACATTCAATTTTTTATTTTTAAATAAAGAAAGTGGAATGATTGGTTCGCTTGCTTTTTTCTCAACATAGAAAAATAACCCAAGAAATACAATGGCAATTATGTAATAAGTGAATTGAGATGTAGTTGCCCATTGTTGTGTATTACTACCTTTAATTAGTGAATACAGCAAGGCAATCATGCCAATTGAAAATAAAAATGCGCCAGTGTAATCTATTTTACGAGATAATTTTAATCGTTCTTCTTGATAATATTTTGCAATTAATAGAATTGCACCTAAACCAAAAGGAATATTTAAAAGGAAAATAAAGTGCCATGTTAATTGATCTACTATAAAGCCACCGATTAAAGGACCGACAATACCTGAGACACCCCATACCATACTTATATATCCTTGACCCTTTGCACGTTCTTTCTCCGTTTCAAAAAGCTCTCCAACAATTGTTAAAGTAATTGGGAAAATTGAACCTGCACCAATCCCTTGAATCGCACGAAAAACAATCAAAAGCTCCATTGAGGTAGCGATTCCACACAATAATGACCCTAATAAGAAAATACTAATCCCGACTATAATCATCTTCTTTCTGCCGAATAAATCTGCTAATTTGCCGAAAATGATAGCAGATATAGCAGATGTTAAAAGATATGCAGAATAGATCCAACTAATCAGCTCTACACCAGAAAGGTCTGTCGTAATGCTTGGGATAGCTGTAGCTACGATTGTCCCCTCAATTGCAGCCAAAGCTGTCGCTAATAAGACGGCGACAAATACTTTATTCATATAAAAACCTCAATTCTCAAATTAATATTCCATTTTCACTAAATACTTATAATACCATGAAAAGGAATAATTACATATAGTAGATAAGTTCATCTTGTTCTAATAGCATTGTTTTGTTATTATTTTATCTGGTAATTATAAGAATTCTATTATTTTTAGGAAGTTACATAATGATAGTGGAGGTATATATATGTGGGAAGATTTTAAAAAATTTGCTTTAAAAGGGAACGTCTTAGATTTAGCAGTCGGTGTAGTTATAGGAACTGCCTTTGGTAAAATCGTAACATCGTTAGTTGGGGATATTATTATGCCAATTGTAACTCTTTTTACGGGAAAGGTAGATGTGGAATTTAAATCATTAAAATTCCACGGTATTATGTATGGTAGCTTCATTCAAAATGTCCTAGATTTCTTTATCATCGCATTTTCAATTTTCATTTTCATACGCATAATTTCAAAACTAAATTTCAAGAAGAAACAGGAAGAAATTATTGAAGAAGCAGCAACTGAAACAACAGAGGATCTCCTAAGAGATATTCGTGCTTTACTTCAAGAGAAAAAATAGTTAATTAAATGATTAGATTCACAAAAACGTATAGGATATAAACCAAAAATAACGAGCAGCTAATTGGATTAGCTGCTCGTTTTCTTATTATTTGCCGTCTTCAATTAAGGTTTCCATGTCAACTGCAATAGTATCAAATGGAACGTCTTTAAAGCCACTGTAGTTTTTTACAACTACACCATCTTGGTTAACTAAAAAGAAACTCGATCCATGGATAACTTGGTTAGTATTAGGATCATCTTTTACTAGTGTTTTAAATGATTTTAAGGCTAACTCAGAAATATCATCTTGTGAGTAACCTGTTAAAAAATCCCATTTAGAATCATCCGGCACTGGGTATTGTGCTAAATATTTTTTTAGTTTTTCAGGTGTATCTGTTTTAGGATCTACACTAAATCCAACAATCTTATAGTCTTTTAATCCTTTTTTTTCAAATGATTTTTGGATATCTGTCATATTCTTTGTCATTGGTGGGCAAACAGTTGCACAGTTTGTAAAGATAAACATTGCAAGCCATGGTTTACCTTTCAAACTATCTCGTGAAACCTTGTCACCATTTTGGTTCACATAATTGAAATCCTGAACTTCCCAATCGGTTTCAGCTTTAAATTTGCTACTACCACCGCAAGCAGTTAATAATACAGCGAAAACTAAAAATAAGGACGTCATAATTAATCTTTTTTTCATCTTATCTGTCACTCCTACTCTGCATCCATCTTATAGAATTTTAACACAGAATACAAGAACACTGTTTAATAGCTTTAAGACAAATTTGTGAAACAGTTTATTTTAAGTCCAATAGAGCATCGTGAATTGCTTGCAGCCTTGTTTCAACTCGATGCATTAAATAGAATGAAACAAAAATCGGAAATCCTATTTCTTGAATAAGAGTTGTCCATTCAGACATTGCAATTCCTCCCTTCTAAAAAAACTGCCTCATCTATCAAACGATAGAAAAGGCAGTTCACGTTCTACCTATTATGCTTGTAATTCAGTAACTGTACGTTCAACATAACGAGCACCAACAATCTCTGAAAGTGTTGCACCTTTAATGGCAAAGACCTTGCTATCTAAAATCGTATTCATTACTTGATAAATTTCCTCAGTGGTTAAATCCTCCTTAGGTGAATCAACACTCAAAGAGCACCCTGTACCATCAGCTGTTTTAAATTGTAATTGCAGAACTTTTGTCATTCTCTTTCCTCCCCTATCTTATTAGTTTTTAATTGATTCTTGAGTTGTTAAACCTGCACCAATAAACGGATATTTGAATAGAGTAGCAATTTCAGCGCCCGTTGTAGCTAACTGATCTAATGATGCTTGTTCAGACACATTTCGAAAAGTTTTCGTCTTTTCGATAATTTGACCATTTTCATTTACTCCAAATGAAAACTTTAATCGAAGTGTTGCGTTTTCAAATGTTTTCGTCGCCATGATCATCACCTCCCTTCACTTCTTACATAGACTTAAAATCTCATATGAGGACAAAGGATGCATTTTTTTTATAATCAATTTATAATGATAGGGAGGTGAATAGTGTGCTAAACGGCTGGTTTATGTGGTTTATAATATTTTGGGTAGTTGTTCTAGTAGGAACTATGGCTATAGGCGGCTTCTTCATGTTCCGCAAATTTTTGAAATCAATGCCAAAAAATGATGGGAAATCTACATTGGATTGGCAAGATTATTATGTAAACAAAAGCTTGCATTTATGGCATCAAGAAGAAAAGGACTTATTAAATGAGTTAGTTAGCCCAGTACCAGACCTATTTCGCGATGTTGCGAAGCAAAAAATTGCAGGTAAAATTGGACAACTTGCTTTAGAAGAAAAGGCTAAGAAAATCGATTTTGACTTAATCATTAGAGGATACATACAAGCCTCACCAAAACGTGATCATAAATTTTTACGTAAAAAATTAAATCAAATGAAAATTGACTTATCGCCTTATGAAGATTTACTAGATTAAAATTAAAAGTAGAGAACGCTCATTTATTCTCAACAATCGCTAGAATGTCCGATTTACAAACTTATTTCCCGGCTTTCGATCGAGAGATAAAGCAATCTCGTGAGGTTAGTGTTCAAAACTATAGAAAAAAAGGTACTTCTCCGAAATGGAGAAGTACCTTTTTTTAGTTTTGTTGCAAATGTAATTGCTTTTGAAGTTTTTTGAATTGGATTAACATGGCTACACGCCAAGGTGCAATCATAGAAAAAGCTAATATAAAGAACATTCCACCAAGTTCTCCTAAGTCGAATGTACCACTTAACCAAACCTTAACAACCGTACGAATGATTAATAAGCCTGCTAGGATGAAGAAAAAGGCTTTAGAAGGTTTTAAGTAAACTTTATCATCAACAATTTGGAATTTAGATGTTGCAATCAAAACTGTTGAACAAATTAATCCTGCAGTTACTGCTTCAAATACTTGTGGCCAAGGTACTTGAAAATATTCATTAAAGAACATGCATGCACCCGTCGACATAGCAATTGGAGGAATAATTATTTTTTTTACACTTGCTGGTTTTTTAGCTGATTTAGCACGAACTATCATCATCATAACGCCCATAAATAAAACACCAACAGTTGAAGCAATTAACATATATTGAGAAGGAATAGAACTCAACGTAATACACTCACCTATCTATAAAAAGTTATTCAATCATTTGACGAATGGTCGTCTCTAAATGTTCCCTCTCAAAAGGTTTTGTAATAAAATCTTTTGCGCCATATTTTAACGCTTCCAAAATGACTTTTTGTTGCCCTAATGCTGTGACAATACAAATCTTTGCATTTGGATCTTCTTTTATTATCTCTTTAGTAGCTTCTAACCCTGACATTACTGGCATCGTAATATCCATTGTAACAACATCAGGATGTAATCTATGATATTGCTCTATTGCTTGTTTTCCATTTTCCGCCTCTCCTATTACCTCAAAACCCGCTTCCTCAAGCATTGCGGTAATAGTATGACGCATGAAAATTGTATCATCTACTACTAGAACAGTTGACAACCAATTCACCCCGTAACTTTCTACTCAATTTAAAAGCCTTGGAATCCTCCAAAAATAGGTGTTAATAATCGATTAAGATAAGTCATGCCATCAAAGAATAAAATAACCCCAACAACAATCATAATATACCCACCGATTTTAACGAATTTTTGGCTATTTCTTCTAATCCAATTCATACGTGAAATGAAGAATGAAAGGACAAAGAATGGTATTGAAAAACCTAGCACATAGGAGAACATATACCAAATAGCTGAATCTGGATTTGTCGTACCTAATGCAAAAATTGCAGCTAAAATAGGTCCAGTACATGGTGTCCAACCTGCTGCAAACACAAGACCAATAAGCATTGAACCTATGTATCCTGATGGTCTTCTTTTGAATTCAAATTTACGATCTTTCATCAAAAACTCGGGAGTAAAGATTCCAGTAATGACAAGGCCAAATACAACAATTAAAATTCCGCCAAGTTGACGAATTAACTCATCATACTGTACAAAAAGTTCTTTTACAAAGGATGTACTAAAGCCTAATGCTATGAAAATGACAGAAAAGCCCAGTAAGAAAAATAAAGTGTGTAAGATGGCTCTTTTTTGCAACATCCCTTTTTCATTTTTCAACTGATTAAAGGAAACGCCAGTTATGTATGAAAGGAAAGCTGGATAAAGAGGCAACGTACAAGGTGAGATAAAGCTTAGAAAACCTGCACCAAAAGCAAAGAATAAATTTATATCTGTATTCATATGCGGTTGTCGCTCCTTATAGTTACTCTATCCATCGTACCAAACTTTAAGAAAAATTTCTTTTTATTTGGCTGTGACATTTTCTTGAACATTTGACTTTCTTACTATTAGTATAATGCGAACTTTAAATAAAAGCGAAACATTTACATGAAAATTTTGTCTTTTCTTTAGAAACTCTCAATTTCATTTACTATTCCATTTTGCAATTGATACATCTTATGGTATAGACCTTTTTGTAGTAATAGTTCTTTATGCGTACCACGTTCAACAATTTCTCCCTGATGTAAAACGAGAATTTGTTCGGCATCTTGAATGGTACTTAATCTATGGGCAATTGCTATAGTGGTTCTTCCTTGTCTCATTTTTTCTAAACTTTTTTGAATTGCTACTTCTGTTTCAGTGTCAATTGTAGCTGTTGCCTCATCCAAAATGAGAATTTTAGGATTGGTTGCAATAGTTCTTGCAAATGCTATTAGTTGCTTTTGTCCGCTAGAAAAAGTCGATCCTCTTTCGGTTACTTTGTGATTATATTGGTCCGGTAAATGCTCTATAAATTCATGTGCTTGAACGAATTCCGCAGCAGATTTCACGTCTTCTTCTGTAAGACAATTATTATAAAGTCTTATATTACTTGCGATTGTACCATAAAACAAAAATGGATCCTGTAGTACAAGCCCCATTTGCTCTCGTAATTCTTGCTTAGGATATTCTTTTATTGATTCACCATCGATTAATATGTTTCCTCTATTAAATTCATAAAATCTCATTAGAAGATTGATAATTGAGCTTTTCCCACTGCCAGTATGCCCAACAAGTGCCACAGTTTCTCCTGGATTTACTGTAAAGCTAATATGTTTTAATACATCTGTTTTGTCGTCATATGAAAAAGAAACATCCTTAAATTCAATGCGACCTTCTTGCACTTGCAATTTTTCATTATTTTTTTGTTTTGGATCAATTTCAGGATCATCTAATAATGTAAATACTCTTGAAGCTGATACGATCGCTTGTTGAAGTAATGACAGTCTATCCATAACTTGATTAATCGGCTCAAAAAAACGATTAATGTACGTGACAAAAGCATAAATTACCCCGATTTCCACTGGTTCATGAAATGACGTAATCCCAAAAAAGCTAAGTAATAATATCAGTGCAAACGCGTATACAACGTCGATAATTGGACGTAACATTAAGCTATCTAACTTGATACTACTCATGGTAGCACGAAAATGCTTTTCGTTAATTTCATCAAATTCATCGCGGAAACGAGATTCCTGACGAAATGCTTGGACGATAGACATACCTTGGAGCGATTCAGCAATTTTAGCATTTAACTGACTTAATCTCTCTCGCATATCCATATAGAAAATAGCACTGTATTTCCGATAGGACTGGATAATAATGAATAAAATCGGCAGTAATATAAGAGTAACAAGTGCTAATTTTATATTTAATGAAAACATTGCAATGTAAACACCAATGATTAAAAATCCACTTTGTACAAAGCCGATTAGTACAGTAACGAACATATCCTTAATAGCTTCTGTATCATTTGTAACTCGAGAAACAATACTGCCTGAAGGTGTTCGATCAAAATAGCGCATACCTAGTAGATGGATTTTCTGATATACATCAATACGTAGTTGTTGAATTACATTTAATGCCAGTTTTTGAAAACGCATCATTTGTAAATAACTAATGAGAACATTTACTAATTGTATACCCATAAACGTTATACCAAGAATAATAAGAGGATTCTTAGGGAAATATCTAGGTGTTAAATAATCATCCATAAAAATTTTTATTATATATGGTCCTGCAATGTCTCCTATAACTGTAATCATTAAGAATAGTAAGGCAATGATTAACGATCTTTTATGAGGTTTTAAATAACTTAGCAATCTTTTAAGAACCTGCCATTGCTCCTTACTTGTTAAAGAGGCTGTTTCTTCATTATTCATACTGTCCCCCACCTCTTTCAACTAATCTCTCTAACTGTTGCAATTGATACATTTCATAATATTTACCCTTTAAAGCCATTAACGATTCATGTGTACCTTTTTCAACAATGGTTCCTTCATGTAGCACAATGATTAGCTGTGCATGTTGCAAAGCACTTAATCTGTGCGATGTGATAATTGTTGTTGCATTTTGTCTTGCTTCTTTTAATGCTTGCAATATACTTTCTTCCGTCTTCGCATCAACTGCTGACAATGAATCATCGAGGACTAATAATTCTGGCTGCATCAGTATAGCTCGAGCTATGGATATTCTTTGTTTCTGTCCACCAGATAGGGATACGCCTCTCTCCCCTACCATTGTGTTATAGCCTTCAGGGAATCGTAATATATCCTCATGAATTTGTGCAATTCGAGCAGCTTCATATACTATTTCTTCAGACGCTTCAGGATTTACGAATGCAATGTTCTGATACAGGGAAGTAGAGAATAGAAAATGTTCTTGTGGTACATAGCCAATTACTTGACGTAATTTTTCGACTTTATAATCTGCAATATCATTATCTCCAAATGTTATTTGCCCACTAAACCCATCAAATTCCCTAAGCAACAACTTTAGTATTGCTGTTTTACCTGCTCCTGTTTTCCCTACGATCCCTAATGTTTCACCATGTTTTAACGTAAAATCTACATGATGAAGAGATTTTGTTTCATCACCAGGGAAAGCAAAAGATTTCACATTAAAATGTAAATCCCCTTTTGGTACTTCATTAATCGCATTTGGTGTCTCAACTATATCTATTTTCTCATTCAGTAGAGCTTGAATTCGATCATAGGAGGCACTACCTCTCTCCATAATATTAAACAACATACCAAACGCAAGCATTGGCCAAATAAGTAACCCTAAATAGGATGTAAAAGCGATTAAGTCCCCAACTGTCATATCCCCTGCTATGACAAACTTGGCACCAAATGCAATGGATAGAAAGTAAGAAATGCCGACTACCAATGAAATGGTTGGATCAAATAAAGAGTCTATTTTTGCAACATGAATATTTTTTTCGACTACTTCTTGTGATAATTGTTTAAAATCTTCAACGTCTTCTTTATCCTGTCCAAATGTTTTCATAACTTTAATTCCTGTTATGCTTTCTTGCGTTTTATCATTCAATTTTGAAAACGCTGCTTGAGCATAATGAAATCGTTGATGTAATAACTTCCCATAAATATTTGTAGATAACGCCATAAAAGGCATTGGAATTAGAGCAATTAATGTTAGTCTCCAATCGATTGTAATCGCCATGGCTAAAATAACAAATCCACCAGTTGTAAGTGAATCGACTAATGTTAAGACTCCATTACCTGCTGTCTGTTGTACGGCCGATATATCATTCGTGGCATGTGCCATTAAATCACCAACTCGACGCTTTTGATAAAATGCTGGAGACATGGAAGTGAAGTGTTTGAACAATTGAGCTCGTAATCGCTTAGCTAGAGTCATAGAAGAACCATAAATCATTTGACGCCAAAAATAACGAATTATGTACATTACAATTGCAGTAATCGTCAAAATTCCAAGCCAAATTAATAGCCTATTTGAATTTAGTTGAGCATTGGCTATTTCATCAACGACAATTCCAATAATTTTTGGCGGGACTAATTGTAACATGGCCACAAAAACAAGCATTGTAATGCCAGCTATATATTGCCATCTCCTTTCTTTAAAAAACCATCCTAACTCAAAAAAGACTTTCAATATACTCACCTTCTTTTCTTCATAGGCATCAGTTTATCAAAAATTCAGAACTTATGGAAGAAACTGAAAAAATTAATTTCGAAAAATGAAATATTTCAATCTCATTTATTGCCTTTTCAAAAGCTTATAAATAAAAAAAGACTTCAAATAGAAGTCCCTTGGCTGTTAAATTTTTCTTAACTAGAACAATTAACTCAATATGTATTTCTATTTCCACCTTTCCAGCTTATCTAAATTTCTAACGAATATGCCGGCTAAAAATTTAGGTAAACCCATCTCAATACACTTTCCTTTTACAAACTCCGTCATCTCATCTACGGATATATTTTTTTGAGTAAACTCGCCTTCCTGATAACAATGTTTACAATACATTGAGCTTCTTTCATGATTTCTTTCAGTACCTCGGTCTTCTGCTTTCTTAATTGGCATAGAACAGCTTTGGCATTTTTTATATTCTTTCATCATAGTTCCACCACATTTTATTCATTCAACCCTAGAACTTTATAAATTTTATTAATTCTTTTTAATTGAGGTGCTGTCAATTCATTTTCTCTTTGTTTTAACGCAGTTAAAAAAGCCTCTTTATTATCATTATTAGCAGCTATAAGAGTACTCTCAGCGTGTTGGAGGATTTCTTTCGGTCTGCAAGTTTCTATATGATTCAGCAGGAAAGGAAAAATTCGTTCATTGGTTTCCTTGCTTGCAGTTGCTAACTTTGCTAAAGTTAATACCCCTTTATCAACAGTAATTACGGAGCCAGTTTTCATAGTTGAAAATATTGTATCAAGATTATCCATCATAATCGAAGATGAAACTGTTGCAATGGTAGATAAAGCTGTCATTGCACCCCAAACTAAACGGTTATTACTACTTTTCAGCAAATTTATAAAGGTTAAAGCGTACTCACTTATAAGCTCAGGGTTAACTTCCCCAATTTCATAGGCTACTTTAATACAATCTTGTTGAATTCCTTTATCCTTATTAGATAAGTTTTCTATAACTTCTTTTATACCTTCAAGATTGTGATCGTTAACTAATTCCCGTGCTAGTTCAATATTTGGTTCTTCATCACGTCGTTGTAACATCGAAGCCAGCTTAGGCACTATTGTCATATTTATCCCTCTTTTACGTTAATATCATTCTATTCTCATACTATCATATTAATCAGACAATATTATGTTTTATGTTTTACATTAAACATCGGGACTAAAATTTCCATAAGAAACAAAAAATAAACGATTTCCATTTAAGAAAATCGTTTTATCTTGTCTTTTAAGAGGTTAATTACGATTTATTAATCCTCAAGTTTTTCGTACATCTCTATTTTTTTTATTTAATAAATCTTTCCCCCACACTTGCATTGCTTCTAATACAGGTATAAATTTTTGTCCTTGCTCTGTTAATGAATACTCTACCTTTGGTGGTACAACTTTATAAACTTCTCTGTGTACTTGTCCATCCTCTTCAAGCTCTCTTAATTGTCTAGTTAAGATTCCTTTTGAGATTCCAGGTAACATCCTCAATAATTCATTAAATCTAATAATTTCTTTTTGGCTTAAATGCCACAAAATCACGATTTTCCATCTACCCGCAATTACATTTTGGGTAACTGTTAATGGACAAATTTCTTGTTGTATTTCTTCAGAAATCGATTCGTCTCGATAACTAAAACGTGCCATAATAAAATCTCCTTTTTCTCTAGGTACTATTTTTATGACTATGTTATTAAATTATGCCTACTTCCATAAATCTTTCTTAAGAAATAGTATATGTATTAGGTACAAAAATCAAAAATAATTCACTAAAGTGGAGGAGATTGTATGAAAGTTTTAGTAACAGGTGCAAATGGAAATTTAGGTTCTAAAATTGTTGAGAATTTACTTACCAGATTATCCGTTGAAGAAATAATTGTTGGCGTACGCGATGATCAATCTGAAAAAGCACTTAGCTATAAGGAGCAAGGCTTAGAAGTACGGATAACGGATTTTGAAAATCAAGAAACATTACTTACTGCCTTCAAAGATGTAGATCGTCTATTTATCATGTCAACATTTGGTGATTTTGAAAAAATTATGCGTCAACATACAAACGCAATAGAAGCTGCCAAAGCTACAAATGTAAAACAAATTATATATCCAAGTGTTACGCGTGCAGAAGCAAATGACTTCTTCCTAGCAGGCTTGCATAGAGTACGTGAAGTAGCAATTATTGAATCAGATATTCCTTATGTGATTCTGCGTAACAACTGGTATGTAGAAAACGAACTTGGAACAATTCAAGGATGTATGGCGGGTGCCCCTTGGATAACTTCTGCAGGTGAAGGGAAAATTGGTTGGGTATACCGACCAGATTTAGCTGAAGCAGCAGCGAATGTTTTAGTAGCTGATGGTCACGAAAATAAAATTTATGAGCTTTTTGGTGAAAATTTATCACAACAGTAATTTGTGGATACGTTAAATGACGTATTAGGCAAAGAAGTTCCTTTATTAGAAGTTGACGATGTTTCTTTTGAAGAAATGTTAAAAGGTGCTGGTGTACCTGAAGCATATCTTCCAATGTTAGTTATGACTCAAAAAGGTATTCGTGAAGGTGGATTAGAATCAGCACATACAGATTTAGAATTTTTATTAAGTCATCCTGCTACTTCGTTAAAACAAGCACTAACACATCTATTAGTAAATACAAAATAGATGTGGCAAATTCTTTAGTCAAAATCAAATACTTAGTTTTGTAAATAACAAAGTGTCAGCCTACATTGAGGACTGGCACTTCTCTATTCCTTCAGTCCGGCTCGCAGGCGACAAATCGACAACGTGCCAGACTTTTTAACTTCATACGTTATAATTCTTAGACGCAGTACATCACTTAGAGAAGCATTAAATAATTATATAGCTTCGCTATAATACTACATTTCTTTTTTATAAAATGTTAGACTACGTTAATTTGAAGTTTGTTGCTTCTTTTGCCAATAAAATGGCCCCAATCATTAGATTTTGTGTCTCACAATTGGGGGCGTGGCGGTTCACAACAAGTTAGGTACTAAAGTGTAAGGGGTGGAGGCCTCTCCATTTTAACACTTTTTAGTAGCCACCTTTTATGAAAGAAGTTCCTACAATAATTAACAAGATAAACAAGACAACAACTAAAGTAAAAGTGTTGCTACTACTATTTCCACCATAACCACAATCACCACTCATTTATGATTCCTCCCTTCTATCTAGGTATGCTTTAACTTATGCTAAATAGTTGAGATGCTTTGTGCTTTTGATATGGTTATTTTCACTAATAATTAGTTTCATTAGAATAATTTTTACTTAAGTGAAGATGATTCTACAAGTAAGCCATCCATTAGAATGGTAATCTTCAACTAAACTGCACCGATACTAAAAAAGCGACTGCTCTTATTTCGCAATCGCCTCGTTAGCTATCCATGAAGATCTTCTTCACCACAAAACATGTAAGAAACCATGGTACAGAAAAGCGCCCTATTACTGAATAACCATCATCTTAAATGGTGCTGATCCAATTAGCTCATTAACTCTTATCGCAGCTAAAATAGTAGGTACAAGTAAAATAAAGCTGTCAGTACTAATAAACCCCACTTCTTATTTTGTTCAAAATTTATTTCAATACAAACAAAGAAAGGCGGAAGTTAATTTTGAAAATCCAACTCATAAAATGGTTTTTATTATCAAAACATCATAAGTTTATTGAGATTATTTTTTCTATTTTACATAGTTAAACAGTTTACCAATATACTCTACTTCAACCACTACAGTATCCCCAGACTTCATTGGACAACTTCCAGAAGGGGAGCCTGTCGCCAAAATATCACCCGGCTCAAGTGTCATAACCTGTGAAATCCAACTGATAAGGAAAGGAATCGAAAATGACATCTGATTAGTATTTCCCTCTTGAACGATTTTCCCGTTTAATTTTGTAACAATGCTTAAATTAGTTGGATCTAACCCCTTTACAATACACGGACCCAACGGACCAAAGGTATCAAAACCTTTTCCACGCGTAAACTGAGGATCACTTTTTGTAAGATCTCTTGCCGTCACATCGTTAAAGATCGTGCAGCCAAAAACATAATCTAATGCCTCTTCTTCTTTTATATTTTTACCACGTTTTCCAATAACAAGTGCCACTTCCCCCTCCATTTCTACCTGATTCGTTAAATCACTTGGCGGAAGAATAATTTCACCATGCTCTGGAATAAGAGAAGTCGTCGGTTTTAAAAACAAAAACGGTTCTTTGAGATTGGCCTTTCCCCCAGTCTCATTTGCATGTTCAGCATATGTCCAGCCAAAATTAATGATTTTTGTGGGGATTACTGGCTCCAAAATCTTAACATCATTATATTTAACTCTTGTTCCATCATATTTTAGTTCATCCTTTACGATTTCAGTAAAATCACTAGATAATTGTATAATTTCATCCCCTTCAACAATTCCGTAATATACTTTACTGTTAGGGTGCCGATAACGAACTATCATTTGTGTTTTTTGTAGTGCTTGCATGATTGTATCAACTCCATAATTTATTAAATGAATATTAAATTTCACCAAAAATGGAACGTATAGAGTGCATCTGGTGACTATAATCAGGGCCGGTTAGCTTAAGTTTAAATACATTTCTTCACAAACTATTAGCTGGTTAGTTCAATAACTATAAATCTGTAACAGTGAAAGGCTTGCCGATTACTTTATAGGTCAAGCCTTTTTATAATTAACTGTTTAAAGAAGAAGCACCTTTTTTAAAATATTCCTGCCGTTTTTCACCTGATACAATGGCAGGACCTATTAGTGTACCACAAGAGTTGATAATACGTAGTGCATTAAGCGTTGCCAATCTTTTTCAGGTATTTGTTTAGTCATATAAACCATAGATGTGGGTTGAATTCTCATGGACATCACCATCCGCTTTTTTCTTACGGAATAGCTTTCCCATTTCCCTAGTGGCTATGCCCTTAATCAAACGATCCTGACCGATAGTTTAAGTACATTACATCACAATCTCGACTATTTTTTAACATAAATTCCCATTTTAAAAAAAGACGTAATTCAATTATAATGGCCCTTAAATGAAAAAAGAGCGCATATCCTTTTTCAAGGACTGCACCTGATTGTTGAACAAGGGTACTATATTTTATAGTTTTATATATACAGAAATCTCATTTCCATTGTTTCTTCATGACACATTAATTAAAAATTTTTCGCCTTCTGGTGCTTTGATTTTAAAATAGGTTTATTTTCTCCCACTCGCTTAAATACATACGTTTATTAATTTTATTCGGAATAGCAAGTTTGCAAATAAACTCTAGACTATTACCATCTGGATCACTGAAATGGATTTTAGCATGAGCGTATCCTTCATGTGCCATTACAAAAGGTTCGATTGGCTCAAAACCAAAGGCTTCTCGAGGTTCATACCCTTTACTTTTAAGCCAAGAAACTGACTTTTTCAAGCCCTCAAGAGATACTTGAAAAGCAATATGTCTAATTGAAGGACGATACTCAAGTTCTACTTTATCTGTCTCCCACAACCCTAACCAACTTTTATTTTTTTCTATCCATAAAAACGCTATTTTTCCATCCACATTATGGTCAAACTCTAAACCAAGATCTTTATAAAATTCTATAGATTGTTTTAAATTACTTACTGGTAAATGCGCTTCATATAATACTTCAATCAGATAAATTCCCACTATTTAATCCACTTTTAATAAATTATCGCAGAAAAGATAATGAAAATATCTACAACTTTTGGTGTAAATGGAATAATGATTATTTGTACTAAACTAATCTATAGTTTATGAGATTCTTCCTCTATTAATTTGCCCTTTATCTAAAAAGGCACAATTCCTTTTCAAGAATTGCGCCCGATTGCAGAGGATTAAAGAGAATACAGTTCTATTATTTTTTCTAAGGGTAATTTATTCGGATTACACATATCAACAAAATAGGGTAACTGCCATTTTTGAGTTTTCATCGCTTGTTTACTACTCGGACTATCCCAGCTAGGATAAACTCTTATTGCCATTTTGCCCTTTGTTGAAGTAGACCTAAGAATGTTCTGTTTTAAAAGAATTTCTTTTGGAAAAATAAATTGACCAAACTCATTTTCATTTTTAAAGGTAGTTATAACTAATAAATCAGGGGACTCCTCATATAAGTAGGGTTGATTTTTATTATTTTCGTCCTTTTCCCAAAATGCAACAAACTGCCCTACTTTGGTAGGGGTTATATTCGCAACTCTGAATCGAACTGTTTTAGAAGATAATTGAAATGTACCAGCACCATACTTAGAATTCTGCTTCTCTTCTTGAACTGACTTTACAGTTAAGTGATTCGACTCATAAATCAATTTATTTACATAAGTTAATGCTGTAAAAAAATTATTCATTTCTTCACTCCTAAATTTCAAACAAAATGGCCCTTTTATTTAATAAAACTCAGATTCATTACTCTAGAATAGCGCCCGTTAGTTGAATATAGTTTACATTATTTCTGAAGTAATATTTTTTGAAACATTATTGGTTGAAAAACCCTTTATCAATTCTTTTCCAAAAATAGTTATGGTTCTTTCCCACGGGTGTCCTAAATATCCCCACTCAAAATTCTTATGAATAAAGACGTAATAATCGCCATTTGTGAAAATCGGTACTGTCCATTCATCGAATTCGTTTTTTTGATATTCTAAATGGGGATTTATCCAATAACATTCATGATGCCAATCTAATGCATAAATATATTCATCTATTGATGTAATTTTTTGGAATACAAGTAATGCTTTTTCTTCCAAGTCATCGTAGGCATTCAAACCTTCATATTCTCCAAAGTAGTTTGAGATATCGTAGGTAATAAAAGGAGTTGGTACTTCAAAAGATGGGAAATTGGTAGTACTTGGTTCAAATTTCAATTCGTCATATAGTTTATTCCACACTTTTTCATACTCTACATCGGATAGTTCAAGCCAGTTTTTCATTTGAATCACCACTTCCTATAGTAGGATATATTATAGCATTTCTTACTCAACAATCTGGCCGTTTAATGAAAAATGAGCGCTTAT
>NZ_JBCMNM010000085.1:0-20121 GCF_050459865.1 Rummeliibacillus pycnus
CAGTTTTCAAGGTTCATATTGGAGCGGGTGAGGAGAATCGAACTCCCGACAACAGCTTGGAAGGCTGTGGTTTTACCACTAAACTACACCCGCATAAAAGTATTTTATTGAAATAAGAATAATATGGTGCGCCCAGCAGAAGTCGAATCCACAACCTTCTGATCCGTAGTCAGACGCTCTATCCAGTTGAGCTATGGGCGCATATTATAAAATTTTCTTGGTGCGATCGAGAGGACTTGAACCTCCACCGAGTTACCCCGACTAGGCCCTCAACCTAGCGCGTCTGCCATTCCGCCACGACCGCATTTCATCTTAACAGGTAAGTGTTATTATAATATACCTTTTCAATCATGTCAAGAAATAAAATGGTGAGTCATGCAGGATTCGAACCAGCGACCCTCTGATTAAAAGTCAGATGCTCTACCAACTGAGCTAATGACTCGTAGCTGAATAACAAAAGAATATGGCTGGGGTACCTGGATTCGAACCAGGGCATGACGGAATCAAAATCCGTTGCCTTACCGCTTGGCTATACCCCAAAAAAATGGCGGTTCGGACGGGACTCGAACCCGCGACCTCCTGCGTGACAGGCAGGCATTCTAACCAGCTGAACTACCGAACCATAAAATGGTGACCCCTACGAGATTCGAACTCGTGTTACCGCCGTGAAAGGGCGGTGTCTTAACCGCTTGACCAAGGGGCCATGGCTCCGAAGGCAGGACTCGAACCTGCGACCCTCTGATTAACAGTCAGATGCTGCTACCAACTGAGCTACTTCGGAATAACTATCATATCATTTGTTTGTCGCTTCAATGTGTTATCATCTTGTCGACTTTTATTATTATAGAGAGTTATTTTATAACCGTCAAGTGTTTTTCTAAAAAAACTTTATCTTTTTAATTCAAGTCTTCCAAGACACTTACTACAACGGTATCTAGCTGTATTCATTTTAATCTTCCTATGATAATTTATACCGCATTTAACGCATACATACGTATATCGTCTACTATTACTTTTCCGCTTACCTTGATCTAAATTGGAACAAAAACGAGGTGCATTAGTTTTTTTCAATAGTATTCTAAAATCTGCATCTCTATGTTGATATCCCTTTCCTTCTATATGAAGATGATAATGACATAGTTCATGGCGAATTATCCCCTCTACTTCCTCAATACCATATTGTTCATAGGCTTTAGGGTTAATCTCAATATCATGCGATTGTAAAAGGTAGCGTCCTCCAGTTGTACGAAGTCTTTTGTTGAAATAAGCTTGATGCTGAAATGGTTTTTGAAACACTTGCTCCGAAATATCACTCACTAGCTGCTGTAAATCAGAATCCGTCATAGTATACCTCCTAATAAAAATTAAATACTCTATATCAGTGAATGAATTGTACAAAAGATCCTTTCAAACAACTCCTTTGCGTCAGTATACGTATGAGTATCTAGGTAATTGTATTAACTTCATATAAACGTTGAGGTGTTCTAAAAGTTATTTTCCTAACTTTTAAAACACCTCATATATCTTATAAAATCCCAACTATATCAGAGTCCTATTGAACTTTCTGAATACCTTGGATTCTTTTGACTCAAATTATTATTCATTAATTTGTTGCTCAGGAGGAAGCATTGTAAGAGAAATTCTCCCTTTCTCAGCTTCGATTTTATCTACCCAAACAGTAACGATATCACCAAGAGCAACTACATCTAATGGATGTTTTACATATCCCTTTTTCAACTTTGAAATGTGTACAAGTCCATCTTGTTTAACACCAATATCGACAAATGCTCCAAAATCGACAACATTTCGTACAGTGCCTTGCAACTCCATTCCAGGTTTTAAATCTTCCATTTTCAAAACATCTTTTTTTAATAATGGTTGTGGGAAAGCATCGCGAGGGTCTCGTGAAGGTTTCATGAGTGAATCAACAACATCTTTTAGTGTCACTTCGCCAATTCCCCACTCTTCACTTAGTGCAACAATATTTAATTCGCCAATTGCTTGCTCTGCTTCCTGAGAACCAATTTCTTTCTTATCAATATGTGCAGCTTCTAAAATTTGTTTCGCTAAATCATAACTTTCTGGATGAATTGCAGTTGAATCTAACGGGTTTTTAGCTTTAGGTATACGCAAAAATCCAATCGCTTGTTCATATGTCTTAGCACCAAGTCGAGGGATTTTCTTTAATTGTGTACGAGCTGTAAATTTACCATTTTCACTTCGAACTTTGACGATATTCTCAGCTACGGTTTTCGATAAACCTGAAACATATTGAAGTAATGATGATGAAGCCGTATTAACATCTACCCCTACTTGGTTTACTGCAGTTTCTACAATAAAAGTTAATGATTCCTCTAATTTCTTTTGAGAAACATCATGTTGGTATTGTCCTACACCTACTGCTTTTGGATCTATTTTTACAAGTTCCGCTAAAGGATCTTGTAAACGTCTCGCAATAGATACAGCACTTCTTTGTTCAACTTGCAGATTAGGGAATTCTTCACGTGCTATTTCCGATGCGGAATATACACTAGCACCAGCTTCGCTCACAATAACATAAGCTGCATTACTCCCAGATTCTTTTAAGCAATCTGTTACAAATTGTTCTGTTTCACGAGAAGCTGTACCATTTCCGATTGCAACAATGGTAATCGGATATCGTTCTAAAACATCATGAAATGTTTTTTTAGATTTTTCTACATCGCCTTTTGCTGTATGTGGATAGATAACAGAGATTTCAAGCATTTTACCTGTATCATCTACAACAGCTAATTTACAACCTGTCCGATATGCCGGATCCACCCCAAGGACAAATTGGCCATTCATTGGTGGTTGCAACAATAAATTCCGTAAGTTTTCAGAGAAAATATGGATTGCTTGTGTTTCAGCTTTTTCGGTTAACTCATTACGGATTTCTCGTTCAATTGATGGTTGTATTAAACGTTTATATGCATCTTCAATGGCTAACTCTACTTGCGAAACAGCAGGTGAAGACGAAGCAGGTATCCACTCATTTCTCATAACCTGATGTACTCGTTCTACAGGCACTTGAATACTCACTTTTAATACTTCTTCTTTTTCACCACGATTAATAGCTAAGATACGGTGTGGAACGATTTTGTTAACCGGTTCTTCGTATTCATAATACATTTCAAATACAGCTTTTTCATCAAGTTCAGCATTTTTAACAACTACTTGAATTTTACCTTGTTGCCATGAAATGTTTCGGATTTTCTCGCGAATTGCGGCATCATCTGCGAAGCGTTCCGCTAAAATATCACAAGCTCCTTGTAGCGCTTCTTCAACACCCTCTACTTTTTCACCTATAAAAGGCGTTGCTAATTCTAAAAGTGGCGTTTTACCAAATGTCATTAATTGATCAGCTAATGGTTCTAAGCCTTTATCTTTTGCAATTGTAGCCTTTGTACGTCGTTTTTGTTTGTAAGGACGATATAAATCTTCAACTCTTTTTAAAATGGTTGCTGCGTTAATTTCTTTCTCTAATTCTTCTGTTAGTTTCCCTTGTTCGTCTATTAAACGAAGAACTTCTTGTTTACGTTGTTCTAATTGTTGAATATAGTGGTAACGGTCTTCGATTGCTTTTATTTGTACCTCATCTAACGAGCCCGTTGCTTCTTTTCGATAGCGTGCTATAAAAGGTACTGTATTAGAAGCTTCAAGTAACTGAATAACTTGTTCTACTTGATTTGTACGAATACCAATTTCTGAGGCGATTAACTGATGCATATTTTTTTCGTCCATAAGTTCACTACCTTTCATTTATCTACACTATTTTATCATAGGAAGAATTTACATACCCTCTATAAACCAAAAAGGAATTGTCCAAAACAAAATTTGGACAATTCCTTTCTAATTACTAGAAATTGATATTGATATCTTATTATAGTCTTTTAATATCACGAGATAATCCCTTTTGTGATATTAATCATTTTCTGAATAAAGCCATTTCTTAATAGTAATAATAGTACCTTTTTTTAATTCTGTTTCTATTTCAAATTCGTCCATCAAACGTCTAACACCTGGTAATCCAGCACCCAGTCCCTGTGAAGTTGAAAAACCATCTTGCATCACTTGCTGAATATCAGCTATTCCAGGTCCTGAATCCGAAGCAACAATACAAATCCCATCAAAAATTTCTTCTTTTACTCTTGTCACTACAATTTTCCCTTTACCGGCATATAAATATATATTACGGGCTAGCTCACTGATGGCAGTCGTAATTCGCGCTTGATTTACCATACCAAATCCAATTGATTTAGCCTCTTTTCGACCAAGCTGACGTGCGGTAACAATATCCCATTCTGTCAAAATATCTACAGAAGACCCTTCCATCTCCAAATTCGCCCCCAAACCATCTAATATTCCTAATATTCCTAATATTCACGATGTTAATTTATATTATTTACATCGTCTTTCTTGATTTTTAGTCTAAAAAGAACTCCTTAATACAAAAAAATATCTACACATATAGGTTTTAATCCTATATACTTTTGGTTTTCTGAATAGCTTACGATTAATATGTTTAATAAGTAGTAAAGAAAAACATCTGATATTATCTATTTTACTACTTACTTTTTCTAATTGTATAACATATTCTCTAACTTTACACTGTTATTTTTGTAATATTTTTCTTTATCAACCTGGATAAATATCCCTATATTTCCAATTTTATTTAAACAAAAACACCAGAATAATTCATTCTGGTGTTTCAATATGTATGCTATTTACAATGCTATTTAAAATTTTAATAGACCCAAGCTAATTTCTAAAGCTTCCTCTACTTTTTCCATCAATGGTCCATCTAGTTGCGTGATTTTGTCAGTTAATCTGGATTTATCGATTGTCCGTAATTGTTCCAATAAAATGACTGAATCTCTTTCAAACCCATATTTCTTTGCATCAATTTCTACATGAGTAGGAAGTTTTGCTTTTTGGATTTGAGCAGTTATTGCAGCAATTATTACAGTAGGACTAAAGCGATTTCCAATATCATTTTGGATAACCAGTACGGGTCTAGTACCACCTTGTTCTGACCCGACTACTGGCGATAAATCTGCAAAAAAAACGTCACCACGTTTAACGTTCAAGTTTTCATCCTCCGCTTACGAGTCGCTCCACCATATGTTCCGCTTCATACTCAACGTGTAAGCATTCACTACATATAGATAAGTTAATCTGTGACATTTCTACATATCCTTTAACCATTGCTTCTCGCATGTGATTTTTTTGTTTTGTTTGAATTGATCGTTTTGTTGGAATATATACGCATTCATTCGTATTTTTCGTTATTTGATTATAAGCTTGTTCAATCTTTTCAGAAACTATACGTTCTGGTAACTGAATAAGGACTTCTTCCGTTCTTTTTTGACTCACAGCCAACACCTCCACAAACAAATCACCTTTTATACCGTTTAACTTCCTTACTATCCTAACATTAAAATTAAGCCTTGAAAAGACAGTATCAGTAAGTATTTGACATAATCGTTGATTTTTTTCTGAATTTGTCGACTTATAGGACAAATTACTATTTCTATAGTTTTAATATCATTTAAAAGCTCATCTATCAAATACTATAGAAGTAACAATTTATCTATAAATTCTTGTCACTCTTTGCGAAAGCATACATGGTATTTCATAAACAATTGTATCTAGTCGATCTGCCCATTCTTGGATGCGAATCTCACCTTTTTGCTGTTTGCCTATTAAGACTACCTTTTCCCCAACTGCCATTTCTCTTGGTAATCTAATCATGCACTGATCCATACAAATTCTTCCGATAATAGGTGCTCTTGTTCCATCTATTAAAACTTCTTGACCGGATAATCTACGAATAAGCCCATCCGCATACCCAATAGGCATCGTACCAATCCATTCATCTTGCTGTGCTACATATGTACCTCCATAGCTGACTGTATCACCTTTAGCAATTTTCTTTACGTGTACTAATTCACTTTCTAATGCTAAAGCTTGATTTAATGCATACGGTAGATTTTTTTCGACAAATGTCGAAGGAGCAAGACCATACATAGAAATTCCAAATCGTACAGCATCAAACTGAACACCTTCTTTAACCAATGAAGCTGCAGTGTTTGCTGCATGTACCAAGCGAGGTTTTACTTGTAAACTTGCTACTAAATTTTTGAATACTTCTAATTGATGATCATACTGTACTGTATCTTCTTCATCTGAAGTTGCGAAATGAGTGAAAATACCATCTACTTCTATATTATTAGCCATTGTTATGACATCATATACAACTTTTAACTCTTTTTCTGTTCTTACACCAATTCGGCCCATACCACTATCAACTTTTATGTGTACTTTTAAAGGATTACTAAACTCTTTTGATGTTAATGCAACCTCGTTAATCCATTCAGATGAAAATACTGTGAGCGTAATATTTGCCTTTGCTGCGTATGGTGCGAAGTTTACTGGTACAGCTCCTAAAATCAAAATTGGCGATTTTTCAATCGATGCTCTTAAATGTAATGCCTCTTCTGGTGTTGCAACCGCTAGCATCGTTGCTCCTGCCTCTAAAGCAGCTTTGGCGACTTGTACATCACCATGACCGTAAGCATTTGCTTTTACAACAGCAATTATTTCTACATTTGAATGCAAATGCTTACGTAGGTTTTCTATATTATATCGAATTGCCGATAAATCAATAATAGCTTTGGTGGGACGAAATTGTAGAAGTTCGTTCATTTTACTTACCTTCTTATTTGTTTTTTTCTATTATCGTCCCTGTCACAGCTTAGGTCAATTATTATGCTACTTCACTTCTCCATTAACCATGGATGATGCTACTTCTACAAGTTCATCTTTGCTTAAATCATTCGAAGCGATAAAGAATGAAATTCCATCCGCCTCCCAAGCAATTGAATTATCTGTAATTGCCCCAATGGTAAATCCTAAATCTGCAGGATCGCCAGGTGAGAATACTGGAATATAAAGTTGATCAGCTGTTGTAACTTTTTCTTGAATGATTGTAAAGCTCTTATCTCCTTCAAATGATAAGATTTTACGAGTTCCTGTATCCATTTGTAATGATTCTTCATCTTTTAATTTAACATTATCCCATTTTAAAACTGGATAATGCGTTTTAAAGTCTTCTGAATCAATGTCTGCTCCAGCGTTTTCAACATTATCTGTAGCAGTAGTACTTGTATCTGCTGAAGTTGCAATTGTTTCTTCACTTGTAGCTGCATTACCTTCTTCATTTGTTGACTGTTTATCTGTTGCTTTATCGTCTGTTGTTTTATCGTCTGTTGTTTTTTGTTCACTTGTTGTAGTTGCAGTGCCATCGCCTTTATCTGATCCATCTGTTGATGCAGCATTTGTTGCAGCATCTGTATTAGATTCCTTGTTACCTGCTTTTTTATCGCTTGTCTTTGTAAAGTCCTCTAAAGCATAATCAGAAGCTTTTTTAGCAACGCCAAGTGTAATCTTTTTGAATGTGATGCGAATTTGTTCTTCATTTGACTCATTTAACACAATGACTTTCGTAGGCAATAAGGTCTTTTTGTCGATATAAACTTGTTGAGTTGGAAGCATTTTCGAATGATTATTACGTGTTTTCGCTTTGAATATATAAGCATTTTTTGTTTCTTTCATTTCTGCAGTTTTATCCGAAGCTAAATCTTCTGCCAAAGCATTAATTAGATAACCTTGGCTATTTTGTTTAGGCCAATCACTTTGGAATTTATACGTCTTTTTCAGTGAAGGGGTAACAACAAAAACGCCTTCTTCATTACGTATAATCATTTGAGACGTTTCTTGTCCTTCTTCTGATACTGCAACACGATAAAATTCAGGCTTTGTATGCCACACATTTACATCGTATTTTTTTGAATCTCCACTCGTTTTAATCTCCATAACAGCTTTTACCTCATAGCCTTTAGCCGCTGTCCATTTCTTGCTAGTTTTTTTCACTACATCCTCTTTTGAATTTGATCCACAAGCTACTAACAATAATACTGCCGTAAGACAAACTAGTGCCAACGTTAGAAGTTTTCGCAAAACCCCATCCTTTCTACATTTTCCATTAGAGTATCCTATGAACAAGCTTTAAAATTTATGCGAGCAGAACAACTTGAGCAGCCGCATATTCTTTTGAATGTGTAATACTTACAAATCCTTGAACAAGTTCTCTTTTAAAATATAAAATCGGTTGCCCATTAGCATTCGGCAAAATCTCTATATCCTGTAATGCACACTCCTTTCCAATTCCTGTCCCATTCGCTTTAGAATATGCTTCTTTAGCTGAAAATCTTCCTGCCAAAAATTCTAGTTGCCGTCTTGTCTTTAACTGATCGAAAATCTCAAGTTCTCGTGGTGTTAAAATTTTTTCTTTAAATCGTGGGCTTAGGTCATTTGCTTTCATTATTCTTGATATTTCTACGATATCTAGGCCAATTCCTTTTATCACGTTTGCTTCTCCTTTCATTCAGCTAATAAAACAATGTATAATAATCATATTAAAATTGAGGTGAATACATGTTTAATCGTACAGAAAATCTTTCGCAGTACATAAAACTATATCCTGTTATTTCGTCGCTAATTGCGATCAACGTTGTTGTTTATCTAATTGGTCTTATTCCACCACTTGGCGAGAATATTCTTAACATGGGCGCATCTGTGAATTATTTTATCGCCGATGGTGAATATTGGAGACTGATTACATCTATGTTCATCCATGGAGACTTTTTTCACTTACTTTTCAATATGTTCTCCTTATACGTATTTGGTCCAGAGTTAGAACGCATTGCAGGTAAACTAAGATTCTTTACAATTTATATGGTCTCTGGTTTTATGGGGGATGTTGTTTCATTTTTGATACAACCACCAAACTACGCAAGCATTGGTGCAAGTGGAGCCATCTTCGGTATTTTCGGAGCATTTGCTGCATTAGTTTACTATACACGTAAAACAATGCCGCAACTCAAACAAATTATCATGCCAATTATTGTAGTTTCTATCATTATGACATTCTTACAACCCAATGTTAATGGTACTGCCCATATTGTAGGGCTTATTACTGGTCTAATCATCGGATTATTTGATTTCCATCCAAAACGTGTATTGAGATGGATAAAAAAAGATTAACAAAGGAAAAGCTGTTGAGTATCTTCGAATCTCAACAGCTCTTTTTTATTTCTTGCCATCAACATTTTGTATTGAATTTGGTTCACACCACCAAAATACTTGCTCCATGTTCATCAAATCAAAATGCTTAATCTTCGCAATACTACCAGAAGTTCCTGACATAATATGAATTGATACTGTCGCTATGTTCTTTCGTTTTTCAAAATAACTTTGAGAAAGCGATATGGCTTGAATTCGTTTTTTCAATGTAACAAAAGTAGTTTTGCTAATTCCTCTATAAACGATCGTAAGTTGGTGCTTGTTTTTTGCATATCCTGCACTTTGATGTTGCCAAAAACCTAGTAGTAATGCTAAAGGCAAGAGCAAAAGAGACCATAATCCATATGGATATGTGAAATAACTCACTGCAACGGTGACAGGCGCTAACCAATACACATGTTTTACCATATATCGAAGTAATGCTTTTTTAGGCGCTCGTTGTAAAGGAAACTCCCATTGTTCTTCCGGAAATAATTTCTTTAGAATAGTTAATGCTTGCTGTTTTTTCACAAGTGGTACCATCACTATTTTTTGTTCATCCTTTTCACCTGAACTCCCAGCACTTTCAATCACAATGGTTGCATAGCCAAAAAGTTGCCTAAATGGGTTTTCCACAATACGTACACCTTGAATCCGCTTCATCGGAATCGTCATTCTTCTTTTCTCTAATAACCCTTTCGAGATGAAAAGCTTATCTTCCTCTTTTTCTACACTAAATCCAAAATTATTTAAAAAGGTGATTGCAACAGATATTAACCACGATATTATTAATACAACGATAGTTACAATCGTAATTAGTAGTGCGCCGAATTTTATAAAAGCTTGAAACTCCCCATATAACTGTTCATACGGAATCCAATCATTAAACTGTGATAAAATTGCTGCCAATCCAGAGAATACTACACCAATGCCACTAGAAGTCGTAGCTAAAATCAGTAAGTCCTTCTTAGACATACGATGAATAATTGCGCTTGGAATCGGCTGTTCTTTTTGATCATAATGATTGACAACATTTGAATCATCCTCTGAATCATGTGTTGCTACTTGTTTCAAAGGATATTTAGCCTTTTTCATCTCTAATTCAATCATTGTTGCCTGTTCATGTGTAATAGCTTTTAAATCAGCTTCTGCCTCACCACCGCTTTCAGCTGCAGTTTCAATACTCACTTTTACAAGCTTAAATGGACGATGAAGAATTCCCTCTTTATAATTTAGACTTTGAATGCGTTCAAAAGGAATATACCGTTTTTTCTTAACAAATAAGCCATGTTCAATTCTAAGTTCCCCATCTTCAAACCAATACACAAATCGTTTCCATTTAATAAATGCTAAAATGAAAATAACACAAATCACCAAAATTATTACCCCAAGCGAGATTAATGTTTCTATGAAATGTTCACTATTGGGATTAAGTGAAAAACGGAATCCTTTACCTAAAAAAATAACAGCCATCGGTATTACAAAATTTTTCAAACTAGAAAGGAAACTAAGAACAACTGTGATTGGGTGTAAATGATTTACTTCTCTAGACATCATCTTCTGCCACCCTTGCCAATACAGAAATCCGTACTCGTAATTGATCCGCTTCTTCTATAGGTAACGCTGGAATTGTATGCGTTGTCGCAGCAGTAGAAATAGACATACTAGATAAATTATAGCGTTTTAAAATAGGACCTTGAGTTGTGTCTACATGTTGCACCCGCACCATTGGGACAAGCGTTCGTCTAACGATAAATAGCCCTTGCTGTATTTCAATTTCTTGCTCTCGTACTTCGTAACGCCAATGCTTCCAGCGAATATTCGGAAATAAATATACCCAAAAAATCGCATGAACAATCCATACCACTATGCTCATTACATAAATCCATTTTGGTCCTTCAAAGAAAAAAGTTAAGCTACACGCAGCAATCACTATCAATAACAATACGATCGATTCGATTGCCGCATGAATACGCCAAACTGTCAAACCTTTTTTTGAAATATGATATTTTGGTTGTGATGTCATATTGAAACTCCTTTATATATGTATATTGGCTATATGCCTATTCTAATGAACAAAATCATTTTTCTGTCCATTTATTTATGGCTATATGCATATCTACTATACGTTTTAAGCATCTGATAGTTTCAATTCTGCAAAAATTTAGAACCTCTTAGATGAGTGCTAGTTCTTAATCCTTTACAGTTGATACAATAACTATTTCCTTTAGATATCAATAATCATATTTTCAAGCAACTAAAATGCGAAATGTTGGGTAAGAATTAAAAGCATCTAACTAACCGGTTCTGGTGCTTCCCCTTCCCTTTTTCGCAACCTACCGCTGAGCCTCCTTATTTGCTCCTGCATTGCTTCGCTAGCTTCGTCTCTCACTCCGGAGTTTCGTCAGCCTATTTTTTGGCAGGAGTGTCAGGGCATTTACCTCCACTATATTACTGTATTTCATTAAATGGTGTGAAAAACTCTACAACTTGTGTAGAACAAAAAAACAACTTTAAACCGATTGCTCGATTTAAAGTTGCTCTTATTTTTTGAATTTTAGTCTTCACTACTACGACGAGGTTGACGACGGCCACCATCGCGACGGCCTCCGTCACGGTGTGCGCCTTCACGACGAGAATTGTTACGTTCCCCACGACGTCCGCCGCGATCACCACGATCACTACGGTCACTACGATTGTTGCCACCGCGTCCGCCGCGATAACCACCACGATTACCGCCACGGTTGTTGCCGCCGCCTTGGCCATGACCACCTGAACGACGCATTGGCAATGGACGTTCTTCAGTGATTTTAACTGGTGAATCATCTGGTTCTTTTGTTAATGATTTAAGTGCTGCAGCTACTAAATCAACTGCATCATGGCTAGCTAATAAGTCTTCAGCCATACCACGGTAGTCACTTAAATGATTCTTTTCAACAAGTTCTTTTAATTGTTCAACTGCAAGTGCTTGTTGGCCAACTAATGCTTCATCAGCAGTAGGTGGCTTTAATGGAGTCATACGTTTTTTCGTAGTTTCTTCTACAATACGTAAATAACCCATTTCACGAGGTGTTACAAACGTTACAGCAAGGCCTGATTTCCCAGCACGACCTGTACGTCCAATACGGTGAACGTAGCTTTCTGGATCTTGTGGAATATCGAAGTTGTAAACATGTGTAACGCCCGAAATATCTAAACCACGTGCAGCAACGTCTGTTGCAACTAGGATATCAATTTTATTTTCTTTAAATTGACGTAATACTGAAAGTCGTTTTGCTTGGCTTAAATCACCATGAATACCTTCTGCAAGGTAACCACGAATATTAAGTGCATGTGCTAATTCATCAACACGACGTTTTGTACGACCAAATACGATTGCTAATTCTGGTTGGTGAACATTTATTAGACGTGAAAGGACATCGAATTTTTCACGCTCTTGTGCTTTTACAAAATATTGATCGATATTTTCAACTGTCATTTCTTTTGATTTAATTTTAACGATTTCAGGGTCTTTCATGAAAGTTTCAGCAATTTTGCGAATTGGTGCTGGCATTGTTGCAGAGAACAATAATGTTTGGCGTTCTGCTGGCACGTTTTCTAAAATCGTATTGATATCTTCAATGAATCCCATGTTTAACATTTCATCTGCTTCATCAAGGACAAGTGTTTCAACGTTTTCAAGTTTTAATGTGCGACGTTTGATATGGTCTAGAATACGACCTGGAGTACCTACGATAATTTGTGGTTTGTTTTTAAGTGCACGAATTTGGCGGCTAATATCTTGCCCACCGTAAACTGAAAGAATACGTGCGCGTTTATCGTAACCAATTTTATGAAGTTCTTCTGAGCTTTGAATTGCTAATTCACGAGTTGGGGCAATTATAAGAGCTTGTACTTCAGGTTTTTTAGGGTCAACTTTTTCAATCAGTGGAATACCAAAAGCGGCAGTTTTACCAGTACCAGTTTGCGCTTGGCCAATAATGTCACGGCCTTCTAGTGCATACGTAATAGTACCTTCTTGGATTGGTGTTGCTTCTTCAAATCCCATACGTTTAAGAGATTTTTGTGTAGAAGCACTAATATTTAGTTCTGAAAAATTTGTCAAACTTCTCATTCTCCTTCTTTGCTTATGCATTTGACAAATGGTTACATTTTCAGATGAAAATAGGGCAAATCGAGCCTTATGTTAGGAACGTTTCCGTTACTTATTATATCTCTGTAATCATACAGATGAATTTTATATAAAAAGGGAAAGCCCGGTCTTTGCCGAGCGGTTCAATTCTCAAGTGATTCACACCTGAAATATAGAATAAACCGTAATGTTCAAAAAAAAGTACTCTCCATCACTTTGGAGAGTCTTCACACAAAATGTATCCATTGCTTTCAATATTCTAACACGCATAACCCATTCATGCAATTATTAACTTTCATTCGGAATGTTTCGACTATTATACGCAGTTATTTAAAAAATCCAGTGCTTTTTTAAACCATTTTTCTGCATCTTCACAATAACAAATAAGATGCTTACCATCCGGAGTAGTAATTAACTCTTTTTTTTTGCTAGCAATCTTATTATACAAAAAATCAGCTGTTGTATACGGTACAAGTTCATCTTTTTCTCCTTGTACCAAACATACAGGTACTGTTATTTTTTCATAATATGGAGACATTTTATGTACCAAACGTGTAAATTCTTTTGCAGATGCTATTGGAACATCTATTACTTTTCTTTCATAAAGCTTAAAAAATTCGTTTTCTTTATGATCTCCATGCATGAAATCCATAAACAAACCATTTAAATCAGTGACAAATTGCATAGTACGGATATACCTTGCAGCTGGACTTAGTAGAACTAAAGCTTTCACTTTGTATCGTAAAGCTAGATACATAGCAATGATGCCACCCATAGAAAATCCGATTATGAAAATTTCATCTACTTCTTTAAATAAACGTTTGTAAGCAATTTCTGCATCCATCAACCAATGTTCTGCTGTAAATAGGTCTAAGTTAAGTTTTTCTCCATGTCCTGATAATATCGGTACATAAATCTTCCATTCCGTATATTGTTCAAGATAATCTGAGAATGCTTTTATTTCATACGCTCCCCCTGTAAATCCATGTAAACACAATACACCAATTTTCACTTTCTTCTCCCCCTTTTTAAATTAAAATTTGAGCTCTTCGCTAGCAACAAAGATATGATAATTTCATGTCATATCTCAAATTTTGTGGCAAGCCCTCAACTAACTCATCCGTTCCGCTGTCTTACCTATTTCATTCAAAGAAAACATGCATGGCAGCTCCCCCATCTCTACCATCTACAATGAAATTAAAATTATTTTTATACAAAAAGAGTACCTAGAAGAATTAGTTTTCCCTAGGCACCCCCGTTTTAATCTAAAAGTTAATTTGTAAATGCATGCAATACACGTTCAAGTTCCATACCACGAGAACCCTTTAATAGAATAATAGAGTCTGTATTTGCATTTAAACGAATTTTATCTATTATTGCATCATAATTATCATCATTCCACAATAAATTTTCTTCTGGTACTTTTGCCTGTAATTGATCATACAACCACTTCATACGTGGACCGTATAAGCATATTTGATGAATATTCACTGGATCAATTGCATTGGCTAAGTCTTCATGGAATTGTTGTTCTAATTCACCAAGTTCCAACATATCTCCAAGCACTACCCATTTGTCTGGACGCATGTTAGTTGATTGCATAAATTGTAAGGCAGCTCGTACTGAAGTAGGTGCAGCATTATAAGCATCGTTAACAAACAATATCCCTTGATCTCCGTTCACTAATTGCATACGCATATTTGTTAAAGAGACCATTTTTAATGATTCACGAATTTGTTCATCAGATAAGCCAACTTCATGAGCAATTAAAATGGCAACTAATGTATTTTTTACCTGATGACGACCAAGTACTGGAATGAAGAAATCTTCGTTGACGATTCCTCTTACAGTAAAAGTACTACCATTTTCACTAGATTTAATATTCAAAGCCATTAAATCGTTGGTAGCCTCCAAACCAAAAGCTGTCGCATCCAAATACTCAGCATTTGCAACTAATGGTTTTAATAGCGGTTCATCACCATCGTAGAAGAATTTCCCATCAGGTTGAAGCCCTTGAATAATTTCAAATTTTGCTTTAGCAATCCCTTCACGTGAACCAAGTGCTAGCATATGAGCTTCGCCGATATTTGTTATAACTGCATATTTTGGTTTCGCCATTTTTGTTAAGAATTCAATTTGACCAAAACCATCCATACCCATTTCTAAAATAGCAAATTCAGTATCTTCATCTAAAGAAAGGATAGTGAGTGGCAATCCTAGTTGATTGTTATAGTTACCTTCTGTTTTTTGAACTTTAAAATAAGGTGAAAGTGTTCCTGCAATAAGATCTTTAGTAGATGTTTTACCGTTTGAACCTGTAACTCCGATAAATGTTGCTTGATGTTCTGCGCGATATGCATTAGCCATTTGTTGCAATGCCATTTCAGAATCGTCCACAAAAATTAACGGTACATCTTTTGGTGGATTCGGTTCATCCTTTTGCCATAGAGAAGCTACCGCACCGTTTTCAAAGGCTTGGGCAACATATTTATGACCATTTGTTTTTTCTCCATGGAACGGGATGAACAGATTACCTTTTTGCAATGTTCGCGTATTAATAGAAACACCTGTCACCACAATTTCTTCACGGATAATTTGGTCACTATTTAGCCATTTTGCAATTTGTTGCAATGTTTTTTTCACAATAGATCACACTCAATCTCTTTTATTGGTATTGAAGTTGTTGTTTTTCGTCGTGGCGCTCGATTGCTAATGTAATAAGTTCCTCGATTAATTCTCCATATGCTACGCCAGTATTTTGCCATAAAATTGGATACATACTTACTGGAGTAAAGCCAGGCATTGTATTGACTTCATTAATATAAATTTCATCCTGTGCTGTTACGAAGAAATCTGCACGAACAAGTCCTGAACAATCTAAAATTTTAAATGCTCGAATAGCCATATCAGACATTGTGTTAATCACATCATCAGTTACAGGCGCAGGGATCAATAAATCTGTTTTGTTATCATTGTATTTTGAATCATAGTCGTAAAATTCTGTTACAGGTTTAATTTCCCCTGGCACAGAAACTTTTGGTTCATCATTACCAAGAACGCCCATTTCAACTTCTCGTGCAACGATTCCAGTTTCAACGACAATTTTACGGTCATATTTTAAAGCAACTTCAATTGCTTTTACTAGTTCTTCACGGTTTGTTGCTTTACTGATACCAACACTTGAACCTAAGTTTGCTGGTTTAACAAACATTGGCCAAGTTAATGTTTCTTCCATTTTAGTAATTAAAGCATCTTGATTCTTTTTCCATTCACTACGGATAAAGTATACAAAAGGAACTTGGTTTAATCCCGCAATTTCGAATAACTGTTTCATTACAACTTTATCCATACCAGCAGCAGATGCTAATACACCATTACCGACATATGGTAAGTTCAAAGCTTCGAGTAAACCTTGTACAGTTCCGTCTTCGCCATTTGTACCATGAAGCAATGGGAAAATAACATCGAATGGTTTTTCGTTTTCTTCTAATAAGAAACTAGAAATATTATTCGGTTTTGATTCTTTGAAATCTTTGCCGAATTGCAATTCCGCAATATTTTCTACAGGTACTGTTAGTTGCTCCCCTCTTCTCCATTCGCCTTCGCGTGTGATGAAAATTGGAAATACATCATATTTATCAAAATGTAATGCTTGTATTACGGCCTTCGCAGTCGATAAAGAAACTTCGTGTTCTGCTGATTTACCACCGTATAATAAGCCTAATTTTTTCTTCATGGGTTCAAATTCCTCCAAGTTTTTTCTAGTCATAGTTTAGCATGAACCGAATAGATTCATGAAATGATTTCAATTTTCCAAAAGTATAATTACTCTCTAAAAAAATAACATTTCTATAATAGCACTCTGAAAAAATATTGCATTAAAAATAAAAAGATTCCTACTTATCATATGTAGGAATCTTTAATTCGTTATAGATAAAATCCATTAATAGGAGAAAAATAATGTATAAGAGCTATTAGCTATTACTTATGAATTTCTAAAACCTTATCTGGTTTTTTCTTCAATATCACATTCAAATCATCCCAAATTTCATCAGGGAAATATTCATCTGAAATATTGCGCAATTCAATGACATAAGCAAGTTTTGGTTTTTCTATTTTGTACATAGAAAACAATACACCATCTTTAATTTCTTCATGGAAATTTTTCATCATTTCTTCAGTAAACAATGGTGAAAGGTTACTCGCCTTTCTTCTCCAAAAAGTTGTTAATCGTTCTTTCTCTTGAATAATGATATTAAATACTTGTGTTACTAACTGCTCTACATCCGTTAATTCACGGAAGTATATTTTAGAGATTTTTTCTTCTTCACTTGATAGATATACGTACTTATTTTGTAATTGATGATAAAATGGAGAACGGATTGGTTCTTTTTTATGACCAATATAGAGCAGCTCAGCTTGTTCTTGTGGTGTTAGAAGATTTAACTTACGTTCATCAGAAAAATCGATCCAACATAAATCCTTCTTGGAATCCATCGCTTTTTTAACAAACTTTGGTACGCCTTTTTCCTCTACGAACTCTAACCGTGTATGCATGTTAAATGAACCATCTTCGTATTCATTTTTTAGTAGCAAAATATTTTGAAGCGGACCGACTGCAGAGACAAATTCACGGAAAGTTAAACCACTAAAAATGACAAATTGGTTTAATTCGTTCATATGTACATATAAGTGATGTAAAAAATCATCAGCAGCTCGCATTTTTTTTGCCAAGTCGATCACCTCATTTCCAATCTTATTATAAGATGTTATAGATAAATTTGAAACATTTGTGATTCGATTTCGTCACAACTTTATGCACGAGCATGATACAATAAGATAGACTATAATATTTTAAAGTAAAAGCGGCTCGTTTATACTTAAACCTAGACGACCTGACAGGCAAAAAAGTTTTCGAACAAGGGATTTCTTTAAGAAAAATTGCCTAAATGTGACGTTTTGTTGAAAAGCAATTGGGATTACATTCTGTAAACCCTCTAGGGTCTACCGCTTGAGCTGGACAAACCTTGTGTTAAATCTACTAATTTAGGTGACTATTATGAATTCAAAGAGAACTTTTTCCGATCGTTTCGACTGGACGCTCGCTTTTATAATGATGCTATTTTGCATCGTCAGTTTACTTGCTATTTCTTCCGCACAGACTTCAGGTCAGTACGGCATTAATTTCGTACCAAAACAACTCTTTTGGTACTTTGTAGGTGCTTGTATCGTTAGTGTCATGATGTATTTTGAACCTGACCAATATAAGAAAATGACATGGTATTTATATGGCGCTGGGATATTTATCCTGATCATCTTACTGATTGCTCCTGGTGGTCCTGGTCAAATTGCAGAGCCTAGAAATGGTGCTAAAAGTTGGTTTCACTTAGGTTTTGCGGATATACAACCGTCAGAATTTATGAAGACTTTCTTCATATTGGCTTTAGCACGAACCGTGAGTAGCCATCACGAAAACAATCCAATAAAATCATTAAAAACTGATTTTAAGCTGTTAGGTAAAATTCTTTTAGTATTACTAGTTCCATTATTATTTATAATGAAACAACCTGACTTGGGTACTGCATTGGTATTCTTTGCTATTACTGCAGCTATTGTAGTTGTTTCTGGGATTTCTTGGAAAATCATTTTACCAGTTGTTGCAAGTGCTGTGACAATAGGTGGCTCCTTATTGTATATGGCATTATATATGCAAGATTTTCTTACTGAAAAGCTAGGTTTTAAGGCATATCAATTCGCACGTATCTATTCTTGGTTAGATCCTTACTCTTATTCAACAGGAGATGGATACCATTTAATTTCTTCTTTAAATGCTATTGGATCCGGTGAAATATTCGGTAAAGGATTCAAGCATCGCGAAGTATATGTACCTGAAAATCATACCGATTTTATCTTCAGTGTAATCGGCGAAGAATACGGATTTATTGGAGCAAGTATTGTTATTTGTTTATTCTTCTTCTTAATCTTCCATTTAACAAAACTTACTTTACGAATGAAAGACCCATTCTGTACTTATGTATGTGCAGGTATTATTGCAATGATCACTTTCCATGTATTTGAAAATATTGGTATGACAACTCAATTGCTACCAATTACAGGTATTCCACTACCATTTATTAGCTACGGTGGTAGTTCAATGATGGGGAACGCCCTCGCATTAGGTTTAGTCTTTAGTATGAAATTCCATCATCAAACCTATATGTTTGGTAATCATGATAATGATGATTTCTAAATATAAAAACGAGCTCGTCTAGCTTTGTCTACCAAAAGAACAGCCCAAAGAGAATGTAGTAATCTCTTTGGGCTGTTTTTTCTATTATGGCTCTTTTGTTGTGTGTCACAGCGCATCTTGTTAATAAAAAAACTTCGGTTGATTATGTTGCTACCGAAGTTAATGAATGTTTTCAATTTAGTTTTGAGTTTGTGGAGCTGATTTTGGTGGTGCTAATGCTTTTAGTAATTCTAAGCGAGACTTAGTAGTCGTTGCCTTAACGCCAAGTTTAGATAAATTCGCAATAATTTTTGTTACATCTACATCTCTTGACATATGTTCCACCTCTTCTATTTCTTATATTTATATGACGTAGTACCTGTGCAATGGTTGCCACTAGCCACTACATTTTAATAATAACCAAATAAGTCACTATGTATCCCTTATTATCATAACATTTTTTTATGCTTTTAGTTTTTTCAATATTGTTACATAAATAATATGGATATATATCATACTATATCCATTGTCAAGTTACAATCATACTTTTGACTTTCTGCTAGCTAAATGATGTGGAATTAGCTTCGCTTTCCGCGGGCGAGCGTTGAGCCTCCTC
>NZ_JBCMNM010000086.1:0-51444 GCF_050459865.1 Rummeliibacillus pycnus
GCGGGGTCTCACCTGTCTCGATTTCCCGTAGGAGTCTTCGCTAATTCCACATCAACAAAGACAGCTATACAAGATTTTTATAATAAACGAAGCAATGAACAAAATTGGATATCATAAAATGGTCGTACATTTTATATGAATTTTGCATTATGAAATCATTCAAATAAAAGATTAATAAAACTTTTTACGAATACTTTTCCTATATTATTCATACCATATTATCCGTTTATAGAGTGTAAATTTTTTATGAATTAATCTTAACGCTTCACATACCCCCGTATAGTATGCTATTCTATTACGAATAGGAGGCGAATTCTATGACTGAAGAATGTATCAATCCTACTTGTCGTAAAAGTCATCACCCCGAACATGTAAAAAAAGATTTAACTACTCGCTTAAATCGTATTGAAGGCCAGATTCGTGGCATCAAAGGCATGGTCGAGAAGGATGTATATTGCGATGATATCATTACTCAATTATCCGCAACACAATCTGCGTTAAATAGCGTAGCCAAAGTTTTACTTGATGGTCATTTAAAAGGCTGCGTGAAAGATCGATTAGCTGAAGGCGACGATGCTGTTCTAGATGAGTTAGTTACAACTATACAAAAACTGATGAGGAAATAGGGAGTGTTTCAGTTTGACTGAAAAGATTCAATTAAAAGTAGAAGGTATGTCTTGTGGACATTGTGTCAAGGCAGTAGAAAATGGCGTTGGTGAATTGAACGGTGTGGAAACTATCAATGTAAACCTAGAACAAGGTTTAGTAGATGTTGCTTTTGACAAATCAAAAGTAACAACTGATAACATTAAAGAAGCAATTGAAGAAGAAGGCTATACTGTAAAATAATTTATAAATAACTGGATTTTTCTCTAGGTTTTTGCATCCTTAATGCTGTTAAAATGAGTTAACGAGTTTATAAAAATGGGGCATATCATTTTTGGATATGCCCTATTTTCTATTAATTCCTATTTAAGAATATCGTGAAGTTCAGTTAATGCAAACAAACGATCACCATGACGTAAAGCATAACTAATTTCAATAGTTGTATCTTGTTTTGTACCATTTACTGTACTTTTTGCTTTATATACATCCATATTTACAGATTCTACTTCAACATCAGTATGTCCAAGTGATTCTAACGTTTGAGTTACTTTAAATTTACGTGCAGGTACCAAATCAATTAGTAGAGGAATATCTAAATCTAAAGTGGATTTTGTACCTTCGTTTGTTTTAATAGTAGCGATTGCTGTAATTTCCATCGTTACGAAATCCTCCTTTATCTTAATCCCTTTTATTATAGCACTATACAAATCAAACGAATAAAAGCCTCAATAACGAGTGAATTATAAAGACAAAATAGCAAAATCCTATCATTGTCCAGACCTAATTATAATAAGAAGTATTTGAACAGATTTTATTTTCCGTTTTAATGAACATTTTTTCACGCTTTCTATTTGCAAAAAATAAAACTTTAGCATTAAACTATCTTTCGTTCTATACTATTTGTATAAAACATATTTTTAGTTACCCTTTCTTTTTGCTGTGTGTTTCTTCACTCGTTTAGGGTAAACTGGATTTGATTTCAATCGTAAATAGAAAGCAGGGTTATTATGAAAAAATCCATCATCTTGTTGATGTCAGTACAATTTTTTGTGTACTTAGGATTTGGCTTAATCATCCCCATTTTACCTGAAGTAGTTGTTCAACAAGGCTTTGCTAAAATGCATGTTGGTGGTTTATTAACAATTTACTCTCTAGCAAGTTTCTGTACAGCTCCTTTCTGGGGAATGCTAAGTGATAAAATGGGACGAAAAAAACTAATCTTAATAGGGCTTCTCGGATTCTGCGCTAGCTTTTTAATGATTTCATTGTTTATGAAATCATTAACAATGCTTTATATTTCCCGTATTATCGGAGGATTATTCTCAGGTGCATTATATACTGCAGTTACTGGATTTATAGGTGATATGTCTACAGATGAAAATCGTAATAAGTATATGGGCTTTATGGGGATGTCAATCGGTCTCGGTTTTATCTTCGGTCCTGCTTTAGGTGGTTTACTAGGAAATATAAGTTTAAGTACTCCATTTACAGTTTCTAGTGTATTAATTTTCTTATTGTTCATCTATGCAAGTATTGTTTTAAAGGAACCAGAACGTCATGCAGAAACTACAAAGCGTTCAATTGTACCAAAAGGTGCTTCTACATTATTAAAGTACCGTGTACGTTACTTATTTTTGTTCTCCTTTATGGTGACATTTTTACTTGCGGGCTTAGAATCTACACTGCAATTATTCCAAATGGAAAAAATTAATATCACAGCTACACAATTAGGTTCTCTATTCTTATTTAGTGGTTTTGTAGACTTTATGATTCAGGGTGGTCTTGTTCGCCATATTAAAGATGGTACAGAAACAAAATGGTTAATAGGTGCTCAAGTCGTTACTGCATTAGGTTTATTTATGTTTCCATTCACAAAAAGTCTATGGTTTGCAGGTTTTGCACTTTGTGTATTCACCGCAGGGAATGCTTTAGCACGCACTTTAAATACTTCCCTTTCTTCAAAAGAAGCCGGTGGACAATACGGAACTGCTGCTGGTCTTTCATATTCTATGGATAATATGGGACGTATCCTTGGACCGTTGTTCTTCACATGGATTTTAACAAAAGAATCGAATACAGTTTACGAAATTTCGGGTACATTAGCATTATTAAGCATCCTCATCCTTTTAATGTTCCAATCAAGTAAAAAAACATTACGCGCCCAAAAAGACGCGTAATGTTCTAATGAATATCTTATAATTAGGGATGTCCAGAAAGACATTATTACTAATAATATTTGGATTAATTTTTTAAAATTAAATGAAAAATGCTCTTCTTCGCAAATTAGAGAAGAGCATTTTTTCATTTACTTAACCATAATGAAAAATCCACATTAAAATTACGAACTTTTTAAATTACCTACTTTCTTCATGATGAAGCGGAAGACGATGAGTCCTCGAAAATGCATTCGCATTTTCTTCGTGCGTTGCTAATTCGAGGAAGCTAATTCAATGTCCTACGGGATAAGCTTGAGCAGAAAGCCCCGCAGGAACGTAGTGTGCAAATAAGTCGAAGCTAGCGTTAGCGATGCAGACTTCAAAAGGAGATTGAAGCCAAGCCCGTGGAAAGCACGTCTGTAGCGGAATTACGAAATATGAATATTATATATATTTCAATTCAAATGTTCGTTTTTATAAAACAAAAACAGATTTATGAAATTGATTCAACTATATTTCTTATTAAATTATGCTTATTAGACAGCCTCTTTTTCTTTTAAGTGAGTATTAGCGTCTTTTAATTCAGGATAAATTTGTTTTACAACAGATGAACGCATCATATAAGAAGTAATCACTAATAAGACCATACTCGATCCTAGTAAAACCCATTGAGGCTCGACACGATCATATAATAGACCAAAGACCATTGTTCCCAAAGGCATCATCGCCATTGCTACAGCTTCTAAAATCCCAAATATTCTCCCACGGTATATTTCTTCTACTTCTGTTTGGATCATGACACCAATCGGCGTATTTACAAATGTCCCAAATGTTGAAAAACAAAAGAATATCAAGATAAAAAAGATAAAATTCACATTATACGTAAATGTAGTCCACAAAGGTACTGTTGTTATACCTAATGTTATAGCCATTAATAAGATAAATCGCTTAGATTGTAATAATGGATATTTTGCCTGTTTTCTGGTAGAAAGGAAGATGGATGTAACTAACATACCTACTGCACCAGCTGATTCAATGACTCCAACATGCTGTGATTTTATCTTCAACACTTCAACTAATATAAACGTGCCACCAACACTTATTGCTGAGAAAAATAAATTGACCCATAATGCTACCCAAAGTATAGTGGAAACTGCTTTCTTTGTTTTAGCATATTGAAATCCCTCTTTTAAACTTTGTACTATTCCTATATCTTTTTGAACTTCATTATCCTCTTTACTGTATAGCTTAAAATTCATTGTAGCCTCCAATGTAAACGCTATAATATAAGCCATCATATGAACCATTAAAAAGACTTCAAGGGATACAAAGCCATACATCATACCACCAATTGCCGGTCCCCCTATTGCTGCGATTGACATGGACATTTGGTTAAATGACATCGCTTTTTGAATTCGCTCTTCATTTACTAAACAAGCAATGGAAGATGAAAATGTAACACTGTTAAATGTTGATGTTATTGCATACAGAGCTGTGACAACGTAAATTGATGTCACGGTAATTCCAGAAAAATAACCGTATAGTAACAATCCACCCATTAACAACACAGTTACAGCTTGTGATGTTAAGATAATTGCCTTTTTTGAATATCGATCAGCTAATGAGCCTGCTATTGAAGACAAAATAACACGTGGCAAAATCGAACAAACCATATTAACCGCAAAACTTGTCGCAGAACCAGTCATTTTCAAAATGTAAAGACTAATGCCAAATGCTAATACATTGGAACCTAAAATTGAAATAATCTTACTAATTGTAAATGTCCATAAATGATACGTCGCTTTTTTTAACCTTACCGCCTCTTCCATTCTCTCTCCGCTCCCTCTAATTGTTTAATCCGATTAAAAAGTTTAATTTTATTAAACAAATAATATCATGCATAAGGCTTCCTTTGCAAGCAAAAGTTTAATATAATTAAACAAAAGAAAGAAACGAGGTGCATCCATGGATACTCTTGGCAACAGAATTCGCACATTACGCAAACAACGAAAATTAACCTTGGCTGCTCTTGCTGGCGAACACATTACAAAAGGTATGTTAAGTCTAATTGAAAATGATAAAGCAAATCCTTCTATGGAAACCTTACAATATATAGCTGAGCAATTACAGGTTGATGTTAGTTCTTTATTAGAAGAAGTAAGTATAGTGGAATTACGCGACCTATTAGAGAAAGTTGAAGAGATTTATAATGCAAATACACATTTTGAAAATGGTCCACGTCTTGAAATTGCCAATTTAATAAAACCATTTATAGAGGAGCTTCCTGTATGTTATGAGTCTGGAAAGCTATTATCTTACTATGCAAAAGTTCAATCTGATTTGAAAATGGACAATTGGGAACAAAGCTTAGAGCGAGGTTTAGCTATGTTCAAAGAGATGAACATGATGAATGAATGGATGAAAATGAAGATTCTTCATTTTTCCCTCTATTTTTACGAGCATAATTATGAGCAGGCATTAAAAGTTGGATTAGCTACTGAGGATGAAGCAAAAAACAAACACTATATGATTGATACGATTACAGTACTGGATCTGCTCTACTATATTGCTATAACTTATTTAGGAATAGATGAACAAAAAAAAGGTTTGGATTATTTACAAAAGGGATTGCAATTATCGAAGAAAAATCGATTATTCTATAAAATAGATGACATTTATCGTGTTGCCTGTTATCAAGCAATCATGGACGGCGATGATAAATCTCGAACACATTATTTCAATAAATTAGAACAATATGCTACTTTTGCTGAGGACGAACTATCCTACTCTTACATGTTCCTAATACAAATTCATTACTATAATTCTTTTACACACGATTACGAAAGAGCATCTAATTTACTTGAACAGTATGCCAAACTCGAGGTTGAAGATTTTGCAAATACCTTTTTCTACCTTGTTGAAAAAGGAAAGAATTTATATTATTTATCCTATTTTGATGAGGCATTAAACGAATTAGAAAAATTTAAAGAAATGCCACCCTATTTGCATCATCCTTATGATTTATCAATGCTTGCAGAAGTCTATTCTTATAAAGCTCTTTGCTATGAACAAAAAGGACATCTCTCTAAAGCATTGGAGGAAGCAAAAAAGGGCGTTGATTTTATCGAACCATTTGTTGAAACGCCATACAAGAAATTTATTAACCAAACATATGAATTACTTTGTCAAAAAGCAGATCAATTATCATAATAAAAAACCCCTGTTCCTTTTCGCCTTTAGGAACAGGGGTTTTCGTTACTTATACTTCAGCTAAATCTTGTGCTTCTTTAGAGTTATAAACATCTTTGTCTAATTCTCCTGTAATACGCGCTGTTGTAACCCCTGCAACCATAGCATCACTAACATTTAGTGCTGTACGCCCCATATCAATCAGTGGTTCAACTGAGATTAATACACCCGCTAAAGCTACTGGTAGATTCATAGAGGAAAGTACAATAATAGCTGCGAAAGTTGCACCGCCACCAACACCTGCAACACCAAATGAACTGATTGCCACCACAAGAATTAACGTTGCGATAAATCCTGGATCAAATGGATTAATGCCAACACTTGGAGCAATCATAATAGCTAGCATTGCGGGATACACCCCTGCACAACCATTTTGACCAATTGAAACACCAAAAGATCCTGCAAAGTTTGCGATACCTTCAGAAACACCCAAACGCTTTGTTTGAGTTTGAATATTAAGTGGCAATGTACCTGCACTTGAACGAGAAGTAAATGCAAATAATAATGTAGGAGCTACTTTCTTAATATACGTGATTGGGCTCATACCTGTTAAAGCAATGATAATCATATGAACTACAAACATTACTGCTAGTGCCACATATGAAGCTATAACAAATTTGCCCAAATTATAAATCGCACCGAAATCAGATGTCGCAATCGTTGATGTCATAATTGCTAAAATACCGAATGGAGTCAAACGCAAGACAATTTTAACAACTTGCATCACAAGCGCATAAATTGCATCAATACCATTTTTAATCCATTCTGCAGTTTTTTCATCTTTTCGTCTTACAGCTAAATATCCGAAGCCTAAAAATGCCGCGAATATAACAACAGCAATCGTTGATGATGATCGAGCACCAGTTAAATCTAAAAATGGATTTGCTGGTAATAAGTCTAATATTTGTTGAGGCATTGTTTTATCGCCCATGTCTTTTGTTTTTTGGACGATTTCAGCTGCTCGTGCATGCTCTGCATCACCTTGCACAAGTTGAGTTGCATCTAAATGGAATCCTAATGCTGAAGCAATTCCAACTGATGCAGCAATTGCAGTAGTCCCTACTAGCATGAACAAAATAAGTGTTGCCATTTTACCGAAGCTTTTTCCGACTACTACTTTTGTAAACGCTGAGATAATTGAAATAAAGACTAATGGCATTGCTACCATCTGTAGAAGTTTTACATATCCGGAGCCTGCAATGCTAAACCAATCTACAGATTTCATCACAATTTCTGAAGTTGGTCCGTATGTGAAATGTAATATTAAGCCTAAAACAATACCCAGCCCTAAACCTGTGAATACTCGTTTAGAAAATGAAACATGTTTTTTTTGCATCATTATGAGTAAACCAATGAGCAATACAAAAACTACTACATTGAGAACAATCAAAAATATATTCAAAATAATTCCTCCTAAATTTAATTTTCTATAAAAAATACAATTATTAGATTATATTAATAATTCCTATTGGTCAAGTAGGTTTTTGATTACAATAAAAAAATTAAATTTCTATTAATATATAATGATGCTTGTAATTATTTCGTAAAAACCGTTATTTACGTTATACTTAAGAGAAGATTATGGAAGAAGGTGAATAAATGGATACGGCCGCTTTAACATCTTTAATTGTTTCCTCTAGTGTGTTTTTAAATATTTTACTTGCTGCCATTATTATTTTCTTAGAAAGAAAAGACCCAACATCTACATGGGCTTGGATTCTTGTACTATTCTTTTTACCTTATGTAGGATTTATATTGTACTTACTATTAGGGCGCCAACTTCGTAAAAGACATCTCTTCCGCTGGGAAGGTCGAAAGAAAATAGGGATTGATAAGCTTATTGATTATCAAATGGACGCCATCCGTGAAGGTACTTTTGACTATCGCTTAGATGATGCAGCACACTACGAAGATTTAATTTACATGAATTTAACAACAAATCATGCAGTGCTAACACAAGATAATGAAGTCACAATTTATAATGATGGTAAAGATAAATTCAAAAAACTAATAAAAGATATTGAATCTGCAAAACACCACATTCATATTCAGTACTACATCTTTAAATTGGATAATCTAGGAACACGTATTTTGCAATCTTTGATTAAAAAAGCAAAGCAAGGTGTGAAAGTACGACTTTTATACGATGAAATGGGTTCTAGAGGCGTACATAAAAGACAATTCAAAGAACTAATAGCTGCTGGAGGAGAAGTAGAAGTATTCTTTCCTTCTATACTGCCTCTTATTAATCCTCGTTTGAATTATCGAAATCACCGTAAGCTTGTCATTATTGATGGACGGATCGGATATATTGGTGGATTTAATGTAGGAGATGAATATCTTGGATTAAAGAAAAAGTTTGGTTATTGGAGAGATACACATTTACGTATTGAAGGTAGTTCCGTTCATCCACTGCAAACACGCTTTTTACTAGATTGGAATCAAGCTTCTGATACGAAGGATATTCAGTACTCTGATCATTACTTCCCTACTATTGCTCGTAAAGGTGAAGTCGGTATACAAATCGTATCAAGCGGCCCAGATTCTGAATGGGAGCAAATAAAGAATGGTTATTTAAAATTAATCGCCATGGCAAAAAAATACATTTATATTCAAACACCGTATTTTATCCCTGACGATAGTTTTATGGATGCCGTTCGAATTGCTTGCTTATCAGGAATTGATGTTCGAATCATGATCCCTAATAAACCTGATCATATGTTTGTTTATTGGGCAACCTATTCTTATGTCGGCCAATTGATTAAAGCAGGAGCTAAAATCTATATCTATGAAAATGGTTTCTTGCATACAAAGATGATTGTCATCGATGATGAAGCATCTACTGTCGGTACAGCAAATATTGATTACCGTAGCTTTAAACTTAATTTTGAAGTGAACGCATTCATATACCACCAGGATACTTCACATCAACTAGCAGAATTATTTGAAGAAGATATGTTGTTATCAACTGAACTTACACCAGAATTATATGCAAACCGTTCCCGCATTATTAAAATGAAAGAGTCTATTTCTCGCTTACTTGCACCAATATTATAAAAGCCGAAGAGGAACGAATTATGATTTTATCTCCAAAGGTTGGAGTAGACATCAAAAGCTGCTAATACATCCGTTCCAGGGCAAGCACCTCCACTTTCCTATTGTTTTTCATTAAACTTTATAAACAACACATTGTGGAGCCCGTTTAATTGAATATAAAAAAAGCTTATAGTACTAATAATCTACGTACTATAAGCTTTTTCATTATTTAGTAATGCCTAGATATTCTTCTAATGTTTCTTTTTTATTATAAATCTCTGTAGCGATTTTTTTACCCACATAACGGAAATGCCATGATTCATGCATATAACCTGTTACATCCTCTTTCCCTTCTGGGTAACGCATGATAAAACCATATTTATGAGCATTTTTTGCAATCCATTTGCCCGCTTCAGTTTCCCCAAATTTATTGTCAGCAAAAGCTGCTTCGTCTCCAACTTCACCGATATCAAAGGCTAAGCCTGTTTGGTGCTCAGAGTAACCTGGACGCGCGCTATAAGTATCGGCAGCTTCTTTACCATCTCGATCTACATATGCATTATACAACCCTACTTGTCTATCATAAGAACGATATGTACTAAAGGCATTAAATTTATAGCCATCTAGTAAAGCTGCTGCATTTAACTCTTCAAAAGCAGCACGAGCTTCGGCATTTTCTCCTGGTGCAAAATCAGCTGGTAATGGATATTGTTTGCTGGCCACCAAGATGCCTTGAATATATTTCGCTTTTTTCGGCAACTTTTGCCCCTCTATATAGCCACCCGCATCTACCTTTTGCTCTTTTACAGTAGTTGTTGCTGTCGTTTTCTTACTATCTGTCGTATCATGTGTCACTGCTTTTTGCTCGTTTTTAGTAGGCTGATCATCCGTTTTTTGACCACCACAACCTGCTAATAGACTACCTGAAATTGCAACTATCGATGCGAGTGCAATTGGAAATCTATAATGGTTTTTTTTATTCACTTTCAAACACCTCTATCAAACTTTTAACATAAACATTCATTTTATAACATAAAAAACAGGTTCTATATCAAATGTTGGGGTAATACTACGAAATATCTAATGAACTAATTTCCGACGCCCAACAAATAGTATACAACCGAAAAATAAAAATCGAATGACCAAAACAATGATCACTTAACTATACAAAAAAACGATATCATACATCAAGATGCATTGATACCGTTTTATACTAAAAAATAATCATGACTAATACGACTAGAGTTGCAATCCCGAAGAAAGTCGCCATACCTTTCATCCATTTTGCTTCTTTCTCATAACCTTGTCTTGCCATATCTTTTGCACGGAATGAATTTGTAATGGTAAACATTAGTGTAATGAACAGAACAGCTAGGTTAAAGTTTTGTTTAATGATAAAAAAGACGGCAAGTATACTCGTAATCGTTACGAGTATGCCTGATATTACTTTAGGGTTCATGAAAATATTCCTCCTTATTCAGCTCCACAAAACGTGGTTCACTTATGTTATTTTCCTTATTATGGACTTGGTTCGTTTTAAAATAAAAAATCGAGACAAAGTTCGCCCCGATTTAGTCTAACTTATTTTTTTGATTTCTTTGCTGTTTTTGCAGCTTGTTTTTCTGCTGGCGTTAGTTTTCTATTCTCTTGTGTTGCATCTGCAGTTTCTTTTACTGCTTTTTCCGGGTGTTGTGAATAGAATTTACGGCCAAGATATGTTTGGAAAATTAAAATAGCACCACTTACTGACCAGTATAGTGGTAATGCTGCCATACTAGTGTACGAGATAAACATAATCATGATTGGCGAAATGTACATCATCATCTTCATTTGACCTTTTTGTTGCTCAGGAACTGTCCATAATGATACTTGCGCTTGGACAAAGTAAACGACACCAGCAACTAAAGTCATGACAATATCTGGTTTACCTAGTTCAAACCATAAGAAGTGGTGAGCTTGAACTTCACTAGAATACAAAATTGAATAATACAAGCCCATGATAATTGGCATTTGAATAATAACAGGAAGACAGCCCATATTCATAGGGTTGACATTATGTTTTTTATACAAACCCATCATTTCTGATTGCAATGCCATTTGTTCTTCTTTTGTTTTTGCTTCTTTTAATTTCTTTTGGATTTCGTCCATTTCTGGCTTCAATTTATCCATTTTTTCTTTCATGCCTTGTTGATTTTTATAATTTTTAAGCATGAATGGCATTAATATTAAACGAATAAGTACAGTTATTGTGATAATAGCTAAACCATAATTACCGTTAAAAACATTATTACCGATGAAATCTAACAGGAACTCCATTGGTTTTACAAAAGTACTATAGAAAAAGCCTTGTTGGCTCTTTACTGAGTCGCAGCCAGCTAGCACAAATGGTGCTAAACCAAGCATTGAAATTAACCAAAGTTTCTTCTTCAATATTTTCACCTACAATTTTTCAAGCTATAGGAAGTATACATTATTTAGCGGATACTAATCAAATCAAAGTAATGGAAAGCATAAATTATATGTAATTATTTTTATTATAAAAGTCTTTCAGGTAATTGGAAACGGAAATATTCATAATCTGGTCGATCTTTGAAGTGCTTTGGTGTGATACCAACATATTTTTTAAAGATTCTAGTATAGTAGCTTTGGTTACAGAAATGAAACTGCTCTGAAATATCAGAAATGCTTTTATTTGTATGTCGTAAATAATATTGAGATTCCTCTACTCTGCGAACATTTAAGTACTCTACTAGAGTAATACCTACATGTTCTTTAAATATACGGGATAAGTGACTTGTACTAATAGAAAAGTACATTGCAATATCTTCTACTGATAAATCCGTTTCAACTTCATCATCAATGTACATAATAACTTTATTGACTGTTTGATGCTTATATGAAGGTTGTTTTCTTTCTGAGATGACATAAATAAAAAACTCAATTAAATCATCTGCAAATTGCAAATACTCTGCATCATTCAAACGCTCGTCAACCATCTCTACACATGCCACATTAAAGGCAAAAACTTTCTTAGATGGTGCTTGATTCTCTAACAATTTTCTTGTGACAACTGATGATAAGATAACAAAATAATGTCTGATTGCTCTAAAAAAATGTTTTCCAGAGCGCACTGATAAAATATCAAGTAGTTCACTTAATGAATTTTTCGCAGCAGTTGCTTCCAATTGGTATATCTCTCTCAAAAGTTGAGCTTCAATATCGAAGAATCTTTCTATGCCCTCGTAACGATTCATCGTCTCAATTTCTTGGAAATACCTTTTAGAAATATCCTCTGAAATGGAATAATGTTGTTGTAGCATAAACTCCCCATCTTTCTATAATTTTACACATTTTTTATTACATTATTCTTACTATATAACGAAAATGGTAATATGAAAATAGTTTTATTACCCAACTTAGAAGAAATTTTACGTAAAAGGTCACTGGGACATTATTCTCACTAAATATACAAATGGAAAAAACTTTTATTAAAACGTAAAAATCATTATCAAGTAAAACCAAACATCCCAAAATCTCTTTTGAAATATTTATCTTTATTTTTGGAATGTATCAAACTATATTATTTATATGGACAAATTCTGTCACATTTTTGTATGAACTTATACAATTATTAGCTATACTTAATTTAATAATTAATCTATAGTAATATGTTGTGAAAGAGCTTTTAAGAATGGAAAGAAACGAGGTAAGAATTAATGGATCCACGATCTATCGAGGAATTGATACTAGTTATAAAGGAATTCTTCCCTGATAACACTTCAATCGTTATTTCAGATACAGAAAAATATTTATATTATCAACCAAGTAAGAAAATTGACTTGAAGATAAAACCTGGTGACGAAATACCAAAAGGTTCTGCAACTCAAAAGGCACTTGACTATGGTCAAAAGATAAATTCATTTATTGAACCTGAAGTATTCGGTGTTCCTTATTATGGAATGAGTATTCCATTAATGGAGGAAGGGGAAACAAAGGGTGCCATTACAGCAATATTCCCACAAAAACCATCTCCTTTCTTAACAAATTACATCACGATTAAAATTGACGACTGTTGGTACCCTGTAAAACATAATGAAGTCATCTATTTAGAAACTCAATTACGTAAAACATTTGTCAAAACAATGCAAAAAGAAGGATATCATCGATTGAATTTAAGTGATCTTGAGTTATTCTTATCACCTGATACATTTATTCGATGCCACCGTTCATATATCGTGAACATTGACTTTATCGAAGAAATTCAACCAGATTCTCATTCTACATTCCTACTAATAATGAAAGACGGTACACGAATTCCTGTTAGCCAACGCTATGCAAGTTATTTCCGCCGTTCTTTAGGTTTCTAGGAAATTTACAAAGATATAATAAAGGAGTTGACCAAAACTATTTTGGGACAACTCCTTTTCTCTTTCACTCGACAAATTTCTCTCTGGTTCGATTTTTAAACCCTTTCATGCGCTTGTAAACAAAATGTGACAATTCGGTGATAATATTAAAAATGGATATATAATTATTCAAATAACTTTCACTTCAAGTAGAATCTTTTTACAAAATTGATATGAAATTTTTCGTTAAATAGAAGGAGAGATTTCCGTGACAGTAAAAATAGAAGAAAGACTTCGTAATTCAGAACTTGCGAAAAAAGTAATGACAGCCGATGAAGCTGCACTAATCATTAAAGATGGAATGACACTAGGACTAAGTGGATTTACTCGTGCTGGTGATGCGAAAGCTATTCCTATGGCATTAGTAGAACGTGCAAAATCAGAAGACTTTAAAGTAAATGTGTTCACAGGTGCTTCTTTAGGTTCAGATATTGATGCTTTAATGTCTGATGCCGGTATCGTTAACAAACGTTTACCATTCCAACTAGATCGTACAATGCGTGGTCATATTAACAAAGCAGATATGCTATTTGTTGACCAACATTTATCAGTAACTGCTGAATATCTTCGTCAAAAAGCTATTAATAAAATTGACGTTGCTGTTGTTGAAGCAGTAGCTATAACAGAAGATGGTATGTTAATCCCTACAACTTCTGTGGGTAACTCACCTATTTATATTCAAAATGCTGATAAAGTCATTATCGAATTAAACTTAGCTTCTTACCCACAATTAGAAGGTATTCACGATATTTATGTACCAGTAGCACAAGGAGAACGTGGTCCAATTCCATTAATCCACGCTTCAGACCGTATCGGTACAATCGGTATTCCTTTAGATTTAGATAAAGTGGCTGCAGTTGTAATTACAGAACAACCAGATTCACCAACTACAATCACACCAATTGATCCAGAAACTCAACAAATCGCAGACCACATTCTTGAATTCTTCCGTAATGAAATTAAAGAAGGTCGACTAACTGAAACATTAGCTCCACTTCAATCAGGTGTTGGTTCTGTAGCTAATGCTGTACTAGGTGGTATGGCAAACTCTGAATTCAAAGATTTAGAAGTATATTCTGAAGTACTTCAAGATGCAGTATTCGACTTAATCGATGCTGGCAAAGTTAAATTTGCTTCAGGCTGTGCAACTTCATTAACAGCTGAAAAAATGGAATCTGTATACGGTAACTTAGACAAATACAAAGACAAACTTGTATTACGTCCACAAGAAATTTCGAACCACCCAGAATTAGTTCGTCGTATGGGCTTAATCGCGATGAATACAGCTCTTGAGTTCGATATTTACGGAAACGTAAACTCTACTCACGTATCAGGTACAAAAATGATGAATGGTATTGGTGGTTCAGGTGACTTCGCTCGTGCCGCACGCATTTCCATTTTCATTACAAAATCAGAAGCTAAAGATGGTAAAATTTCATCAGTAGTTCCATTCGTATCACACGTTGATCACTCAGAACATGATGTTGACGTCGTTGTAACAGAACAAGGTCTTGCAGACTTACGTGGTTTAGCGCCTCGTGAACGTGCAGAACTTATTATTGAAAACTGTGTACACCCAAAATTTAAACCTGCTCTAAGTGCATATTTAGAAGAAGCAAAAGAACGTGGTGGACATACTCCTCACGTATTAGAAAAAGCATTATCATTCCATACTAATTTAGCTAAATATGGTACAATGCTTGCTCCTGAGGAAAACTAAGAGTAAAACACGTCTCGTTTAAAAATAATATATACAAAAAGGCTCAGCATCTTAAGCTGAGCCTTTTAATTACTCTTATAAATTACAACTACCTTATTGAGGAGGCTTTACACCATTCAAATGTTCATGTTGTTCTTCGTTTTCATAATGAATTGCTGTTGCTGAGCCTTCATAAATCATTTTGGTATCATCATCATCATAAGTTTTATGCTCATTTGTATAGCCATCAGCATTTGTCGTATTAATAGCATCTCCAGCTACTTCAACGGATGAATCTGAAAGATTGTCTATAAACTCATTTAGTTTGTTCTTCGTACAGTTAAATGCCTCTACTGCTTTATCACGGTTTTCTTTTTTACGAAAATATGCATATGCTCCTGCAGCAATTCCTGCGATTAATAAAGATTTGCCTTTTGCCATATCCATCATTCCCTCCCATTTATCGTTCTAAAATAACTATACCCCATTTTTTAGAAAATACACATTTTCGTGAGATATTATAATAATTTGTCACTTTTACATATCATATCGATATGTGGCAAGCATTCAAACTCATACGGCTCAGAAACTGCCTTAAATCCAAATTTACCATAAAAGTTTTGGAGATATGCTTGTGCTTGAATAAATAAATCATATTCTGGCCATTCTCTTTTGGTTACAGCAATGACTCTTTTTAATAATTCTTGTGCTAGTCCAGTACCACGAGCTTCTGGCAAAATTATAACTCGACCAAATGATGCCATGTTTTCATATTTTTCATTTGGAGGTACAGCTCTTGCGTATGCAATTAGTTTGCCCTCTTCCTCATATGTAATGTGAATGCTATTTTGATCATGATCGTCTAAATCTTCATAATAAGCTTCTTGTTCAACTACAAATACATTAATTCTTAGTTGAATAATTTTATATAATTCATCTGTTGTTAATTCTTCAAATCGTTGTTCTTTCCATACCACTTTGCATCACTCCTCAAGCTCCATTATTCCACAAATACTATTTGACATCGAATAAAACATCGATGAGCCACCTCATAACCTTGATGATATTGAAAAATTTAATACTCATGTTTATGTAATAGAATCAATATCGTAAATCCATTTTATTAACCTGGTTTCTGCATGATGTGGAATTAGCTTCGCTTTCCGCGGGCGAACTGACGAGCCTCCTCGCTTCACTGCGGGGTCTCACCTGTCTCGCTTTCCCGCAGGAGTCTTCGCTAATTCCACATCAACAAAGATAGCTATACAAGATTTTTATTATAAATTTTCATCTATTTTTACTTTTTAAGTGCCTTCAACGTAGCTCTAAGTCGAAGCTACTAGGCAAGCGTGCCAGACTTCAACGAGGAGATTGAAGCCAAACCCTTGGAAAGTCTAGATATTCCAAGATTAATGCCATATACGAATGAATAGTTCCTAATTGAGCGAAAGACAGGCGACTCCTGCTTGCCCGCGGAAAGCGCCTGTCTGTAGCGGAACAGCCAAATCTGAATATGGAAAAATTAATGTGTTGAAATGTTTGTATTTAAAACCAGACTATTAATATTTGTATTTAAACATTTTTTAGTATCCTTACTACGTTCCAGTGTGCTTTCAGCTCAAGCTTTTCGGTATGAGCATCGGGTCATGCATCTACGCTTTATTTCAGAAAAAAAGAGTTCCCTAAAAGCTCATGATAGCCGGCTTTAGTGGGATCTCCTTTTGTATTATTATTCTGCTTGCTCAATATATGTTGTGTCAGAAATCTCTTCTATTGGTTTACGAACAAAGCAAATAATTGCAGCAATGTAATAGACAATAGATGTTGGTGATATAATACCTGCAAAGACAGCAGCTACGATAAACATAGCACCTGCAAAATTTGCCTTTTTATCTTTCGCTCTATAAACTTGCACCATTGCAATGATTCCTAGCACCAAGCTAATGATAAAGCATATTAAAGTAAACCATCCAAAAGGTCCAAAGCCATGTATAATTGAATTCATGCTATTAGTAAAACTTTGCATATCGATATCCTGTAATTGTGGATCTGTTGAAAATTGATTTTCAAATTCGGCAATCAAATCATCTTGAGTTTGCGCACTATTTTTTAATTCGGTCATGCCAATCATCATAAGTCCCATAAATCCAATTGCAAGGATATTGAAAAATGAACCAATAATTCCAAAAACTATTTCAACTGTTCTTTTCACTAAATCACCTCTATTTTTTTGTTATAGATTACTATACGTGACTCCTCTTGAAAAGTTTCAAGTTTTTCATTTTAGTCAAAAAGACAGAGGCTGTCCTGAATGATAACTTTCTTTCGGACAGCCTCTTTTTCTGTATGCAAAATAAATTTCCCCACTATTCTAAGACTTATTTAGATAGCCCTAGCGTCTTTTTAGATTATTCTCTATATAACCTCTTAAGCTTTTACGTCATCATAATCGTGTGATGTTTCAAAAGCTTTGACAACGTATGAACATACGGCGCCAATTTTATATTCATTTTCTCGAGCATATTCTGCAGCCCGATCTAGTAATTGTTTTGCAATGCCTTGACCACGTAATGACCCATCAACATAAGTGTGGTCTATTACCATAACGTTACCTAGCTGAGTCCAAATGATTTCTGCCAATACTTGACCATCTTGTTTATACTCGAAAGCATATTCTTCATGATCTCTATCGCTTAATTGAAATTCCATTTACTAACACCCCCATATTTTAAAATAGTGTAGCACATTTTATTCTTGTAATGATAGTGGACGCAATTTTGCCTCAATTATTTTACGTTTTGGTTCCAAAAATGGTGGTAAAGCTAATTCATAATGAAGTGCTTCCTCTGATTTTATGCGAAAAGCTGTGTTAATAATACTAGATACTCCTTCGTGTGTACTTCCAGCCATTGGAATATCAAAATAAGTCATATCAGAACCCGATGTACCTACTGCATCTACATAAAACAAATGATAAGAAGAAGTATCATCTTGATTGACACTTTTCTTTACAATACGTGCTGATATAGCCGAAACATGGTGCAATCCATCTAATTGTAAAGACATTATATTTCCTCCTCAAATTATCTTGAATTCGAGATATATATAATAATTATATTATCATGCGTTATTTTGGATTGCAATATTACTGCTTTAATGAAAAAGTCCTTTTATAGCATAAGCTATAAAAGGACTTTCATGTTTTGAATATAGTATTAACTAAAAATGCTACTAATACCATCAATTATTTTTTGGAAGAAGTCTTTCACACTTGCCCAAAAACCTGAATCACTTTTAATATCTTCATTGATTTTGTTTAATTGATCTTTGATATTACCACTTAAATCGTCTAATTGTGTTGACCATTTACTAAAATCAATATCAAGCTTACTAATTTTATCCATAAGATCAATTAATAGTTGGCGGTCTTTTTCACTTAAATTGATTTCTAATTTTTGTAGTTGTTCATCGACGATTTTTTCAACGTCTGCTTTTGTAGCTGGGTTTTGCTCTGCAATTTGCTTTTTAATATCTGTTAATAGCTGACTAACTTTTTCGTTATCGACTCCAGAATTTTGAGCAATATCGGTAGCAACTGATAATTCTTGGTTTGCTACATCTGTACGATTTTTATCTAGGGTTTTACCAGTTGTTACTTCGTATGCTTTGTATATTCCTGCTAATGCTGAATGCCCTGTTACTTTTTTCGGAGCTGCAACTTCAACAGTTGCATCTTCAATCCCTGCTGTTAGCATTGCATTAGAGTACATATCAGCTGTTACTTCCGTAATATTTTCAGGTGTCACGATATTAATGACTAAACCAGAACCAGCATCTTTTGGTGTTATTTTAGCTGATGAGTAAAGACGTGCGCTTGAATTCCCATTTTCAATATATTTGGCAATGTCTGCACCTGTAATGGTGATTTCTTGAATATCAGAATTACTTGTAACTCCTAAACTATTTTTTACGCTTGCTTTTTCACTTTCAGATAGACTTCCACCGTAGACTACGATTGGAACACCTAATTTTTCATTAACGACTTCACCTGACGATTGTGATGAATTAGTACTTGCATAACTTGTTGTTGGTGCAACTACAGCTGTTGTTAAGCACATAGCTGCTACCACAGCAAAGATTTGTTTTTTCATTTATTAATTTCCTCCTTAAACCCTTCATTACTTATTCGTGTACAGTTTATGCTGATTATTTGCAATTAATTTGAAATATACATATAACATCCTCAATAATAATACGTCAAAAAGAGCAAAAAGTTTCTGAAAGTGTCTAAAACTTTCTCCTTTTGCTCTTTAGTTCACTTATTTAATTAGAGTCCAACCGTCTTCTTGTTCGATGCGATCCGCTTTCATCAAAGTACCTAATGCACGCTTAAATGCACCTTTACTCATACGGAACATTTCTTTAATTTCCTCAGGTGAAGACTTATCACCAAATGGCATTTTACCGCCAACTTCTTGAAGATACTTAAAGATTTGCTCAGCATCATCTGATAATCGTTCGAATTTACGTGGAAGCATCGAAGCATTAATAGTACCATCTTCTTTTACTTCAATCACTCGTACATTAACATCTGAGCCTAGACGAGGTTCTGCTTCGCGTTCAGATTCATGGACGAAAATACGATATGGTTTATCTACACCTAGCAGGAATGTCCCAACTGGTAATACACGATAAGGACGAGCCAAAATGTTCTGATTAAATAGTTCTGGTTCTGCATCTTCATACATTTCCAATACTTTTTCTTCTGTAATAAGTCGACCAAAAAGACCACCTTCACGGTCTGTACGTAATGTGATATAAAGGTGTTGCCCTGGCTCTGGCCAAAGTGGTTTTAATTTTGGTAAGTCCTCAGCAGGAACTAGTACTTCTCTTGAAGTACCAATATCCACATAAGCACCTTCTCGATCTTTTACATGTAGTACACGTGCCCATCCATACTCGTTTTTACGAATATGTGGAATAGCAGTAGTAGCAGCTAAATTCCCTCTACGATCTGCATACAAAAACACTTCTACTTTTTCATTAACCTTTAACGGTTCTGTTACTTCAGAAGCATTTAATGGAATATCTATTTCATCATTTGTCAAAATATATTTGGATTCTTGTTGTTCTTTTACTACTAAATTTACTACGTCACCTGATTGTAATTCTGCCATATTTCTGCTCCTTTCATATGACATATATTATTCACCTGTATGAGTTTTTAACTCTTCCAATTTGTGAATAATATCGGGATTCTCTTCTAAAACTTGTATGAGATCAGCAATGCATTCAATGGAATTCCAGCTCAAATGATGCTCGATTCCTTCTACATCATTGTAAATTCGTTCTTCATCCACACCAATAAGTTTTAAAAACTGCTCCAATAAGCTATGTCTTTCTACTAATCGTTTTCCTAACTTTAAGCCTTTTGGCGTTAAAGTTAAGCCTCTATAGCGTTCGTATACTAAATAACCATCTTTATCAAGTTTCTGAACCATTTTGGTAACAGAGGAAGGAAGAACTGACAATGCTTCTGCGATGTCCGATACACGTGCATAACCTTTCTGGTCAATTAGTAAATAAATTTGTTCGATGTGATCTTCCATACTCGGTGTCGGCATCTCAATTCCCTCTCTTTCGAATTCCTATCTCTCTAGTTTACTACAATAAACTACAAAACGTAACAGTAAGCAAAAAACAGTTATATATTATTCATAAATTTACCCACTGGACTCATTACGTAAGCAAAAATAATTTCCTTATTTTACTAATTAATGGTGTGTTATTGTATCTTTGCGTAAATACACGTATCACGTAATGTTTTGCCATCAGCTGATCTACTATCTTGTTTTAATATACCTTCTAATTCAAATTGTACCCGACTTGCTACTGCCCGACTTCTAATGTTATCACTATCACAACGAATTTCCAGACGTTTAGCTCCTAATTCTTCAAAAGCAAATTGAGAAATTCTTTGAACTGCTTCTGTCATATAACCTTTTCCTTCATGGCGTGCGTCTAACCAATAACCAATTTCAAACTTTGGAATGGTCCAATCGATATTATGTAATCCTGTAGAACCGACAAATTCGCCACTACTCTTCAGAAATACATGTAATCTTAGATCTTTTCTGGTGACAAAATCACCAATTGCTTGACGGACATTTTCTTTCGTTTGTTCTTTTGCAGGTAAAGTCTGTGCCCATCTCATAAAAGGCTTTAAAGTTTTAGCAGAATGTACAATGGCTTCCCAAACACTATCTACATCTTCCATAAAAGGCATTCGAATGATTAATCTTTCTGACTCGAAGTTACTTGGAAAGTCCCAATTTTCTTTATAATCGATAGTTTCGATTTTGACTTCATCATCCCAACTAACGGGTGTTGTCTTTCCTTCAAAATAATCCTGACGTGTAATTCCATACGTAACAGCATCATAATATGCATTTTCCTTAGGAACATACCAAGCTTGTCGTAAATGTGCCTCTTTGACAAATCCAGCATTTTCAAAACTTTTACGCATTGCTATATTATCTTGTCTAGTATGACCTTCTAAGCGTATTTTATTGTCTGGTAAGGAAAAAACATATTCACTTACTAATTTTAAAGCTGTCGAACCAAATCCTAGTCCTCGCCATTTTTCGGCTATACGTAAATCAAATAATGGAATATCATCCTGCAAATCATATATTTTCACCATTCCTACTTGTAGGTCATTATCGTTAACAAGCCAAAATGTTTTAGATTGATCTGATTCATAGCCACCTTCATCAATTGCCTTTTCTACAATATCTCTAGCAGGATGGGAATTGACATGGTATGGCCATACGTTCGTTGTCATAAATTCTATCAGTTGCTCTTGTTCTTCCATTGTCCATTCTAATAGTTTCACATTTTCCAACTCCCGAGTAAGAATGCTAATATTTTCGTTTCTAATGCAAACATAATATTTCCCCTCATAATTCGCAACGTTTTTTGAATAAGTATTTATGTAGAGTATATCTAATTATAATAAATGATTGAGAAAGCTTCACCAATTATGTATATTGGAAAAAATAGCTAAAGAGGTGGTTCTATGAAAAAAGGCAAGTGGAATACGATTACAGATGTTCCGAATGTTCATGTTGGACATATGACGCTATATGAGAAATTGAACCAAGAGAATACGATTTGTACAGGGGTAACAGCTATTTTGCCCCACGGAGGCAATCTGTTTGAACATAAGGTTCCTGCCGCAAACTTTGTGCTAAATGGTTTTGGAAAAACGGTGGGACTTGTACAAGTTGAAGAATTAGGTGTGATGGAGTCTCCTATTATGCTTACGAATACTTTTAGTGTAGCCGCAGTTTTAGAGGGTACTTTAGAATACATGCTTGAGCAAAATCCGAGTATTGGTGATTCAACTAGTTCACTTAATATTGTTGTTGGTGAGTGCAATGATAGTCATCTAAATAGTATGAGACTTCGTGCTGTAAAACCTGAACATGCAGTTTCTGCTATACATACTGCGAAAAACGCACCTTTTGAACAAGGAGCTGTTGGGGCCGGAAAAGGAATGATTTGCTACGAACAAAAAGGAGGCATTGGATCATCATCAAGAATTGCTGAACGAGATGGAGAACAATTTACTGTAGGCGTGTTGTCACTTACGAATTTCGGCAATGCAGGGGAATGTCGCTTTGGAAGCTGGCAGCAAGATCCACCTATCGAAAAACCAGATGGTTCCGTTATCATTATCGTTGCAACAGATGCACCTCTTAGCGATCGCCAGTTAAGACGTCTTGCCAAAAGAGCTTCTATTGGACTTGGACGCACTGGTACTCATATTCATAATGGGAGTGGCGATATCATTATCGCTTTTTCAAATGCTTATACGATTCCACACCAATCAACTTCCCCGATTGGTGAAGCTGTAGCATTTGTGAGAGACGACTCAAAACTAATGAACGATCTCTTCCAAGCTACAATTGAAGCAACAGAGGAATCTGTTTATCAATCTCTATTACATGCTGAAACAACAGTAGGACGTAAAAATCGGGTTGTAGAAAAGGCAAAATTTGACCATTAAAAAAGATTGGCCTTAAGCCAATCTTTTTTCATATTATTTGATACCCTAGCGTAACAAGGATGATTCCTGCAAACAATGTTAAAACAGGATACAAGAACCCCCCTCTAAAATCCTTTTCTTGTAATAGCTTAACCGTATCAAATGCAAATGTGGAAAACGTCGTAAATGCTCCTAAAAATCCAGTAGAAAAGAAAGCTGTGGATAATTGTTGGTCTTGTGCAATATGAAGTGCTATCCCCATTAGTAATGAGCCCACACTATTCACTATAAATGTTGCTACGTAATACGGCTGTTCTTTATTTTCCATCCATAAAACAACGCCATAACGTGCGGCAGCTCCTAATCCGCCACCTATTGCAAGTGCAAACCAAATCATCACTGCTCACCTACTTTCTTTTTAGGTGCAGCTAGTAAAAAACCAAATGAAGCTAATACAATACATAATACAGTCATCATGATTGCATAAATAATCGCCATCACTACATTCTCTTGCATTAATTTAAGCCAACTAGCTGAAAATGTGGAGAACGTTGTGAATCCACCGAGCATTCCAGTCGTCAAAAACAGCTTCCAACCTGCATATTGTGGAAAACGTGTGAATAAACCATTAAATATCCCCATTACAAAACTACCTAAACCATTTTCTATCCACAGCATCCATTCGGTTGTTGCATTAAGAATGACACCATAACGCATCAACGTGCCTAATATTCCACCTAGTAAAACCACTAACATATTTTTTAACACTTAACGCACCTTCAATTTTTGCCGCTTTAACGGGTAGTAGAAATCCTCTCTTTATTTTCAACTTCTCTTTTCAGAAGCTATAGTGGATCAACTACACATCAAAGACCGTTTGTTCAACTAACACAAGAACAGAGGAAACACCGTATTGTGTCAGGTTTTAATTTATTTTGCTTTCAATATTAATACATATCCGTTTGATATTTTACCATTGATCACGGTTTCATGATATGTTCCATTTACCCAATCGGCAACTTGATCATGATACCACTGTGATCTTATATGCCCACTTTGCCCCGGTCCAACGATATGATACGCCTTCGATAAGTCACTTAAATCTGCAACAAATCGCCACGATGCACCATGATTAACAATGCCTGATTTATCAGGAGCAGCAGCCCGCACCGTTACCTTGGAACCTGCTACTGGCGTTTTCTTCGAATCTAGTAGATAAGCTAAAATTGGAGATGCTGAGGATAGTGGATGCTTGAATATAACTTGATGATAATTTCCCCATCGCCATTTTGTAATATCTTCACCATAGGATTCTTTTAGCTTCTTCACGGTTTCTTGCAAAGCTTTTGTGACAAGCTCATCAATACCACCAGCCTTATCAACAAATTCCCCCGGCTTTCCTTTATAGGCTTGGCGAAGCATTTCATCTGTTAAGTTATATTTACCTGGCATCATTTGATACACATCTGCAGGTATCGATTTTTTAAAGAGCTGCTCTTGAATTTGAATCATCCATAAGTGATACACAAGTGGTGCCCCTTCAGAAATAGAATCTTGGTAATCCCAATCTTCCATTAACTTCACAACATCCTTTAACTTCCCTTGCTTTTTAACAGAGTTTATCATATTAGGCAAGAATTCTTCTGCATATAAGTTTTCCGTATCTAACTGCATTTTCTCCATATCTTCTACTGTGAAGTCGTCTTTCTCCTCTAACATTTTGACAATTCGCTCGTATCGATATGGCTGTGCCCAAAAATCCGTAATATGATAGGGATATCCACTACCGACTACCTTATTATTAGCTGTCGCGATATATCCACTATCTGGATTTACGACTTTTGGTAATCGATCAAAATCCACGTACCCCTTCCAGCCATAATCGGCCGAATATCCTGGTACAGGGAATTGTCCCTCTCCTCTTTTACGAATCGGGATAAGTCCATTTGCTTTATAAGCAATTGTGCCATCTTTGGCAGATGCAAAGACAAAATTTTGTGCAGGCGCCTTAAAATCTTTTAATGCTCTTTCAAATTCAGTCCAATTGGTAGCTTTGTCCATATTCAAAATTGCTTGTAATTCTTGAGTAGATTGTAAAGCTGTCCACTGCATTGAAAAAACGGCTTTTGACTTTTCTTTTTTGAATGCTAGATTTGAAATAATCGGTCCATGTCTAGTCACAAGTACTTCATAATCTACAGCTTTTTCACCTTTTACTTTAATCTTTTCTTTCCTTACTTCCGCTTGTTCCCATTTGTTTTCATATTTAAACTGGGTTGGATTATCAGGGTTTGGCATTTCTATATATAAATCTTGCACATCCGGCCCTACATTTGTAACACCCCACGCAATATCTTCATTATGTCCTAATATAATTCCAGGAATACCGGCAAAGATAACTCCACTTACATTATGAGTTGGAGAGGTAAGATGCATTTGATACCATATGGAAGGTGTACTTAACCCTAAATGTGGATCATCAGCTAGTAATGGCTTTCCACTTTTTGTTTTATCACCAGATACAACCCAGTTATTACTACCATTAAATTCATTTGGAATAAGTGATGCATCAAATTGTCCAGATACCTTTACAGTATGTTCAAGATTCTCCTCAATAATAGACTTTGCATTATCAGGATAATGAATCATTAACTCTTGAACCTCGTCAGGAGATAAGTTTGTTAAAGCCCAATGTCTAAAGGCAAGCATATCCCAATTCCCACCTAAATCATATGCCATATATTTTCCAATTGTTAAAGAATCAATTTCTGTCCAAGGCTCCGGTTCATAACCTAATAATTTAAACTCATAAGGTAATTTACCTTCTTTTTTTGCTTGTTTGATAAAATCGTTCACTCCTTCTGCATACCAAGCAAGCACTTGTTTTGCTTCCTTTGAATAACCATCATATGATTTTTTCGCTGCATCTCTAAGGCTGAATGTTCTAAAAAATTTATCTGTTTTAAGAGTGGATTTCCCCACTACTTCTGATAACCTACCACTCGCTTGTCTTCTAGATAAATCCATTTGGAATAAGCGATCTTGAGCTTGTACATAGCCCTGTGCACGATACAAATCTGCATCAGATTTTGCATCTATATGAGGTACGCCATTTTCATCTCTTGTCACTTTGACGTCATTATCTAATCCTTTTACAACGATTTCCCCTTCAATTTGAGGTTTAGATTTATCAATATAGGAATTGACATACCACGCTGCTGCAATGACTATTAAAACCAGAATTCCAAGTGAGCTCAAAAACCATTTCCACAATCGCTTCCTTTTTTTCTCCATACGTATCCCTCCTATCTCTCTATATTCAGAAGACATACGCTTTATCCCAAAAGCAAAGCAAAATAAAAACACTCGCTTTTCAATTAAACGAGTGTTCCTTATTTATTCTATGTTTTATTGAATTTCTAGCATAATCGGGCAATGGTCACTACCTAAAATACTGTCATGAATCTCAGCTTTTGCAATTTTTTCTTGTAAACGATTAGAAAGGATAAAATAATCGATACGCCATCCAATATTGCGTTCACGAACTTTGTTCATATAAGACCACCATGTGTAGTGATCCGTTAAATCTGGATATAAATAGCGGAAAGAGTCTGTAAAACCTGAATTTAATAATCTTGTCATTCGTCCCCTTTCTTCAGCTGTAAAACCTGAATTACCAATATTGGATTTTGGGTTTTTCAAATCGATTTCTTCATGCGCTACGTTTAAATCACCACAGTAAATCACCGGTTTTATGCCATCTAAAAATTTTAAATATGCACGTAACTCATCTTCCCAAACCACGCGGTATTCTAAACGCGTTAAATCCCGTTTTGAGTTTGGTGTATAAACGTTTACTAAATAAAAATCTGCATATTCTAATGTAATAATACGTCCTTCTTCTTGCGTATCATTTTCTCCAACACCATATTTGACAGATAGCGGTTCATGTTTGGTAAAAATAGCTGTTCCCGAATAACCTTTTCTCTCTGCATGATTCCAAAACTGGTAATAGCCAGGCAGATCCAGTTCTACTTGTCCTGCTTGGCATTTTGTTTCTTGAATACTAAAGAAATCTGCATCCATGTCATTGAAATAATCCATAAACCCTTTTTTTAAACAAGCACGAATACCGTTAACATTCCATGATATAAATTTCATCTTCAAAAACTCCCTATGTAAAAATACGCCTTCCGTATATGACTTACGAAAGGCGCTAATTCAATCCGCTATTTAAGTTCTTATTTATTGTCAGATGATAAATCTTCCCCGACAATTTTAACTTCTGTTTCAAGATTTATATTAAATTTCTCTTTTACAGCTTTTTGTACCATATGGATTGTATTAATATATTCGGTTGCAGTTGCATTTCCCTTATTAATGATAAAACCTGCGTGCTTTTTAGAAACTTCTGCGTCTCCTATACCCTTTCCTTGCAATCCACTATCTTGAATCAGCTTACCAGCAAAATTTCCTGGTGGACGCTTGAATACACTCCCTGCTGAAGGATATTCAAGAGGTTGTTTTGATTGGCGTTTGAAAGTTAAATCAGCAATAGTTGCATCAATTATAGCTTGATCACCCTTTTGCAATTCAAAAATGGAAGATAAAACATAATAACCATTTTGGGCAATAATACTTTTGCGATAGCCTAGTTCCAATTGTTCTTTTGAAAGTTCTAGTACATCGCCACTTTGCGTTAGTACTTTGCAGCTTACAATGACATCATTAATCTCGCCGCCATATGCTCCTGCATTCATTGCCATTGCGCCACCGATAGATCCAGGAATACCACAAGAAAATTCAAGGCCAGTTAGTGATTTAGCTGCAGCTGCCTTTGAAACGTCAATGATTAATGCTCCTGATTGTGCATAAACTGTTGTGCCATCAATATTAATTTGATCTAGTTTAGAAAGATTCAATACAATCCCGCGAATACCGCCATCTCTAATGACCATATTCGAACCATTTCCTAATAAAAAGATTGGCACATTATGAAGATGTGCATATTTTACAACTTCAGCAGCTTCTTCTTCTGTAGAAGCCATGACAAAAACATCTGCATTGCCTCCGAGTTTTGTCATCGTGTAGTTTTTTAGTGGTTCATCTATTTTAACATCTTGAGGATTTACAAATGTAGATAAATCTTTGACCCATTGTTCTTTCATAATGGAAAGTCCATTCCTTTCATACTTTCTTTTCCCCTATTAAGTATGAATACACAATGCCATTTTTACAAGCAAAAATCACTTAAAGCCATCTTTTAGACCAGATTTCAATAGCATCTATTGCATCTTTTAAGTTTAACCCCATATCAGTAAGGCTATATTCAACTCGGACTGGTACTTCTGTATAAACTTGACGTTCCACAAGTCCTTCTTTTTCTAATTCTTTCAAACGTTCTGACAGTAAACGGCCACTAATAGGAAGCGCTGACTCAATTTCATTAAAACGCTTAGGTCCTTCTAATAATTCATATAATATTAGTCCAACCCAACGTTTACCGATTAAATCCATTGCTTTTGACAATCGTGGACATAGCTCTGTTTCCTTCATATTTTTCACCTCTGATAACTACATTGTACCGACAATCTAAAAAAAAGTAAACTTTCAGTAACTTAATTACTTGACGTAATCAATTTACTGTTTTATAGTAAGTTACGAAAAGTAAGTTGCTAATATTAATTTTCGAAAGGAGGAACTAATTTGACATTTAAATTAGATCCAAAAATGCAATTAGGATATGTTCAATTGCGTGTTCAATCACTTGATACTCAAAAAAGTTTTTATCAAGCATTAGGTTTCAATTTATTAAATGAAACCTCAACAGAAGTCATCTTTGGTGCAGGAAGCTCTGAACCAATTCTTATATTAACGGCTGATGAAGACGTGGTACCCAAACCACCACGTACAACTGGCCTTTACCATTTCGCTATTTTGGTACCTAGCCGTGAAGATCTTGCTTATATGGTAGGTAATCTAATGAAAATGAAAGCCCCATTCAGTGGTGCAGGTGATCACTTATACTCAGAAGCTTTCTATTTAACAGATCCTGAAGGAAATGGTATTGAAATTTACCGCGACAGACCACGAAGTGAATGGACAATTAATGATGACGGTGGAATAGATACGGATACTGTACCTGTTGATGTTGATGGCATCATGTCATTATATGATCCAGAACGTGAATGGGTAGGTTTTCCACAAGGTACAATTTTAGGACATATGCACTTAACCGTATCTGAATTAAATGATGATTTAGCACACTTCTACTTAGAAGCACTTGGTTTAGATTTAAAAACAAACTTTATGAATTCTGCTTTCTTCATGTCAGCAGGTGGCTATCACCATCATATTGCTACAAATGTTTGGAATGGTGTTGGTGCACCGTTAGCGCCAAGTATTGCTAATGGTTTAATCAACTATTCATTAAACCTTTCTTCAACAGAAGAATTAAACAAACTGAAACAAAACTTAATTGAATACCATGTTTCATTTGAAGAAGTTAATGGAAAAGTAATTGTTAAAGATCCAAATCATAACGGTATGATCTTTACCGTTAAAAATGCTTGATTCACATAAATTTTTATCTTTAATTAAAAACTCTTGATTTCGAGATAATAATGTATTATGATAAATACAACAAAACAAACATTGTTTAGGAGGAATTTAAAATGACAAAATTTAATATTGATGCAGCACACTCTAACATAGGTTTCGAAGTAAAACATATGATGATTTCAAAAGTAAAAGGTGGTTTCGATTCATTTACAGCTGATGTCGATATGAATCCAGAAGATTTAACAACTGCTTCTATTAAATTTGAAATCGATGTAAACAGCGTCAATTCAAACAATGCTGATCGCGATAACCACTTAAAATCAGCTGATTTCTTTGATGTAGAACAATTCCCTAAAATGACTTTCGTAGCAACTGATATCAAATCTGAAGGTGCTGGCGAATACAAATTAACAGGTGACTTCACTGTTAAAGACGTTACTAAACCAGTTACTTTCGATGTTGAATACGGAGGTAAAGGTACAAACCCATGGGGCGTAGAAGTTGTAGCTTTCGAAGCAACAGGTAAAATCAACCGTAAAGACTTCGGTCTAACATGGAACGCAGCACTTGAAACTGGTGGCGTACTAGTTGGCGAAGACATCAAAATCAAAATCGAATTAGAAGCTAACCCAGCGTAAATAATTCTAACTGATTAGCCCACTCCCTATTGGGAGTGGGCTTTTTTCTTCTTTGCATTAAATTGCAATCTAGCTTTTTATTGGCTCTTTGGGTTGGGTTATTCGCTCTCTGGGCCGAGTTATTCGCTCTTTGGAACGATTTATTCGCTCTTTGGGCCGATTTATTCGCTCTTTTTTAAATTGTATTCGCCCTTACAACAATTTACGTTATAAAATCCGCTTCTTCCGTTAAATTGTGTTAACTGATAGTTAACGTGGACAAAAAATCCCGACACACTAATTTGCGACAGGATTTAATTCGCTCTCTGGCTTAGGTTATTCGCTCTCTGGGCCGATTTATTCGCTCTTTTTCTAATTGTATTCGCTCTCTAGACCGGGTTATTCGCTCTTTTTTAAATTGTATTCGCTCTTACAACAATTTACGTTATAAAATCTGCTTCTTACATTAAACTGTGATAACTGATAGTTAACATGGACAAAAAATCCCGACGCACTAATTTGCGACGGGATTTAAATTATTTCTTAATTATTAAGCTGTAACAGTAAGTTCTTTTAAGCGTTTTGCTGCTGCTTTAACTTCTTCTAGACCATTTGCAATGATTTCTTGTGCTTTATCAGACATTGCATTGTGACCTTCGATAATTACTTCATCGATGATTTGCATACCGAAAATGCCACCAAATACGTTACGCATGTAATTCACAGCCATTTCCATTGGTGCTGCTTCTGGAATTGAGTAAATTCCACCGCGAGCGTTTAAAAAGATTGCTTTTTTCTCTGGCATTAAGCTTACTAAGTTACCATTTTCATCATATTTGAATGCGAATCCTGCAGCAAATACATAATCGATAAATGTATGTAATTTAGCTGGGATTGTTAAGTTCCAAAGTGGGAATGCAAATACAACTACATCAGCTGCTGTAATAGCATCCATTGCTTTTTGTTTCGCAGCAAGTGTGCGTTTTTGTAGATCTGATAATTCTTCACCACTTTGTAATTTACCAAATGCTTCAAGAAGGTCTTGTCCAAAGTATGGAGTATCTTCTTCGTACACATCATATACAGAAACATTAAGGTCAGAACCTTTGATTTCTTCCATAAATGTTTCGTACATTTTGCTTGAAATTGCTTGGTCAGCTGGACGGTTATTTGCTTTTACTACTAAAACGTTTGTCAAAATATATCTCTCACTTTTCATTCGGATTTTTAGTCTAATTTAATTAATCTCTAATTCGAGATAATTTAATTTTAAAAGAAAACACATTCTAAGTCAACGAATGTGCTTTCATACTTTCGACTGAATTTTATCTTTATTTAACGGATGATGATGTTCTCCACTAAACTTTATAGCTCACACTTGCCATCTGAGCAAATTCCAGTACCTTCTTGCCCCATCATTTTCAAGCTAGGTTGTAAGCCATCTTCTTCAGCAACTTGGCGAACTGCATTTTCAAACACTTCACCAGGTTGTGCTCCTGAAATAGCATATTTGTTATTGATGACAAAGAATGGTACTCCTCGAACACCTAATTGTGATGCTTGTTGGATATCAGTAATTACATCTGTAGCAAATGTATCATCATTTAGAACATCTTCTACAGCTTGTCGATCTAAACCAACTTCTACTGCTAAATCTACTAAAATATTTGTTAATCCGATTTCTTCCGTTTCGACAAAGTATGCACGCATTAATCGTTCGCTCATTTCAGCACCTTTACCTACAGATTCAGCATATTTTGCAAGGCGATGTGCTTTAAACGTATTTGCTGGATTCATATGTTCAAAATCATACGCTAATCCTACTTCTTGCGCACGAGCTTTAACACCTTCCGTTTGTGCTTTCGCTTGTTCAAGTGATATACCATATTTTTCTGCTAGCTCTTCATAAATACTTTGTTCAGAAGTAGCTGGTGCATCTGGATTAAGCTGATAACTTTTAAATTCTACCTCTACTTGATCTTTAAAACCTGTTTTTTCTAATGCATTTTCTAATTCTCTTTTACCAATATAGCAAAACGGACAAACATAATCTGACCATACTTCAATTTTCATTATTATTCACCTCTTGAAACCATTGTATCTGTCACTTTAATCTTTCTGCAATTTTTCTGCTTTGTATGTTTTCTTTTATATTACACATGCTATTAAAAAAAAGTAGGAGATTTATCTATGACTTCATCAATTTGGTTGCAAAATAAACGAACGAATATTAAACCGCCACTTGAGGAATCTATACAGACTGATGTTTGTATTATCGGTGGTGGCCTTAGTGGAATCATGACTGCTTATCATTTAGCAAAAGCAGGTAAAGAAGTAGTCTTACTAGAAGGGAATTCTTTACTACACGGTGCAACAGGGCATTCAACTGGAAAATTGACTGCACAACATGGTCCTGTTTACCAAACGATTATTGAAAAATTTGGACGAGAATCTGCTTTACTTTATTACGAACTTAATCAAAAGGCAATTTCTACTGCTTTGGATCTTGTAGACTCTTCTATTATTCAACCTGCAACATCTTTTTTGTATACACAAGAAGGACAAAATATTAAAAAGCTAGAAGATGAATGGGCTGCCTATAAACAATTGCATATACCAGGTACTTTTGGGGAAAAAGGAGAAATACCATATGAGATGAAGGCTTCTGTAGCAATGCTAGACCAAGCTCAAATTCATCCCGTACTTTTTGGACAAAGTATTATGGATATGGCCACTAAGGCTGGAGCAAAGTTTTATGAGAACTCTCGTGTAGCACATATTAATTTATCAAAACCTTATGTTGAATTAGAGAACAAACAAACCGTTTACTGTAAGGATTTAGTCATTTGCTCCCATTACCCACTAGAGGCTATTATCGGTTTGCAATTAGTAAAGCTCCAAGTGAACCGCTCGTATATAATTGCCTTTAAATGTTCTGAACCATATTCCGGGCAATACCTCTCTATTGATCAACCAAACCGTTCTGTCCGTACGGTTCAAATAGGTGATGATTATTACACACTACTTGTTGGTTCATCACAACGCGCTGGTTCGTCTTCAAATACGAATATTTTTTACGAAGCCATTGAAAAAGAGGCATACGGAAATTTCGCTGCTACTGATATTCGGTACAAATGGTCTGCACAAGATCCCGAAACGCCAGATTTACTTCCATATGTAGGACAAATCAGTTCAGGTCATCCAAATATATGGCTTGCTACAGGCTTTAGAAAATGGGGTATATCCAATTCGCTAGTTGCAGGGCAAATTGTTAGCGACGGGATATTAGGTCGCCCTAACTCTGGTATAGAATTATATTCTCCAAAGCATACAAAAATTGGCGATGCGCTTTTGCAAGCATTAAAAGTTGGTGGACAAACGGTAATCGATTTGGTTGGAGGATATGTAACAAGGAGTTCAATGCCTAGATGCACACACTTAGGTTGTAAAACAAGATGGAATGAAGCAGATGAGACATGGGATTGTTCATGTCATGGATCTCGGTTTGCAAAAGACGGATCTGTACTAGAAGGCCCAGCTGTAAAACCATTAAATTTAAAAAAATGAAAAAAGCTGTCCAACTCAATCTGAATTGGACAGCCTTTTCGTATTTCAAAAATTATTTTAATGCATCAGTTAATGCTGGTACGATTTGTTTTTTACGTGATACAACACCTTTTAATACAACGCGGTTATTTTCTAATGTTGCACCAAATGCTGGAGCGGCTTTTTCAGCTACTTTACCTACTGGTACAGCTACTGAGTCATTATTTAGAATATCTGTTACAACGAAGAAGAATAAATCTAAACCTTTTTCTTCAACTTCTTTATTTAGCAATGTTTCAAGTTCTGCTTGACGATCAAGAACATCATTTACATCAACAGCGTTTACTTGTGCAATAACTACTTTATTATCGCCCATAGAAAATTCTTTTGCGTCAATAGAAAGTAAATCTTCTAAAGATTTATCACTTAAATCAGCACCTGCTTTTAACATAGCAAGTCCATATTCTTCTGCATTGACACTAGCTTTTTCAGCAAGTTCTTTTGCAGCTTTTACATCTTGTTCTGTGCAAGTTGGAGATTTGAATAATAATGTATCCGAAATAATAGCTGAAAGCATTAAACCAGCATAATTTGCAGGGATTTCAACTTCATTTTCTTTGAACATTTTATTTAAAATTGTTGCTGTACAACCAACTGGTTCTGCACGATAGTACAATGGATCAGCCGTTTCAAAATTAGCGATGCGGTGGTGGTCGATTACTTCTGTAACTTGAACTTCTGTAATATCATCTGCAGATTGTTGACGTTCGTTGTGGTCAACTAAGATTACTTGAGCAGCTTCAGGAGCTACTTTGTCGACAAGACGTGGTGCCTCAAAGCCGAATTTTTCTAAAGCATAAGCTGTTTCATTGTTCGGTTCACCTAGGCGAACAGCTTCAGCTTCTACTCCAGTTTGTTGTTTTAAATATGCATATACTAATGCAGATGTAATGGTATCTGTATCAGGGTTTTTATGTCCGAAAACAAGGACTTTACTCATAATAATTCCTCCTAAAATTTATCTACAATTTTCGATTTTATTTTATCACATCTAGTAACGAAAAAGAATGATAGTTCCTTGTATCTCGCAATAATCAAAAGTCTAGATAACAATATGAAGTTTACAGTGTAAAGCATAGGTGAAAAGTAAACTTTATTGCTTGGACTGTAAAATTTGATCATCGCGATATTTGAAAAGAATAGTTACTGTGTAACACTTAGAATTAGACGTGAAATGATTTTTCTGTCAAGTGAATATCTCATGAAAAAACAGTGCAATTCATTTTCATCCTATGTTAATATTTTTATATATTATTTATCAAAAATAAAGAGGGGTTCAAATGGAAAAAAAGATTGAAAAAAAATACATACCACTAGCTGCTTATTTTGAAGCATGCACAGAAGATAAGATTACTTTGACCTTCTCTGAAATTGAAACTATTATGGGGCAACCGTTACCTAACGCCTCTTACCTAAACAAAAGCTGGTGGAAGAAAACAAAGCCACCATTAAAGCATTTTGTCGCTTGGACTGATTATGGATATAATGTATCAGAGGTGCAATTGGGCTATAATGTTACTTTTGAAAAACCAACGACAAATTTTATAAGCTCTAAGTTTGACACAAATTCCAACGACCACCCTACATATATTATTCGTCCAATTGAGTTAGACGATGCACGTGAAGTAATTAACTTATATCATCAAATATTTGCAGAATCAGATTTTATGTTACATGGAAAAGACGATAGTACTCTTTCCGTACAAGGATTCCGTAAACTCATTACTAAATGGAAGACTACAAATTCTGGTATCATTTTGGTTGCAATTATTAATGGTGAAATTGGTGGTGCCATTTCGATTGTAGGAAATACAATACCACGAACAAAACATTGCGCTTCCATCATGAATGGAGTACTTAAGAAATTTGCTAACCAAGGTATTGGCACAGCACTAATGAATGAAGCAGAAAAATGGGCACACGCAAAAAACATTACCCGTTTAGAATTATCGGTTATCAAAACAAACAAAAATGCTATTTCTCTATACGAAAAGTTTGGTTTTACAGTAGATGGACAAAGAAATAAATCGATCAAAATCGATTCAGATTATGTAGACCAACTTTATATGAGTAAAATATTTATCTAACTTAATAGATATAGAAAAGCTGATTATTCATTGATACATGATGAATAATCAGCTTTTTTATATTCACTTGAGTCAATTTCATAAATGCTTTTCGAATAAAAGACTCAATAATTCGGATAGTATGCCACTCCAGATGGCGCTTTCCGCGGGCGAGCGTTGAGCCTCCTCGGAAGCCCGTACCGTGCTTCACTGCGGGGCCTCACCTGCCTCACTTTCCCGCAGGAGTCGCCATCTTCCGCTTCATAGACAATGCTCTAATAGATATTGCATATAACAATGGACCATTTAATGTTCGTGTTTTTTATCAAATCTTTGAATTATGAAATTGATTCACTTATATTCGTTTTGCTTAACTGTATAACGTTCTAATACAGGATAATTGATTCGATACCCTATTCCAGGTTCATTTGGAATTTGAATATAGCCATCATTTACTTCGACTTCGGGTTCTATAATATCTTCATCCCAATAGTGTTTAGAGCCAGCTGTATCACCTGGTAATGCAAAATTCGATAAGGTTGTTAATGCTATTGCATGTGCTCGGCCTACACCAGCTTCAAGCATTCCTCCACACCAAACTTTTATATTGTTTTCCTTGCACAAATCATGTATTCTCTTGGCTTCGGTTAAACCCCCAACACGAGCATATTTTATATTAATGACCCCGCAACTCCCTAATTCGATAGCTGTTTTAGCATCATCATATGAACAAATACTCTCATCCAAACAAATGGGTGTTTGAATCTGCTGTTGTAATTTTGCATGTTCTAGAATATCATCTGCTGCAAGTGGTTGTTCTATCATCAATAAATTATATTGGTCTAATTCTTTTAATAATGGATAATCCTCTAATGTATAAGATGAATTAGCATCAGCCATTAAGGGAATATCAGGATATCGATTACGTATCGCACGAATAAGTGAAATATCTAATCCTGGTTTTATTTTTACCTTAATACGTTTATAGCCTTCTTTTAATGCAAAATCAATTTTCTCGTAAAGGTCTGAAATTGTCGGTTGAATACCAATACTGATTCCTACTTCTATGGCATTTCGACTTCCTCCTAAAGCTTTAGCTAAAGATAGATTATTTTGTTTTGCATATAAATCCCATATTGCCGTCTCAATTGCAGCCTTAGCCATATTATTTCGACGAATCGAACGGAACAGTTGGCTTATTTCAGACGGATGTCCTATTTCCTTATGCAGTACCATTGGCACGAGAAAATCTTCTAAAATATGCCAGCTTGTTTTCATCGTTTCTTCTGTATACCAAGGTACTTCAAAAGCTACTCCTTCTCCATAGCCTGTTAATCCGTTTTCATCTTTTACTTCTACAATTAAAAATTGTTTATCCTGCACCGAACCAAAGCTTGTTACAAATGGCGATTTCATACGCATTTTTAGTTGTCGAATGGTCACATGATCAATCTTCAACGTCACCACTCTCCTAATCTTCATTGTGTTATTTGGGTTCCTTCAATTTGGCATATTCAAATGCACATAAAACAGTTCGTGTTAAAATCTCTACTCCTGTAATTAATTGTTGTCTATTAAATGTCATTTTAGGATGATGCAACCCAGGTTTTAAGTTACAACCAACACCTAACATCGTGGCTTTAACATTGGGGCGTTCTAAAGTATAAAAGTGGAAGTCCTCTCCACCTGGTGAGAAAAGAGGTGGTCTTATTTTTTCATGCCCAACAGATTGAATAATTGCATGTTCTAAAATTTCCTGTGCTTCCTCATTCACTTTTGCTGCTACAATATCCGTCAAAACCTTCAATACAATACTTGCATCATACAATTTACTAATTGCTGCTACTATCCGATGAATATCATCAACAAGTTCTTTCATACCTTCGTTCGTTTGTGCTCTTACATCTAAATTAATAAAAGCTTTCCCCGGAATAATATTCCCTGATTCTCCACCAGAATGAAATCTTGTAACCTTTACAGAATAAGGAATCATCGTATCAATATGAATTGATTTTAACGCTTCAACTAAGCTGCTTCCAATTTCAATCGCATTTTTCCCTAAATGTGGTCTAGCAGCATGAGCCTCTACTCCATAAATTTCTGCAGCAATCATCATCGATGCACCATGGTGTATCGCTGGTGAAAAAGTTCCATCTTCTAACTCTTGAATCGGTCTTAAATGAACACCAAACAAATAGTCGATATCATCTATAAGACCTTTTTCTACAAAAGATAGGGCACCCTCACCTTTTTCTTCAGCAGGTTGGAATAATACTCGTAAAGTACCTTTAAATTGTGTTTTAAGTTTTTTAATCAATAAGAGCACACCTATAATCATCGTCATGTGCCCATCATGTCCACAAGAATGGTGCGCCCGCATTTCCCCATCCACTTCTTGCAATAATGCATCCATATCTGTACGTAAACCAATAACTGGCTTACCGTGACCAATTTCCACATATAATCCTGTGCTATTTGAAAAGGTACGCACCTCATAGCCTTCTTGCTTTAAAAGATTGGTGATATAAGTTGTCGTATTATATTCTTGCCAAGCAATCTCCGGATTAGCATGTAAATAGTCGAATATCTCTTTTAGCCTCGGCTCTATATCCTTCAATTGTGTTTTCATCTATAATCCCGTCCTTTTAAACATTTAGTAGCAACTTTCTATTTCGACAAATTTCTATATAATGAACTTATTATATTCTTTATCGAAAGTGGGTTACAATATGCAAGAAATAACGAAAGAAGTTTTAAAGTTCCGTAATGATCGTGGCTGGGCCGACAACCATGATGTAAAAAATTTAGCCATTTCCATCTCACTTGAAGCAAATGAACTGCTGGAATGTTTTCAATGGACAAACGCTGAAGAATCCATTGCGAAAGATAAACAAGCGATTGTCGATGAAATGGCAGATGTCTTAATATATCTTATTCAGATGGCTGATTGTATGCACGTGGATTTAGAAAAAGCAGTCAAAGATAAATTAGTAAAAAATGCAATCAAATATCCGCTACCCGAAAAAAAGACATACTAGCAAAGAAGTTACAAAGTAAAGTTCATTTGGGCAACTTCTATACATATCAGCACTTCTAAACCCGATATATAAAACTAAAGCCTTTTGGTGTTAGCCTATCTCTTGATAAACTTTATTTAACGTTAGGTTCAATATATCCGTATAAAACATACTAGCAAAATATTTCCATAAATAATATCAAAAAAAGCTTGCCACTTTATAGTAGTAGCAAGCTTTTCTATTCAACTAAGTTCTCAAAATTTTACTATTTAAACGCTTGTGCAGCACGAATGGCTTTTTGCCAACCAGTGTATAATTCTTGGCGTCTTTGTTCATTCATTTTTGGATTAAATTGTTTGTTTAAATTCCAGTGTTTTTTAATAGTTTCTGTGTTTTCCCAGAATCCAACTGCAATTCCTGCGAGATATGCAGCCCCTAGAGCTGTTGTTTCGCTAATAGATGGACGCTCTACAGGAACATTCAATAAATCAGATTGGAACTGCATTAAGAAGTTATTCGCAACAACTCCACCATCTACACGCAAAGTTTTTAAAGAGAGACCCGAGTCTACTTCCATTGCATCTAATACATCTTTTGTTTGATATGCAAGAGATTCTACGGTTGCACGGATAAAATGTTCTTTTTGAGTTCCACGAGTTAAGCCAAATACTGCTCCTCTAACATCACTATCCCAGTATGGAGTGCCTAAACCAACAAATGCAGGGACTACATACACTCCTTCAGTAGAATCGACCTTTTCTGCATAACGTTCACTTTCTGCAGCCGTTCGGAACATGCGTAAACCGTCTCGTAACCATTGAATAGCTGAACCTGCTACGAAAATACTACCTTCTAATGCGTAATTTACTTTACCATCAATACCCCAAGCAATAGTAGTTAATAAACCATTTTCAGATATAACCGCTTGCTCGCCAGTGTTCATCAACATGAAGCAACCAGTCCCATAAGTGTTCTTAACCATCCCTTTTTCAAAGCATGCTTGGCCAAATAGTGCTGCTTGTTGATCCCCTGCTACACCAGCGATTGGAGCCTCTTGTCCGAAGAAATGAGTGGTACTTGTTGTTCCATAGATTTCAGATGAAGGACGAACTTCTGGTAGCATAGAAGAAGGTACTCCTAGAATATTTAATAATTCCTCATCCCACTTTAATTCATGGATATTATACATTAATGTTCGTGACGCATTGGAATAATCCGTAACATGTACTTTACCACCTGTTAACTTCCAAATTAGCCAAGTATCAATAGTACCAAATAATAGATCGCCGTTTTCAGCCTTAGCACGGGCTCCTTCAACATGATCTAATATCCATTTTACTTTTGTACCCGAGAAGTATGCGTCGATTAAAAGACCCGTTTTTTTACGAAATAAATCGCTATATCCTTTCCCTTTTAATTCTTCACATATTTCTGCAGTTTGGCGTGATTGCCATACAATTGCATTGTATACGGGTACTCCAGTATTTTTATCCCATACAACGGTTGTTTCTCTTTGATTTGTAATACCAATACCTTTAACTTGGTCAGCGCTTACATTCTTTTCAGACAGTACACTAGCAATAACCGATAGAATAGAACTCCAAATTTCTTCCGGATTATGTTCTACCCAACCTGCTTGTGGGAAATATTGTGGAAATTCTTTTTGTGCAGTATGGAAGATGTTACCTAACTCATCAAATAAAATTGCACGAGAACTAGTCGTACCTTGATCTAAAGCCATAATATACTTTTCAGACATGATATTCCCCCTGTTTAAATCAATTTCATAATACAAAATCCATAAAAAATATAACATTTATTGATATCCAGTTTTATTCAGTGTGGAGCGAAAGACGGCGACTCCTTGAAATTCATTCAAATTCCTAGTAAAAAAGATGAAAATTTATAATAAAAATCTGGTATTGCTATCTCTGTTGATGTGGAATTAGCGAAGACTCCTGCGGGAATGCGAGCCAGACGAGACCCCACAGCGAGATTTTCTCTGCGACGAAGCTAGCGAAGCGATGCAGGAGCACAAGCGAGGAGGCTTGTCAGTTCGCCCGCGGAAAGCGAAGCTAATTCCACATCACAGTGAAAATGGAGTTACGAAATTGATTCATTTATATAATTATTTCACCAATGAGGTAAGTATACAAAATAAACAATCATCGTACCAAAATTTCTCGTTTTATAATTTATTGCAACTATAAAAAGACCACATATTCGAGAATTGCAATTATGCAAATTCTTTATATGTGGTCTCTAAAATTTAACCAATGTAAAAGGCTCATCCAACTGCTAATTTCAAATGAATGAGCCTAAACTCAAACCATTTATCGAAGGTTCATCATTGGACAAGCCGGATAGAAGTGAAATGACTAAAACTATGAGTTAGAACTCCCCTCTTCCATTTTCGCAACTTGTTTATGTTCGATTTTTTTTACTAATAAAATACTGATTTCATATAATAATATCATTGGAATAAGTAGAATGATTTGGCTGAAAAAGTCTGGAGAAGGTGTAATTAATGCAGAAAGAACACCCATAATAACATACGCCCATCTTCTGGTCTTTTTGATCGTCTCCGAAGTCAGAATTCCTATTGTCGATAAAAACATCGCTATAATCGGTAATTCAAACATCAAACCTACAGGTACAGTAGTCAAAATAAGAAAACTCATATACTGACTAGCTGAAATCATTACGTTAAAGTTTGATTCACCTATTCCAACAAGAAAATCGTAACTTAGCGGGTGTAGAACAAAATAACCAAATGCTATACCCATTATAAATAAAACAAGCATTACTGGAGAATATAATCCTAGAAATCCTTTTTCATTTTCCTTCAATCCTGGTTTAATAAAAGTCCATACAAAATGCATTAAGAAGGGTAAGGATAGACCCAGTGCTAATGTAGTAGAGATTGACATATAGAATTTAATCACTTCAAGTGGGCCTAAAATGACCAATTTATGTCCTCTTGTTACATATGGAAGCCATTTATTCACAGTAGACAGTACAATGATGAAAAATACAATAAAAATAGCTATACCTTTAATTAATTGTTTTCTTAGGTCAGCTAAATGTTCAACAAATGCCTTACTTACATTAGCTAAAGGATGATCATCGATTACTTCTTCCTCTTGTTCAATATTTGCAAGAAAAGTAGATTCAGCCTCAGAGACTTCTGTTTCATGAGAAGTCTCATCCACTGTTTGTTCTTTCTCTATTTCTTCTATATTATCATCACTAATTTTATCCAAAGGGCTGAGTACTTTTTTTGCATTTTCTTCATACGGATCCATACGAACACCCTCTAGTTAAATTTCCTTTTTATCAGAAGTTGATTTTTCCTTTTTCGTATCATCATCATCTTCTATCAAACCCCGAGTTGACTTTTTAAATTCTGAAAAAGTTTTACCTACTGCAGCTCCAATTTCAGGCAATTTCCTTGGACCAAAAACGATTAATACAATTATTAAGATAACGATTAACCCTGGAACGCCAATTGCATTAAACCCCATGGCTCAATCCTCCTTTTTCGGTTCATTGGTTTAATAACTATACTGTTATTAAACTAATGAACCACCTTTTTTAGAGTATTTAATAATACCTTCAGCACAACGAAATGCTAAAGCACCTACTGTATCAGTTGGGTTAAAACCAGAGTTATGAGCAAATGCACCAGCACCAACTGCAAATAGATTTTCGCAATCCCAATGTTGTAGATAGTTATTAACAACGCCTTCATCTGGTGTTTTACTCATGACAGTACCACCCGTATTGTGAGTAGATTGGTAAGGTACAATGTTGTAGTTTGTAAGTTCTCCACGAACTTCAACTTTTTTAGAACCCATTTCTTTTAGGATATCTCCACATTTTGCAGAAATGAATTTGTGTAGTTTTTTATCTTGATCAGTGAAATCATAGTTTACTTGTAATAATGGAACACCGTAGACATCCTTGTATCTATTGTCTAAAGTCAAGAAGTTTTCTTTGTAAGGAATCGAAGCACCTTGACCTGCAACACTTAATGAACGTGTATAGTTCGTAATAGAATCTTTTTTGAATGCCGCTCCCCATGTTGGTGTATCGATATGTGTTGGGTTATTCCCAATAGGACGGAGACCTAATTGCGTTAACGCAATATTAGCACCGTGGATAAATCCTAGTTTAGAGTGATCGAAGTTATCACCATTAAAGTCATCTAAACATTCACCTAGTGATCCTGCTCCCATAAATACATTGAATTGTTCATCAAAGAATCCTGTTGCTCCCGGCATAATTTGATAGCAATAGTTACGTCCAAGTGTACCTCTACCGGTGGCAGGATCATACATTGTACCAATTTTGGATAGCATTAATAACTTTGCATTGTTCATCATGTATGAAGTTAGTACAACAACATCTGCAGGTTGGATAAATTCTTCGCCTGTAACTGTATCTATATATCTAACACCTGTTGCTTTACCACCTTTCGTTAGAACCTCAACAACATTCGAGTCAAAACGCACTTCAAATTTTCCGGTTTTCAAAGCAGCTGGAATAACTGCTACTTCTGGAGAAGATTTTGCACCATATTCACAACCGAAACGTTCACAGAAGCCACAGTATTGGCAAGCATTAATTGTTTCACCGTATGGGTTTTTGTATGGTGCAGACAAGTTTGCTGAAGGTATCATGTATGGATGGTAGCCTAATTTTTTTGATGCTTTTTCGAACTTTTGAAGCAATGGTGTTTTTTTCATAGGTCCGTTTGGATATTTATCTGAACGTTTTGGTCCTAGAGGGTTCTCTTCACCACTAATTCCTGCAGTTTTTTCGAATTTATCGAAGTATGGCTCCATCTGATCATAGTTCAGCCCCCAGTCTTGGTATTGGTAACCTGCTCCTAAGAAATTCTTGCCATATTTTTTATCCGTCATGGTCTTGACCTCAAAGTCATATGGCATGAAACGGAATGTTTGTCCATTCCAGTGAGTGCCAGCACCACCAAGACCTTCGCCCAGTAAGAATGAACCTAATTGGCGCATAGGTAATGCTTGTTGTTTACGATTGTTACGGAAAGTAACCGTTTCTTTTGATAAATCTTGCATTAAATCATAACGAATTGCATAACGGTATTCATCATGCACGTTGGCAAAATTTACAGTCCCACGTGATTTACCTCTTTCAAGTCCTACAACTTTCATGCCAGCTTTTGTACATTCAGCAGCAACAATACCGCCTGTCCAACCAACACCGACAGTTACAACATCAACTTTTGGCATAGTTTTAGCCATTGTTACAACCTCCTAAATTAATGCATCCCTAGTGATCTAGGTTCAATTTTTTGGAATCCTGGCTTTTCAATCACGTTAATATAAGACATTTGGTGACCAGGAAAACCTTTCATTTTCCAGCCTTCCATGTTTCTATTACCACCATACAGTGGATCAGAATATGCACCTTCTAACGTTGCTGAACGAAGTAAGTTAAAGAAGAAGCTTGCAGTAACACCTTGCATTTTAACTTCATCTTTTTGGAAAGCGGTTAAAATCACATCGCGTTCTTTATCTGAAATATCTGTGAAGCTTTTGTTGTAACGTTTTTGAGCCTCAGTATCCAATTTTTCAATACCTTGTCTGAAGATATCTGCACGGGTTAAACGAGTTTGATAACCTTGTGTAGGTAAACCTACACTGAAAGGTCCTTGCATATATTCTTTTGAGTTACTACCATATTGTCCTGCTAATTGACGGTCGATAAAATAAGGCACACCTAAATCGATAGCACCTGGTCCCAAATCGTCTTTAGGGAAGATACGTTCAGTTGCAGTAGCTACAATGTTAAAATCTTTATCTGTAGTAAAGAACATTTTACCTTCGCTCGTTTCAGCTGTTTTGTTCGTGGTATTGTGTGGGCCGATGTTTGAAGGTTTGGTTGGCACAGCTGTTTTGTTCGTGTTATAGCCAATCAATCCACCGATTAAACCTCCACCGATTAATGTTCCTGTAGCAATACCGGTTGTTTTCAGGAAGTCACGTCTTGAAATATCTTTATTGTCTTTGTTGCTCATTTTAAGAACCCTCCCTCTTAAATAGTAGAAATAATCATTTCTACTCGAGTTACTTTGAAAACACTTACTCTTAAGCCTAAGTATTTCCCGATTTGCTAGTGTTCTAATCTTGTCTATTCATAAAAGTTATAAAAAACATCACATTTTAAGTTATTGAATTCACAAAGTACAAATATCTAGTACAAGAATTACCCTGTGTATTAGACAAAAAGAGACTGTACAAACTCGTAGAATTTCGAATTTTAAAGCCAGATTGATGACTTAAATTGTCTGTTTCGTGGATACATTCCATATTTTTGTGGATAGGAATTCTTATTTCGTGGATAAAACATGATTTTCTGTGGATTGAGAGCTGAGTTTCGTGGATTGAACCGATTCTAACTGAATATGTCTGTTTATATATTAAAAATAACAAAAGGTATCGAGAGAACGTCATCTCGATACCTTTCGCCGATAATCTGGAGACTGGCATTTTGTATTTGCCGGTCTTTTGAATTCTATATTTAGTTATTATTTGATTTTCTGTCCTAAGATTAATAACATCGATCCGAACATCATTGTAAGATTTCTTGTTTTGTTTCTTTTCCTAAGGATAGTATTGCTACGATTCCAATTATAATTGCTACACAAAAAATAGAGAAAATCCACCCAATAGAAACTTCTTTTGCCATTAATGATCCAACAAGTAATGGCCCAAAAATTCCGCCTAATCGGCCAACCGAAGCTGCCATCCCTACCCCAGTGCCTCTTATAACAGTTGGATATTGTTCAGGAGTATAGGCATAGAGTGCGCCCCATGCTCCTAAGTTAAAGAATGATAATAACATTCCGGAAACTATTAGAATCCATGTTACATCTGTTAAACCGAATATAAGAGCACTAATAGCTGTACCAAATAAATAGGTAGCTAATACGAATTTTCTCCCTACCTTTTCAATCAGCCATGCAGCAGTGAAATACCCTGGTAACTGTGCTAACGTCATGACTAGAACATATTCGAAACTTTTAATTAGACTAAAACCTTTCAAAACCATGACGCTTGGTAACCATAAAAACATTCCATAATAAGAAAATACAACTGTGAACCAAACAATCCATAACATAAGCGTTGGTTTCACATAAGGTTTTGACCAAACATCTTTTAGATTCTGTAATACACTTCTTGATGGATTCTTATTCGCTGTAAATTGTTGTGAGTCAGGTAAATGTAACCGTAAGTATACTGCATAAATCGCTGGAATTGCTGTTAAGATAAGTGCTACGCGCCAACCATATTGTGGAATTACAAAGTACGAAATAAGTGCTGCTAATAACCATCCTACAGCCCAGAAGCTTTCTAATAATACGACAACTCTTCCTCTTTCATGGGCTTCTACATTTTCAGAAACTAATGTCGAGGCAACTGGTAATTCCCCACCAAGACCCATTCCGACGAAAAAGCGTAATACCATAAAAATAGTTAAAGTAGATGAAAAAGCGGACAATCCACTTGCTACTGAAAAAATAACTAATGTCCAAATAAATACAGACTTTCGACCAATCCGGTCAGCAAAAATACCAAATACTAAGGCACCTACTGCCATACCAATTGAGTTTACACTCCCGATCCACCCCATCTGTTCAGTTGTTAAATTCCAATCTTTTGCAAGTGCTGCAATAATAAATGATAGAATCCCAACATCAAGTGCATCAAATAGCCAACCGATACCTGCTACACCTAGTAATTTATTGCGTGAAACCGACTGTACATTTACTACTTGTCTCATAACTATACACGCCTCCATGTGTCTTTACACTTGTAAACTAACTTGTAAATATAACTATACACAGAAATATATTTTGTGACAAGATGTAAAATAAATTCAAATAGTTTCGAAAATTTATATAGAAGCTATTGAAAACAAGACCTAAAATGCGTTAAAATGTCTCTTATAGAAAAACAATTGTATTTTTAGAATGAACATAAAAAGATTTATAAAAAGGAGAATGTTACATATGTGGAAGGGCCTTTTAGATCACTATAAAGAATTTTTACCTGTAACAGACAAAACACCTGCTTTAACATTACATGAAGGTAATACACCTCTTATTCATTTAGATACATTATCAAAAGAGCTAGGAATTGATTTGCATGTGAAATTTGAAGGATTAAATCCAACTGGCTCCTTTAAAGACCGTGGAATGGTAATGGCTGTAGCAAAGGCAATCGAGGAAGGTAGTAAATGTGTCATTTGCGCTTCAACTGGTAACACTTCTGCCGCTGCTGCTGCATATGCTGCTCGCGCAGGTATCCAAGCAATTATTGTAATTCCAAAAGGAAAAGTTGCAGCTGGTAAACTTGCTCAAGCTTACATGTACGGTGCGAAAATCATTGAAATCGACGGTAACTTTGACGAAGCATTACAAGTTGTGCGAGATATTAGTGAAACAACGGCCGTTACATTGGTTAACTCTGTAAACCCATATCGATTAGAAGGACAAAAAACGGCTGCATTTGAAGTTTGCGATCAGTTAGGTGATGCACCTGATATTCTAGCTATTCCCGTTGGTAATGCCGGTAACATTAGTGCTTACTGGAAAGGTTTCAAAGAATACCATGAGAAAAAAGGAACAAAATTACCAAAGATGTTTGGCTTCGAAGCTGAAGGTGCTGCTGCAATCGTAAAAGGTGAACCAATAGCACATCCTGAAACAATTGCAACTGCTATTCGTATCGGTAATCCAGCAAGTTGGAAGTTAGCGGAAGCTGCGCGTGATGAATCTGAAGGTAAAATTGGATCAGTTACAGATGAAGAGATTTTAAATGCATATCGCCAAATTGCTTCTAAAGAAGGCGTTTTTGCTGAACCAGGATCTGCTGCTTCAGTTGCAGGAGTCTTCCAATCAGTTGCAAATGGTTCTATTCCAAAAGGTAGTCGTGTAGTTGCCGTATTAACAGGTAATGGATTAAAAGATCCAGATACAGCTGTGAAAGCTTCCGTTGTTGACATGGTTTCATTACCAAATGACGAAGAAGAAATTCGCAAATATATTGAGGGATTAGTATGAGTAGAAAATGGTCAATTTCTGTCCCTGGTAGTACAGCTAACCTCGGACCAGGATTCGATTCAATAGGATTAGCTTTAGGTCTATATCTTAATTTAGATGTTACAATCCATGACCGATGGGAATTTGTTCATCATTCAGTTCACCTTCCAGAAAAATTCACAGTAGAAGATCATTTAATTTATAAAGTAGCAAATGAAACTGCAGAACGCTATAACGTTAGTTTACCTCCTTGTAAAGTTGATATGTGGAGTGAATTGCCTTTAGCTCGTGGACTTGGTAGTAGTGCTTCTGCAATTGTAGCTGGTATTGAAATTACAAATCAAATATGCGACTTAAACCTAACGATTGATGAACGTTGTCGTTTAGCTTCTAAAATGGAAGGACACCCAGATAATGCATCTGCTTCTGTATGTGGTGGTCTAACAATTGGCGCAACATTACCAAATGGACAACTTGAATTAATTAACGTACAAGATATTGACGCAGCATTTGCTGTTTTTATTCCAAATGTAAAATTGAAAACGGAAGAAGCTCGTAAAGTGTTACCTGCAAATTATGATAAAGCTTATGCAGTTCATGCAAGTGCAAACGCTAATATGCTAACTGCTGCGTTAATATTAAAAGATTACAAACGTGCAGGTGAATTTATGGAACATGATTTGTTCCACGAGCCTTTCCGCGCAAATTTAATTCCAAACTATCATGAAATCCGACAAATAGCTAAAGACGCGGGAGCTTATGGTACTGCTATTAGTGGTGCTGGCCCTACTCTCATCTCACTTATTTCTAAAGACCGTGTAGAAAGCTTTGTTGCGAGAATGAAGCCATTATTCCCAAGCTATGATATTAAAGCTGTACACGTCGATACAAAGGGTGTACAAGTAACAATCTCAGAACTTGTTGAATAATTTATTTACCGAGTGCCATCATAAAATGGTGCTCGTTTTTTTCTGTCTAGATGGAAACTCACGAACATTTTATTTGACATTCCGTCCAGTTGTAACTATGATAGTTACAAACAGGTGGTGAGCCCATGGTAAACAGTCGGTTCTCTGTCGCTATTCACATACTTTCATTGATTGCTTCGACAAAAGATACACATACATTAACATCAGATTTTATCGCTAGTAGTGTCAATACAAATCCAGTTGTGATTCGACGTATTTGTAGTCAGTTGAAAAAAGCGGGTTTAATCGCTTCACATGCGGGAATATCAGGTTATGATCTTATGGTATCTCCAAAGGACATTACATTATTAGATATCTATCGTGCTGTACAAGCACCCGAAGATTTATTTGCCATTCATGACAAACCAAATCCTAATTGTGCAGTTGGTAAACAAATACAATCAACATTAGATGATGTATTCTGTTCCGTACAGCAAGCAATGGAAAGTAAATTAGAAGAAGAGACATTACAAGACGTTTTAGATCATCTCTTTCCATAAGGGACGGTCTATTTTCTCGCCCAACCTGTAACTAGATTTGTTACATTTGACAAACACCCATTTTAGGAGGAATTTATAATGAAAATTGGAATTATCGGCGCAACAGGTAAAACAGGTAGCAGAATTATATCAGAAGCAGTATCACGTGGTCATGAAGTGACAGCAATCGTTCGTAACGCTTCAAAAATACAAGATCAATCAGTAGTAACATTAGAAAAAGATGTATTTGACTTAACAACAGCAGATATTAATGGATTCGATGTTGTGGTAAATGCTTTTGGAGCACCAATCGGTCAAGAAACTCTTCACGTAGAAGCAGGCCGTCATTTAATTGAAATCTTCAAAGATGCCAAAAACACTAAATTATTTGTGGTTGGTGGCGCAGGTAGCCTATTTGTAGATCCTGAAAAAACGGTACGTGTGATCGAAACACCTGATTTCCCTGATATGTTTAAAGCAACTGCATCTAACCAAGCTCAAAACTTAGCAGATTTACAAGCTTCTACTATTACTTGGACATTCTTAAGCCCATCAGCATTCTTCGATCCTGAAGGCCCACGCACAGGTAAGTATATCGAAGGAAAAGATCACTTATTAGTAAATGAACAAGGTGAAAGCTACGTATCATATGCTGACTTCGCAATCGCAGTACTAGATGAAATCGAAAACCCAAAACACGTAAACGAACGCTTTACAGTGGCATCAAACAAATAATTATATGTTAAACAAAAAGGGAACTACATTGGTGAAATAAATAACTGATGTAGTTCCCTTTCTTATTTTCATTTTTTCTTTATGTCAATAATACTAAACTTATGGCCATCACAATCATGCCTAAAACAACACCATAAATAGATGAATGTGCTTCATCATATTTTCGTGCAGCTGGTAATAATTCATCCAATGAAATAAAGACCATAATCCCAGCAACTCCAGCGAAAATCATCCCAAACATTACATCATTCAAAAATGGCATTAAAAGTAGATATGCTACAAAAGCTCCAACTGGTTCTGCCAAACCAGATAAGAATGATAGTTTAAATGCTTTCTTGCGGTTACCTGTTGCAAAGAAAATCGGTACAGATACAGCAATCCCTTCTGGAATATTATGAATAGCTACAGCAATAGCAATAGCTAAACCAAGATTTGGATCATTTAAAGCTGAAACAAATGTTGCAATCCCCTCTGGAAAATTGTGAATACCAATTGCTAATGCTGTGAAGATTCCCATTTTCATCAGTTTTGCATAATCGTCATTTGATGGACCCTTTTGCAAATCTTCTACCATCTTCACTTCATGAGGATTTCCTTGCTTCGGAATAAGTTTATCAATCAATGCAATTAGCAGCATCCCACCGAAGAATCCTATTACTGTTAATAAGTAACCTTGCCTCGTCCCTAATTCATTTACAAGTGCAAGCTTAGCCTTTACGAAAATCTCCACAAGTGACACATAAATCATGACACCTGCTGAAAACCCTAGTGCAAATGATAAAAACTTTGTGTTTGTCCTCGAAGTAAAGAATGCGATAAGGCTTCCAACACCTGTTGCTAATCCAGCAAATAAAGTTAACCCCAGTGCATATAAAACACTTCCATCCATCCGCATACCTCTCTTATTTAGACGTTTTGTTCATTGTATGCAGAGTGTTTCCTGTATGCAACTTTATTTCATATAGAAAAATAACCTTACTTTTACAAGATGGCACTGAAAAAGGCAAAATAGATGAATATTTATATTAATATTTTGTATATAGCTATCTATATTAAAGTGGAATTGGCTTCGCTTTCCGCGGGCGAGCGGCGAGCCTCCTCGGGGCAA